>NZ_JAKUEN010000001.1:0-891942 GCF_022662915.1 Bacillus cereus group sp. BfR-BA-01453 | reverse complement strand
TGTGAAAAGTGAAGCTAGCTTCACTTTTCACATACCAAATCATTATAAATTCATACTGGATAAACCAATGTATTGGGCCTTATCAAATTACACAGACTTCTTGACGGAACCGATATATTTAGAAAATCGCTGATATATTTCGAGTTGTGGTTGATATATTCAAAAAATCGCTGATATAAATTTCAATTACTAGCTAGTGTACTGCTTAAAATAGGGTTTCTACTTGTGGGATATCTATATTTTTACAAAAAATGCCCTTTTTTTCATAAAAAATACGAAAATACGAGAAAAGAAGCGAATTTTTTCGAAACTTTTGCGGGAAAATATTGTATGAGCCTGCGTTTTTATCGTATCATTAGTAAAAGGAAGAACTCGGGACGATTGGTGACATCTGCAAATAGAGTTGATGTCTTTTTTTCATTCAAGTAACCGATACATAAAAATAGATAACAAAAATAGAAGGAGTGTGCGATGAGATGAACGTAACAATATATGATGTAGCGCGCGAAGCGAACGTTTCAATGGCTACCGTATCACGCGTTGTGAACGGTAACCCAAATGTAAAGCCTACAACAAGAAAGAAAGTATTAGAAGCAATTGATCGTTTAGGATACCGCCCAAATGCGGTAGCACGTGGACTAGCAAGTAAAAAGACAACTACAGTAGGTGTTATTATTCCTGATATATCAAATACGTTTTATGCAGAACTTGCTCGTGGAATTGAAGATATCGCAACAATGTACAAATATAACATCATTTTAAGTAACTCTGACCAAAACAAAGAGAAAGAGTTCCATTTATTAAATACGATGCTTGGAAAACAAGTGGACGGAATTGTTTTCATGGGTGAAGATATTACAGATATTCACGCTGAAGAATTTAAAAAGTCTCCAGTACCAATCGTATTAGCAGCGTCATTTGATGAGCAAAATGAAACGCCATCAGTAAACATTGATTATACACAAGCAGCTTACGACGCAATGAAGCACTTTATTGAACAAGGACATAAGCGTATCGGTTTCGTCTCTGGTCCTTTCATTGATAAAGCGGGGAGTGCGAAGAAGTTACAAGGTTATAGAAAAGCTCTAGAAGAAGCAGGTATTTCATATGATGAAAATCTTGTAATCGATGGAGATTACACATATGATTCAGGTATCGAAGCATTCGAAAAGCTTTGGAGCCTTGATGAAAAGCCAACAGCGATCTTCGTATCTTCTGACGAAATGGCACTAGGTGTAATCCACGCAGCACAAGACACTGGATTAAATGTACCAACTGATGTAGAAGTACTTGGTTTCGATAATACACGCCTTGCATTAATGGTTCGTCCACAACTTTCAACAGTTGTACAACCGATGTATGATATCGGTGCAGTAGCAATGCGTCTATTAACAAAGTATATGAACAAAGAAAAAGTGGAAGATCACACTGTTATCTTACCTCACCGTATCCAATTTAGAGATTCAACGAAGTAAGTATAAAAAAGCTCACAGCGATTGCTGTGAGCTTTTATTCATATTCAGGATAGTATGCTTTTACTACGGTATTCACCGTTTCATTTTTCTTAACGTGTAAAAATCTTGCGTATAATTCTTTTCCAGTTTCAAATGGTGTCTCGTCTAATTCAAACACATGCAATAGTTTTCGAAACGTCCACGTTACTTGCTCACCGTACATATTATCGTACGTATGCTCAGACTGTATAGCGATTTGTTCACCTAGTGCATGAGCTTCTTCCAAACTGCTTGCTTTAACAAGAATAATACTTTCTTCAAAAAGTGTATCGCAATCCTTTTCATAATCCTCATCCATTTTCGTAGGATTAGGCTCACCAGAATGAACAGATTCAAACAATAATTTTACAGCGTACATATTATGCTGCATGTTTCACTTTATAAATAATACTTGCGACAAGCGAAGCAGGTATTGTAAATACGTTACTTTGATAATGGTAATGTATTTGAGATTCTTCATAAGACATGTTGTCATATAGTTCGTTTTGTGACATATTCATTTTCTTCTGTTTTTCTTTGAGTATTTTAATGTAGTTATACTGTATTGGGACGAGAATGATGAAATAGGCTAATACGATTAGTGAAATCCAAATCATTATGAACACTCCCTTATAAAGAATATTTGTATATGATAATTATATCAATTGATAGAAAAAATAACCATTTTTTTAAAGGAGGGAGATTAATTCTTTTTCCAAAATGCAAAAAGTTCTTCAGGACTTCGTAAATTATGTGCAAGGCATGTTTGTGCAGTATGTTTAAAGTTTTGTATGAATTGTTCTAACCTAGAAGTATCATATTGTTTCACATTGCCAGCAATAATAGTTTCATCTTTGTCTAAGTTAAGTGATATTTTTAGCAAAGTTATATTTGTTTCTAGTTGTACGATTTCCATATAAAAAAACTTTTTGTCTAAGTCAATTGTAATATAATCAAATTTCTCTACTTGTTTAAAATATCCTACAATATCTTCTTCCAATTGAAATCCTCCCAAGTTCTATAGCTTATCTGGGAGACTTCTCTATATGACTGTATAATTCCTTGTTATATGTCACATAAGTGCAAATTTAACTATTATAGGGCAATGTCATGTATAATAGAAAGAAAAGGCTTGTGAGGGGGGAGAAGAGATGATCGTTCTTTGGATAATTACGCTTTGTATGACTGCTATTTTTGCATATATGACGTTAAAACAAAATGGTTTAAAGCGATTTGTTCCAGGAAGTATTCTTGCAGGAATTGCCCTTATCACGTATGTAATTTCTATTTTTATTGAAAGTGTATCGGTGGATATGAGCACAAGTTTAATGTTTATGGGGATTACACTATTTGCAAGTAGTATTATGGTACTTATGGTTGCTGGTATTATTTTATTTATTCATATGAATTCGGAAACGTTATAGCATATAGAAAAGGCATGTCCCTCTCGGGACATGCCTTTTTATCCGTTCAATTATGCTCTATCTTTAGAAGAGTTTTGTTGTTTTAATAAGTCGCGAATTTCGCTAAGAAGTTCTTCTTCTTTTGTTGGTTCTGGAATTTCTTCCTCTTTTTCTTCTTCTTTTTTAGATGTTAGTTTGTTGAACACTTTAACAAACATAAAGATAGCTGCTGCAATAATTAAGAAATCAAAAATAGTTTGGATGAAGTTACCGTACATAATAGATGACTTACCGAATGTAAGTTTTAAATCTGTAAAGTCAACGCCACCTAATACCATACCAAGTAATGGTGTAATAACATCTTTTACTAAAGAACTAACGATTTTACCGAATGCAGCACCGATTACAACCCCGACAGCTAAATCAACGACATTCCCTTTGAAAGCGAACTTTTTAAACTCGTTCCACATGTGTTAATCCCATCCTTTCCACGATTCATTATGAAATTTATAATTCCTATCAACATATTCTATAGAAATTTGCGTGAGAAATAAAGGGGAAATGGGAATGAAAGTAAATTCTGAAAAATGTATCCGTTTTAATTTTTACTTGTAGCGTCCAGTAGGGATTGCAACATTTGCTGCGTTTTTAATCCTTCTAATCCATCTACAACAGGCTTTGTATCTCCTTGTACACATGCAATAAAATGATGAACAGCATCTTCAAAACCACGTTGTTTTAATGTCGTATCCCATGACGGGGAACCACTTTGTGAAATGGAGTTTTCCTGCTCAACTTCAAATGTGTTCATGTTTTTTACGCGAATAATTTTTCCTGTCGTTACAAGTTCAATTTGTTCTAAATTTGTACCGGCATGGCGATGCATTGCGGTAGAAAGTAACAGTCCATTTGCAGTTGTATATGTATGATGTCCGTAAAGAAGTTCATTTTTTTCATTCATTTGCATCATATTATGAACGACGTTAAGCTCATCATTAGCTAACCAGCGAGCAGTATCTACAATATGTAAGTAATCATCTAACATCGTAAAGTCGTACGTATAGGGTCCAACTTTATTTGTACGATGCTTTTCAATTCGAATCCATGAAATGTTATGAGCTTGCTCTTTTGCCGCAACATACATAGGAACGAAGCGGCGATTAAATCCAACCATTAACTTTCGGTTATACTTTTCGCTTAACTCGACTAGTTTCTCAGCTTGTTCCACTGTAGCAGCTAGCGGCTTATCAACGTAAACATCGATTCCTTTTTTCAGAAGTTTAGAAACGATTTCATAATGCGATGCAGTTGAACTATGAACGAAGATGGCATCGCATTCTGAAGTTAACGTTTCAATAGAATGGAAGTCTTGTATGCGGTATTGCTGGCAAACTTGTTTTCTTTTCTCCGCGTTAGGAGTAAACGCCCCTACAAAATTCCAATCTGTTTCTTTTGTAAGTGTTGGAAGATAAGCTTTTTGTGCAATACTTCCAAGTCCAATCATCCCAATTTTCGGTTTGTTCATATGTATTCCCACCCTATTCATATTGATATAACGGGTTAAATGTAGCATAGAGCGGGGGAGGAAGGCAAAAATTAGCTTTTTACTTATGTTCTTCTAACAAAATCTTCTCTATCTCCTCAAAGTGATGAGCGCGAGCATGCTCTAGCGGAGTAACACCATCATTATCTGGAATGTTTACATCTGCACCGTGCTCAATAAGGAGGCGGATGACTTGTTGTTGTGTTTCATTTCCGTTACTTAGTACGATGGCTTCCATTAAAGCTGTCCATCCGAGGTTGTTTACATGGTTTACATCGATATTTGTTCGCGTGAGGAGTTCTTTTATAACATCAATATAGCCATGTTCTGAGGCTGGGATAAGAGCTGTCCCCCCATATCGATTCGTAAGCGATGGATCTGCACCAGCATCAATTGTTAGTTTTAAAATATCTAAGTAACCTTCTGCCCCAGCGTATAAAAAGGGATTGTTTTTCATATCATCTTGGATATTTACGTCAGCACCAGCATCGATAAGCGCTTTTGCGGTTTTCACATCATTTTTGTATGTAGCAATCATAAGAGGGGTACGTCCTTTATTGTCTGTTATATTTATGTCAGCCCCTTTTTTGAGTAACGATATAACAGTATTCGTTTCTTGTTTCTCAGTAGCTGTTAGTAGCGCTGTCTCCATGTTTGTCATCTCCTTTTTAACTTCTTGTTCTTGTAAGCAACCTTGTAAAAAAATACGCAACATATCATGCTTACTGTTTTTTTGAACATGGAATTTCAACCTCCTCATTTCAACTGTAAAAGAAGAACATTAAATTTTTATAAATTGACGCTAAAATTACTATAAAATCGCTTGAGTATTTGAACATATATTTTTATGCTTATGAGTAATAAGGTTTGATAAAGTGAAACTTTAATCAGTGGGGGTTTTGTTCATCCCCCACTGATTATCAGCCCCAACCAATCGGGCTTTTATGGGCAGTTGATCCCCCACTTAACTTCTTTGCTTTCTCTGAATTTTGAGGTGGGGATCTTACTGCCCGGCAAATAGCGGGGTAAAGTGAGGATGTAACATATGTCTATTAAAACAAGGTTTTTATTTTCTTATATCGCTGTCATTCTCGTTTCCATTACGCTTATATTAATCGCGGGATTTTTAATCGTTTTTTCGATAACAGGTGATTTGGAAGCAGTGAAAAATTTCTATAAAAGCTCCTATATTCAAAAGCCGCTTACGTCAGAAGAAGAGAATGCGTATATTGAGTTAAAGACGGCAGCAAAGAAACATCAATCGCAACTATTAGATGAATCGTTCGTTTCATCACTTGAAAAAGAAGGGGTGAAAATTGTTGTAAGAAAGGGAGAAACCATTTCTTATGCTACAAAAGTATTTGAAAGTGGGGCTTTAAAGGAAGCTCTTCCGAAATTTGAATCAGCAAATATTAATAGTCGTGGTACAACGGAACTCGGCGATACATTTTATCGATATGTAAAGTTTGATTTTTATTTTCCTCAGGAAGAAGAGGGGAGTATATTTGTATTAAAGAAGCAAAGTTCATTTGTAGATCTTACACAAAAGTTATTTCCGATTTTGTTCGTATCACTTTTACTGTTAGCTATTTTACTTATTGGATTATTAAGTTACCTCGTCTCAAGAAGTATTATAAAACCAATCTTTGTATTGAAAGATGCGACTGAAAAAATTAAAGAAGGAAATTTAGATTTTCAAATACCAGTTACATCGCACGATGAAATTGGGCAATTGAATCAAGGATTTGAGGAAATGAGGAAGAAATTAAAAGAATCGATAGAGATGCAAACGCAGTATGAAGAAAATCGAAAAGAGCTCATTTCAAACATCTCTCATGATTTAAAAACACCGATTACATCTATTATTGGATATGTAGAAGGAATAAAAGACGGAGTAGCAAATACGCCAGAAAAAATGGATAAGTACTTAACGACTATCCATACGAAAGCAAGACATATGGATACACTCATTGATGAATTATTTTTATTCTCAAAGCTCGATTTGAATCGAGTTCCCTTTCAGTTTGAAACGGTTGAATTAAATATGTTTATGCAAGAATTAATAGAAGAGATGCAGATGGATTTAAGTAAAGAAGGTATAGAAGTTAACTTACAATTACATGCATCACCACTTTATGTAAAGGCTGATTGCGAAAAGATAAATAGAGTGATATCAAATTTAATTCATAATAGTGTGAAATACATGGATAAAGAAGAAAAGAAAATTACTGTAACAGTATCGAGTGATAACAATATAGTGATTGTGAAAGTAATGGACAACGGATCAGGTATAGAATCTGATACGCTTCCTTATATTTTTGAACGTTTCTATCGTGCAGAGAAATCGCGAAATTCTAGTACAGGTGGAAGTGGACTTGGCTTAGCGATAGCGAAGCAAATTATTGAAGAACATGGCGGGAATATTTGGGCGGAAAGCGAGCTTGGGGAAGGCACAAGCATTTTCTTCTCATTGGAAAAAGTAGAGAAATGTGGTGAGTAAATTGAAAAGAATTTTACTAATAGAAGATGAAGTAAGCATTGCAGAATTACAGCGAGATTATTTAGAAATTAATGATTTTCAAGTTGATGTCGAACATTCAGGAGAAACAGGTTTACAAATGGCCCTGCAAGAAGACTACGATTTAATTATTTTAGATATTATGCTTCCGAAAATGAATGGATTTGAAATTTGTAAGCAAATTCGAGCTATAAAAGATATTCCGATTTTACTTGTTTCAGCAAAAAAAGAAGATATAGATAAAATTCGCGGGCTCGGATTAGGAGCGGATGATTATATAACGAAACCGTTTAGCCCGAGTGAGCTAGTAGCAAGAGTAAAAGCCCATATTTCTCGTTATGAAAGATTATTAGGAAATGTAAGTAAGCAACGCGATACGCTATATATTCACGGAATCTCTATTGATCAAAGGGCGAGGAAAGTTTTTATAAACAATGAAGAAGTTGCGTTTACAACGAAGGAATTTGATTTATTAACATTCTTTGTCACAAACCCAAATCAAGTATTAAATAAAGAACAGCTATTTGAACGCATTTGGGGATTAGACTCCGCTGGTGATTTAGCAACTGTTGTCGTTCATATTAGAAAGCTACGTGAAAAAATTGAAAGAGATCCAGCTCACCCGCAATATATTGAAACAGTATGGGGAGCTGGTTATCGTTTTAACGTGTAGGGAACCTGTCAAAGTTTTGGCAGGTTTTTTTTATGTGATCAAAAGGGAATAATAGGTAATTCATGTTAAAATATAAAGAGAGATAAAACATAGGAGAGTGTGAGAGGGTGTGCTACATTTTGGGGGATATATTAAAAGATAATAAATCAAATAAGATTTTAAAGATTGGAACTAATATCATACTTGTTTTATTACTAATAGGCGCAATACAAATGTTTTATGATGACGATTATACGAATGATCATTTCGGTGGGTTATTTATGATGGTCTTTTTTGGAACTAAAATCATTTCTTCTTTTATAATGAGTATAAAAGAAGGAGATAAAAAGGCAGTATTCCTTGATGTAGGTTTAATGATTGTTTTGTTCTGCTTGTTGTTTTTAGTATGAAATATTTCTTTTGAAAAAAGCTCATAGTCTTATAGAGGCTGCGAGCTTTCTTTAATAATAACGGTACTAGTGTAACGATTTATAAAATTTTTGAGTAGTAGAAATAAATTGAGCAGCTTCTTCTAAAAAAGGATAATGATTACTCTCTTCAAATATCACAAAAATAGAATTGCGTATGGCCTCATGCATCTTGATAGAATACTGAATTGGGCACTGTACATCGTGTCGTCCGCATATAATAAGCGTCTTTGTTTTCATAGAAGGTAAATGATCTCGTAAATTAAATGCTGGATATTCGTGAGAAAAAGCATTCATTCGGCTAGCAGACATTGTTTTTTTGATTGGTTTATCAAAATAAGAATTGTAGTTTTCGGGTTTATATAAAGATAATTTTGTTCGTTTGGTAGATAGTTCTTTTCGTTCCTCATTTGTAAGGTGAGGGCTTTTTAAATTTTCAATGAGCTGTTGCATATAATGAAACTGAGGATGTTCCGGATGATAAATACAAAATGGTGTTTCAGTATAGTTACTTGCTGCGGCTCCAACGACGACTAGTGATTGTAAGGATTTTGGATATGTGATGGCGTATAGAAGTCCAAGCATACCACCTGTTGAATGACCGGCGAAATGCCATGTTGGAAGTTGTAAAGTTTCTCGTATTGCTTCTAAGTCGTGAATTGTTTCAATCATACTTAATTCGTTTTCTACCTGGGCTTTTGCTGAGTTACCAGCGCCTCGTAAATTAATGAGGAATACACGATGCGTAGAAGTGAAAACATCCGCAAAGTAATCACCAGTCTCATTAAATTGTGAATAGTGATGTGTAATGCAAAGCGGTTCGCCATTTCCTTTTGTAAAAAGCTCGAATGTACCGCGTTTCGTGTTGATCATTTGTTGTTTCCACATAATATCACGACCTTTTCTTATAAAGTCCGTTAGTACATAAAAATATATCAACGATTATTAGAATATATCGGCGCAACTCGGAATATATCAGCGATTATCAAAATATATCGGCGCAACTTGAAATATATCAGCGATTATTAAAATATATTGACTTACCGACAGAAATCGACAATAATAGCAGGTTTTAAATAAAAGGAGGCTATTCAAAAACGAGCCTCCTTTTCGTTTAGTACAAAGACTTTGTCATATTATTCCGAATAATTTCAAGGGATTTCGCTACAGTTAATGCGTTCTTTTCTTCAATTTCTGGTTTGCGGGGGATAGGTTTATACATGTTGTCTGGATCTTCCCATGTGAGGGGAAGTTCTGTTTCTGCTTGTCCTTTCCAAGCGTCAATCCATTCTGGAGGGAGATAACCTGAGATGTTTTGGATGTTGTTCATTTCGAGCCAAATGAGTGCCCACGCTCTTGGGACGACGCGCCAATGGTCATAGCCACCACCGCCGACAGCAATCCAGCGACCTTCGCAATATTCGTTAGCGATTTCGCGAGCGAGCTTCGGTATTTCACGGTAAATATTCATCGTTGCGCAAAGGTGTGTAAGTGGGTCGTAATAATGTGCGTCAGCACCGTTTTGCGTTAAAATAATATCCGGTTTAAAGTATGCGGCCACTTCTCTTACGACAGTTCGATAGGAATCTAAAAACGATTCGTCTTCTGTAAAAGCATCGAGTGGAACGTTAAAAGAATAACTATAGCCATTACCTTGTCCGCGTTCGTTTACAGCGCCAGTTCCAGGGAATAAATATCGACCAGTTTCATGTAGTGAAATGGTGCATACGTTAGGATCGTCATAAAAGGACCACTGTACACCATCACCGTGATGAGCATCTGTATCAATATATAAAACGCGTAAACCGTATTTCTTCTGAATATATTTCATTGCGATGGAACTGTCGT
Organism: Bacillus cereus group sp. BfR-BA-01453; assembly: GCF_022662915.1. Taxonomy (NCBI): domain Bacteria; kingdom Bacillati; phylum Bacillota; class Bacilli; order Caryophanales; family Bacillaceae; genus Bacillus; species Bacillus cereus group sp. BfR-BA-01453. The sequence continues at coordinate 882,057 of NZ_JAKUEN010000001.1, read as the reverse complement.
TATAAATACAAAAGCCAGATGCTTTGCCGCGGAAACCGTGATGTAAGCCACCTCCTAAGTTAAGCGCGTGCTTTACTTTTCCAGAAAGAACAGCGTCAACAGCTGTTAACGTACCCCCAACGAGTAATGCGCTTGCTTCGTGCATATTCGGAAACATTGGTGTATCTTCTGTTCCGAGTCCATATGTCATCGCAATTGATTTTTCTAACTTTCCTTCTCCAGCACGTTTTACCGCATTTATGTACTCCTCTGTATGAATGTAGGCAATCTCTTCATCTGTAGCCATCCGTGGTGAGATGATTTGAGAAGGAGAGATGAAACCGCCCTTTTGTAATAAATCATACGTAAGTGTGACGCGCAGTTGGTTAAAAGGATGATCAGGGCTAAATGAATAGCCCCGAAAGTCATCCGAATAAATAAACGCGCTACTCATGCTTGCATCCCCATAATGTTTGGCCATAATACGCGGTAGCCTTCTGCCTCAAGTGTATCAATCACTTTTAGCGGATTCATCGTTTGAATGCGGAAAACGAGTACTTTATCATTCTCATCTTTTGCTGGGTAGACGAGAACACTCACGATATTGATTTGTAACTCACTAAAAATAGCAACGACTTTTCCGAGAATACCAGGTTCGTTTTTTACTTGAATTTCAATTTGTGAACTCGGTTGATGTGCTCCTGTTAATTTCACTAACGTGTGTAGCACAGTAGATTCAGAAATAATTCCAACTAACTTTCCAGCCTTTGTAACAGGAAGACAGCCAATTTTATTTTCAAAAAATAAAGTAGCAATTTCCTCAACAAAGTCGAGAGGATGGCAAGTCATAACAGGGTGTTTCATAATAAGTTCAAGTGGTTGCTTCAGCATATCGAGTGAAACTTGTTCATCTAAAATAGACGGACTTGCATCTCTTACATCCCGATCAGAAATAATGCCTACGACATGATTATTTTGATCGACAATTGGAATGTGCCGAATGCCTTTCGTACGTATCGTTCGGATTGCTGTTTCGATTGTATCGTTTGGGTGTAGTGTCACCACATCTTGATTCATAATTTCTTCTACAATCATTCCAGTTGCCCCCTTTATTAATACATAAAACGATTGTGAAAACGTAGACGATCAAATGCTTGAATAGAATCCGTATCAACGCGTTTACCGATGCGGACCATTAAACAGTTAGCAGGATGCGAACAAATTTCAGGATCATCTGTAGCCATCCATTGTAACCCGCCAGCATTCATCATTTTTTCCATTACTTTTCGATACTCCCAAACATTTAAGCCAGTTTGTTTTAAATCCCAGTGCCAATAATATTCAGTCGTCAATATAATGTAATCTTCCATATGGTCGTCCATCATTGAAACTTCTAATAAGTTTTTTCCGACAGCGCAACCGCGGAAGGCAGGGACAACTTCAATCGCCCCAAGTTCAATTAAGTTTTCCATCTTTCCTTCTGACCATCGTTCAAGTGGATCAGGATACAAGTATGTAACATATCCAACAATCGTTTGGTCATGTCTAGCAATAATGAGACGAGCTTCTGGCAATTTAGAAATTTCGACAATTGCTTTATATTGTTGCTCGGCAGGACGAAACGCAATTAAGTCTGGATGAAATTCATACATTTCTAAGTTATGTGTAGAGACAGGCCCTTCAATAATTAAAGTGCCTTTCGCTGTTTTTAAGTTTCTAGCATTATATATTTTTTTATGAATCAATGTATTGCTCACCACCTTGAGGGTTTGTGAATCTATTCATATCGTACTTTATAATATATGCGATGTGAATCGAAATTTGTCATTAAAAATTTGTCTAAAAATCAACAAATATACTGAAAATTTTAAATAATGTTATTATAATAGATAATAGAATACATAGGAGGGGGATGTAAAGTATGAAAGTAGAAACGCTTCCTGTCATTAAAGGAGAAAATAATTTGCCGAATTATGATGAGGCATACGCGAATTTTAACTGGGAAGAGGTTAATAAAAACTTTACTTGGAATGAAACAGGCCGAGTAAATATGGCGTATGAGGCAATTGATAAGCATGCGAAATCCGATCGAAAGAATAAAGTAGCCCTTTATTATCAAGATGGATCGCGAAAAGAGAAGTATACATTTAAGGAAATGAAGGATTTTTCTAATAAAGCAGGAAACGTCCTGAAAAATTATGGCGATGTAGAAAAAGGCGATCGCGTTTTTATTTTTATGCCGCGTTCCCCAGAGTTATATTTCGCACTTCTTGGTGCAGTGAAGTTGGGAGCAATTGTTGGTCCGCTATTTGAAGCATTTATGGAAGGCGCAGTTCGCGATCGTTTAGAAGATAGCGAAGCAAAAGTGTTAATTACAACACCTGAATTGTTAGAGCGTGTACCATTAAATGATTTACCTGCTTTAAAAACAGTCTTTCTTGTTGGAGATCATGTAGAAGAAGGCGGTAAAACGGTAGCATTCAATCCTTTATTTGAACAAGCTTCAAAAGAATTACATATTGAATGGTTAGGCCGTGAAGACGGTTTGATTCTACATTACACGTCTGGTTCTACTGGTAAGCCAAAAGGTGTGCTTCATGCGCAAAACGCAATGGTTCAGCACTACCAAACGGCGAAGTGGGTATTAGATTTAAAAGAAGACGATGTATATTGGTGCACAGCTGACCCAGGCTGGGTAACGGGAACTGCTTACGGTATTTTTGCGCCGTGGTTAGTCGGAGCATCAAATGTTATTTTAGGCGGACGCTTTAGTCCAGAAGCGTGGTATGAAGCACTGCAAGATTACGGTGTAACAGTTTGGTATAGTGCACCAACAGCATTTCGCATGTTAATGGGCGCTGGACAAGATGCAATTAAAAAATACGATTTATCACAAGTGCGCCACGTATTAAGCGTTGGTGAACCGTTAAATCCAGAAGTAATTCGCTGGGGTATGAACGCATTTGGACTTCGTATTCATGATACGTGGTGGATGACAGAAACAGGTGGACAAGTTATTTGTAACTACCCTTGTATGGAAATCCGTCCAGGGTCAATGGGGAAACCAATTCCAGGTGTAAAAGCAGCAATTGTTGATAATGAAGGAAATGAAGTGCCTCCATACACAATGGGTAACTTAGCAATTGGCAAAGGTTGGCCAGCGATGATGCGCGGAATTTGGAATAACAAGCAAAAGTATGAGTCTTACTTCATGCCAGGCGATTGGTACGTATCAGGTGACTCTGCATACATGGATGAGGATGGATACTTCTGGTTCCAAGGGCGTATTGACGATGTAATTATGACATCAGGCGAGCGCGTTGGTCCGTTTGAAGTAGAAAGCAAATTAATCGAGCATGCTGCTGTTGCAGAAGCTGGTGTAATCGGTATTCCTGATCCGGTGCGCGGTGAAATCATTAAAGCATTTATCGCGCTTCGTGCAGGTTACGAACCATCTGAAGAATTAAAAGAAGAAATTCGTCAATTTGTAAAGAAAGGTCTAGCAGCTCATGCAGCGCCAAGACAAATTGAATTTAGAGATAAATTACCGAAAACGAGAAGCGGTAAAATTATGCGCCGCGTATTAAAAGCGTGGGAGTTAAACTTACCAACAGGTGACTTATCAACGATGGAAGATTAAGAGAGAAAGGTCTGAACGAAATAGCGTTCAGACCTTTCTTTTTTTCTTCTCTCTTTAACCTACATATAAAGAGGGAAGAAAATGAAAACAGAAAAAGAAAAAATGATACTAGGAGAAATATATATACCGACTGATCCAGTTGTATTAAAAGATGTGTCAGATCATGTAGTAGTTGGCGGAAATCCTGCAAAGATTATAAAAAAATAAAATAATATTTGAACGAAGTACCTTCCTCGTCTGTATACATTTATGAAACAATAGATGAGGGAGGCTTTTTATATGTCTAATAAATTACTTCTTACTTTTGCTTTAATTGGAATTATAGCCGTATTTTCTTGTGGTTTACTATTACCGATGCCAATCGGATTTAAAGTGTCGATGATTACAGCTGGAGTTATGATGATTGTTATGTTTTCCATCATTATTCCGTTTGATAGAAAACATATAGTACGGAAAAAAGGATATAAAATTGATTTTACAAAAACAAAAGTGTACTTTCGTTGGAATGTATTTGATACGATTTCGGTTTGTCTTGCAGTGTATGCATGCATATGTGTGCAAGCATTAAACTTTTTAGTTTCAACCGGCGAGACAATCGAAAACCCATATGTTCAATTTTTTACGAATCAATCACAAGTATGGATTATTGTCGCAAGTTGCTATTTAATTTCCCGCGTTTCATTAACGTTAAAAGGAATAAAGGAGATCAAAAATCATGGCGCAGATTGGGAGTGAAGAAGAGCTCATGCTTGCGTATCAAAAGGGAGATAAGCAGGCTGGGGAAAAACTATATGTTTTAATCAAACCAGCGCTATACACATTTTTATATCGATTTAATCGAGATGAACAATTGAGTATCGACCTTGTGCAAGATACGTTTTTGACGTTAGAACGAAAGAAACATATGTATGAACTTGAAAAAGGAAAAATAAAAACGTATTTATTTCAAATCGGTTATCGCCTTATGATTAATAAATTAAATAGAAGAAAAAAGTGGCGTACGCTTTTGCCATTTTTAGTGCCGATTCCGGAAAAAGAATTTTCTCACGAAGATCGGCTTACAGTAAGAGAAGCAATTTTGAAAGTTCCGGAAGAACAGCGAGCTGTCCTCATTCTTTCTTATTATCATGATATGCAGCAAAAAGAGATTGCGGAGATATTAAACATTCCGATTGGAACAGTGAAATCGAGACTCCATAACGGGATAAAGAAATTGAAACAATTGCTGGAGGTGGATGAAATTGAGCGAAAATCCCTTTAAGAGTGAATATAAATTAAGACAGCATTTAGATAGTGACCATGTAGAAGTACCCGACTTTCCGAAAACGGTAAGTCGCTTCGATCGATTAATCGGTTTTCTTGGTTCTCCAGCGAAAGATCCTGTAGAGGCGACGATTGGGAATGATTTATCGGTTGTGTTTCATGTATCGTTATTAATTGGGGTTCCAATTCTTTCTCTTATTACGATACTCTTTGCGACGTTGTAAAGGGTTGGTAAGAAGAGAAACCCGACCTTATTTGACACGCCTATATAAATGATGGTATAAAGAAAAGTATATGAATAATTGAGCGTGGAAAGGGAGAAGTAGTGATCATTTCCCTGTTTTAGAGAGCTGATGGCCGGTGAAAATCAGCACATAGATGATCGCGAATTACGCCCCTAGAGCATCTTTTTTCGATTGAATTGTATTCAAAAGGGAAGAGACGGTGCTAAGCCGTTATGTAAATAAGGTGGTAGGCTTTTTTGGTCTGCAACTAGGGTGGTAACGCGATAATCAAAATCGTCCCTTATTTGAAGGGGCGATTTTTTTATGTTTTCAACCTTCACGCCAGTAATGAACTTAAAGGAGAGTATGTAGGATATGGGTATTTTACAAGATCTTGAATTTCGCGGTCTAATTAATCAGCAAACAGATGCTGAGGGCCTTGAGCAATTATTAGAAAAAGAAAGCGTTAAATTATACTGTGGTTTCGACCCGACAGCGGATAGCTTACACATCGGTCATATGTTACCAGTGTTAATGTTACGTCGTTTCCAATTAGCTGGTCACCAACCAATCGCACTTGTTGGCGGTGGTACTGGTATGATCGGTGACCCAAGTGGAAAAAAAGCGGAGCGTACATTAAATACGAAAGATACAGTTGCTTACTACACAGAAAGCATTAAAAACCAACTTTCAAACTTCTTAGAGTTTGAAAACGTGGACAACCCAGCAACGATGGCTAACAACTATGACTGGCTTGGTAACTTAGATGTGATTTCATTCTTACGCGATATCGGTAAAAACTTCGGTTTAAACTATATGTTAGCAAAAGATACAGTAGCATCTCGTTTAGAAACTGGTATTTCATTTACTGAGTTTAGTTACATGATTTTACAATCATACGACTTCTTAAACTTATACCAACACCATAATTGCCGCCTACAAATCGGTGGTAGTGATCAATGGGGTAACATTACAGCTGGTCTTGAATTAATCCGTAAATCAGAAGAAGATGCGAAAGCATTCGGTTTAACAATTCCACTTGTTACAAAATCTGACGGTACGAAGTTTGGTAAAACAGAAGGCGGCGCAATTTGGTTAGACCCAGAGAAAACAACTCCTTACGAGTTCTACCAATTCTGGATTAACACAGATGACCGCGACGTTGTTAAATACTTAAAATATTTCACATTCTTATCTCATGAAGAAATTCTTGAGCTTGAGAAACAAGTAGCTGAAGCACCAGAAAAACGCGCAGCACAAAAAGCATTAGGTGCGGAAATGACAAAACTTGTTCACGGCGAAGAAGCATTAGAGCAAGCGATTAAAATTTCAGCTGCATTATTCAGCGGTTCTGTAGCAGAACTGACTGCAAGCGAAATCGAGCAAGGCTTCAAAGACGTACCATCTGTAGAACGTACTGCAGAAGATACAGTATTAATCGACTTACTTGTAGAAAGCAAAATCTCACCATCAAAACGTCAAGCACGTGAAGATGTAACGAACGGCGCAATCTACGTAAACGGTGAGCGTACACAAGCATTAGACTACGTTGTAACAGAAAAAGACCGCATCGAAGGTAAATTCACAATCATTCGCCGCGGTAAAAAGAAATATTTCTTAATTCGTTACTAATTAGAAACGAATATAAACAAATAGTACCCCGAATTGTAGGCTGAAAAGTTTATGATTCGGGGTTTTTTATGTATGGATTTAAATCGCTGTATCTTTTCTTTTAAATAGAATATAAAGAGTTAATATGAGCATATAAAGTAAGCTAATTAACATAACGATAAATGCTGTCGGATAAAATTTTGCTGCATATATAAAGAAATCGATTTGATAAATATCTTCGTAATTTGAAACGCTGCCTTTAAAATAATTCGTAAACTTAGCGCTATATTTCCATTCATCGGGATCATCTATCAAATTACTCCCCTGATACCAATTAATAAGCGCGGAAGTAATAAACAACATACATGCACTACCCAATTGAACCATTTGGTTTATTGTCAAAAGAGTCCACCTCCCATTTTATGGTTATTATAGCGTGCATTCATATGCTTGTAACCATTTTGTTGTAATCTCCTTTTCGAGTTCATACGGAAATCACATGTAAGCGGTATGATAAATGTATAACAACTAGAAAGGAGTGGTAAAACAAAATGTCACTAGAAGCGCTCATTATTTTTTCTTTGCTAAACGCGGGTCAGCTTGCAGAGAATTCGAAGGTGGATGTACATAAAGAGCAGAAAGATGCTTATGTATATGTTCAGAAAGAGGAAAATAAATAATTTTATTTTATATAAATGAGAAACATATTAAATTTTAAAAAAGATAATTATCAGAAAATGAGGAAGACAAATGTTATATAGATAATATATAATCTAAATCATGATTTTAAATTGGTGGTAATTTACACAAAATGTGTTTAACGGTTTAATCATAGCGTTACTATAAGACTTTGATGAAAGAGCAACTAATGCATAGTTGCTCCTTTTTATGTCGAATATCAGTAAGTGTTTAAAAGAGGGAATTATTATTTTTTTGTATAATAATATATATGTATATATTGAAAGAACAGGATGTGAGGTAATGTTTGAAGAATTAAAATTTGTATTTAAGGTTGTAATCGATTTAGCAAATGATTATGAAAGTTATCATGATAAGTATGGAATGAAAAGTTTGACTGTATCGCCTAGTGGAATGCATGAACTTAAAGAGTTTAAGAATTCATCCGAAGGAAAAGAGTTAGAGAAAAGAGAAAATGCATTATATTATTTTTTAAAAGCCCTAGATTATGAGGTAATAAAGGCAATTCAAGTCGTTATGTATCTTGGAAGAGATCAAGATTATGATAAGAATGATACCCCAGAAAAGATTTACTCGGAATATAGACATTACTTTGGATCAAAAGGATGGGATGAGAAAGATATTATTATTAATACGGTAACAGAGAAAATTTCTTTAGGTAAATACTTACAAGACGGTTTGGGGATTTTAGGTGTGAGAGTGTAGAGTAGAAATTATTGAGATAAAAAGCATTTCTTATGAAGTGCTTTTTATTATGTATGCCAGATTAATTTAGGAATGGTTTACTGATGGAATTTAAGTAATAAACAAGTCACTTATTAGTAGCCAAATCCAGTCTTTATTTTCCTATTTTTTATCCATTAATTATGGCCTCAAGAAAACATTATCCGACAATATGGAGAATTTATCTAAAAAATATAAATGAAATATACTGTTTTAGCTTTTGAAAGTTTTAATATGCTTCAAAGCGAACCTATCCATATTCAAAATGAAAAAGAAGAACGTTAATCTTTATGATAGGCGTTCTTCTTTGTATGATTTTTATCTCCATCGCCATGCAATCGTTGTATTTTCAATGTGGATTGCTGGAATGTCGATTCCTAAATATTTCCCTTCGTTCTCATCGAAAACGGACCAATTTTCATCGTCTAGAGATTCAGGATCAATACTTTCAAATTCAAAAGTACTGTCTTCGTCTACCATTTCACGAAAATATTCTTGATAGGGTTTACTATTATCATTTAAGTTTATTGTTCCATACATTCATGGTGTTTCTGCAAAAGCGTCTCTGATTTCACCTATTTCAGTATCTTTAAAGTATAATTTCATATTTGCATCTTCTTATTCATGGATTTTAAAATAGTCTTTTGGCATCTCGCCTTTTATCAAATACTCATTATCTCTTTTTATTCAGCTTCGAAGCATAAGTGATTAAAACTCCCAATGTAAGTTCAGCAATTACAACTTATTTGCAAGCAATGTAAATATTACATTTTTGATGTCTAATTACATAGACCAATAAAAAAGAAGAACAGTTACCCTCACTAACAGACGTTCTTCTTTTTTGTATTGATTTAATAATAAAAGTTAAGATGTTTTATCCGCTATACTTTTTCGTATTACTACATCAATTTTTACCTCTTGTGCGTCATCTAGTGCATGAAATAATAAATCAAAGTAAGTAACTCCTCTAGGTGTAGCATAATATGTAGCTAAATTTATCACTTGTGGTGGAAGTGGTTGACTATCCCAAGGTGGACGTTTTGTTAAATCTTCAATATCCCAAACTACTTCATCAGGTTTCTTCTTTTGTAATATGTTTTGAATCTCTTTTAAATTTTCTCGTGCTTCTTTCACATCGTCCCAACTTAACTTGTCAAAATACAAATCCTTCATTAACAAGGGATACTTAGTTCCCCAACCTTCAGGTTCTGTATGATAAGACATCGTTGAAAAAAAACTGTGTAATAAATCTGGATGACCAACTTCATAAAAAATACAATCTACTCCAAATCCTACTGTCATTTTTAATCCCTCTCTTTATATTACTGTTTTTTAATTTCTATTGTTACTTGATCATTTGTCTTATCAAGAATTTTTTTCTTCAATTCTAAAGTCTCTGTGGCACTAATTTCTTGTCCTCTAATATCAACAATGATTGACTGTGTAGTTCCTTCAGGTAAGTTTTTTAATCTTGCTTCTACTTGTTTTCCTATAACATATGCCAATCTAGTTCTTTTGGCTGATGTAGATACATCGTAATTTTTTACTTCGATCGCATGTTTAACTGTATCAGAATATAAATCTGGAATAGAAGAACCTTTGGTTTTTTTCTCTAATTCTAGACCATCTTTAAAAATAACTTGTTCTCGATAATTGGGATTATCTTTTAAGGCATCAAGTTCTGACTGTCTCCAAGATGGTCTAGCAAACATAAGATAACCGCTTAAATAATTACTCCAATTTCCTGATGGTGGAAGTGTGCTTACTATTGCTTCACCAGTGAGACCAACACCTGCAAAAGCAGGTTGTAAACGTGGTGGAAAAGCTTCAGTTACTTTGTACATGTTTGCTCCTCTAGCAAGTTTAGAAGCCTTATCAAGACCTTTCCCACCAAGTAACCCTAGACCGACTGATGTTACTAAATAAGAACCCCAGCGGAATCCACTTTCGACATCGCCATGCCAAACGTCATTCATAAAAGAATCTGAGAAAGCGTTCCACATAGCAGGAAGAGTCTCATCATAATTGACAACAGTATCCCACATGTCTGACCATGTTTCACCGTCACCTAACGCTTTAAATCCTTCCCAAGCATCTCCAACACCTTTTCCTGCACCATCATAAAGACCGTCCCAAGCTTTTTCTAAATCAGATTTTTGTTTGCCACACATTGCACCTTCTTCTAGTGTAACATCTTGATTATCCGCATTGCGGAATTTTTCAGCAATCCTTTTCAATTCTTCTTCCACATTTGTGATTGCATTGATAGAGGTAAATGCTTTTGGTCTTGCATCATTGAACATTTGGACGAAATTTTGATTAGAAGCACCTATCCATTGATAACATAAATAATCAATTTGATTACATAAGTCGTTATGTATGGATTCTAACGCATTTCTAGTGTTATTTGCACGGTTTGCAACTTCTTCTAGCATTTCGGGTGTTACTTTGATTTGAACCATATAGCCCTCCTACCCCTAATATTTACCAATAAAATTATACCATATAGGCATTTTCTGTTACAAAGATTTTGGGTAAAATCTAGTATGGCTCTTTATTATGTATTGGATGTAGAAGAAGCCGACGATATTAGATAATTCACTAAATAAAAAAAGTGAACGAGTATGAAAAATATTCGTTCACTGTTATTTTAACCTGTATAAATGTAATTCATAATTTCCGTCAGTACTATCAGGCTTTCTAAACATTTCCTCGAATGGACCAACCTTTTTTGAGAAACCATTTTTAATGCTTTATTTTGCATTATTAGTGATAAATAAAAAAAGCCCAGGCCCCTTGATAAACAAGGTTCCTAAGGCTTTTAATACGACTCTTTTCAGAGTACCAAGATTAACGAGAGTAGAACTCTACGATTAATGCTTCGTTGATTTCAGCTGGTAACTCAGCACGCTCAGCGTGACGAGTGTAAGTAGCTTCTAATTTGTCAGCATCGAAAGTTAAGTATTCTGGTACGAAGTTGTTAACTTCGATCGCTTCTTTAACAACAACAAGGTTGTTAGATTTTTCGCGAACGCTGATAGTTTGACCAGGTTTTACACGGTAAGATGGGATATCTACGCGAGCGCCATCAACCATGATGTGACCGTGGTTTACTAATTGGCGAGCTGCACGACGAGTGCGAGCTAAGCCCATACGGTAAACTAAGTTGTCAAGACGAGCTTCAAGAAGGATCATGAAGTTTTCGCCGTGCTTACCAGGCATTTTACCTGCTTGGTCAAATGTGCGACGGAATTGACGCTCAGTCATGCCGTACATGTGACGAAGTTTTTGTTTCTCTTGTAATTGTAAACCGTATTCTGAAAGTTTCTTACGTTGGTTAGGACCGTGAGGACCTGGTGCGTAAGGGCGTTTTTCTAATTCTTTTCCTGTGCCGCTTAGAGAGATTCCAAGACGACGAGACAGTTTCCAAGCTGGACCTGTATAACGAGCCATAGTTGACTCCTCCTTTAAAATGTTTTTATTTACGTAAAATAAAAACAGACGTAATCGATATTTACGGGCATTTTGTTTTCATGTACCTTCGCTCCAGCAGCAGGGAGTTACGAGATACACCTCCGTAGAGGAACAAAATACAAACGATAAACTCACATTACAAGGCTGCCTTTTTATTTTACACAAACGCTATTATATCTTTTACCCAGAGTTTCGTCAAGCGAGTACGTTTTTGTTTTATGCATATAAATTTTGGAAATGAACAAGAAGGAATTTAAAACGATATAAAAGAAGAGATAGAAACACAAATAAAACGCTTACATAAAATGTAGTAAAAACGTTCATCAAATTTTTGTTGGTGAATATGCGGCAATAAAAACATAAAAGGGGATGTTTTTATGAAAAAGAAGCATATGGAGACAGCGTTAATTCATCACGGTTATACATCAGAGGAACATAAAGGAAGTTTGACACCGCCTTTATTTCAAACGTCTACATTTACATTTGAGACTGCGCAGCAAGGAGAGGCGAGTTTTGCGGGAGTGGATCCATCTTATATTTACTCAAGACTTGGAAATCCGACTGTGAAATTATTTGAAGAACGTATGGCGGTGTTAGAAGGAGGAGAAGAAGCGCTTGCTTTCGGATCCGGTATGGCAGCTATTTCCGCAACGTTAATTGGTTTTCTAAAAGCTGGAGATCATATTATTTGTTCAAATGGATTATACGGATGCACATACGGCTTTTTGGAAGTGTTGGAAGAAAAATTTATGATTACGCATTCGTTTTGTGATATGGAGACAGAGGCTGATATTGAAAATAAAATTCGCCCAAATACAAAGCTTATTTTCGTTGAAACACCGATTAATCCGACAATGAAATTAATTGATTTAAAACGAGTGATTCGGGTTGCGAAGCGAAATGGTTTACTTGTCATTGTTGACAATACGTTTTGTTCACCTTATTTACAAAGACCGCTTGAACTTGGCTGTGACGCCGTTGTTCATAGTGCGACAAAATATATTGGTGGTCACGGTGATGTTGTGGCGGGTGTAACAATTTGTAAAACGAGAGCGTTAGCTGAAAAAATTCGCCCGATGCGAAAAGATATCGGCGGTATTATGGCACCGTTTGATGCGTGGTTATTGTTACGCGGATTAAAGACACTAGCGGTAAGAATGGACCGCCATTGTGATAATGCAGAAAAAATTGTATCGTTCCTAAAAAATCATGATGCGGTAGAAGGTGTTTGGTACCCAGAAGGAGAGTTAGCATCTCGCCAAATGAAACGTGGGGGCGGCGTTATATCTTTTTCAATTAAAGGCGGGAAAGAAGAGACGCAGGCGTTTATTAATGACCTTCACTTTATTACAATTGCGGTAAGTTTAGGAGATACAGAAACGTTAATTCAGCACCCGGCAACGATGACGCACGCTGCGATTCCAGCTGAGTTAAGAAAAGAAATGGGCATTTATGATAATTTAATACGTTTATCTGTCGGTTTAGAATCGTGGGAGGATATCGTTTCTGATTTAGAGCAAGCGTTAAAGAAAATATCTACTGTTAGTAATCAATAAAAAAAGAGCCAGCTATCGGTTTTGTACGTCATGTACTTAATCGATAACTGGCTCTTTTTTGTTACATATGTTTTAGGAGTGTTTCCACAAACTTTTCTAAATAGCGCTGATCTACTTCGTCGAAACGATCTTTTTCAGGACTATCAATATCAAGTACACCAATGACATTCCCATCCTTAATAATCGGTACGACAATTTCTGAATTTGAAGCACTGTCGCAAGCGATATGCCCTGGGAATTGGTGGACGTCTGCTACAAGCTGCGTTGTTTTCGTTTCAGCTGCAACGCCGCAAACGCCTCGTCCAAATGGAATGCGCACGCAAGCAGGCATTCCTTGGAATGGTCCAAGAACAAGCTGATTTCCTTCTGTTACGTAAAAGCCAACCCAATTAACGCGATCTAAAAATTGGTTTAATAATGCGGACGCATTTGATAAGTTTGCGACTACGTTTGATTCGCCAGTTAATAATGCATCCAGTTGTTTTATTACTGTCTCATATTGCTGCACGCGAGATCCTGCATAACTTTCTTTAGTAAACATGGAAACAGCTCCTTTTTTATCGAGATGTGTAAAATATTAGCAAAATACGATGTATTTCACATGACTTTGTCGATAGAAAATTAAAGGAATTTGTCTTAAAAGTCAAGAAATTTACACTATAGCTGTTCAGTGAGAGGAAGTGAGCGCATGAAACAGACGAAACAAAAAGTAATCGATGCGGCAATATCGTTGTTTAACACGAAAGGGTATGATGGAACGTCGGTGCGAGACATTGCAAAGCGAGCGGATGTGAATGTAGCGAATATTTCATATTATTTTGCTGGAAAGCAAGGTCTATTAGAGCAGCTTATTACTGATTTTTTAGAAGGATATATTCATGTGATTGAAATGTCGTTTGAACAGAGAGAATATTTGTCAGCTAAAGATGTGATGGTGCAAATGGTACGCGGGATTTTACGATATCAATTTGAAAATAGGGAACTGACACGTTTTTTTTACCGAGAGCTTTCGCTTGATACGACATTAATTCGCGAAGTGATGACCGTTTATTTTTCTAAAGAAAGATATTATATAGAGCAAATGATTAGACAGGGACAAATGAAACAAGAATTTAAAAAGGTATCTTTTACAATGTTTATGACGCAATTAAAAGGCATGATGAATATGCCGTTTTTATATCCGCAATATATATCAGAAGTGCTGCATTCTTTTCCATCTGAGACCTTTTTCTTAGAAATGTACACGAAAGAAATTGAACAATGGATAGAACAAACATTATGTATAACGAATATGTATTATGAATGGCCAAGAGCTGTTCATATGTGAGAAATCCCCACCTAACGAACTGAGGTGGGGATTTTTGTGCTTTCTTTTCTTTGCCATAAATTGTTGCATAATAGCGCGATAATTGTTAATGAGGCTCCAGCAACTTCAATTTTGTCGACTGTATAACCTCGAAAGATGGAGCCGGTAAGTGCAAGCACAGGAACTAAATTCATAAATAATATGCCGTTAATAGATGAAATATAGCGATTTCCTGCGTTCCAGCAAAATACTGCGATAACGCCTGCAATAATAGACATATATAAGAGTTCAAAACGAACGTTCATAATTGTCGATAGTGAAGGTACAGTAACGACGTTTGTATAAGTTAAAAAAGTGACGATAGTGATGAGTGAAATTGAGCCAAATAAACAAGTTAGCGTCGTATACCTAAGTGGCGACCAAGATTGAAAACTAGCACCACCGTTTGTATAAATGACCCAGCAAGTAACGCCGCACAGCATAAGCATATTTGTTGAGAGGTGACTGGCAGCTCCAAATAATAAGTGAATATTTCCTTTTGAAATGACAAGCATAACACCGATAAGTGCAACGAACATACAAAGGAAAGTGTAGTTTTGTGGACGTTTGTTTTTTGTTAGCCACTGCAATAATAAAGCGATGAGTGGCATAAGAGACTGAATCATCGCGGCATGGATGGCTCCAGACGGTCCGGCAAGTTGTTGTCCGTAGAAAACGAGAAAACCATATCCTGCGAAACCGACTGTTCCGTAAAAGAGTAACGAAAGTGTTTTCTTTTCTAAGCGGAGTGACTTTGTCCCTTCGGTAAGTAATAGCAGAATAAGAAAAATAATAGCTGCTGATCCATAGCGAATCGTTGTGAAGAAGAACGGATCGATAAACTGTAAGGCGTTTGCCATGACAGGAAACATAAATCCCCAAGCCGTTACGGCAAGTAAGCATAGGAGGGATCCGAGTAGCATTTGTTTTTTGTTCAAGAGTATCTTTCCCCTTTACATTTCGTTATAGTAAGTTGATGAAATAAGTATAAAGAGTAATTGTTTATAGGAGGAAATATCGATTTCTTATAACGGTTATAACTTTTTGTTAGAGGTGTGTACGATGGATTTGGAGGCAGTACGATCGTTTATTGAAGTGAAAAATACGCGAAGTTTATCAAAGGCGAGTAAAATTTTACATATTTCTCAGCCGGCGCTTAGTAAACAAATTCAAAGGTTAGAGGCGGATTTAGAAGTTACTTTACTGAAGCGTTCCGCGCAAGGAGTGGAGTTAACGGAGGCTGGAGAGTTATTTATAAAAAGAATGTTACCGATTTTGGGACACATACATGAAGTGAAAGCCGAAATGAAGAAGTTTCAAGAGAAGAGGAACATTTCTATAGGGATATTGCCAAGTTTAGCAGCACATTACATAGCAAAATGTAAAGATATATTAGGTGACGGGTTCGAAATAGAATGGAAAATTGAGCATACGAAAGTACTGATAGGACTTTTTAAAGAACGGAAGATTGAAGCGATGTTCATCGATTCAGTAGTAGAAGGTGCTACGTGTATAAAAGAAATACGAGAAGAAAAAATTGTGTGTGTCGTTTCAAATGATCATCTTTATAAAGAGAAAACAGTAATTCGAATGGAAGATTTGCAAAATGAAAAGTTAATCGTATACCCAGAAATCTGCGATGTAAGGAAAATGATTACGAATCTGTTTCAAGGGATAGGTGCGAAACCAATTATTGCATTTGAAACTTCTTATGCAGAACCGATGCTTGCGATGGTCAGTGCTGGACTTGGCATCACGTTACTTCCAGAAATATTAGTAGAGCAAGCGGTAAGGCAAGGAAATGTGCATGCGATTTCTATTGAACCGCCACTTGTACGTAAAATATATTTCGCATCTCATATGGAAGAAGGCCCTTTGCTGCATTCATTTGATGAGGAGAGGTAATCCAAACGGAATATTGAGAAAGATTACAATTGCATTGAAAGAAACATGAAATTTTAAAAAAAACTAGGTCAAAAACAAACCATTACATGGTATGATTAGTACATTGTTAGTTGTTAAATATAGGGGAATTCCCTTTTTATACATAATGCCTTCCATTTCATAAACGGAACGGACAAAAAAAGAGATATAACTAGGAGGCTTTTTTGCATGGATTCTATCCTGACGATCGTTATCATTGTAGTAAGCTCTATTCTAGTGCTGCTCATGATAGAGCTTGTGATAAGAAATCGTTCATATAAAGATATTGAAGCACTTGAGCAGTGGAAACAAGAGATAAAAGATAAACCTGTGGCAGATGAACTAAAACGGGTGAAAGATTTAAATATGACGGGTCAAACAGAAGAACTGTTTGGTAAATGGCGTGAAGAATGGGATGAAATTGTATCAACAACCATTCCGAAAGCTGAAAAAGATTTAGCGCAAGCGCGAAAATTCGCCTCGCAATTCTCCTTCCGAAAAGCAAAGCATGCGATGAATGAATCCATAAGTGGTTTAGATGACGCTGATAATCGTATTACAGACATTTTAAATGAATTACAGCAATTGTTAGAAAGCCATGAAAAAAATAGCTCGGAAATTGAAGGGTTACGTGATACATATCGTAGTATGAAGAAGAGTGTTCTTGCTCATAGACATATGTATGGAGCAGCAGAGCAGAAAATCGAAGAGATGCTAGACGCTGAATCTGAGAAATTTAAAACCTTTGAAGAAGCAACAAATAATGGTGACTATTTAAAAGCGAGAGAAATTGTTATTAGTTTGGAAGAAGGTTTAGCAGATTTAGAAATCATTATTCACCAAATTCCAGATTTATTGGTGGAGTGTCAAGCGACGTTACCGGTTCAGCTGGAAGATTTATTACACGGACATAATGATATGGTAAGACAAGGTTATGTATTAGAGTATTTGGAAATCCCTAAAGAAGTTCGCGATATGAAGAAACAACTACAAATATGTTTAATGGATATACAGGAGCTTCACATAACAGAAGCGGCTGAAAAAGTAGAAAACTTAAAAACAAGTTTAGATAGCTTCTATGATCAACTAGAACAAGAAGTACATGCGAGACATTATGTGGAGCAAAAAACACTTTCTGTTTATGAAGACTTAGAAGAAATTCGCATTGAAACGATTGAAACAAAAGCAGAAACACAACTTGTGAAACAAAGTTATCAGTTACAAGATAAAGACATTGAGTCTCAAAAAGTAATTGAAAAGCAAATGCACATTTTAATGAAACGTTTTGAAATGCTGCAATTACGCGTTGCGGAACAAGATATTGCCTTCTCTATTATTCGTGAGGAACTAGAAGAGATTTATGAGCAATGTGAAACATTAAAAGTACTTCATGCAGAATATAAAGAAATGCTGCAAACGATGCGTAAAGAAGAATTTGAAGCGCGTGAGAAGTTACAAGAAATGCGAAATACTATTTTCGAAACGAAACGCTTTATGCAAAAGTCGAATTTGCCAGGGCTTCCAGAGAGCATTATGGAAGATTTAAAAAGAGGACAAATGGCAATGCAAGCTGTATATGAGCAATTAGAAGTGAAGCCGTTAAATATGAATGCTGTAAATAGCAGTTTAGAAGAAGCTTACAAAACTGTTAATGGTGTAGCTGAAATGACAGAAGAGTTAATTGGACAAGCGTATTTAGTTGAAAAATTAATTCAATATGGTAATCGTTACCGCAGTCATGATGAAAACCTTGCAGAGAGCTTAAATTACGCGGAGAAATTATTCCGTGAATATCAATACGATGCTGCTTTAGAACAAGCGGCTTCTGTACTAGAGCAACTTGAGCCTGGCGTTGTTCAAAAAATAGCTGAATATGTAGACAATGAACAAACCCTTTCATAAGGGTTTGTTTTTTTGTGTAATTTTGCAGGCGATGTTGCTATAATGAAGAGCGGAATACAGTAAGGTTATTCGTTTTAAAATATAACGGAACCTTTGAGTAGTCTTAGCGTAATGACACGTATTTGTGATATGATTATATGATGTGACAGCGCTGAAAGGGGAAGAACGATGATCTATTTTGATAATAGTGCGACGACAAAGCCATATCCAGAAGCTCTTCAATCGTACGTAACGGTTGCGGGGAAATATTTTGGGAATCCCTCTTCTATTCATTCGCTTGGAGGAGAGGCAGAGCGTCTATTAACACAATCAAGAACAATTGCAGCGCAGCTTCTTCATGTTAAACCTTCTGAAATTATTTTCACATCAGGTGGAACGGAAGGGAATAACCTTGCGATTAAAGGGATAGCGATGAGGAATCGTTCGCGCGGTAAACATATCATTACAACAAATATTGAACACGCGTCTGTGTTTGAAGCATATAAACAATTAGAAGATCTCGGTTTTGATGTAACATATTTACCGGTTAATGAGCATGGTGTTGTATCGGTAGAGGATGTAAAACGAGCGCTTCGTGAAGATACGATTCTTGTGTCAATTATTCACGTGAACAACGAGACTGGAGCAATTCAGCCTGTTGCTGAAATTGGAACGTTATTATCGAATTATCCGAAAATAAGATTCCATGTGGACCATGTACAAGGGATAGGAAAAGTACCGCTTAATTTATACGCTTCTCATATTGATCTTTGCTCAATATCTGGACATAAATTCCACAGTGTAAAAGGGACGGGTCTTCTTTATGTACGTGATGGCGTAAGATTAGATCCGATTTTATCAGGTGGTCAACAAGAGCTGAAGTACCGCTCTGGTACAGAAAACTTACCTGGCATTGTAGCGATGGTGAAAGCACTTCGCATGACGATGGAACAAGTGAAAGAAAAGGTAGCTCATTTGCAAAGCTTACAAGCAGAGCTTGTTCGTTTCTTTAAAGAGATGGAAGACGTAACGATCAATACGTCGCTTGCACACGCAGCGCCGCACATTTTAAATGTATCATTTGTAGGTTTAAAACCAGAAGTGGTCGTTCATGCTTTAGAAGAACACGGTGTATATGTATCAACGAAATCTGCTTGCTCTTCAAAAGCAAATGAAGTGAGCAGAGTGTTAGTGTCAATGGGAGTACCGCATGCGGCGGCTGCAAGTGCTATTCGCATTAGTTTGGCCCCAGAAAACACGATGGAAGAAGTAAAGCAATTTGAAGGTATTGTGAAAGAAACAATGCCAAAATTATATGAAGTGATGAGGTAAAGGAATATGATGACATATGAATATATTTTAGTTCGTTATGGAGAAATGACGACTAAAGGAAAGAACCGTTCTAAATTTGTAAGCACATTAAAAGATAACGTGAAGTTCAAACTGAAAAAATTCCCAAATATTAAAATCGATGCAACGCATGATCGTATGTACATCCAATTAAATGGTGAAGATCATGAAGCGGTATCAGAAAGATTAAAAGATGTATTCGGTATTCATAAGTTTAACTTAGCGATGAAAGTACCATCAGAATTAGAAGATATTAAAAAAGGTGCATTAGCAGCTTTCTTACAAGTAAAAGGCGATGTGAAAACATTTAAAATTACTGTACACCGTTCTTATAAGCATTTCCCAATGAGAACGATGGAATTATTACCTGAGATTGGTGGACACATTCTAGAAAATACAGAAGATATTACTGTAGATGTTCATAATCCAGATGTAAATGTACGTGTAGAAATTCGCAGTGGTTATAGCTACATTATGTGCGATGAGCGTATGGGAGCTGGCGGTTTACCAGTTGGCGTTGGCGGAAAAGTAATGGTACTTCTTTCTGGCGGTATTGATAGCCCAGTAGCAGCGTACTTAACGATGAAACGCGGCGTATCTGTGGAAGCAGTTCACTTCCATAGCCCACCTTTCACAAGTGAGCGCGCAAAACAAAAAGTAATCGATTTAGCACAAGAGTTAACGAAATACTGTAAACGTGTAACACTTCACCTTGTTCCATTTACAGAAGTGCAAAAAACGATTAATAAAGAAATCCCATCTAGCTATTCAATGACAGTTATGCGCCGTATGATGATGCGTATTACAGAGCGTATCGCAGAGGAGCGTAACGCACTAGCAATCACGACTGGTGAAAGTCTTGGACAAGTAGCAAGTCAAACGTTAGATAGTATGCATACGATTAACGAAGTAACAAACTATCCAGTTATTCGTCCGCTTATTACGATGGATAAATTAGAAATTATTAAAATCGCTGAAGAAATCGGCACATATGATATTTCAATTCGTCCGTACGAAGATTGCTGTACAGTATTCACACCAGCAAGCCCAGCGACGAAGCCGAAGCGTGAAAAAGCGAATCGTTTTGAAGCGAAATACGATTTCACACCATTAATCGATGAAGCTGTAGCGAACAAAGAAACAGTGGTATTACAAACGGTAGAAGTAGTGGCGGAAGAAGAAAAATTCGAAGAACTTTTCTAAAACCATAAATTACCATATCTAAAACGTGTATGAAGTCATGTTATTTATCACACTCTATACTCACAAGGAGGTGATATAACATGTCACGTAGCACAAATAAATTAGCGGTTCCTGGTGCTGAATCAGCATTAGACCAAATGAAATACGAAATCGCTCAAGAGTTTGGTGTTCAACTTGGAGCTGATGCAACAGCTCGCGCTAACGGTTCTGTTGGTGGTGAAATCACTAAACGTCTAGTTTCACTAGCTGAGCAACAATTAGGCGGTTTCCAAAAATAATCCCATATAAGATGGCTTAGAAAGAGCGGGTTCTCCCGCTCTTTCTTTTTTGTGTTGTGGCGCCATTTGTCGGTAAATCGATATATTTAATTTTTTTGTTAATATATTCTAAGTTGTGTTCGATATATTCGACAGAACTGAAAAATTTGTCAAAAGATGAGGGTTCAAAATTAACAGAAAATTCTTTATTATATAAGGGAGGCATAAAGAAAAAGGAGGATGTTTATGAAGAGAGAGGAATTGTTGGCACCACCGTCTTATAATTTAGTTTCTGAAATAGAGAAATATACAGGTGATAAAGAGAAGCTTGCTTTAATTTGGCAAGATGATAAAGGGAATCGACGAGAAGTTACATACGCTGAGTTAATGAAAGGTGCAAATAAAATTGGAAACGCTTTTATAAAGAGTGGTCTGCAAAAAGGGGACAAGCTCCTCATTATGATGCCGCGTTTAATTGAAGCATACATGACGTATATCGCTGCGATTAAAGCAGGATTTGTCGTAATTCCGAGTTCGGAAATGTTACGCAAAAAGGATATTGAATACCGCATTGGACACGGGGAAGTAAAAGCAATCGTAAGTTATGAGCCGTACATTGGACAGTTTGATGATATAGAAGCGATGGAATCTCTTCAAAAATTCGTTCTGAGCGAGCAGTCAGTAGATGGATGGATGAATTTAAAAACAGCGTTAGAAACAGAAAGTGACACGTTAGAGATGGCAAAGACAGATAAAGAAGATATGGTCTTTTTATCGTATACGTCAGGAACGACAGGAAATCCAAAAGGTGTTGTTCATACGCATGCGTGGGCATATGCTCACTTACGTACGAGCGCTCCAAATTGGCTCGGAATTGAAGAGAATGATGTTGTATGGGCAACGGCTAGTCCAGGATGGCAAAAGTGGATTTGGAGCCCGTTTTTAGCAACTCTAGGCTCGGGGGCAACAGGGTTTGTATACCACGGTAAGTTTGAACCAAAAACGTATTTAAATTTATTAGACGATAATAAGGTGAATGTGCTTTGTTGTACGCCAACTGAGTATAGATTAATGGCAAAGGTAGAAAATTTAAGCGAGTACAATTTAGAAGCGTTACATAGCGCTGTATCCGCAGGTGAGCCATTAAATAGAGAAGTCATTGAAACGTTCCAAAAGCACTTTCATATTACAGTGAGAGACGGCTATGGGCAAACGGAAAACACATTGCTTGTTGGTGTAATGAAAGGGATGGATATTAGACCAGGATCAATGGGGAAACCGACGCCAGGCAACCACGTTGATATTGTAGATGAGGAAGGGATGCCGGTAAGGGTAGGCGAAGTTGGTGATATTGCGGTTCACATTGAAACACCAGCCCTCTTTAAACAATACTATAAAGACGATGAGCGCACAGCGATGCAATTCCGCGGTGATTATTATATTACCGGTGATAAAGCAAAGAAAGATGAAGACGGCTATTTCTGGTTTGAAGGGCGCGGTGATGATATTATTATTAGCTCTGGTTATACAATCGGGCCGTTTGAAGTAGAAGATGCGCTCGTAAAGCACCCTTACGTGAGAGAATGTGCGGTTGTCGCAAGTCCTGATGAAATTCGCGGAAGTGTCGTGAAGGCATTTATCGTATTAAGAGAGAATATAGAAAAGAACGAAGAAACATTAATTCCAATACTCCAACAACACGTCAAAGAACTTACTGCACCATATAAATACCCTCGCAAAATTGAATTTGTAGATGAACTACCAAAAACGATTTCTGGAAAAATCCGCCGTATTGAACTTAGAAAACAAGAGATGGAGATTCCGTCAAAATAAATTTGAAAACAGTGAAGGAAATAGTTGAATGAAATGGCAAACAATGATAATATAAAAACGAACACAAGTTCGATTTTATAAATTAAAAAAAGAGGTGTCCGTATGATTTTAGGTATTAATCCGTACTTAGTTTTAGATGGTAGTGGGCAAGAAGCTGTACAGTTTTATAAAGAGGCGTTAGATGCAAAAGTGGAAGTCATGCAAACTTTTGGTGATATGCCTGAAAATCCAGAATACCCGGTTCCAGCTGAAGCGAAAGAACGCGTTTTACACGCTACTTTAAAAGTTGGTAATACGGATCTTATGATTTCTGATACATTCCCAGGTCAAGGGCATGCAATTGGATCTCAAGTAACAATCGCAATTCAAATTAGTAACGCGGAAAAAGCGAAAGAAGTATTCGATAAGTTACAAGAAGGTGGCGAAGTTATTATGCCCCTTCAAGAAACGTTCTGGAGCCCAGCATACGGACAAGTGAAAGATAAATTTAATATTGAATGGCAAGTTACAACGTCTACTACTGAACAAAAGTAATTTTTGGAAAAGCACCATTTTTAATCGAAATGGTGCTTTTTTTATACGAATGAATTTCGTAGACTTAAGGAAAAAGGGGATGAGTATATGGGAGAAATTTGGTATGGCGGCACCATTTACACGATGAGAGAAGAAAACGAGAAAGTGGGTGCTGTTTACGTTGAAAATGGCAAGATTGTTGATATAGGGGAGAAACGAGCGTTAGAAGATCGATATGTTACGGAGAAGCTGCACGATTTAGAAGGCAAAACGATGATTCCAGGTCTCGTTGATAGTCATATGCATCTTATTGGGCATGGAGAGAGGTTACTTCGTCTAGATTTATCAAATTGCACATCATATAGCGAAGTGCTTACTCTCGTTCAAAAGCGCGTAGAAAAAGCACCAAAAGGTTCTTGGATTATTGGAGAAGGCTGGAATGAAAATAATTTTACAGATACAAAGCAAGTTCATGTACGTGATTTAGATGAAATCTCTAAAGAACATCCAATTTTATTAAAGCGGGTTTGTCGTCACGTTACATGGGTGAATTCATACATATTGCAAGAAGCGAACATAACAGAAATGACGCAAGACCCGAAAGGCGGGAAAATCGGCCGGGATTCATCAAATATGTTAACGGGGCTTTTATATGAACAAGGGCAAGAATTAATTAAACATGTACAACCTGAAATGGATGAAGCTTATTTACAAAGCGCTTTGCAAACAGCGATTAAAGATTGTTGGCAATATGGCCTCGTTGGTGGACATACGGAAGATTTAAATTATTACGGTGGTTTTAGAAAGACGCATAATGCGTTTTCTCATGTCATAAAGGAAATGCCATTTAAAGCACATTTACTCGTTCACCATGAAGTAGCACATGAACGAAAGGAATATGAAAATGAGCATTATATTGAATTTGGGGCGATGAAAATTTTTTCTGACGGTTCTTTTGGCGGAAGAACAGCATTATTAAGTGAACCGTATGAAGATGCGAAGGAAACGAATGGGGTTGCGATTTTCTCACGTGAAGAACTTGCGGAATTAGTGAAGAAAGCACGAGATTTACATATGCCAGTTGCGATTCATACTATCGGTGACTTATCGCTTGAATATGTCATTGATGCGCTTGAATTGTATCCGCCAGCAAAAGGATTACGCGACCGCATTATTCATTGTCAGTTAGCTCGTGAAGAGTTGATTGAAAGAATGAAAAACTTGCAAGCCATTATTGATATACAACCAGTCTTTGTTTCATCAGATTTTCCATCAGTCATTGAAAAACTAGGTGAGCACCGTCTTCGTTATGCGTATGCTTGGAAGACGTTACTGGAAGCGGGATTACACTGTAACGGGGGATCTGATGCTCCGATCGAGCAAGTAAATCCGTTTCTAGGTATATATAGCGCTGTTACACGTAGAAGTTTTATTGACGGTTTATGTTATATGCCAGAAGAAAGATTAACGGTATATGAGGCTGTTTCTTTATTTACAACAGGAAGTGCCTATGCGATTGGAAAAGAAGCGAAGCGAGGACAAATTACAAAAGGATATGAGGCAGACTTTACAATATTAGACCGCGATATTTTTGAAATAGAGGCAGAGGAAATAAAAGAAGTACAAGTAGAGATGACCGTAATAGATGGCCGAGTCGTCTATAGAAAAGATGCGTAAAAATATATCAGCGATTATTGAAATATATCGACCGTAACTCGAAATATATGAGCGATTATTAAAATATATCGACTTATCGACAAAAACTGACAAGAATATCGGCCGGATAGCGAGAGGTTGTTGCTCGCGCCAATCGGGGTAAATAAATAACCGTAGAATTATGGGCCACCATAATTCTACGGTTATTTTAATACTATAAAAACGTTCTCTGTACTTTTTCCCAGAAAGAGTTGTTTTTTAATTTAACTGTTTTAATTTGTTTATCGCTTAAGCGTACAACAGCTTTTTCCACTTGTTTAATGCTAAGCGCTTCGTTATCCATGCCGATAACAGGATAATCGTTACCGTCTGGTCTTAGTTTTAAAGTTAATGTACGTTCGTGATTTAAAATGAACGGTGAACCAAGTGTACGATATGTGTTGTTATTTAAAGATGCCAATTCACTTACTTGGAAGCAAGGGATAAGCGGATCAACAACTGCACCACGTAACGATTTATTGTAAGCTGTACTTCCTGTTGGGGTAGAAACAACTAAACCGTCACCTCTAAAAGTTTCGAAATATAAATCATCAACGTGAACATCTACAACGAACGTTTTAATAATGCTAGAACGTAATGAGAACTCATTTAAACAATGGAAAGATGTGCTACCATCTACATCTACCTCAATTGTTGGATATTTTCGCACTTCAATTTCATTTTTTGTAATTTCTTGAAGGGCTGTATCAACGTGATCAATATGGAAATCGCAGTAGAATGAAATTTCATCTTTTGTAGAAATCCCTGCGTATAAGCAATCTTCCCTAAAACCAGTTTTACGAACGGCTTGTAAGAAAGTTGCATCATCTCCAACACTGACGATAGCGTTTGCATTTTTTGGATGATCTAATATGGTGAATCCATTCTCTTCTAAAATACGATAGATTGGTTTCATTTTTTCAACGAGCTTTGCTTTGTCATCACCATAAAAGAAAAATAAATTGCGACGATCTGCCATTATGTATCCCTCCACTGCAGTTAAATTTTCTATGCTTCGTGCTACATATCATTAGAGTCCGTTCCCTGACGATATGTTCAAATAATATATTTCGATATAAATTGTCAAAATACCTTTTTATTTTTAGAAAAATTTTTATATTCAATCTTATAGGGCGCTGTTTAATGATGAATAAAGTTGTCGATAATGGGTACGGAGTGAAAGGATGATACGTATGAAGTGGCTCATAATTGGAATAATAATTCTTCTCCTTTTTATTTTGTTTATACTATTGTCGAAAATAAAGCTTAAAGTGACATTTTTATATTCAGAAATGGAAAAGCAATGTTTGCTTCAAGTGAAAATATGGATGATCCGATATACATTTGATGTGTTGGAAAGAATTGAAAAACAGCAGAAGAAAACAGGACAAAAAATCGAAAAAGCTGAAGAGGACGGCGGACTTGATAATAAAATTATGGCACAACTTGATAGTATGGGGGAACTGATAAAAAAGCTGCAAGAAGTTCATACTATCGTTAAAGATTTTCTCAAACGAGTGAAAATCAATGGTTGGAAATGGCATACGCAAATTGGAGCAGGCGACGCAGCTAGTACTGGAATTGTCACCGGATATGCATGGGGGACAAAAGGAATGGCTGCTGGAGTTGTAGGACAATATATGCATATTGTCGACGTACCAGAATTTGAAATTACTCCTGTTTTTCAAGGGAAAGGATTTGCATCAAGATGTGAGTTAACAGCATCTTTTCGTATATTCCGTACTATAAACACAGCGGTGAAATTACTCGTGTTTATGAGAAGACAAAGATCTGGTACGACAGAAAAATCTGTTCAAGCATAGGGGGGATATAGAATGGACCATCCAATTCAAGGTTTAATGACAACTGCAATGCAGCATTTAAAACAAATGACTGATGTAAATACAATTGTCGGCGATCCAATTAAAGCTGCTGATGGAAGTGTAATTCTTACCGTTTCAAAAGTTAGCTTCGGATTTGCGGCTGGTGGAAGTGAATTTGGTAAAATAGAACATTCAGGCCGCCATCCATTTGGCGGGGGAAGCGGTGGAGGAGTTTCTATTAATCCTGTTGCTTTTCTTGTTATAAATGGAGAAGGCGTAAAAGTGTTGCACTTAGATAAGCAAACACACGTCATCGATAAAATAATTGAATTAGCGCCACAAGCTGTTGATAAAGTGAAAGAAATGATGGATAAACGAAAAGAAGACGATCCTGAATTTCAAATTTAACGAATAAAGAAGCTGATCAATAGATTAGCTTCTTTAATTTTTTTGTAAATAAAGCGATTTTATTTGCATTATCGATAGGGACAAACTATCATTTACATTGTACATATTTTGTTTAAATAAGGGAGGATTTTCAAGTGGCAAACGTAACTTTTAAAGGTAACCCAATGACTTTAGTTGGAACAGAAGTTAAAGTTGGCGATCAAGCGCCAAACTTCCAAGTGTTAGCAAATGACTTATCTCCAGTAAGTTTAGAAACATATAAAGGTGAAGTGAAATTAATTAGTGTTGTACCTTCAATCGACACAGGTGTGTGTGATGCACAAACACGTCGTTTTAACCAAGATGCAGCAGGTATTGAAAACGCGAAAGTATTAACAATTAGCGTTGACTTACCATTTGCTCAAAAACGTTGGTGTGCAGCAAACGGTTTAGAAAATGTTGTTACACTTTCTGACCACCGTGACCTTTCATTCGGTGAAGCTTACGGCTTAGTAATGAAAGAGCTTCGTTTACTTGCTCGTGCAGTATTCGTAGTAGATAGCAATGACAAAGTAGTTTACGTAGAATACGTAAGCGAAGGTACAAGCCATCCAAACTATGAAGCAGCATTAGAAGCAGCAAAAGCTGCAAAATAATGTGAACGAAGATGACCTCTTTGTAAGAGGTCGTCTTCTCTCATATATTGCTATATGGAATCGATATACGAGAGAAGACGTTACATCATACATCACTAAAAAGGGAGCTCTAAAAAAGGGGTCGCTTTTTCTTTTGGGAAAAAATCAGATTATGGTATGATATAAGTTATGTGTAAAAGAGAGAAGGAGGAATGTACGTGAGTCAGACAGTAGAAACTTTATTTTCTATTTTTGATTCTTCTGCGGTAGTTTTACGTAAAGAATTAGATGTAACATATTTAGAGGCGCTTGTAGAAACAGGGGATAACTTGTTTGAAGGAGCGATTTTACAAGAGGAATTATCAGAATCAGCAATTGAAAGGCTGAATCGTGAATATAGTACGTTTAATGAAGAAACATATAAAGGTGAAGAAATTCGTAAAGCATTTCAGTTAGCCATCTTAAAAGGAATGAAGGAAGGCGTACAAGCGAATCACGAAATGACGCCTGATGCAGTTGGTATGTTCATGAGCTACTTATTCCATAAATTTATGAAGGGTCAAAATGAAATTACTGTGTTAGACCCTGCAATTGGAACAGGTAATTTGATGACGACAGTTTTCAATAGTGCTCAAGAAAACATTACGATGAGTGGATTTGGTGTAGAAGTGGACGAAGTGCTAATTAAACTTGCTTTAGTAAATGCGAATTTACAAAAGCATGCAATCGAATTCTTCCATCAAGATGGACTAGCACCGCTTTATATCGATCCAGTTGATGCAGTCGTTTCAGACTTACCGGTTGGTTACTATCCAAATGAAATCGGTGCAAGTGAATATAAGTTAAAAGCAGATGAAGGAATGTCATATGCCCACCACCTATTTATTGAACAAAGTGTGAAACATACGAAAGAAGGCGGATACTTATTCTTCCTAGTACCGAACTTCATTTTTGAAAGTGATCAAGCACCGAAATTGCATGCATTTATTAAAGAAACATGCTTTATTCAGGGGTTATTACAGCTACCTGTTTCCATGTTTAAAAACGAGAAAAATGCAAAAAGTATATTTGTTCTCCAAAAGAAAGGTCCTAGTGTAACGATGCCAAAACAGGCGTTATTAGTGGAGTTACCTAAATTCTCCAACATGAAGGCGATGGAGGACATTATGGACCAATTAAATACTTGGTTTGCAACGCATAAATAAGGCTAGGTATATGTAACAGGGCTAGTAATTCATGTAGTACAGTTTTATATGATATGTCATATTTTTAAATATATACAAGATTTAACTGAATTTTTTTGAAATCTGTAATATATTTTTTTTCTTGGTGTTACAATTTTTTCACTTGAAATATATGTCGTACGATGTTTAAATTAAAATCGTGAGTATAAAATTTGCTAATGATGAAACGTTTTCATATTTAGTAAATTTGATCAGATAAAATCGAGCGGTTTGTGGAAACATCCACACAACTACCAAGAGAAAAAGGGGCGAAAGACTAGATGTCAAAAATCATCGCGATTAACGCAGGAAGCTCTTCCTTAAAATTCCAATTATTTGAAATGCCAAGTGAAACAGTATTAACAAAAGGTTTAGTAGAACGTATCGGTTTAGAAGATAGTATCTTCACTATTACTGTAGATGGCGAAAAACAAAAAGAAATTACAAACATTCCAGATCACGCAGTAGCAGTTAATATGCTTCTTAAAAAATTAACTGAAAACGGAATCGTTAAATCTCTAGATGAGATTGGCGGTATCGGTCACCGTGTTGTTCACGGCGGCGAAAAATTTGCTGACTCTGTTCTAATTACTGATGAAGTATTAGCTGATATCGAAGAATTAAGCGATTTAGCACCACTTCACAACCCAGCAAACGTTGTTGGTATTAAAGCATTCCAAGAAGTATTACCAAACGTACCAGCAGTAGCAGTATTCGATACAGCATTCCACCAAACAATGCCGGAATCTGCATTCCTATACAGCTTACCATATGAGTACTATGAAAAATTCGGCATCCGTAAATACGGTTTCCACGGAACTTCTCATAAATATGTAACTGAGCGTGCAGCTGAGCTATTAGGTCGTCCACTTGAAAGCTTAAGCTTACTTTCTTGTCACTTAGGTAACGGTGCAAGTATCGCAGCAGTAGAAGGCGGTAAATCTATCGATACTTCTATGGGCTTCACTCCACTTGCTGGTGTAACAATGGGTACACGTTCTGGTAACATTGACCCTGCGTTAATTCCATACATCATGGAAAAAACAGGCCAAACAGTAGAAGAAGTAGTTAACGTATTAAACAAGAAGAGTGGTATGTTAGGTCTTACTGGTTACTCTAGTGACCTACGTGACATCATTGCGAAAGAAGAAGAAGGCGATCACCGTGCGAAAGTAGCACTTGATGTATTCGTAAGCCGTATCCACAAATACATCGGTTCTTACACTGCTCGTATGAAAGGTGTAGACGCAATCATCTTCACAGCTGGTGTAGGTGAAAACAGTGCGATTATTCGTGAACGCGTATTAGAAGGCCTTGAATACATGGGCGTATACTTCGATGCAAAACGCAATAACGTATTCGGTGAGGAAGCATTCATCAATTTCCCACATTCTCCAGTAAAAATTATTGTAATTCCAACTGACGAAGAAGTTATGATCGCTCGTGACGTACTACGTCTTGGAAACATTGGTTAATATATGAAAAGAAAGACGAGATCCTATAGGATTTCGTCTTTTTTCTTTTGGATATAGTTTAAAATTCCATCTGGATATAGTGCTTTTTTCTCCTGAATGAATGCTGTAATGGGAATCCACTTCGCATACGATACTGTTTGTTCATCTTGTATATTCAGTACTTCCATTCCATATAGTGACGTGTCTAATAAGCGTAAAGAATATAACTGAATGATTTCATGAGCAATTTCTCCATCAAGATGAAAGATGTTTTCTAAGCAACCTAAATAAGCAGTGATTTCCACTTCTGTATGAAGCTCTTCTTGAAATTCACGAATAACGGTATGTGCTGATTTTTCACCAAGTTCAATTGAACCGCCAAGAGGCCGGTAATATGTTTCATCGTCTGTATGATATTCTTGTACGAGAAGCCGCTCGTGATGTAAAGCAAGACCGAAAGCTTTTGCACGTGGATACATATACAATCACTCCTTATTTATCCCGCTTTAACGGGCAGTAAGACCCCCACCTCAAAATTCAGCGGAAGCAAAGAAGTTAGGTGGGGGGGGCGGGCTGTCCGTAAAAGTCCGATTGGTGAGGGCTAATAATCAGTGGGGGATGAACAAAAACCCCACTGATTAAAGTTTCACTTTATTTTGTATAAGGATGATTATAATGTATTGCGTAATAAAAGTGTCGTGTATTTAAGAATGTGGTCGAATTACGATGCCATTAAATAAGTCATTCCAAAATGCTTCATTGTACTGAAATACATCCATAATAGGACATTTTATAACGCAAATATTTTGCAATCCCCAATCTTCTTCCGTAACAGTTGGTACATCTTCAGGAATGAGTAGTAGGACAGAGAATGTATGTGTAACGATTTGAGATAAAATGTGTTCCAAGGAACGTGCTTCTTCGTATGTTCCTCCAGTTCGAATAAATAATATGGATTGTGCTGTGTCAATTGTTGTTAGAAAACGATTAATTCGGTGCTCATAATTTAACTTAATTTCTGTATAAGAAGGCCAAGAAGTTGGTGTGTTTACATCTGTTTTAAAGTCGTGGCAGGAGTCGATTTCATATAGGGTGTCACGGAGTCTTAATTTCGCACCATCATCCCAAAATGAGATGAAGGATAAGTTTTCTAACTGTAAAAAACGGTCAAATCGATTTTGTAATAATATATTCACCTTTTCTAATGATGGGCTTAGCATAAAATCAATAACGCCAAAAAATGGTGATAATTCGAATTGATATAACGCCCAAGCAGGCCAGCAGTTTTGTCCTAAACTGAATACTGCATGATATTCTTTTTTTATATCGGATAGATTCATGTGATTTATCTCATCCTTTTTGTTAATATTTTATGTTACTAAAAATGGTATGTGAATAAAGATAGATAAGCATATTTGTAAAGAATAAGCAGAAATATGTTACAATAGAAAAAAATCGAACGAGGTGGTTGTTACGATGCGATCGAAGCGAGAACAAGCCATTTTAGACAATATAAAAGAATGGGAATCGCAATTAGTTGAGCAAGAAGCGACTGATTTTCAAAAACTGTTTGATAAATGGGTACATACTACAATTGCGAAACTACCTGAGAAAAAACGAAAAGATTTCTTTACGAAAGCAGATGGATGGCTCTTTCATTTGCATGCATTGATTCAAAGTTCACAATCACAGTTAGATGCGCGTAATCGTATTTTAGGAACATCGAGATTATTTGATGAATCGATTGAGCAACTAGAGGATTTAAAAGCATTATCTATTGATCAATTAACATACATAGCAGAGCAGCAAACAGCACGCCATCGCCTATATTCATTCGTACAAGGCGGAGCAACGGGTGCTGGAGGTTTATTATTATTAACAGCTGATTTTCCGGTTATGATTGCGTTAAATGTGAAGGCTGTCCAACTTATTGCAACGTCATTTGGGCATGATGTGAACAAGCCGTATGAAATGATGCTTGCGTTAAAGGTATTTCATGCGTCATTACTACCAGGAAGACTTCAGCAATACGCATGGTACAATTTACTGCAAGAGCTAGAACAAGAAGATTCCTTCTTCTACGAAGGAGATGAAGCGGTGTTACAACCAGCTTCTACTGAAATTATTTTAAAACAAATTTTGAAAACATTTTCGATTTATGCCCTTCGTCGTAAATTATTCCAAGGTATTCCGGTAATTGGAATGGCAATCGGGTCTACAGTGAATTATCGTTTAACAAGAAACGTTACTGAATTTGCAAATAGATTTTATCAAGTGCGCCACATAGTCGAGAAGGAAAAAAGAGCATAAAAAAAGCGAGAGGCCGAAGCCTTTCGCTTTTTTAATTTGTTGCATGCTTTTTGGACAGTGGAATAGATACTGGCTGCTTTTCTTCTGCTTTTTCTGTTTTTGGATAATAAATTAAATCCAATGTTTTTGCCTGTACGGCAATTGAAAGAATAGTAAAAGCAATTTCTGTCCAATTTAAATAATATAATGAAAGCGCAAGAACAATCGCGTCAAAGACGAAGAAAATTTGCCCAATTGTAAAACGCGTTTTTTTACTTAATACAATTGTTAAAATGTCGTCTCCACCGGTTGCACCGCCAAATCGCAATATAAAACCGAGTCCAATACCAGCTAACGCACCGCCAACTACTGCAGCTATAAATAAATTGTTTGATAAATCGACCGTAAATGGAGAATAATTTTCCATAAGAGAATAAAATACTCCGAATGAAATTGAACCTAAGAATGAATAGCCAACCATTTTTCTACCTAACAATGAAGCGCATAGTAGAATAATTGGGATATCCATCATTACAGTTGAAATAGATGGTGAAATATCATAAAAATTTTGGATGAATAGTGCGATACCTACAAAGCCACCTTCTGTTAAGTGGTTTTGGAAGTGAATGTGATATAGCGCTGCTGCTAAAATAAATGAACCGATTAAAACCATAAAAACTTCTTTAATAATTTGTCGACTTTGGATGTTCCTCATCGTTATTCCTTCTTTCCGTAGTTAGTAGTCCTTTTTTGTGTTGTAAACTAACTACGAGCTCACATGTAGCTTCAGTTAGTTTACGAAAAAACTAACTACGCTATATGTCGCTGAAGAAATAACGAATAATCCTCTCGTCCATCAATTCTCCCTACTTTCGTTTTAGTTTAAGTCTTAAAACGACTAAACAAAACGTGGAGTAGGATTCTTCATTTAGCAATCCTGCTCTTCTTTGTTTTGTTTAGCTAGTAACAATTAAGCCCTAAACAAAACGCTATGTGTAAGAAGAGTCTTTTTTTTGCCAAATTATCCTTCGGGCAATCATAATTTCCCCACTCTCGTATTTTTTTCGCTAGACTAAAGTATCTGAGCTGGAAAATACGCTACGTGTATGATTCGTCAATACGATGCCACATGCTCCTTCGAGCGATCATGATATCAAAATCCCTTCCTTCAAGATTTATATTATTATATCATACTTTCAAAAAATGTATGCGGATGGAAACCGACAATAAACGGAGGAAATCTACAAAAATTGTTATTGAGGGGCATGCTTTTTTTATTGGTGTGCTTTCCCCTCAGATACATTTTGAGTGAGTCGATACCAAAGCCAAAGGTCATTAATGATGGAAGCGAGATCGGCAATTTCTGAATTCAGTTTGCAAGAAATTTCGAAGTCTTCTTCGTTATTTAAATGATGCTGTTTTGCATTAATATAATGTTCGAGTTCTTTTATACGATCAGGAATCTTTCCGCGAACTTGTTCCCATTTTAATAAAATCGCATGTTGCATTTTTTCGGGGATATCTTCCCAGTCTTCTTGTAAATGCGGAATTTCAATTCCGAGATGTTCATCGTATAAGAAATACTTTTTCATAAGTGCACCCCCGTTTTCCTGCTTATATTGTACAAAAAAACAGAAAGAAGTTCGACGAAATTGTTTGAAAAAATTTGAAAATGACTCTTGATACATTTTATAAAAGGTGTTAAAGTTTGAATTATTATAAAAGAAAATGAATATTTATTCTTTAGGGGGATGCAAAATGGAGAAGAAAAAAGTTGTATTAGCATATTCTGGAGGTCTTGATACTTCCGTTGCAATTAAATGGTTACAAGAGAAGAATTATGATATTATCGCGCTTTGTTTAGACTTAGGGGAAGGTAAAGACTTAGCATTTGTAAAAGAAAAGGCACTTTCAGTAGGTGCAATTAAATCATATATGATTGATGTTCAAGAAGAATTTGCAAATGAATATGCATTGATGGCGATGCAAGCGCACACGTTATACGAAGGGAAATACCCTCTCGTTTCAGCGTTATCACGTCCGCTTATCGCGAAGAAATTAGTAGAGGTTGCAGAACAAGAAGGAGCGACTGCAGTGGCACACGGATGTACAGGGAAAGGGAATGATCAAGTTCGTTTTGAAGTTTCTATTCAAGCGTTAAATCCTTACTTAGAAGTGATTGCGCCTGTACGTGAATGGAAATGGTCACGTGAAGAAGAAATTGCCTATGCAAAAGAAAACGATGTACCAATTCCGATTAATTTAGACAGCCCATTTTCAATCGATCAAAACTTATGGGGACGCAGTAATGAATGTGGCATTTTAGAAAATCCATGGGCAGCACCGCCAGAAGATGCATATGAGATGACATTAGCATTAGAAGATACACCGAATAAACCAGAGTTTGTAGAAATCGGCTTTGAAGCAGGCGTACCGACGACTTTAAATGGTACTGCATACTCACTCTCAGAATTAATTAAAACGTTAAATGCACTTGCTGGAAAACATGGCGTTGGACGTATCGATCACGTAGAAAATCGTCTTGTCGGTATTAAATCGCGTGAAGTATATGAATGCCCAGCAGCGATGACTTTAATTACGGCGCACAAGGAACTGGAAGATTTAACACTCGTAAAAGAAGTAGCGCATTTTAAACCGATGATTGAGCAAAAAATAACAGAACTTATTTATAACGGTTTATGGTTCTCGCCTTTAAAACAAGCGCTTAACGCTTTCTTACAAGAAACGCAAAAGAATGTAACAGGCATGGTGCGTGTGAAATTATTTAAAGGCCATGCGATTGTAGAAGGACGTAAATCTGAGTACTCTTTATACGATGAAAAATTAGCAACGTATACTGCTCAGGATGAATTTAATCATGATGCAGCAGTTGGATTCATTTCATTATTCGGTTTACCGACGAAAGTATACAGCCAAGTGAATCAAAAGAAGGTGGAAGCGTGAGCAAACTTTGGGGCGGACGTTTTACAGAAGAAGCGGAAGCATGGGTTGAAGAGTTCGGAGCATCCATCTCCTTCGATCAACAATTAGTAAATCAAGATATAAACGGAAGTATTGCACACGTAACGATGCTAGCAAAGCAAGGCATCGTTACGAAAGAAGAAGCAGAGAAAATAAAGGTAGGTCTTCAATATTTATTAGAAGAAGCGAAACAAAATAAATTGCATTTTTCTGTTGAAGCGGAAGACATTCATTTAAATATCGAAAAGATGTTAATTGAAAAAATCGGTGAAGTAGGCGGGAAACTTCATACTGGCCGAAGTCGTAACGATCAAGTAGCGACAGATATGCATTTATATTTAAAAGAAAAAGTAGAACATATTATAAAAGCTACAAAACAATTGCAAACTGTTCTTGTTCATCAAGCAGAAAATAATATTGAAACGATTATGCCTGGCTATACGCATTTGCAGCGTGCCCAGCCAATTTCATTTGCGCATCATATTCTCGCTTATTTTTGGATGTTAGAGCGTGATGTGAATCGTTATGAAGATTCGTTAAAGCGTATTAACATGTCGCCATTAGGAGCAGGAGCGTTAGCTGGGACAACATTCCCGATTGACCGAGAATATAGTGCGGAGCTTCTTGGATTTCATGGAATGTATGAAAATAGTTTAGACGCAGTAAGCGATCGTGATTTCATACTGGAGTTCCTAAGTAACTCCTCTATGCTTATGATGCACTTATCACGCTTTTGCGAAGAACTTATTTTATGGAGTAGCCAAGAGTTTCAATTTATTGAAATGAGCGATCAATATGCAACGGGAAGCAGCATTATGCCGCAAAAGAAAAATCCAGATATGGCGGAACTAATCCGTGGTAAAACAGGCAGAGTGTACGGTAATTTATTTAGTTTACTTACAGTAATGAAAGGATTACCGCTCGCTTACAATAAAGATTTGCAAGAAGATAAAGAAGGAATGTTTGATACAGTAAAAACAGTAGAAGGCTGCCTTCATATTATGGCAGGCATGCTAGAGACGATGACTGTAAACAAAGAAAAAATGGGGCAAGCTGTAACGCAAGATTTCTCTAACGCAACAGAAATTGCCGATTACTTAGCAAACAAAGGACTACCATTCCGTCAAGCTCATGAAATTGTTGGGAAGTTAGTGCTACACTGCACACAAAAAGGAATTTATTTAGTAGATGTACCACTTGAAACGTATAAAGAAATGAGCTCGTTATTTGAAGAAGATTTGTATG
Source organism: Bacillus cereus group sp. BfR-BA-01453 (assembly GCF_022662915.1). Classification (NCBI taxonomy): domain Bacteria; kingdom Bacillati; phylum Bacillota; class Bacilli; order Caryophanales; family Bacillaceae; genus Bacillus; species Bacillus cereus group sp. BfR-BA-01453. The sequence goes on along the minus strand of NZ_JAKUEN010000001.1, from coordinate 844,850 downwards.
AAGTGCTGTCACCATATGCAGCTGTAAAGCGTCGTAACAGTGCTGGTGGGACAGGGTTTGAGCAAATTGAAAAAGCTTTGGAGAAGGCGAAGGGATTAACGAAAGAAGTTATTAAGAATTGAGTTGAAAAGTACGCCAGTCTGTTAAAATCTGGCGTACTTTCTTTTTTACTAGTATTTAAGTTATGATATAGTAAAAAATAGCAATTTAGGGGAAGTCTATGAAAAAAATAATATTTATCGTTTTACTGTTAATTAGCTTAAGTGCAAATGTTAAAGTGTTTCTCTTAGACAAATATATCTTTGTTGGTGAACAAGTAAAGCGAGAGAAAGCGATTATCGCAACGATGTGGCACTTGCAAGAAAAAGGATATAAAGAAAGTGATATTTTGTACATAAAACCGGCCTTTTATAGTAAAATCGGTTCTTACGGTATGAATGTACAGTTTAAAGATGAATCAAACGAATCATATACATATAGAGTTTCGAAAGATGCGAAAACAAATAAAGTAACTGTACACCAAGATAGCAATGAGCCAGGTGGTATGGGCGGAAAGCATCAAGAACTTAAATAGATACGAGAGACTGCTAATAGGTAATATTAGCAGTCTTTTGTATTTTTAGAGGGGGCTCGAGCATTTCATAATCATAAAATGATGTTTTTCATGTATCGATTAATCATACTTATGTCGATCTTCCGTAATTCGAATATACTCAATATCCATCAAATCTCTAAGCAATGCACCGTTACTTAGTTCAACTCCATGTTTCTCTTTAAAATGAGTACGAATCGTATCTAACATTTCGATTTCTTTCCCATTCACATCTAAAATAATGCGTTCAGAATCATCCATGTAGCATCCTCCTTTTTTCAACATATATATTTTGTCCGTTTACTTCTAAAAAATGTATGTTAATGTAATGTTAGGAAATAAGAAAGGGATGGAAAATGAGACGTATTTATTTTATAGGGTTAATTTTGTATACGTTGGTTGTAGTACATGTTGCATTCCCAAGCGTATTTTCATTTAAGGATGTAGAAACAGTACACGTTGGGATATTTATCTATATTCTATTTGTAGTAGATTGCTGTATTTCGATATGGCTTTCGAAAAGAAAACATGTACATGATAAAAAAGAAATGGAACGGAAAAAGAGAAAGCGTTCATTTTGGATAACGACGTACTGTTTATCCTTAGCGCTTACTGCTGTCTTTTTTAGTGAGCATGTTCCATTAGAAAGATTAAATATTGGCTTTGGAGCGTTCGTATTTGCATACTATTTTTTCATGCACTTTCTTCCTTATATGAAAGAAAAGCGAGGAGAAGAGGAGGATCCGCTTGTAGAAGAAGCGAGAGAACAAGAGCATAAGAGAATAGAAGAAGATATAAAGAAACTCGGGGAACAAAAATGGTATTTGAAATCTAAAATCATATATGTTCTTTGCTTTATTACGCCGCCAATTGGTTATTTGTACGTTTTATGCCTTCGTAAAAAAATGACAGAAGATGCAAGGCAATCTTATTTAACAGTAGCTACGATTATGATGGCATTGTGGTCTTTGAAGTTTCTTCCGCCTTATGTGTTAGCAATTACCGTTGTTGTTATAGCTTGTCTTGTATTTCTAGTAAAATATGTGAAATGAAAAACACCAAGCCCATCTGGACTTGGTGTTTTATTTATAAATTAAAGCTCACCTTGCTCCTCATCACCACGAACAACAAGGACATCGCATTTCGCATAGCGAATAATATGTTCAGAGACGCTACCAATTAGGAAACGCTCAACAGCATTTAAACCAGTTGCACCACACATAATTAAATCTACTTTATGGTTTGGAGCAATTTCTTTTGAGATTTTTGATTTAGGATTACCAAATTCTAATACAGTTTCAATTTTTTCAAGGCCAGCTTCAAGCGCAGTTTTTTTGTAGTCTTCTAATAAGTCTTCTGCAAATAGATTTGCACGTTCAGCAATTGCACGGCTATAAGCTTCTACTGCTGAGTATGCTTTTACATCAACGATATGAGCAATAGTTAATGTTGCATTGTTGCGTTTTGCGACTTGAATTGCTTTTTTAAAGGCTTTTTCTGCTTCTTTAGAACCATCCACCGCGATTAAAATATTTGTATATGTATTATTCATAGTAAATTCCTCCCAATCATTTTTATTACCGTTTACAACTTTATTATAAAACAAATTTTGGTAATGTGCTTGCCAGAAACGTTACAGAATTTCGAAAACTCTGTTTCAATTCATTTTAGTTGTAATTGGTGCGAGAACTTGTTACATATGAACTATAGCAATTTAAAAGGGGGCCGTTTTGTGAGACACGCGCTCATTACAGCCGGTACGAAAGGTTTAGGAAAGCAAGTAACAGAGAAGTTATTGGCTAAAGGGTATTCAGTAACAGTAACGTATCATAGCGATATAACGGCTATGAAAAAAATGAAAGAAACATATAAAAATATGGAAGAGCGTCTACAATTCGTGCAAGCGGATGTCACGAAAAAGGAAGATTTACATAAAATAGTAGAAGAAGCGATAAGCCGTTTTGGCAAAATTGATTTCTTAATTAATAATGCTGGTCCATATGTATTTGAACGAAAAAAGTTAGTCGATTATGAAGAAGATGAATGGAATGAAATGATTCAGGGTAATTTAACAGCTGTATTTCATTTGTTGAAGCTTGTCGTTCCGATTATGAGAAAACAGAACTTTGGCCGTATTATTAATTACGGATTCCAAGGGGCAGATAGTGCACCAGGATGGATTTATCGTTCAGCTTTTGCAGCAGCGAAAGTAGGACTTGTTTCATTAACGAAAACAGTTGCTTACGAAGAAGCAGAATATGGTATTACTGCAAACATGGTATGTCCTGGTGATATTATTGGTGATATGAAAGAAGCGACAATTCAAGAAGCACGTCAGTTGAAAGAACGTAACACACCAATTGGTAGATCTGGAACAGGTGAAGATATCGCAAGAACGATTGCGTTTTTATGTGAGGACGATTCCGATATGATTACCGGTACAATTATTGAAGTGACTGGTGCAGTTGATGTTATTCATAGACATCGATAGAGAAAAATAAAGTGAAGTTTCGAATAATTGGACAGTTTATCCTGTATGCAAAGAGGTGCGGATAATACTGTCCTTTCATGTAAGATTAAATCTATCGGAAAACTCGCATTATTTTTTGTCAAATATTGAGATATTATGTTAAAATATAAGAGCGTAGAAAGCGCTTTAAAAAATGATTCAGGGGTCATTTCATAACTCAAGGGGGAACTAATCATGCGTATCGGTATTCCAACAGAAATTAAAAACAATGAAAACCGCGTGGCAATGACGCCAGCGGGAGCAGTACATTTAGTACAAAATGGTCATGAAGTTTTTGTTCAAAAAGGAGCAGGTTTAGGATCTGGCTTTACAGATGAAGAATACGTACAAGCTGGTGCAAAGCTTGTTGAAACTGCTGAAGAAGCATGGAATCAAGATATGGTTATGAAGGTAAAAGAGCCAGTTGCAAGTGAATACGGCTATTTCCGTGAAGGTTTAATTTTATTCACATACTTACACTTAGCTCCAGAACCAGAATTAACGAAAGCATTAATTGATAACAAAGTCGTATCAATTGCATACGAAACAGTACAATTAGACAATCGTTCACTACCATTACTTGCACCTATGAGTGAAGTAGCAGGTCGTATGTCTGCACAAATCGGTGCACAATTCCTTGAGAAAAACAAGGGTGGTAAAGGTATTTTACTTGCAGGCGTTCCAGGGGTAAAACGCGGCAAAGTAACAATTATCGGCGGTGGTCAAGCTGGTACAAACGCAGCGAAGATCGCAGTAGGCTTAGGTGCAGATGTAACAATCATCGACTTAAGTGCAGAACGTCTTCGTCAACTAGATGACATTTTTGGTAACCAAGTAAAAACGTTAATGTCTAATCCATACAACATCGCAGAAGCTGTAAAAGAATCTGATCTTGTTATTGGTGCAGTATTAATTCCAGGTGCAAAAGCGCCAAAACTTGTAACAGAAGAAATGATTCAATCAATGGAGCCAGGTTCTGTCGTTGTAGATATCGCGATTGACCAAGGTGGTATTTTCGAAACAACTGACCGTATTACAACTCATGACAACCCAACTTACGAAAAACATGGCGTTGTTCATTATGCAGTTGCTAATATGCCAGGTGCGGTTCCACGTACATCAACTCTTGCATTAACAAACGTAACAGTACCATATGCAGTACAAATTGCGAACAAAGGCTACAAAGATGCTTGCTTAGGTAACACTGCATTACTAAAAGGTATTAACACATTAGATGGATATGTAACATTCGAAGCAGTTGCAGAAGCTCATGGCTTACAATATGCTGATGCGAAAGAGCTACTTGAAAAAGCTCCTGCTTTATCATAATAGAAATACATTTGAGACCTTCCTTTTCATAAGGAGGGTCTTTTTTATATGGGGAAATAACATGTGAATAATTCTTATTTATTGGTGTAAATCGATTTTTATTGTGATAATTTAGAATTATATAATAAAAAGAGGGGATTGGATGGGGAGTAAAAAGAGGAAGCAAAAGCAAGCTAAAAGACAAAAGTACATAAAGAAAAAACAGGAACAGAATATACCTCTTTCAAAAAAAGTAGTTCTTATGATAGAAAAAACATTTCGGTATATTTGTATGGCTCTGTATGTAATTTTGTGTATGTATTCATTTGGAGTGTTTTACAGTTTGGAGATAACTCCTAATATTATTGAGAGTATTTTAGAATTTCTCCTTGTTGCAATACAATTAGTCTTATTCTCTGTACTATTTGATACAGTATGGCCTAGTCATGAAAGTAAGAAAGATAAGAAAAGAAAAAGGAATAAAAAATCTTCATCCGCTTCAAGTTCATCAAGCGGATTTGGTGACTATAGTAGCAACGATTGTAGCAGCTCAAGTGATGGTGGAGGAGATTGCGGAGGTGGTGGAGACTAAGTTAGTTTTTCAGAAGAACGACTAATGAAAGGGTGAGACGAAAGATGGAATCTGTGAACTTAATAGAATTAACAAAAGACATTCAAGATCAACATAAAAACTTCGTCGTTTCAAATGTAAATAGTCATTGCTTACGAATCGCTGTATTTACTGGTGAATACGATTGGCACTATCATTCTAATTCGGATGAATTATTTATTGTACTAGAGGGAGAATTACTTATCGATTTTGAAGATGGAGAAACAGCGGTATTAAAGCCAAATGATTCTATTTTAATTCCGGCATGTACGATTCATAGAACGAGAGCATTAAAGAGAACGGTAAATCTTTGTTTTGAAAATATAGAGGCGGATACGATTAAAGTGGAGCAATTATGAAAAAATTATCTGTAGCCGAGTATAGAAAAATCCTTCCGATTTTAGAAAGTCATACAAAAACGACGACGTTTGCTTATGCGGTATGTGACCAAATGATAGATGGTGAGATTTTTGTCAACGAGAAGTTAACAGCAGGACTAATTCGTACAGCGAATGGCATTTATTATGTACTTGGTCATACGGATGATCAAAATTATAACGAAGATTTATTTTCGTATATAAAAACGTCTATTGAAAAAACAGAGAAGAGATTTACATTGTTTACTTCGAGTGACGAGTGGGAAATGATGATAGAAGAGCGTTTTAGTTATGTACTTCGAAACATTCCGCGAATGAAATTTCAAAGTGTAACCTTTGAAGGGAGAAAACGAGATTGTAACAAAAATACATATGAAGTGAAGCGTATTGATAGAAGAGATATAGAACGAAGCAGTGAATTTACAGAGGAGTATTACAAAGAATATTGGGGATCAAAAGAAACGTTTTTAAACGGTGGTTTTGGATTTTGTATAGAACAAGAGGGAATGATTGTAGCGGAATGTGTTTCGATATTTAGTGGGAACGGATTTGCTGAAATTGATATTGTGACGCATAAAGCATATCAAGGGAAAGGATTAGCCCAAGCTGTTGCAACACGTTTTATGGAACATTGCATGCAAAATGATATTACACCGTGCTGGGATTGTTATGTAGACAATATTTCTTCGCGAAAATTAGCTAGCAAATTAAGTTTTCATAATCCAATAGAATATAGATTATTTGTACGGAAGAAAACGGGGGAATAAAAATGAATGTGGAATTAACGAGATTTAAAGTAAAGCCTGGTAAAAGTCATCGTGTAGATGAATGGATGCAGCTTCTTAATGACAATATGAAAGAAGTACTTTTGACATTAAACGACGAAAAGATGTACGTTGAGACAATTTTCCGGGAAATAAGAGATGGAGAAGAGTACTTATATTGGTATTCTGTGCAAGGAGAAGGCGGGGCTCTTGTCGAAAATTCTCATCATGAAATTGATAAAAAGCATTTGGAATTTTGGTATGAATGTATCGATGAGGAAGTCCCCTCTGTTGATATGAAAACAGAAGTCGTTATGATTCAAGATGTTGTGAAGGATGCGATGAAATAATAGATTGGTATTTTGTAACCGTAAAATGGTCATCTTTTTGGTTGGAATATACATTATTGGAGATGCTGTAGGATGAGAATTAGTAATAAATATATCACTCTCGATGAAATAGAAGTAATAAGAGAACCTTTAAATAAATTGCATGAATATCATAATAATAAATCAAAACATTTTTCTGGTGACTATCCAAGAATGACATTTGAGGAACGTATTGAAAATTATAAACAAAATTTAAAGTACGGAGAATATAGAATTGAATTATTAGTTGAGGTAGAAACAAATAATATATTAGGATTTTGTATAGCGTATAGCAAAAGTATAAGCGGAAAGATTGAAGTTTTATTCGTTGATGAAAAATACCGAAGAAACGGATTTGGTTTGAAATTAATGAATAGTGCAGTGGAATGGTTTAAAGCGAAGAAGATAGATGAAATTGAATTAACAGTAGTGTACGGAAATGAAGCTGTATCGTTTTATGAAAAGCTGGGGTTTTATCCTCGTTCAATTATTATGGCAACTAAGTCATAACGATAGTATGGAGAGATGAGTGAGAGTTTTTGTTTCAAAAAAATAATTTATATGTTAATAAAGTATATATGAAGAGCGCATCAAAATAGATGTGCTTTTTATTATGAAAAAAATGTAGAAAAGCTGTATTTGGATATCTTTAAGTGAAAATAAAAGTAGGATATTAAGAATCTTTTAGGACAAACTATAAAGAAATAAAAAACAGAAAACCAAAAGACCTACCAATATACGGTGTAGTTGTAACAGGCAAAACAGAGGATTTACAAAGTTTACAAGGAACACCATATATTAAGGCTGCTGTTAGAGGTGTAACAGTTGAGAAATATTAATTACAGTCTATTAATGTGAATAATCAGAAAATTTATGTTATACTATGTGAAAAGGAGGTTTATATGAGGCAAATACATGGAGCAATTTATATTTACATAACAATGTTTTTCGTGGCAATATCTTATGGATTAGGGCACGTGTATTCGCATCCTATACTAACTTTTTTAAGCGGAGCATGTATGGCGTTTGCGCTTCTTGTCCACCTTTTCTCAGTTTGGATCGTGAAATTTCAATTAAATATTAGTGAAATAGAAGAAGGCACTTTCTAAGTGGCCTTCTTTTTTTAATAATATTTTGGAAGCTCTTGTAGCAATTTTTCAACTTCACATTCAGTTTCTTCACATATAGACAGTGTGCGTAGTCGGAAAAACAAACTACGTAAGAAAGATTTTATATTTCCGTATAGGTACTCGTACGATTCAATATGTAATGTTTGTTTTTTGACGGGTAATTGAGTTACTAATTCATGAAGGGCTAATAGTAGTTTTTGTAATTGCGTGTGTAAAAGGTATTCCTTTTTGATGAGATGATAAAAAGTAGAGTAAATAAGTTTGTCTCTTAAATAGCTATCAGTAACACCGATATGCTCAAGCATGCTGGAACTTAAAGAATCAATATGAAGTGTGTTATCTATGATGTAATTATTATTACGAATTTCTTCTAACTGTTGTTGTAACATATAAACCTCCTATTTTAGAAAATTCTGTATCCTTATAGTGTAATAAGAGGAAGAAATAGACAATAAAGTGAAACTTTAATCAGTGGGGGCATCCCAAACTGATTATTAGTTGAACCAATCGGGATCTTACTGCCCGTTAATGCGGGATAAATAAGTGCATTTGAATGGAGGGGCATGATGAAGAGAGTATTATTCTTTTTCATTAGTATTTTCTTTTTAGGAAGTTGTTCGATTTGGTATGTTACTTTTTCTAGCGAGAGCAAAAGTTGGACGGGACAATATAAAGGCCATATTAAGAATGACAGTGAAGATGGAGTGTTTACGTTTCAGTATAAGGGCGGAGATGGGAATACCGAATTTAAAAACTTAGAGATTACTATTAATGAAACCTTTCGTACAATGACACAAACGTCAGAAGTTCATAAAGGAGCAAAGATTGAAATGAAATCATCTTGTATAAGTTGTGCGCCTTTATCTAAAGATGAACCGATAGAGGTTGTGATTAAATGGGATGATAAGTATGAGGAGAAGATGGTGTTAAATTTGAAATAGCCTAGAGTAAGGAGTTAAAAATGAATAGGTATATAAAAAAATTAATGTTTATAATTGTATGTCTAACCATATTATCAGCGTGTACTACAAAACGAGTAGAGCAAGTAGCAGTAAAAAAAGTACATGAAGAAGGGTATGTCATACTAAGAGATGGTACGGTGTTTTTTTATCGGTGGTAAAACGTTTAAAACGAAAGTAGAGCTGCAAAATTATATAGAACAACAAATGAATCAAGATTATCCATCACATATAGTCCTAATTTTTAAGGATAAAGATGCATATGATCAATTAAAAACAGGGGATAAAATAAAAGTATGGTCTTCTCAAATGCTTGAAAGCTATCCAGCAAAAATGATTGTAGAGAAATTTGAAATAGTAGAGAAATAAAAAAGGCAGCACTCGAGCTGCCTTTTTGTTATTTTACAAATTGTAATTCTTTCGGGAATTTCGTTAAAATTTCTGATCCGTCTTTTGTGATGTAAATATCATCTTCAATACGAACACCACCTACGTTTGGTACGTAAATACCTGGCTCGATTGTGAAGACCATACCTTCTTTTAATGGAGACTCGTTACCAGCTTTTACATCTGGATATTCATGTACGCTAATTCCAAGTCCGTGACCAAGACGGTGCGGGAAGAAGTCGCCGTAACCTGCATCTGCGATAACAGAACGAGCAGCGTTGTCGATTGCACCAAGTGTAACACCTGGTTTACATGCTTCAACTGCTTGTAGTTGTCCAGCAAGTACAGTGTTGTAAATGCGAGTTTGCTCTTCAGAAATGTCGCCAAATGCCACTGTACGTGTAATGTCAGAGCAATAACCGTCAATGATTACGCCTAAATCAAATAGTACGAAATCGCCGCGTTTCATTTTGTTTGCACCTGGAATACCGTGTGGAAGAGCAGAGTTTGCACCTGCTAATACCATCGTGTCAAATGACATTTTATGTATGCCTTTTGTTTTTAATTCGTGTTCAATAATTGCTAATACTTCTAGTTCGCTACGATCTTCTTTAATTGCATTTACACCAACTTCAACAGCATAGTCTGCCATTTTAGCTGCTTCGCGTAAAATAGAAAGTTCTTTTTCGTCTTTAATTAAACGAAGTTCACGAACTTTTTCCTCAGCTGACGTGAAAGCTGCATTTGGGAATAATTTTGTTAATTCTTCGTAGCGCTCTACGTTTAAATGTTCTTTTTCAATTGCAACTGCATTTGCATTGATACCGCGGTCTTTAATTGCTTTTGCAATCATATCCCATGGTCTGTCAGTATCAGTAAATCCGATAATTTCATGTGCCCAGCCAGCGTTACGTGCTTGGCCTTCTTCCATTTTAGGGCAAATTAAAATAGGTTCTTTCTCTTGGAATACAAACATACCAAGAAGTCTTTCGTGTGGTTCACAGTGGAAGTTTGTCATGTAGAAGACGTTCGGTGTAGAAGTTAAGAACGCAGCTTCAACGTTTTTTTCTTTTAGCCATTGCATTAAATTTTCTAATCTAGCATTCATCGATTGGCACCCCCGAGATATTTAATTACAAATATAACTTTAACTCGGAAGAAAGTGTTATGACAAGTAAATAGATGTTAGAAAAGACAGGGAATTGAAAAATCATGTAGAATAAAAAGTGAGAATGTAATAAGGGGAGGAATGTAATAATGAAAGTATCTTATCACGGGCATTCTGTTGTAAAGATTGAAACGAATGGAAAAGTAATTTTAATTGATCCGTTTTTAACAGGAAATCCAAAAACAGATTTAAAGGCTGAAGATGTAAAAGTAGATGCGATTCTTTTATCGCACGGTCATGGTGATCATGTTGGAGATACAGTAGAACTTGCGAAGAAAAATAATGCGGTTGTAGTGGCACCATTTGAACTAGCGACATTTTTAAGTTGGCAAGGTGTAAATACACATCCGATGCATATTGGTGGTTCACATGAATTTGACTTCGGAAAAGTGAAGTTTACACAAGCATTCCACGGCTCTAGTTATATTGATGAAGAAAATAAGACGATTACATATACAGGTATGCCAGCGGGTATTTTATTTACAGCAGAAGAGAAGACTTTGTACCATGCAGGGGATACTGCTCTATTCTCTGATATGAAATTAATTGGGGAATTAAATAACATTGATGTAGCATTTTTACCAATTGGTGATAATTTCACAATGGGACCAAAAGATGCTGTTTTAGCAGCAAAATGGGTTCAGGCGAAAACTGTTGTACCGATGCATTACAATACGTTCCCAGTAATTGAACAAGATCCATATCAATTTGTCGAAAAGCTACAAAATTGTACAGGGAAAGTATTAGAAGCTGGAGAAAGTATTACACTATAAAAAAGAAACCCTTCATTTGAAACGACAAGTGAAGGGTTTTTTACGTGTGTAGGATAGCTTTTAATGGTTGTACTTGTTTTGATGATTCTTTTCTTTTTGGGAGTGGCTGTTCAGGTGTTTCATTCAATTCCATTGCAACTTTTTTCCCGTCTACGAAAGCTAACAATACAGCACCTACAACTTCTAATAATTTTTTCATCATGTATCCGCTCCTTTGTTTCATTTCTTGTCTTCATTGTATATGGAAGCGGCTGGACAAACTATCGAACGAGATGACAATACCATTACATTGTTGTAATAGAAGAAGTGGTGTAATGTAAGGCGTATTTTGTTATAAAAAAAATAGTACAGATATACAAAGAGAGAGTGTAACAGTTTTGAAAATATAGTATACTAAAAATACAACACATGAAGAATTTAGGGAAAAGAAAGTATGGTGAAACCATTTGGCTACCAAGCATAACCAAATTTTAGAACATATTAATAGCCTGCCAGTAGGGCATAAAATTTCTGTAAGGCAAATTGCAAAAGATTTGAGTGTAAGTGAAGGTACAGCTTATCGTGCAATTAAAGATGCAGAAAATAAAGGGTATGTTAGTACGATTGAACGTGTCGGAACAATTCGAATTGAACAAAAGAAGAAAGAAAATATTGAAAAGCTGACATATGCAGAAGTCGTTAACATTGTCGATGGTCAAGTACTTGGAGGCAGAGAAGGACTACATAAAACGTTAAATAAATTCGTAATCGGAGCAATGAAATTAGAAGCGATGATGCGCTATACAGAAGCTGGAAACTTACTTATTGTCGGTAATCGTACAAACGCACATCAATTAGCGTTAGAAACCGGAGCTGCGGTGTTAATTACGGGCGGATTTGATACGGAAGATCATGTGAAGAAATTAGCAGATGAATTAAAACTGCCGATTATTTCAAGTAGTTACGATACATTTACAGTTGCAACGTTAATTAACCGTGCGATTTACGATCAGCTTATTAAGAAAGAAATTGTACTCGTTGAAGATATTTTAACGCCAATTGAAGAAACGTTATATTTAAAGCCAGATGATACAGTGCAGCAATGGCATGCGTATAACGAAGAGACGATGCACGGAAGATATCCGATTGTTGATGAAAATAAAAAGGTGTTAGGTATTGTAACTTCAAAAGATATGATCGGTGTAGCGAAAGAAACACCAATTGATAAAGTGATGACAAAGCATCCGATTACGGTAAATGGAAAAATGTCTGTCGCAGCTGCGGCACGTATGATGGTGTGGGAAGGTATTGAGTTACTTCCAGTTGTTGATGAAGGAAATAAGTTGCAAGGTATTATTAGCCGTCAAGATGTACTTCAGGCGTTGCAAATGATTCAGCGTCAACCGCAAGTCGGTGAAACAATCGATGATATTGTAACGAATCAATTTATGACGCCGAAAGAAGCGAAAAATGAGCATCTATATCAATTTTCAGTGACACCGCAAATGACGAATTCAATCGGAACGCTATCTTACGGTGTATTCGCAACGATTGTGACAGAAGCAACGAATCGCGTTATTCGTGCGCAAAAGAAGAGCGATTTAATTGTTGAGAACTTAACAATTTATTTCGTAAAACCAGTTCAAATTGACAATGTTGTATCCGTTCATCCGAAAGTATTAGAAATTGGACGTAAATTTGGTAAGGTTGATGTAGAAGTACATCATGAAGGTAATGTTGTCGGGAAAGCATTGCTTATGGTGCAATTGATCGATAAATAAAAAGATGGAGCAAGCCGCTTTGGCTTGTTCCATTTTTTTAAAGAACGCTATAGTAGGGAGTTTTTAATTTAGTTAGCAACTGAATCTATCACGTTCTGTTTCATATTTATAAGATAAGGGCATGCAATCACTTGAAGATACTTGAATAATAATTGTGGAGGTGTCGAATGGGAGTAATCGTTCTCTTTTTTGGGGTAGTATTTGCAATAACTTTTCATGTGGTAACACATCGAAGAATGGATGCAAATAAAAAGAAATTGTATATGGTAAGTTTGGTTTTCGCTATTGTTTGTTCCGCTATCCCTACAACTGGAGAAAAGAAGAGTGATTTTCTTTACTTTGGTATACCAGCAGAAAATTTTATTTATTATGGCGGATGGGAAATTTCTTTTAATCCATTAGGCTTTTTTGTTAACTTTATTTTGTTTTATTTGGTTTTGAATGTATTATTTAAGCTACGTAAGAGTTCAGATAGAGAAGTGAAAAAATAGAAGGATATGTATTGGTACGGATAGAAAATTGGTGATTAGTCGATAAGGAAGTTTAAGCTACTAATTATTACTATGCTTCATTATACGAACTAGGGGGAGAAGAATGGATTTTCACACTAAAAAGCAGTTGTGTAAGCAGTATAATTTAAATAGTCTTACGAACGTTTCATTGTTGCATGGGGGAGAAAATCAAACATATATATTCGAATCAGACAAAAGTAAATTTGTAGTTAGGCAGTATAGAGAAGGACGTTATACAGCCGAGCAAATAGAGGCTGAAATACATTGGTTAATAGCGATGCAAAAACAAATGTTAGTACCAGAAGTAGTTGAAGATAAAAGTGGTAACTGGATCACGTATGTTACGAAAGATGATGGGAGTATTTTGTATTTTGTTGTTTTTAGGTTTATAAACGGAAGTGAAGTGTTAGAACCGAAGAATAGGGACTATGAAAAACTTGGATCATTAATGCGCATGTTTCATGATAAAGCAAATGAAGTGTTCAAAAGAGTACCACAAACTTGGAGAGGGTATGAAAGACCGATATATGGTGAGCAAAAGATAATCCACGAGCCTTTACAACGATTACTACATGTTTCATTTCTATCGCATGAGGATAAGCATACGTGCATGAGAATTGCAGAAAAAATACAAGAGCTCTCAAATTCAACTCAACTAGGAGATAAACAATTTGTTCATGGTGATATGCATTTTGGAAATATTCTTGTAGGCAAAGAGGATTGGTATTTACTCGATTTTGATGAATGTGGATTTGGGCATAAAGAGTTTGATATTGGTGTTCCAAGATTACATTTAATTGCTTCGGGGCAACTAGAAGACATGTGGGGGAATTTCATGATGGGATATGGGGAAAATATTTCAGAACCATCCATTCGACTTGGGACCGCTTCAAGAATCTTTTATATGGCTGGAAAGATACCGTTAAGGCTCGATATTGAACCTATTAGAAAAGATCCTGGCGCTTTTATTCGGCGATATATTCAGTATGCTGAAAAAGAGTTAGGTGGAGAAACAGTTATATAAAGAAAAGACAGAATAGTAATTCAACTCAGTTGTATATTGTGTTATGATTATATTGTAAGAAAATGGATTCCTGAAAGGTGGTATGCATTATGTCATCAACAGTACTCTTTTTTGGTAGTATCGCACTATTTTACTTCCTTGTGATGATACCGATTCAATATTTATACTTACAAGGTTTACATGAAAAAAAGAAAAAAACAGGATTATCTCAGCGAGAACTATACGAAAAAATGTCTTTTGGGGAAGAACAATTACATCTTCATGTGCAAGGCAACCCATTTAATATACCATCTGCGTTTGTCGCATATATGATTTTGAAAGTTAGAGGACGTAAAAAAGCATCACAATGTTGATGCTTTTTTACGTTGCTTCATAGCCTTCTGCTTCTTTAACTGCTAATGGTAAGAAATGTTTATATTGGCGAAATCCATTAAATACACTTGCACTACCAAATAGAACAAATAAAACACCAACGATAATACGAGCGGTTGAAAGTTCTAAAAAGAATTGATTTATCCCGAAGAATAAGACGAATGAACCGAGTGCCATTGCGGATTTTCCTGAGAGCCAACCTTTCTCCATTGGGCGGTTTGTACGAAAGTATTTTGTTTTGTAGAAGAGGTACAACATAAATGAGACGATAATACAGAAGACTAATACTGGCATAATACACACTCCCATCGTTTTGTGAAAAATAATAGTGGAGAAAAAAGAAATATCTAAACTTTCTAATTTTTATTATAAAGCAATTGTTCGCATGTATGAAATACTTTCCGTTATAATGGAGGATAAAGTGAGACTTTCATTAGTGTGGGGATGTTTCCGCGCTAATGATTAGCCCACATTCATTGGGCTTTTACTGCACGTTGAAGTGAAGAAGTTGAATAAAAAGGAGATTATACATATGCATGAGCAAATTTTAGGAGCAATTAAAGAGTTTGATACAATTATTATTCATCGTCATGTGCGTCCGGATCCAGATGCGTTAGGTTCGCAGGGCGGTCTTAGTACAATTCTACAAGAATCGTTTCCAGAGAAAAATATTTATACGGTTGGGTACAATGAACCGTCATTAGCATATTTACGAGTAATGGATGATATTGAAGATAGTGTATACGAAAATGCGCTCGTTATCGTTTGTGATACAGCAAACCAAGAACGTGTTGACGATCAACGCTATACAAAAGGGAAGATGTTAATCAAAATTGATCATCATCCAAATGAAGATCCATACGGAGACATTACGTGGGTAGATACGACAGCAAGTTCTACAAGTGAAATGATTTATGAGTTTTATAATTATGGAAAAGATAAAGGGTTAAAAATAACGAAAGAAGCAGCTCGTCTTATTTTAGCGGGTATTGTTGGGGATACAGGTCGTTTCTTATTCCCAAATACAACAGCAAAAACACTTCGTTACGTAAGTGAACTTGTTGACATGGGTGTGAAATTCACAGATTTATACAATGAAATGTATAAGACAAAAGAAAAAATCGCTCGTTTAAACGGTTATATTTTACAAAACTTTACGATGGTAGAAGAAGGAGCAGCTTACATTAAATTAACGAAAGGAGTATTAGAAGAATTTGATGTACTTCCTTCTGAGGCATCTGGCGTTGTTGGAGCACTTGGTAATATTGATGGATTAAAGGCATGGGTTCTATTTTTAGAGGAAGACGATGTGATTCGTGTTCGCCTTCGTTCAAAAGGACCAGTTATAAATAAATTAGCAATGCAATATAACGGCGGAGGACATCCGATGGCTTCTGGTGCAAAAGCATCTTCTTGGGAAGAAGCGGATCGTCTATTTGCTGATTTACGTGAGCTGTGTAGATAAGAGATTATATAGTAGAACAAAAAGAAGGAGCGGCGCTAAAGCCCTCCTTCTTTATTTTTCTTTCTCTATCGTAATACTAATTTCAAGCACTGTATCAAAAGATATCGTATCGACTTTGAAACGGTATAGCCGATCGTAATGTTTGTACGTTTTGTTTTCGATTACCTTTTTGAGTAGGTCTTTATTTTTTGCTATACTTTGAATGTTTTTCGTTAAAAGATGCTGGAGGTCATTATGGATAGATGTAGTCATATTTTCGAGTGTAAGATTGTCTAAATCGTATTTTTCTCGATTTATAAGTTTTATTTTAATCTCTTGAATGGTTAAGAGCCGTTTATTTTCAGTATTTAATTTTTCTTGATCTTCGAGAAGGACGTGGAGCTTTGCTTCTTGTTTTTCTATAATTTCCCTTTGTTCTGCTATTTTACTAGCTTGTTCTTCTTGAAAAACACCGTATATGTACAAAAAAATAAACCAGCTCAACACACCTCCAACAGCAGCCCCAGCTAAAACTAAATACCATCTTTTTGCTGTATTGGCACTTGGTACTCTCATACATGTTCCTGCGTTAGCCATTTAATAATAATAAGACCGGTTTGCATACCACCCGTTGCGAAAAAAATAAGGAGAATTTGTTTTACGATATCTTTCATATCCCCGCCAAAGAAACTTCTTTCAAAGCTATAAAAAGTATCAAATGTTCCGCCAATCGCTGCAACGAGTGCCCAAATTCTTAAATTTTGGGCGAATTGATTAATGTAAGTGAGAGTTGGTTTTCCGATAAGAAATGCACCAAATCCACCAATTAATGAACCACCAAGTATAACCCCAAAGGCAATAAAATAACTAATAATAAGCAGAGAGAAAAAAGTATGTTCTCTTACATCCATCGTCATTCCCCTTTCTTCTTCATATATATGGACAAAGTATAAGAAGTATGTTTTGATTTCCGCTTTCCTCTTCACCTATAATAAAAGTAGTCAAATAGGTAAAGAGAGGGTACAACAGTGAAGTTTGTGCATTTACAATGTCAAACCGTTTTTAGTTTATTAAAAAGTGCTTGTAAAATTGATGAACTTGTAGTTAGGGCGAAAGAGCTCGGTTATTCATCACTTGCTATTACGGATGAAAATGTTATGTATGGCGTTATTCCGTTTTATAAAGCATGTAAGAAACATGGTATACATCCTATTATCGGCTTAACAGCTTCTATTTTTAGTGAAGAAGAAGAAAAGTCTTATCCGCTTGTCTTACTTGCTGAAAATGAAATAGGTTATCAAAATTTATTAAAGATTTCTAGTAGCATTATGACGAAGTCAAAAGAAGGTATTCCTAAGAAATGGCTTGCACATTATGCGAAAGGATTAATTGCAATTTCACCAGGTAAAGATGGGGAAATTGAACAATTATTATTAGAAGACAAAGAGAGTCAAGCTGAAGAAGTAGCTCGTATGTATCAAAATATGTTCGGCAGTTTTTATATGAGTTTACAGCATCATGCGATTCAAGATGAACTGCTTCTGCAAGAAAAATTACCTGCATTTATGAATAGGGTAAATATTCCGGTTGTAGCGACGAACGATGTACGCTACATCAATCAAAGTGACGCACTTGTTCATGAATGTTTATTATCTGTTGAAAGTGGAACGAAAATGACAGATCCCGATAGGCCGAGGCTGAAAACAGATCAATATTATTTAAAATCATCAGATGAAATGGAAGCACTGTTTTCTCACGTAGAAGAAGCGATTTATAACACAGTAGAAATTGCAGAACGTTGCAGAGTAGAAATACCGTTTCATGTAAATCAATTACCGAAATTTCCTGTTCCAGCGAACGAGACGAATGACACGTATTTGCGCCGCGTTTGTGAAGAAGGGTTACAGAAACGTTATGGTACGCCGAAAGAAGTACATATAAACCGTTTGAATCATGAATTAAACGTGATTTCTAGCATGGGGTTTAGTGATTATTTCCTCATCGTATGGGATTTTATGAAGTATGCGCATGAAAATCATATTTTAACAGGGCCAGGACGTGGATCGGCGGCTGGATCACTCGTTTCTTACGTATTAGAAATTACAGATATTGATCCAATTGAATACGATCTATTATTTGAAAGGTTTTTAAATCCCGAACGTGTGACACTTCCAGATATTGATATCGATTTTCCAGATATAAGACGTGATGAGATGATTCGATATGTGAAAGATAAATATGGTCAGCTTCGTGTTGCACAAATTGTAACGTTTGGGACGTTGGCAGCGAAAGCGGCAATTAGAGATATTGCGCGTGTGATGGGGCTTCCGCCGCGAGATATTGATATATTCTCAAAACTTATTCCATCAAAGCTTGGTATAACGTTAAAAGATGCATATGAGGAATCGCAATCACTCCGTGAGTTTATACAAGGGAATCTTTTGCACGAGCGTGTGTTTGAAATTGCAAAACGTGTAGAGGGCTTACCACGTCATACGTCTATTCATGCAGCTGGCGTTATTATGAGCCAAGAGCCATTAACCGGGAGTGTTGCAATTCAAGAAGGACATAACGATGTGTATGTTACGCAATACCCAGCTGATGCATTAGAAGAACTTGGGTTGCTCAAGATGGACTTTTTAGGATTACGTAATTTAACGTTACTTGAAAATATTATAAAGTTTATCGTGCAAAAAACAGGGAAAGAAATCGATATAAGAAATTTACCACTTCAAGATGAAAAGACATTCCAATTGTTAGGTAGAGGGGATACAACAGGTGTATTCCAGCTTGAATCAGGTGGTATGCGAAATGTACTTCGCGGGTTAAAGCCGAATGAGTTTGAAGATATTGTCGCTGTTAACTCGTTATATAGACCAGGACCGATGGAACAAATTCCAACCTTTATTGAATCAAAACACGGAAAAAGACAAATTGAATATTTACATCCGGACTTAAAGCCGATTTTAGAAAGAACATACGGTGTAATTGTATACCAAGAACAAATTATGCAAATCGCGTCGAAGTTGGCGGGCTTCTCGCTCGGAGAAGCAGATTTATTACGCCGTGCAGTGAGTAAAAAAAATCGTGATATTTTAGATCAGGAACGTAAGCATTTTGTGCAAGGGTGTTTACAAAATGGTTATGACGAGACATCTGCAGAGAAAATTTACGATTTAATTGTAAGATTTGCAAATTACGGCTTTAACCGAAGTCACGCTGTAGCCTACAGTATGATTGGATATCAGCTTGCTTACTTAAAAGCGAATTATACGCTGGAATTTATGACGGCACTATTATCGAGTGCAATTGGAAATGAAGATAAGATTGTGCAGTATATACGCGAAACGAAGCGAAAAGGTTTTCATGTTTTGCCGCCGTCTCTTCAGAGAAGTGGTTACAATTTCCAAATAGAAGGAAATGCGATACGTTACAGCTTACTTTCTATTCGAAACATCGGAATGGCTACAGTGACAGCATTAATCGAAGAACGAGAGAAAAAAATGTTTGAAGATTTATTTGAATTTTGTCTGCGCATGCCATCAAAGTTTGTAACAGAGCGAAATTTAGAGGCGTTCGTCTGGTCTGGATGTTTTGACGATTTCGGTGTTTCGAGAACGAATTTATGGAAAAGTCTTAAAGGAGCGTTAGAGTATGCCAATCTTGCACGTGATTTAGGAGATGCTGTTCCAAAATCAAAATACGTACAAGGAGAAGAGCTCTCCTTTATTGAACAGTTAAATAAAGAGAAGGAAGTACTAGGTTTTTATTTATCAAGCTATCCGACAGCGCAGTATGTGAAGTTAGCGAAAGAATTAGAAATTCCATCTCTCGCTCAGGCGATGCGACATAAGAAAAAAGTACAAAGAGCTATCGTGTATATAACAAGTGTAAGAGTGATTCGTACGAAAAAGTTGCAAAAGATGGCGTTTATTACATTTTGTGATCAAAATGATGAAATGGAAGCAGTTCTTTTCCCCGAGACGTATATACATTTCTCAGATAAGTTACAAGAAGGAGCAATTGTTTTAGTTGACGGCATGATTGAGCTTAGAAATCATAAGCTGCAATGGATTGTAAATGGACTATATCCGTTAGAAGAAATGGATGTGTATGAGGGAAAAAAAGATGCGTCTGTTTACGTGAAATTGCCGTCTCAATATGAGAAAAAGCTTTTAAATCAGGTTACTAAAATATTGTTTGACTATTCGGGTTTTGCGAAAGTACTAATTTATTATGAAAAGGAACATAAAATGGTACAATTATCTCGAAGTTTATCGATTCATCCAAGTGAAGAATGTTTAGGAGCACTTCGTGAAATTGTCGGGGAAGAAAATGTGGTTGTGAAAATATAATGGACAATTTCCCTACACTTCGATTATTATAGTAGTAGTGTTCGTGGTCAGACCACTTGGAGAAATTGATATCAGCAAGAATAATTTGAGGAGAGTGGATAGTTTGTCAACACTTCGTGAAGAAGCACTTCACATGCATAAAGTGCATCAAGGAAAATTAGAAACTGTATCAAAAGTAAAAGTAGAAAATGCAAAAGATTTAAGTCTTGCATATTCTCCAGGGGTTGCAGAACCTTGTAAAGAAATTTATGACGATAAAAGTAAGGTATATGAATATACAATGAAGGGAAATATGGTAGCAGTTGTGACAGATGGAACGGCTGTACTTGGTCTTGGTAACATCGGACCTGAAGCATCTCTTCCAGTAATGGAAGGTAAAGCTGTATTATTCAAGAGCTTTGCTGGTGTAGATGCATTCCCAATTGCCTTAAATACAAACGATGTAGATAAAATTGTTGAAACTGTAAAATTAATGGAGCCAACTTTTGGCGGCGTTAACTTAGAGGATATCGCAGCACCAAACTGCTTCATTATTGAAGAACGTTTGAAAAAAGAAACAAATATTCCTATCTTCCATGATGATCAACACGGAACAGCTATCGTAACAGTAGCGGGTCTTGTGAACGCGCTAAAACTAGTTGGAAAGAAAATGTCTGACATTAAAGTTGTCGCAAATGGCGCAGGTGCAGCAGGTATTGCAATTATTAAACTTTTATATCGCTATGGCGTACGCGACATTATTATGTGTGACCGTAAAGGGGCAATCTATGATGGTCGTCCTACAGGTATGAATCCGGTGAAGGATGAAGTGGCAAAATATACAAATAAGAATCGTATCGAAGGTTCTTTAGCTGATGTTGTACAAGGTGCGGACGTATTCATTGGTGTATCTGCAGAAGGTGCATTAACAGAAGAGATGGTTCGTACAATGAATGACGATGCAATTATTTTTGCAATGGCGAATCCAGTTCCAGAAATTATGCCAGAATTGGCAAAAGCAGCGGGCGCAGCTGTTGTTGGAACGGGTCGTTCTGACTTCGCAAACCAAGTAAATAATGTACTAGCGTTCCCTGGTATTTTCCGCGGTGCACTTGACGTACATGCGACACAAATTAACGAAGAAATGAAGATGGCAGCTGTACAAGCTATTGCTGAGCTTGTAGCAGAAGATGAGTTAAATGCAGACTATATCATTCCAGCACCATTTGACGCGCGTGTAGCGCCTCAAGTAGCAGCTTACGTTGCAAAAGCTGCAATGGAGACAGGAGTAGCTCGCCGTCAAGTAGATCCAAATGAAGTTGCTGAGAAAACAAAACAATTAGCGCTGATTGGTAAAGAATAAGCGAGGAATTTCCATTGACATCATCAAATACAAAAGTATATCTCGAAATTGTAAAAAAAATCCGTTCCATTATGGAAGAGGATGGATTGGTAGCAGGGGATCGTTTGCCGTCTGAGCGTGAGTTAAGTTCACGTTTAAACGTAGGACGTTCCTCTGTAAGAGAAGCGTTGCGTGCTTTAGAACTTGTAGGATTAATTGAAACGAGACGTGGTGAAGGGACGTTTATTCGAAACTTTTACGATAACGGTCTTGTACAATTGATTGCTCCGTTCTTGCTGCAAGATGAGAAAACAATTCGTGATTTATTACAAACAAAACGATTGCTTGAGAAAGATATGATTCGAATTGTATGTAATTTACCGAAAGAAATGTTTTCTAAAGTGCTAAGTAAATTACATCAAGTGCTTGAAGGAAATGAAAACTCAGTTCCAATGCTTCACCAAACGTTCTTTAAAACACTTATTGAACAAGTCGATAATTATTTACTATATCGCATTTGGATGATCGTAAATGATTACGTATCAACGCTTTCTTGTAAAGTTTCAGGAGATTCTATCGATATGTATAGAAAGCTTTACGCTATTTTGGAAGAAAAACAAGAAAATGATGCACTAAAAATTTACGATGAATTAGTAGAGAATATACAGTTTCACTCGTAATGTATAAAATTTGTCGAAATGACCATGACACGTTATGACAAACATTCTATCGCGTAGCGGTTAAAGTTAAACGTAAAGAGTGAGGTTATTAGACAGATTGAGAAGATAAGGCTAACATCAAACTTTGGTGTTAGCCCAATTTTCTTCTTACGCTAACCTTAGCTCTCAACGAAGGGGGTCAAATTGTGCTAAGAGATTTATTCGTGAAAAAGAAAAAGTACGCTGCAATACCTTCAGAACAAGTACGAAAAGATGTACCAGACGGCGTTATGACAAAATGTCCGAAATGTAAAAAAATCATGTATACGAAAGAGCTTCTAAAAAATTTAAAAGTATGTGTGAATTGTGGATATCATCATCCTATGAATGCATGGGAACGTCTTGATAGTATATTGGACGAAGGGTCATTCCGTGAGTATGACAAAGAAATGGTTTCATTAAATCCACTCGAGTTTCCAGATTATGAAGAGAAACTAGAGAGCGATCGTAAAAAGACTGAATTGAACGAAGCGGTTGTAACTGGTGAAGGAACAATTGATGACATGCTTGTTGTTGTTGCAGTAATGGATTCTCGTTTTCGAATGGGGAGCATGGGCTCTGTTGTAGGAGAAAAAATTGCCCGTGCGGTTGAAAAGGCGTACGACTTACAAGTTCCATTTATTATCTTTACTGCTTCGGGTGGTGCCCGTATGCAAGAAGGGATATTAAGTTTAATGCAAATGGCAAAAACAAGCGTAGCTTTGAAAAAGCATAGTAATGCAGGAGGATTATTTATTTCTGTTATGACTCATCCAACGACGGGCGGGGTTTCAGCGAGTTTCGCTTCACTTGGTGATTATAATCTTGCAGAACCAGGGGCGCTGATCGGATTTGCTGGTAGACGTGTAATTGAACAAACGGTGCGTGAGAAACTACCGGAAGATTTCCAAACGGCAGAATTCTTACTAGAACATGGTCAATTAGATGCGGTGGTACATCGTGATGATATGAGAGAATCGCTTCGTAAGATTTTAGAAGTTCATCAAGGAGGGGAAATGGCTGTATGGCAGAGCTAGAATTTGAGAAACCAGTTGTTGAGCTAAGAAATAAGATTCGTGAACTGAAAGACTATACGAAAAACAGCCAGATGGACTTCAGTGAGGAGATTCGTATTTTGGAAGACAAGCTAGAAAATTTAGAGGAAGATATATACGGCAATATGAAAGTATGGGACCGTGTTCAAATTGCTCGTCATGCAGAACGACCGACAACGCTCGATTATATTGAGCACTTATTTACTGATTTTTTTGAATGTCATGGAGATCGTCTATTTGGCGATGATGCAGCGATTGTCGGCGGCATTGCGAAGTATAAAGGGATGCCTGTAACTGTAATCGGGCATCAACGCGGAAAAGATACGAAAGAAAATATTCGCCGTAATTTTGGGATGCCTCACCCAGAAGGATATCGAAAAGCATTGCGTTTAATGAAGCAGGCGGAAAAGTTCAATCGTCCAATTATTTGTTTTATTGATACGAAAGGAGCTTATCCTGGTAAAGCTGCTGAAGAACGTGGTCAAAGTGAAGCTATCGCCCGCAATTTATTTGAAATGGCAGGCTTAACGGTGCCTGTTATTTGTATCGTTATCGGCGAAGGTGGTAGTGGTGGTGCACTAGGTCTTGGAGTAGGAGATTACATTCATATGCTAGAAAATTCCACTTATTCTGTTATTACGCCAGAGGGTGCAGCGGCAATTCTTTGGAAAGATGCAGGAAAAGCAAAGGAAGCTGCAGAGGCGATGAGAATTACAGCAGCGGATTTGAAAGAATTAGGTGTAATTGACGAAATTATTCCAGAGGCAAAAGGTGGAGCACACCGTAATATTTTGAAACAGTCAGAAAATATAGATTTAATGCTAGGGAAAACTTTTGAACAATTAAACGGAATTTCGAAAGATGAATTAATCGAAAAACGTTATGAAAAATATATGAAAATTGGGCAAGTTTCGTTTTCAAACGCTTCCATTTGGATAAAATAAGAAAAGCGTGCGTTCCACTTCGCGAATGCACGTTTTTATTATGAAAAGACACATCTTCTCCATTGTATTTTTATATTTTTTCGTGTTATTTTATTATAAGGCAAATAATCTTTATGAGGTGAGTACAAATGAAACGTATTGGTGTATTAACAAGTGGTGGAGATTCACCTGGTATGAATGCTGCCATTCGTGCAGTTGTTCGTAAAGCGATTTTCCATGATATCGAAGTATATGGTATTTACCATGGATACGCTGGATTAATTTCTGGTCACATTGAAAAATTAGAACTAGGTTCTGTTGGCGATATTATCCACCGCGGTGGTACGAAATTATATACAGCAAGATGTCCTGAGTTTAAAGACCCAGAAGTACGACTAAAAGGTATCGAGCAATTAAAGAAACACGGTATCGAAGGACTTGTTGTTATTGGTGGAGATGGTTCTTACCAAGGCGCTAAAAAATTAACTGAACAAGGATTCCCATGTGTTGGTGTACCAGGTACAATTGACAATGATATCCCTGGAACAGACTTCACAATTGGTTTCGATACAGCTTTAAACACTGTTATTGATGCAATTGATAAAATTCGTGACACAGCTACATCTCATGAACGTACATATGTTATCGAAGTAATGGGACGTCACGCTGGTGATATCGCATTATGGGCTGGTTTAGCTGATGGTGCGGAAACAATCTTAATTCCAGAAGAAGAGTATGACATGGAAGATGTTATCGCTCGTCTGAAGCGCGGTAGTGAACGTGGTAAAAAACACAGTATTATCGTTGTAGCTGAAGGTGTTGGAAGTGCAATTGACATCGGTAAGCACATTGAAGAAGCAACAAACTTTGATACTCGCGTAACTGTATTAGGTCACGTACAACGTGGTGGATCACCAAGTGCACAAGACCGTGTATTAGCAAGCCGTCTTGGTGCAAGAGCAGTTGAATTATTAATTGCTGGTAAAGGTGGACGTTGTGTAGGTATTCAAGATAACAAACTTGTTGATCATGATATTATCGAAGCGTTAGCTCAAAAGCATACAATCGATAAAGATATGTATCAATTATCTAAAGAATTATCCATCTAATCGGCGTAATGCTTTTTATTTGGGAACGGTTTCATAATTTTCGGAGGTGCAATATGCGTAAAACTAAAATTGTATGTACTATAGGTCCTGCTAGTGAAAGTATTGAAAAATTAGAGCAATTAATCGAAGCAGGTATGAACGTTGCTCGTTTAAACTTCTCTCATGGTAGCCATGAAGAACACGGCGCTCGTATTAAAAACATTCGTGAAGCTTCAAAGAAAACTGGTAAAACAGTTGGTATCTTACTTGATACAAAAGGTCCAGAAATCCGTACTCACGACTTCGTAGACGGACAAGCTGAGCTTGTAACAGGTGCAGAAGTAGTTATTTCTACTGAGCAAGTATTAGGTACTGCAGAGAAGTTCTCTGTGTCTTATGCTGGTCTTTATGACGATGTAAACCCAGGTTCTCGCATTCTAATCGATGACGGTCTTATCGAGCTAGAAGTAATCGAAAAAGCTGACGGAAACATCCGTACAAAAGTTCTTAACAGCGGAACTGTAAAAAATAAAAAAGGTGTTAACGTACCAAACGTAAGCATTAAGCTTCCTGGTATCACTGAAAAAGACGTAAAAGATATCATCTTCGGTATTGAGCAAAAAGTTGATTTCATCGCAGCTTCATTCGTACGTAAAGCAGCTGACGTATTAGAAATCCGTGAATTACTAGAAGAGCATAACGCTCAATATATCCAAATCGTACCAAAAATCGAAAACCAAGAGGGTATCGACAACATCGATTCAATCTTAGAGGTTTCTGACGGTTTAATGGTAGCTCGTGGTGATATGGGTGTAGAAATTCCACCAGAAGAAGTACCATTAGTACAAAAACGTCTAATCAAAAAATGTAACGTGTTAGGTAAACCAGTTATTACTGCAACACAAATGTTAGATTCTATGCAACGTAACCCACGTCCAACTCGTGCGGAAGCAAGTGACGTAGCTAACGCAATCTTCGATGGTACAGACGCAATCATGCTTTCAGGTGAAACAGCTGCTGGACAATACCCAGTAGAAGCAGTAACAATGATGGCTAACATTGCAGTACGTGTTGAAAAATCATTACAATATGAAGATATGTTCAAAAAACGTATTAAAGAGTTCACTCCAACAATTACAGATGCAATTAGCCAATCTGTTGCGCATACAGCACTTGCTCTTGATGTAGCTGCAATCGTAGCTCCAACAGAAAGTGGATATACTGCGAAAATGATCTCTAAATACCGTCCAAAATCTCCAATCGTAGCTGTAACATCTGACGAGCAAGTAGGACGTCGTCTTGCACTTGTTTGGGGTGTACAAGCATTTATGGCTGAGAAGCGCGCAGCTTCTACTGACGAAATGTTAGATACAGCGATTCAAACAGGTATGGATGCAGGTCTAATCGGACTTGGAGACACTGTAGTAATCACTGCTGGTGTTCCAGTTGCTGAAACTGGTACAACAAACTTAATGAAAATCCACGTTGTTGGTGAAGAAGTTGCTAAAGGACAAGGGATCGGTCGTAAAGCTGCAAAAGGTAAAGTAGTTGTAGCGAAAACAGCTGCTGAAGCTGTAGCGAACGTAAACGAAGGTGATATCCTTGTTACAACAAGCACTGATAAAGATATGATCCCTGCAATCGAAAAAGCTGCTGCTCTAGTTGTAGAAGAAGGCGGCCTAACAAGCCATGCGGCTGTTGTAGGTGTATCAATCGGTATTCCTGTTATCGTTGGTGTAAACGGCGTAACAGCAACTTTAAAAAATGGCCAAGAAGTAACAGTTGATGCAGCACGCGGAATTGTTTATAATGGACATGCGGAAGTGCTATAAGTAATACGGAGAGAAGGATCGGAGTCCTTCTCTTTTTTTTACACAAAAATGAGGTAAAACTAGCTTAAAACGTCTGAAATTGCTTTTAAAAGCTGTTTATTATGAAGTTTGATGGGAAAGTGCGTTTAGCTTTTATATGGTGTATATGGACGTTGTGAGGGCGTTTAAAGTGATAGGATATGAAAGGAGTGTAGAACTATGAAGTGGTTACTATTCTTGTTTATATTAATACCGGCTATTGAGATTACAGTCTTAATTGGATCGAGTCATGTAATAGGTTTGTGGTCTACGTTCGCTATGATCGTATTTACAGGCGTTGTAGGTGTGTATTTGGCGAAAAGACAAGGGTTTAAAGTACTTGGAGAGATTCAATCTAAGTTGAATAGAGGAGAAATGCCAGGAGCAGCGGTTTTAGATGGTATTTTTATCTTTGTAGGGGGTATTCTTTTAGTGCTTCCTGGATATGTAACGGATATAATAGGTTTCATCTTTGTTGTCCCTATGACGAGGGCTTTATTGAAGCCGTTTGTTATGAAGTGGATGGAATGGAAGTTTAGAAAAAACTCAACTATTATTGTGCAGAAATAGTGCTTAGATTATAGCGATCTAAGCACTATTTTTTTTTTTTTTTTTTTTTTTTTTTTTTTTTTTTTTTTTTTTTTTGTCTGTAAAAGGATGAGAGAGTGGTTAAAGTTCAGTTAATGAAAGATGTGTTTTAATATGCGGTGAATGTGACGGTTGATAATCGATGGGGATAGGATCCTTTAGATTAAAGTTTTACTTTGTTGTATTTGTTGTGTATTTTTTCGATTGGATATGTGATTTGGGAGTTATTAGCTCTGAATCAGTGTGTTTAAAGTGGGAATCTGAACTTAAGATTGTTTTTTTTGTATGTAAAAAAGAATGAATTGGAATGAAAAAAGTTAAATAAGAATAGGTAAATGGTCAGTTTAAGTCTCATTCTATGCCGATTTGTATATTTATTCATTTACATAAAAAGTAATAAATGTAAGTAATAAATATAAAATTATTAGAATAAATATGTAAAAATACCACGAAATATGCGTTTTTTATGCGAAAAACAAGAGAATTATCCTGTTTTTAGGGTAATTCTCTTGTTGTGTGTAATGAGTATGAAAAATAAGTACAAGGAATAATCAGTGGGGAATTTCCACTGATTATATGTAAGTTTTTGGTTGTGTATGAATTAGAAACTATTATTTTGAAGGTGAGCCTTTAATATATTTCCACAAATCATGGAATACACGAGCTTTGTGTAATGTATTAAGTAGTACTAAGGTGACTGGACCGATGATTAATCCTAAGAAGCCAAAGAGCTTAAAGCCGACAAATAGAGCAATCAGTGTTGCTAATGGATCAAGGCCGATATTAGATGAAAGTACCTTTGGCTCCATAATTTGCCTTTGGACAATCACGACGATGTATAAAATGAGAAGACCGATGGCGAAAGCAGTGTCGCCAGTGAAAAATACGTATATAACCCAAGGAACGAAGACAGCTCCTGTTCCTAAATACGGGAGTAAATCTACAACCCCTGTAATAATCGCGATAGTAATGGCGTATGGTACGCGTAATATTAAAAGTCCGATTAGTACAATAACAGTTGTCATAGATACGAGTGTAAGTTGTGCTTTAACAAAACCGAATAAAGCTTTTCTTAAATCCACAAAAATAGTTTTTCCATAGCCATGAACACGGTTGGGCAAAAACTTTCTTACTTTCTGAGCAAGACGATGCCAATCGTAACTAATGAAGAAAGTGGCTAATAAAACGAATACAAGTACAGTTAAAGTAGTTGGTAGTGCACTAATGAAATTTGTTAACCCGCTTATAATAGCGGTTAAAAGTTCTTTCATTTGCGTCGTTGCTTCGGTTCCTAAGTTTTGAATGTTTTGTGTAATCGTATAGCGCTGCGGTTCCCCAAGATGATTAAATTTAGAAATTAAATCATCGTAGAGAGGCATAATATGATTAAGTGCAAACTGCTGAGCGAATGCAACGATATCCGGAAATTTTACTGTAACAAGTTGTAGTAAGTATGTTGTAGCAGATATTGCTTCTGTTACAAGGTATGTAACGAGTCCGACGATAGCTCCAAATACGAGAATTAAGCTAACGAGTACTGCGAGTGCGCGGGGGAATTGTAGTTTTTGATTAAGAAAATTGACGACAGGATTAATCAAATAAGCAAATGCGAAAGCGATAATAAAAGGATAGATAAGTCCTGACATATATAGTAATGCATAGAACCCGGCTACCGTAGCTACAATGACAAATACGAGTCGCAATATCATATATAGTAAGTTTCGATTCAAAGATGTATACCTCCCATTCCAATTTGGATTATCCTAATTCGTTCAACTTATAACGAGTGTACCCCACTGATTAAAGTTTCACTTTATGTTATAGTGGAATGATGGATTTTTCCTGCTTTTTCAGTATGTGAGTGACTGTGAAAGCTTGCTGTTGATGCTTCTACTATATGGTAAAAACTTCATTTTCTCTTCTTTTTATTTTACCTGTTTCTAATTAGAAAAGAAAGGAGAGACGCCCGTTTTTTAAAATGTATACATGCTTACATTTGGATGGTGAAAGTCTCAGTTTTTCATTTTAAAATGCATAAAAAAATGAAGTGATTCATGTTGGATAGGCATCGATATAGCATGTATAACGATAGGTTTAAAGGTATTTTGGTTTGGAAATGAGTTCATTATTTTCAGAAAGGAAGTGCAAACATGATTAGTCAGTCAACGTTATTTTTATTCATACTACTTATTATAGGACTTATTGCGAAAAACCAATCGCTTACTGTAGCTATTGGTGTGTTATTTCTATTGAAATTTACGTTTCTAGGAGATAAAGTCTTCCCTTATCTACAAACGAAAGGGATTAACCTCGGTGTTACGGTTATTACAATAGCAGTACTCGTACCGATTGCAACGGGGGAAATAGGCTTTAAACAACTTGGGGAAGCAGCGAAATCGTATTATGCATGGATTGCTTTAGCTTCAGGGGTAGCAGTTGCTCTGTTAGCGAAAGGTGGCGTACAATTATTAACGACAGATCCTCATATTACAACTGCACTCGTTTTCGGGACAATTATAGCAGTTGCTTTATTTAATGGGGTCGCTGTAGGTCCATTAATTGGGGCTGGAATTGCCTATGCAGTTATGAACATTATACAGATGTTTAAATAAAGAATTTTATAGTAATATAAAATTTTTGAATTCTTTCTGTTCACAAAAGTCAGATAATTGTTTATAATAGGATTAGAAACTTTGAAAAGTTACATAACAGCAGAGACTTTACACCAGATAAAATAAAAACAACATAAAACAATTTTATAATGATATTGCTTTATGTTGTTTTTATCATAAAACTCTTCGGAATTCATTTTCCTCACTAACTTGTTGTTTTGAGCGTGAGGATTCGGGGAGACATTCACGCTCATGCTTTCCATGTAAACAATGGACAATAAGAGGGGAACATCGCAACAAATTTGCATGATCGTGCATTTTGCTTGCCTAAAGAGTGAACGGGCGTTCATAATTCAAAAGGGGAGCAAATAGATATAAGGAGCAAGGTTGGGAGAATTTTCAGGAAAAGGAGAGAATGTCATGACTGTTATTCGAGGTTTAGAAGGGGTAGTAGCAACAACATCATCTGTGAGCTCTATTATTGATGATACATTAACTTATGTTGGGTATAATATTGATGACTTAGCTGAGAATGCTACATTTGAAGAAGTAGTGTACTTATTATGGCATCGCAAGCTTCCTAACGAGCAAGAACTAGCGAAATTTAAGGAGATTGTATCGGAATACTATAAAGTTCCAGGTGAGATTTTAGCATATTTGAAACAAGTAGATTTAAAAATCGCACATCCGATGTCTGTTTTACGAACTGCAATTTCCATGCTATCATTATACGATGAGAGCGCTGAAATTATGGATGAAAAGTCCAATTATTTGAAAGCGGTTAAATTACAGGCTCAAGTGGGAACTTTAGTTGCTGCTTACGCAAGAATCCGTAAAGGCTTAGATGTTGTTGAGCCTAGAAATGATTTATCATTAGCTGCAAACTTCTTGTACATGTTAAATGATCGCGAGCCAAATGAAGTTGAAATTGAAGCTTTTGATAAGGCACTTGTCCTTCACGCAGATCATGAGTTAAACGCTTCTACATTTACTGCACGCGTTTGTGTAGCTACACTTTCAGATGTATATTCTGGCATTACAGCAGCAATCGGTGCGTTAAAAGGTCCTCTTCACGGCGGGGCAAATGAAAATGTAATGAAGATGTTAACTGAAATTGGCGAAGAAGAAAATGTAGAATCATATATTCATAATGCTCTTCAAAATAAAGTGAAAATTATGGGCTTTGGCCACCGTGTATATGAGCATGGTGATCCACGTGCAAAACATTTACGCGAAATGTCTAAGAGATTATGCGTGCTTTTAGGAGAAGAGAAATGGTATAATATGTCTATCAAAATTGAAGACATTGTAACAAAAGAAAAAGGTCTTCCACCAAATGTTGATTTCTATTCAGCTTCTGTATACCATTGTTTAGGAATTGACCATGACTTATTTACACCTATTTTTGCAATTAGCCGTATGTCAGGCTGGTTAGCTCATATTCTAGAACAATATGAAAATAACCGTTTAATCCGTCCGCGTGCTGATTATAATGGACCAACACATCAAGTGTATGTTCCAATTGCACAACGATAAGCGAATAACACTATTTTGATAGTGAAAATACGCTTTCAAAAGTCTGATTTTTTCGGAAAGATGTAATGATTAGAATATTTTAATTTGACTAACGGTTTGAACTGAGGGGTTATTCCCTCAGTTTCATACATATGAAATTTCAAACATGGGGGTTATCACATTGACGACAGGTGAAAAAATTACTGTAACTAATGGTGTTATGAATGTACCAAACAATCCGATTATTCCATTTATCGAAGGAGATGGAATTGGTCCTGATATTTGGGCAGCTGCATCTCGTGTACTAGAAGCAGCAGTTGAAAAAGCTTATGATGGTGAGAAGAAAATCGTTTGGAAAGAAGTGCTTGCAGGGGAAAAAGCATTCAACCAAACAGGCGAGTGGTTACCAGAAGAAACTTTAAATTTAATTCGTGAATATTTAATCGCGATTAAAGGTCCACTTACAACTCCAGTTGGCGGTGGTATTCGTTCTCTAAACGTAGCACTTCGTCAAGAATTAGATTTATATGTATGTCTACGTCCAGTTCGTTATTTTGAAGGTGTTCCTTCACCTGTAAAACGTCCGGAAGATACTGATATGGTTATTTTCCGTGAAAATACAGAAGACATTTATGCTGGAATTGAATATGCGCAAGGATCTCCAGAAGCAGAAAAAGTTCTTGCTTTCTTAAAAGAAGCAATGGGTGTTAATAAAATCCGCTTCCCAGAAACATCTGGTATTGGTATTAAACCAATCTCAGAAGAAGGGACAAAGCGTCTTGTTCGTGCTGCAATTCAATATGCAATTAACGAAAAACGCTCTTCTGTTACATTAGTTCATAAAGGAAACATTATGAAATTTACAGAAGGTGCTTTCAAAAACTGGGGTTACGAAGTAGCGGAACAAGAATTCGGCGACAAAGTATTTACTTGGGCTGAATATGATCGTATCGTTGAGAAAGATGGTAAAGATGCAGCGAATAAAGCGATGGCAGACGCTGAAGTGGCTGGAAAAATCATCGTAAAAGATTCTATTGCAGACATCTTCTTACAACAAATTTTAACTCGTCCACGTGAGTTCGATGTTGTTGCAACAATGAACTTAAACGGAGACTACATCTCTGATGCACTTGCTGCACAAGTAGGTGGAATTGGTATTGCACCTGGTGCAAACATTAACTATGTAACTGGACATGCTATCTTTGAAGCTACGCACGGTACAGCTCCAAAATATGCAGGTTTAGATAAAGTAAACCCATCTTCAGTTCTTCTTTCTGGTGTATTATTATTAGAACACTTAGGATGGAACGAAGCTGCGAAATTAGTAACTGCTTCTGTTGAGAAAACAATTGCTTCAAAAGTAGTAACTTATGATTTCGCACGCTTAATGGAAGGTGCAACAGAAGTGAAATGTTCTGAGTTCGCTAATGAACTTATTAAAAACATGGATGTAGCGATAATCAAAAACGCATAATTAAAGCGGGGGGTAAATTATGACAATCAAACGCAAGAAAGTTTCAGTCATCGGTGCAGGATTTACAGGAGCAACAACAGCATTCTTATTAGCACAAAAAGAACTTGCAGATGTTGTATTAGTGGACATTCCACAGCTGGAAAATCCAACAAAAGGGAAAGCGTTAGATATGTTAGAAGCGAGCCCAGTACAAGGTTTTGATGCTAACATTATTGGAACATCTGATTACGCAGATACTGCTAATTCTGACGTTGTTGTGATTACAGCGGGTATTGCGCGTAAGCCTGGTATGAGCCGTGATGATTTAGTAGCAACAAACTCCAAAATTATGAAAAGTATTACGCGCGACATTGCAAAACATTCACCAAATGCGATTATTGTTGTATTAACAAATCCAGTTGATGCAATGACATATTCTGTATTTAAAGAAGCAGGATTCCCGAAAGAGCGTGTTATCGGTCAATCGGGCGTATTAGATACAGCTCGTTTCCGTACATTCATCGCACAAGAATTAAATCTTTCTGTGAAAGACATTACAGGATTTGTTCTTGGTGGACACGGTGACGATATGGTACCTCTTGTACGTTATTCATATGCAGGTGGCATTCCGTTAGAAACGTTAATTCCGAAAGAGCGTTTAGAAGCAATCGTAGAACGTACCCGTAAAGGTGGCGGCGAGATTGTAGGCTTATTAGGAAACGGTAGTGCATATTACGCACCAGCTGCTTCTTTAGTTGAAATGACAGAAGCAATCTTAAAAGATCAACGCCGTGTATTACCGGCTATTGCGTACCTTGAAGGTGAATACGGTTATAGTGACCTTTACTTAGGGGTACCAGTAATTCTAGGTGGTAACGGAATTGAAAAAATTATTGAATTAGAACTTCTTGCAGATGAAAAAGAAGCGTTAGATCGCTCTGTAGAATCTGTACGTAATGTTATGAAGGTTCTTGTTTAATCATTAAATATAAGTAGAAAAAGATTCGGGGCCCCGAATCTTTTTCTACTATTTATACAAATGTTTTTTTGAAATAACATGAAAACGCTATCATTTGTAATATCCTATAATGAAACTGTAGATTTATACTATACATTGCCCTCATCATAGTAAATATCGGATCAAGTATCGCTTTTAGTAGGATAATAAGGTGAAAAAATCGGAGGGGGTTGTAACATGTTAAAGAAAAAAGTTCAAATTGGTCGTAAAATGGATGAAATTACAGTAGGAGAGAAATTATCTATCACTGAAAAAATTGAGGATAAAGATTTGTTATTGTACTTAGGGTTAACGAATGATGCCAATCCATTATATATTCAGCATGATTACGCATCCCAAACTCCGTATGAAAAGCCGATTGTACCAAGTATTATGCTAACTGGAATGATTACAACGGCAGTTACGAAATATTTACCAGGTCCAGGTAGTCATATTACGAGAAAGGACCTTACGTTCGTGAAGCATGTTCACCATTATGAAACGTTACAAATCCACTTTGAAGTTGTGGCTGTTTCTGAGGAGGAACATACAATTGATATGCTTGTATCTGCTCATGATGAAAAAGGGGATACTGTTGTGAAAGGCTCATTAACAGTAACGCCACCTTACAAATCAGTCTCTATTATGGAAAAAGCATTAGATAATTTTTAAAACATGAAAATGTGAATAGCGCTAGCATACCTTTTATAAGGAGCTAGCGCTATTTTTAGTTGAAGAATCCTTGTGTGAATCCTTCGGCGAAATCAGAACAACCTGTTTTAATCGTGTCCCAGCTTGGGGCGTTGAATGTAAGAATGCACGTTACTATTAAAGATAGAATAGGTAGCACTAGTCGCATAATAGAGTCTCCTTATCTTTTATATTAGGATTTTAAGATTAACAATATTTACTATATAGTGATTTGATAATTAAAGTCAATTGAAGGAGTGGTTTTTTTAGATGAGATGGAAGAGAGAAGACGTTATCTTTGAAACGATGAGAGAGGCTGAAGTGTGGGCAGACGGGATCGCGAATGAAATGTATGGAAGAGTATTTGGTGGATATGAAACGCGGGACTATAAAATAGCGTATGCTCTTTCGTTCTTTCTAGCAAAAAATTACGAATTCAATATTCATACGGAAGTAGAATGGAGTGAAAATATAGAAGTATATAAAGTATGGATAACAATGCGTTAATGGAAGCGAATGAGTAATCACAATAGAACAATCTGAATCCATGTATAGACAATTATATTGAGAGGGACCTTGTTTTCTAGTATGATGAGAATAACGGGGAAAATACTAGGATGAAGAAGGTTTCAAGTCTATAACTTGGAGGAAAAGAATGAACAATCGTATTTTAGTAGTTGATGATGAGGAGTTTATCTTAACTTTAATCGAATTTAATTTACAACAAGCTGGTTTTGAAGTGATAACAGCGATGGATGGAGAAATGGCGCTTCAAAAAGCGACAACAGAACGTCCAGATTTAATTATATTAGATTTAATGCTTCCAAAAATGGATGGTATGGAAGTATGTAAAGAATTACGATTGCAGCGCGTTATGACGCCGATTTTAATGTTGACAGCAAAAGATGATGAGTTTGATAAGGTGCTAGGTCTTGAACTTGGGGCGGATGATTATATGACGAAGCCATTTAGCCCAAGGGAAGTTGTTGCGCGTGTGAAGGCAATTTTACGCCGTACGAAATTACAACAAGAAGAGCAAGTTACAGAATTGTCAGATGAAGAGAGCATTACAATTGCTGAACTTAAAATTTTACCGGAGTTTTATGAGGCTTATTTCCAAGGAAGAAAGCTTGAATTAACACCAAAAGAATTTGAATTACTTGTTTATCTTGCGAAAAATAAGAGTCGTGTGTTGACGCGTGATCAATTATTAAGTGCTGTATGGAATTATGATTTTGCTGGTGATACACGAATTGTTGACGTTCATATTAGCCATTTGCGCGATAAAATTGAACAAAATACGAAAAAACCGACGTACATTAAAACGATACGTGGTTTAGGATATAAATTAGAGGAGCCAAAAGGGGATGAATAAATTTCGTTCCAGGCTTCTTTTTACATTTGTTTCTCTTATTGTTTTTATTTTAGTCGGACTCGGTTTATTGCTGGAAACCGTGTTTGAAAACTACTATATAGATCATGCAAAAGAGAGAATGGTAAAAGAGACAGAGTATGTTGCGGTATTAGCAGAAGAACAAGGTTTTGATGATGTTTTAAAAAATCCATATATATTTAAAAAGCTAGAAGAAAAAATTCAAGCTTCTATTGCCTTTGTAGATGAGAAAAAGAAAGTTCAATATAGCAGGGGAGAACCGTCTGCTTTTAGCCAAGGGATAATAAAAGAACTTTCCTCTGAAACAACGAAACAAAGAAATAAAGTCATTACGAAAGAAACAGATCAAAATAATGAATTTTACCATGCGGTGTTCGTGCAAGATGTAGCAGGGAAACAAGGGTACATTTTGGTGAAAAGTACAATTGAGCCTTTGAAAGACGTTCATCAAAAAACGTGGGGACTATTAATTATCGGATTCGTTATTGCATGCCTCGTTGTCGTATTTTTAGGTATGAAAATTACAGGGCAATATATTAGGCCAATTGAATCCGTTACGAAAGTGGCTATTGAACTAGCGAAGGGAAATTATAAAGCACGCGCTTATGAAAGTCATTCGGATGAAACGGGAATGTTAAGTAAGGCGATTAATATTTTAGCGCGTAATTTGCAAGAGATGACACTTGAACAAGAAATGCAACAAGATCGTCTGCATACGTTAATTGAAAATATGGGAAGTGGAATGATTTTAATTGATAG
The DNA here is from genome assembly GCF_022662915.1 of Bacillus cereus group sp. BfR-BA-01453. NCBI lineage: Bacteria > Bacillati > Bacillota > Bacilli > Caryophanales > Bacillaceae > Bacillus > Bacillus cereus group sp. BfR-BA-01453. Next base: position 807,496 of record NZ_JAKUEN010000001.1, on the reverse strand, counting down.
CCGCGGTTATATAAACCTTGTAAACCGTTCATATAAGGAAACTTTCCACGTCACAGATGAAGAATATTTAGATCGTTTATATTATGAGTCGTTTCATCATCCGGAAATTATAGAGCTTGTGGAAGAAATCTTTATGACAGAAGTGAAAGTGCGTAAACAAATGTTATTGCCACTTGGAATTGAGCGAAAGCATTTCGAGGTATATGGAGCACCGATTATCGGGACGAACCATGAATGGAAAGGGATTGTCCTTGTATTCCATGACATTACCGAGCTGAAAAAGTTAGAACAAATGAGAAAAGACTTTTTAGCGAATGTTTCTCATGAACTAAAAACGCCGATTACTTCTATTAAAGGTTTTTCAGAAACACTTTTAGACGGTGCTATGGATAATAAAAAATTCTGCGAGCATTTCTTGCATATTATTTTAAAAGAAAGTGAACGTATGCAAGGATTAATTGAAGATTTATTAGATTTATCAAAGATTGAGCAACAAGGATTTAAATTGAATATGGGTACCGTTGATATGAAGGGACTTCTTGAAGATATTCATATGGTGCTCGATAATAAAGCGGGAGAAAAAGAAATCTCTTTACAAGTAAATGTATTAAAACGTGTCTCTGTCATTGGAGATCCAAGTCGTTTGCAGCAAATCTTTATTAATTTAATGAATAACGCAATCGTATATACACCGGCTGGAGGCGTTGTTTCTGTAGAATTAGCAGAAGATAAATATAATGCTTATATAAAAGTATCGGATACTGGAATTGGTATTAGTAAAGATGAAATCCCGCGTATTTTCGAACGCTTTTACCGAGTTGATAAAGCGAGAAGTAGAAATACTGGTGGTACAGGTCTTGGATTATCAATCGTAAAGCATTTAGTCGAGGCCCATCACGGTACGATTACAGTGGATAGTGAAGTAGGAGAAGGGACAACCTTTACAGTTGTTTTACCAAAATCAGCAACTGAAAAATAGGATGAAGGATGTTTACAATATATTAACAATGGCTTAATTAAATATTAATAAAGCTCTGTTAATATAATACATGAAAACCCCTTCATCCAAGGAGTAATTTGGGACGAGAATAGTTAAGCTATTCTCGTCACTTCCCTTTATGCCAATATAAGTCTGTTTTATATATGAAAGAAAATAACCGTTATTTTTCTTCTCTCTATTAGTCATGTTAATATAGAGAGAGGAAAGAAACGGTTTTTTCTGTGAAAAAATCATTTCAAATTTGTATGGGGAGGTTTCTGATTTGGAAAAAAAGGTCGTATTAGTAGATGGTAATAATATCGCGTATCGTGCTTTCTTTGCACTACCGCTTTTAAATAACGACAAAGGTATACATACGAACGCAATTTACGGTTTTACAATGATGTTAATGAGAATATTAGAGGAAGAAAAACCGACGCATATGTTAGTAGCATTTGATGCTGGGAAAACGACATTCCGTCATAAAACATATAGTGAGTATAAAGGAGGACGTCAAAAGACTCCGCCTGAGTTATCAGAGCAATTCCCATTTATTCGTGAGATGCTTGATGCATTCAATGTACCGCGTTATGAATTAGAAAATTATGAAGCGGATGACATTATGGGAACGCTAGCGAAAGAAGCGAGTGAACAAGGAGCTAGTGTAAAAGTTATTTCAGGAGATAAAGACTTACTTCAACTTGTTTCTGATAACACGCTTGTATGTATTCCTCGAAAAGGGATTACGGAAGTAGACGAATATACGAAAGAAGCTTTATTTGAAAAATACAGCTTATCACCAAAGCAAATTATCGATATGAAAGGTTTAATGGGAGACCAATCAGATAATATTCCAGGTGTACCAGGAGTTGGTGAAAAAACTGCGATTAAATTGTTAACACAGTTTGGAACGGTTGAAGAAGTGTATGAAAATATAGATCAAGTAAGCGGGAAGAAATTAAAAGAAAAGCTGGAAGCAAATAAAGACCAAGCTCTTATGAGTAAAGATCTTGCAACGATTATTACAGACGCGCCGATTACAGTGCATGTGGATGATATGGAGTATAAAGGGTATGAAGCAAGTGATGTCATTCCAATGTTCGAGAATTTAGGATTCACATCTCTTTTAAATAAATTAGGTGTTACGCCAGAAGAAACGGCTCCAGCTGAATTAGATGATATTACATTTGATATTGTAGAAGAAGTTACAGAAGAAATGCTTCAGCAAGATAGTGCGCTTATCGTTGAAGTACAAGAAGATAATTATCATAAAGCAGATATTCAAGGTTTCGGTATTCAAAATGAAAACGGATGTTACTTTATTCAGACAGACATTGCACTTAAATCAGATGCTTTTAAAGAGTGGCTTGCAGATGGAGAAATGAGAAAGTATACATTTGATGCGAAGCGTGCGATCGTTGCGCTGAAATGGAACGGTATAGATATGCAAGGAATTGACTTTGATCTATTAATCGCTGCTTACTTACTTGATCCGGCTGATACAGATAAAGATTTCCGTACTGTAGCGAAAATGAAAGAAACGCATGCTGTGAAATCTGATGAAGAAGTTTACGGAAAAGGTGCGAAGCGTGCTGTTCCAGAGTTAGAGATAGTAGCGGAGCATGTAGCTCGTAAAGTGCATGTATTATATGATGTGAAGCAAACATTCGTTGAAGAGTTAGAAAAGAATGAGCAATATGAACTGTTTACAGAGTTAGAATTACCCCTTGCACGTGTATTAGCTGATATGGAAGTGAAAGGTGTAAAAGTTGATACAGAACGTCTTCGTAATATGGGAGAAGAACTTGCAGGTAGATTAAAGGAAATGGAACAGGAAATTTATAAGCTGGCGGGAACAGAATTTAATATTAATTCACCGAAGCAGCTTGGTGTGATTCTGTTTGAGAACTTAAACTTACCAGTTATTAAAAAGACGAAAACAGGTTATTCTACGTCAGCTGATGTACTAGACAAGCTGATGGATCACCATGAAATTATTCCAAATATTTTACATTACCGTCAATTAGGGAAACTCAATTCAACTTATATTGAAGGTTTATTAAAAGTTGTACATGAAGATTCATCTAAAATTCATACTCGTTTCAATCAAGTATTAACGCAAACAGGTCGATTAAGTTCAACGGATCCAAACTTGCAAAATATCCCGATTCGATTAGAAGAAGGAAGAAAGATTCGTCAGGCATTCGTTCCATCAGAAGAAGGATGGATTATGTACGCGGCAGATTATTCACAAATTGAACTTCGTGTATTAGCTCATATTGCCAATGATAAAGGGCTAGTTGAAGCATTCCAACATGATATGGATATTCATACGAAAACAGCTATGGATGTATTTGGCGTTGAAAAAGATGAAGTAACTTCAAATATGAGAAGACAAGCGAAAGCTGTTAACTTCGGAATTGTGTATGGTATTAGTGATTATGGTCTTTCACAAAACTTAGGAATTACAAGAAAAGCAGCAGCGGAATTTATTGAAAAGTATTTAGAAAGTTTCCCTGGTGTACAAGAATACATGGATGACATCGTAAAAGATGCGAAACAAAAAGGATATGTAGCTACATTATTAAATCGCCGCCGTTACATTCCGGAAATTACGAGTCGTAATTTTAACTTGCGTAGCTTTGCTGAGCGTACAGCTATGAATACACCAATTCAAGGTACTGCAGCAGATATTATTAAAAAAGCGATGATTATTATGGCAGATCGTTTAGAAGAAGAAGGATTACAAGCGCGTCTTCTATTGCAAGTACACGATGAATTAATATTTGAAGCACCAAAAGAAGAAATTGAAAAATTAGAGAAGCTTGTACCAGAAGTAATGGAGCATGCAATTGAACTCGCAGTTCCGCTGAAAGTTGATTATTCTTACGGTCCAACTTGGTACGACGCAAAATAAGGAAGTGATGAAATGCCTGAATTACCAGAGGTTGAAAACGTCAGACGGACACTTGAAAATCTTGTAACAGGAAAAACAATTGAAGATGTCATTATTACCTATCCCAAAATCGTAAAACGTCCAGATGATGCAGAAATCTTTAAAGAGATGCTAAAAGGCGAGATGATTGAAAATATAAAGCGAAGAGGAAAGTTTTTGCTTTTATATGTAACGAATTATGTCATTGTTTCACATTTGCGTATGGAAGGTAAGTTTTTACTGCATCAAGAGGATGAGCCAATTGATAAGCATACGCACGTCCGTTTCTTATTTACAGATGGAACTGAATTACATTATAAAGATGTGAGAAAGTTTGGTACGATGCATCTCTTTAAAAAAGGTGAGGAAATGAATCAAATGCCTCTTGCTGACTTAGGTCCGGAGCCATTTGATGCTGAATTGACACCACAGTATTTACAAGAGAGATTGCAAAAGACAAAGCGTAAAATAAAAGTTGTATTATTAGACCAGCGCCTTTTAGTAGGACTTGGAAATATATATGTAGATGAAGTTTTATTCCGTTCTCAAATTCATCCAGAACGAGAAGCATCATCTTTAACAGCAGAAGAAATTGAGCGAATTTATGAGGCGACTGTTACAACGTTAGGCGAAGCAGTGAAGCGTGGCGGAAGTACAATTCGAACGTATATCAACTCACAAGGGCAAATTGGCTCATTCCAAGAACTGCTAAATGTATATGGAAAAAAAGGAGAACCGTGTGTGACTTGCGGTACGATATTAGAAAAAACAGTTGTTGGTGGAAGAGGAACGCATTACTGCCCAATTTGTCAGCCAAGAATATAGAAAAGAGATAACATCGGATAGGCATTTGTCATATACATACAGCAGAGCTATGTATAAGGGAGGAGCTTACCGATGTACCTTTATTTATCTCTTATTTTATTAGCTTTTACATTAAGCTTAGATAGCTGTAGTGTAGGGCTAACATATGGTTTAAGAAGCGTAAGAATTCCACTAAGATCAATTATAATTATCGGAATGTGTTCAGCGGCTGTTATGCTTGTTTCAATGGGAATTGGACATATGATTGCGAAAGTATTTTCACCTGTTATCGCAACGCGTATCGGTGGGCTTGTTCTTATTGGAATAGGAATTTGGGTATTATACCAATTTTTTCGAAGTGAGAAAAAAGAAGAACCGAAGCAAGAGGAGAAGGTATGGAAATTAGAGATTGCCTCGCTTGGGTTAGTCATTCAAATTTTACGGAAACCGACTGTAGCAGATTTCGATAAATCAGGCACCATTTCTGCAGGAGAAGCGTTACTTCTTGGTATCGCTCTTTCTGTAGATTCATTTGGTGCTGGAATTGGTGCATCTTTATTAGGGTATGCACCTGCTATGATGGCAATATTAGTTGCAGTGATGAGTTCTTTGTTTTTATTTATTGGAATGAAACTTGGAACGGTTTTATCAAATATGAAATGGTTGCAAAAATTTACATTCCTGCCTGGGGTATTACTCATTATTATTGGAATTTGGAAAATGTAAGTACGGGCGTGGAACATTAGTTTCGCGCCTTTTATTATGAGGAGGATTATATGATGACAGTAGTAATTGGATTAACGGGAGGTATTGCAAGCGGAAAAAGTACAGTATCTCAAATGTTTCGCGAGCTAAATATACCAGTTATTGATGCAGATATTATTGCGCGAGAAGTTGTAGAACGAGGAAAGCCAGCATATAACAAAATTGTAGAAGTGTTTGGAACAGAAGTATTACAAGAAGATGGAGAACTAGATCGGCCGAAATTAGGAAGTGTCGTTTTCTATAATGAAGAGAAACGATTGCAGTTAAACAAAATTGTTCATCCTGCAGTGCGTGAGGAAATGAATAGGCAAAAGGAAATGTACATAAAAGAAGGTGCGCAAGCGGTTGTGTTAGATATTCCTCTTTTATTTGAAAGTAAATTAACAAGTCTCGTTGACCGCGTTTTAGTTGTAGCAGTTAAGCCGCATACGCAATTAGAACGTTTAATGAAGCGAAATAATTTTTCAGAAGAAGAAGCAACAGCTCGTATTCAATCTCAAATGCCGTTAGAAGAAAAAGTGAAGCATGCAGATGAAGTAATAAATAATGATGGCACAATTATGGGAACGAAAACACAATTGCAGGGGATTTTAAAGAAATGGAACATTATTGACTAAAAAATTGTGAAATTAATGAAAATGCTTAGTGACATATCTCCTTTTTGTGTTATACTATTATTGGGATTGGAGATAAATAGTATAACGCATTCAAGGGGGATAACATATTATGACTCGTGTGGCAATTAATGGATTTGGACGTATTGGGAGAATGGTATTTCGTCAGGCAATAAAAGAAAGCGCATTCGAAATTGTAGCAATCAATGCAAGCTATCCATCTGAAACGTTAGCACATTTAATTAAATATGATACAGTTCACGGCAAGTTTGACGGAACAGTAGAAGCATTTGAAGATCACTTATTAGTTGATGGGAAAATGATTCGCCTTTTAAACAACCGCGATCCAAAGGAATTGCCTTGGACAGATTTAGGTGTTGAAGTTGTAATTGAAGCAACTGGTAAATTTAATTCAAAAGAAAAAGCAATTCTTCACGTTGAAGCTGGAGCGAAAAAAGTTATTTTAACAGCGCCTGGTAAAAATGAAGATGTAACAATTGTAGTTGGTGTGAACGAAGACCAATTAGATATTACAAAACATACTGTCATTTCAAATGCATCTTGTACAACAAACTGTTTAGCACCTGTTGTGAAGGTGTTAGATGAGCAGTTTGGAATTGAAAACGGTTTAATGACGACAGTTCACGCTTATACAAATGACCAAAAAAATATTGATAACCCACATAAAGATTTAAGAAGAGCACGTGCTTGCGGACAATCAATTATTCCGACAACGACAGGTGCTGCGAAAGCGCTAGCAAAAGTTCTTCCACATTTAAATGGAAAACTTCATGGTATGGCACTTCGTGTACCAACACCAAACGTGTCTCTTGTTGACTTAGTAGTAGATGTAAAACGTGATGTAACAGTTGAAGCTATTAACGATGCATTCAAAACTGTTGCAAACGGTGCGTTAAAAGGCATTGTAGAATTCAGCGAAGAGCCTTTAGTATCTATTGACTTTAATACAAATACACACTCAGCTATTATCGATGGTTTATCTACAATGGTAATGGGTGATCGTAAAGTAAAAGTACTTGCTTGGTATGATAACGAGTGGGGCTACTCTCGTCGTGTTGTAGATCTTGTAACGTTAGTTGTTGACGAATTAGCGAAGCAAGAAAATGTGCAACATATTTAAGTGAATAAGGGAGAGGGCAAGTGGAATATCTGCCCTCTTTTTTTTATTTTTTTCTGAAAAGGAAAAAAATTATATAAGTATATTTTTAGAAGTGGACATACCACGAAGTGTTGGGATTACTGCATTCGTGAATCATTTATTTTTTTTAGGGAAAAGTAAAGAGGAAAATATGACAGAAAATCGAAAAAACTGTTGTTGCAAAATGAAAATAAACAAAGTATACTAACACTCGTAAACTTAAGAGCTGAGGTACGTAGTCACTACTTAAAGGGTTAGGACCTCTCTGGACTAACTTTCCCCCGTGGTAGTGGAGCAAGCCAAATTGCAAATTAGTTTTCAATTCGAACAGTTAGAATAAATTTACAAGGGGGAACTGTAGAATGGATACTATGGATACGATGGGTCGTCACGTGATCGCTGAACTTTGGGATTGCGATTTCGACAAGCTTAATGACATGCCGTATATTGAACAATTATTTGTGGATGCAGCACTAAGAGCTGGTGCTGAAGTGCGTGAGGTTGCTTTCCATAAATTTGCACCACAAGGTGTAAGTGGAGTAGTAATTATCTCGGAATCACATTTAACAATTCATAGCTTTCCGGAGCACGGTTACGCAAGTATTGATGTTTATACTTGTGGGGATCGTATTGATCCAAATGTTGCTGCAGAATATATTGCAGAAGGTTTAAACGCGAAAACGCGTGAGAGCATCGAGCTTCCTCGAGGCACTGGTAGCTTCGAAATTAAGCAGAGAGAAACAAAAGCTCTTTAAAAAAGAACATAATTGATTTAAAATGTAAAGAGGTGTATAATGCACCTCTTTTTTAGTTTATAAAAAAGGGAAAATATGACGTACTCGTTAGTTGAATAAATGGAGCTCTTACGAATAAGTTAACGCCCTATCGACCATCTTATTTTTGAAAACGAGATGATAAAATAATGCGCTTAAACTTAAAGTGGTAAGAGAGTTAAAATGAGTTATATAATAATGTATATATATTGTCAGATGAAGTAAGTAGAGAAAAAATAAAGAGTATAGTGTAAAGGAGTGAATATATTGCGTTGTCCATCCTGTTCTCATAATGGTACAAGAGTGTTAGATTCGCGTCCGGTAGACGAGGGGCGCTCTATTCGAAGAAGGAGAGAGTGTGAAAGCTGTTTAAGCCGCTTTACGACATTTGAAAGAGTGGAAGAGTCACCTCTTATCGTTGTAAAAAAAGAAGGAACACGAGAAGAGTTTAATAAAGAAAAGATTTTACGTGGCTTAATTAAAGCGTGCGAAAAAAGACCAGTATCTTTAAGACAATTAGAAGAAGTAACTCAAAGTGTGGAACGTGAACTTCGTAATTTAGGTATATCAGAAGTGAAAAGTGATATGATTGGTGAAATTGTTATGGAAGAACTGCGTGATATCGATGATGTTGCTTACGTGCGTTTTGCTTCTGTATATCGCCAATTTAAAGATTTAAATGTATTTATTGAAGAATTAAAAGATATACTGCAAAAAGAAAGAGAGTAGCATCTGTATCGTATTCTCTTTACATACCGTAAGTAATGAGATAAGAGAGCTAGAAGCGAAAGCTAATAGCTCTTTTTCGCTAATAAATTATATAGTGAAGATTGGATGAGAGAAAGGAAAGCAAGAATGGAAAAACAGTCATGGATGGAGCTATTGCCGATTGATCGTTATAAAGTAAGTGCGAAAGGGTTACTGCATAATTACGACCGAAAAGTGTTAACGATGTTATATCAGCCGTTAATAGGTAGTAGAGCTTTTAGCTTGTACATGACGCTATGGGGAGAGTTAGAACAAGATCGTGTGTTTGGAAAAGAGAATACGCATCATTCCCTTATGGTGACCATGCAAATGCAACTTCCTGAAATATATGGGGAACGAGTAAAGTTAGAGGCAATTGGGCTTTTGAAAGTATATATTAAGAAAGAAAAAGATATTCGAATGTTTATATATGAGCTGCAACCACCTTTATCTCCGAAGCAGTTTTTTGATGATATTGTTTTAAGTATCTTTTTATATAATCGATTGAGTCGGACAAAATATAATCAAGTAAAACAATATTTCTTAGAAGAAGAATTTGATTTTGTATCGTATGAAAATGTTACGCGTTCTTTTAATGATGTGTTTGGTTCGTTTAATCCAGGACAGCTTGAGCATGCGCAAGAAGACCTTCGTATTCCAAAAACGACAGCTATGCCAAGTAATGAAAAGGGAGACGCTCCAAAAGTTTGGAATGATTTCTTTGATTTCTCTTTATTTGTAGATGGCTTATCCGCTCTTGTCCCTAAAAAGGCGATTACAGATCAAGTGCGAGAATGTGTCATTACACTTGCTTACGTGTATGATGTAGATGTGTTATCGATGCAAAATATCGTTCTTGGTGCGGTGACAGAGATGCAGACAATTGATATCGAAAGGCTTAGAAAAGGAGCACGTGATTGGTATCAGTTCGAAAACGGCCAAGCGTTACCTGTATTAAGTGAAAGAGTACAGCCTCACGCTGCACGTATGATGAAAGAAAAAGAGCCTTCATCGCAAGAAGAGATGTTAATCAAACAGTTAGAGGAAATCTCACCAAAACAACTATTGAAAGAAATCTCTGGCGGTGCAGAGGCAACGAAGGCTGACTTGCAAATCGTTGAAGATGTAATGATGAATCAAAAGTTAACACCAGGTGTTGTGAATGTACTTATTTATTACGTTATGCTACGCTCAGATATGAAACTTGCGAAAACGTATGTGGAGAAGATTGCTGGACATTGGGCACGTAAAAAGGTCGGTACAGTAGCTGAAGCGATGGCATTAGCGAAAGAAGAAAATCGTCAATATCAAGAATGGGCTGAGACGAAGAAGAAAGGTCGTACGTCGAAGAAAACAGTACGAAAAGAAATGGTACCAGATTGGCTGAAAGAAGAGCCGAAAGAACAAGAGAAAGAAACTGTGAAAAAAGATGTAAATGCTGAAAAAGGTGCAAGTACGTTAGAGGACGAACGAAAACGATTAGAAGAAGTGTTAAAAAAATATAAGCGTGATTAATAGAAGAGAATGAACGCTCTTTGAGGTGAGAAAATGGAGCATATTCAAAATTCATTTGCAAAGTTAATGGAAAATGAAAATTTTAAAAATAGATATGAAGTATTAAAGGCGGAAGTAATGGCACATCCGCGTGTGAAAGAATTTATAGACGAACATAAAGGGGAAGTAACAACGTCTATGATTGAACGCAGTCTTGTGAAATTATACGAATATATTGGACAAAGTGTAGGTTGCGCGGATTGTCCGGATCTAGGTTCGTGTAAAAACATGCTGCAAGGATATGAGCCAAAGCTCGTTATCCAAGGGAAGATGATTGATATTCAATATGATCGTTGCGTTAGAAAAGTAGCATATGACGAGAGGAAGAAATATGAAAAGCTCGTTCAAAGTGTATATATGCCAACTGATATTTTGCAAGCAACGATGGAAAACTTAGACCCTTCAGATTTAGATGCGCGTATTGATGCAATTGGTGCAGCTAATGAGTTTTTAAGTACATATGAACCTGGTAAAAAAGTACAAGGTTTATATTTGTACGGTAAATTTGGTGTAGGGAAAACGTATTTGTTAGGAGCAATTGCGAATGAGCTTGCTCGAAAGAAAATAAGTTCGATGCTTGTATACTTCCCTGAATTTCTACGTGAAATTAAAAGTTCGATTCAAGATAATTCGATTGGGGAAAAGATTGATGCAGTAAAACGCGTACAAGTTTTAATGTTAGATGATATTGGAGCAGAAGCGATGTCAAGCTTTGTACGTGATGATGTACTCGGTGCAATTTTGCAATTCCGTATGTTAGAAAACTTACCGACGTTCTTTACGTCTAACTTTGATTTTAAACAGCTAGAACATCATTTAACATATACGCAGCGCGGTGAAGCGGAAGAAATGAAAGCAGCTCGTATTATGGAGCGAATTAAATATTTAGCGAAACCAATTCCGATTGGCGGGAAAAACCGTCGTCATAAGTAAAGAGTAAGCTGAGAAGCTTGCTCTTTTTTTGTAGTTAAACGCTTTTTAAAGTAGTCGAATTATAAAATGAAAAGTTCTTATTGAAAATTCCTAGTAGCTTGTATCATTTTTTTCTCCCTCCCTTAATATATATAAAATTAGCAAGCCATATCGAGTGGATTTTCTAACGATAGGAAAGGTAATTCTACTAAGAGTGAACTTTCACGCGGGACGGACTCTTATAGGATTTGTAACGTATAGATACAGTCCTTTAGAGCAGGGATAAAAGGGGGGACAAAAGTGATTGAAATTTGCTTCGAAGAAAAAAATGATGCTATGCACGTATATAGACAACTACTGAAAAGAGCGGAACTGTTATATAAGGGAACGAGTGTGTATTTACAGGGACAAAAAGTGGTGATTCACATACCAGTATGTGAATCAAATTATATTGAAAAGATTTTATTGCCAGTAATGGTATATTTCATTGTGAATGTGAAACAAAATGAGTGGATATATACAATATTAAAAGAGAAGTTTTTTTATGAAGAAGAGGAAGAGTGCCATCAAATATTGCATATGGCACAAGAGATTTTAAAAGGAAGAAGAAAAGGAATTGCTCGTGAATTAACACGTCACACATTTGAATCATATATTAAATCCTCTTTAAATAACTGGCTTTGTGATCCACTTTCATTCTCGTTTTCATCATATGTTCGTTTTCGTCTTCGTACATATAGGGAAATGGTAGCTAAGCTTGCTGAAGTGGCGATTGATGAGTATAAGTTGGAACAAGAATATCAAATGTTTATTGAAACGCTTCGGCAACAAGTTCGTAGCCGGAAATCACGTTTGTCATGTGTTCATCTTATTTTTGATGAAAGTTTTATTTTCTATGATGATAAAGGTAGACGTTTAAAACAAGAGAAATTGGTTCAATATATAGATGAAGACTTATTAAAACAAAAGGATGTATATATTGATACGAAAGTAATTGCACCACTTCTTTCTATTTCGCCGAAAAAAATTTATTTATATACGAAAGAACAAGACCATAATATGATTATTACTTTGCGAAATGTATTTCAAGAACGGGTACAATTACATGGATTACATGAGTTTGAGCGCAATGTGAAAAATTTAAAAAATAAAGGTAACGCCCTTGATTTTCTAAGTTTTTGAGCATATAATTACCTACATAAATGAAATATATTGAAATGTCATGATGAGGACATGAGTAGTTTTCTACGATTTTCAGAGAGGGAAGCCTTAGGGTGTGAGCTTCCTAGTACGGGATTATTACTTACCACCTCTAAACTTTAGCAGTGAACGGTTTTTCTAGTAATTGCTAACGGACAACACCGTTATGTTGAACTTGAGCAATTAACAATTATGTTAATTGGAACAAGGGTGGAACCACGAATTCAACACTCGTCCCTTTTTACGGGATGAGTGTTTTTTATTTTGAGAAAAAGAGGAGTGACCAGTGATGGCAGATGTAGTTAAAATTACTTTCCCTGATGGAGCTGTGAAGGAGTTTCCAAAAGGCGTAACAACTGAAGAAATCGCAGCTTCTATTAGCCCAGGCTTAAAGAAAAAAGCTGTGGCTGGAAAATTAAATGATGAGATGATTGATCTTGTTACACCAATCGAAGAAGATGGTGCAGTTTCTATCATTACATTAGATTCTGAAGATGGCTTATATATTTTACGCCACTCAACAGCTCACCTTTTAGCGCAAGCGTTAAAACGTTTATATAAAGATGTTAAGGTTGAGCTTGGCATTGGTCCAGTAATTGAAAATGGCTTCTACTACGATATTGATATGGAAGAAGCAATTACAGTTGAAGACTTCAAGAAAATCGAAAAAGAAATGCAAAAAATTGTGAACGAGAACTTAGAAATCGTTCGTCATGAAGTACCACGTGCAGAAGCAATTCGTCGTTTTGAAGAAATCGGCGATGAGTTAAAATTAGATTTAATTAACGATCTTCCAGAAGATGCAGTTATTTCAATCTATGAGCAAGGCGAATTCTTCGACCTTTGCCGTGGTGTCCACCTTCCATCTACAGGGAAAATTAAAGTATTTAAATTATTAAGCGTTGCGGGTGCTTACTGGCGCGGCGATAGCAATAATAAAATGCTACAACGTATTTACGGTACTGCATTTGTTAAGAAAGCAGAATTAGATGAGCACTTACGCATGCTTGAAGAAGCGAAAGAGCGCGATCACCGTAAATTAGGTAAAGAATTAAAACTATTTACTAATAGCCAAAAAGTAGGACAAGGTTTACCACTTTGGTTACCAAAGGGTGCAACAATCCGCCGCATTATCGAGCGTTACATCGTTGATAAAGAAGCAAGCTTAGGCTATGATCACGTATACACTCCAGTACTAGGAAGCAGAGAGCTTTATGAAACTTCTGGTCACTGGAACCACTACCGTGATGGTATGTTCCCATCAATGGAAATGGATAATGAAGAGTTAGTTCTTCGTCCGATGAACTGCCCTCACCACATGATGGTTTATAAAAACGATATTCACAGCTACCGTGAATTACCAATCCGTATTGCGGAACTTGGAACAATGCACCGCTATGAAATGTCAGGTGCGTTATCTGGATTACAACGTGTACGCGGAATGACTTTAAACGATGCGCACATTTTCGTACGCCCAGATCAAATTAAAGAAGAATTAAAACGTGTTGTAAACTTAACTCTAGAAGTGTACAAAGATTTCGGTTTAGAGAACTACTCATTCCGTCTATCTTATCGCGACCCAGCAGATACTAAAAAGTACTATGCTGATGATGAGATGTGGGAAAAAGCACAAGGTATGTTAAAAGAAGCTATGGATGAAATGGGTCTTGATTACTATGAAGCTGAAGGTGAAGCGGCATTCTACGGTCCAAAACTTGACGTTCAAGTTCGTACTGCTCTTGGAAAAGACGAAACACTTTCAACTGTACAATTAGACTTCTTACTTCCAGAACGCTTTGAACTATCTTACGTTGGTGAAGACGGTAAACAACATCGTCCAGTTGTAATTCACCGTGGTGTTGTATCTACTATGGAACGTTTCGTAGCCTTCTTAATTGAAGAATACAAAGGTGCATTCCCAACTTGGTTAGCTCCAGTTCAAGTACAAGTAATTCCAGTTTCTCCGCAAGTACATTTAGACTATGCGAAGAAAGTACAAGACGAATTACGCCGTGCTGGTATCCGTGTTGAATTAGATACTCGTGAAGAGAAAATTGGTTACAAAATCCGTGAAGCACAAATGCAAAAAATTCCGTACATGCTTGTAGTAGGTGACAATGAAGTAACTGAAAACGGCGTAAACGTACGTAAATACGGTGAACAAAAATCAGAAACAATCGCATTAGATGCTTTTGTTGATATGATTAAAGTAGAAGGAAAACGATAAGAAAAAGCCGCGGTATACCGCGGCTTTTCTATGTAATATGAGTAAGGGAAATTAGAAAAAAAAACCATGTAACACTTATCGTAAAAAAGTATTGCAAGTATGTTAGTTGTTTGTTACAATATTTCTTGTTGTTAGTAAAACACATCGCGTCTTCTTGACAGACGTCATGTCCTATGATAAACTCATCAAGGATAATAGAATATTGTTTTGTGGAACAAGTAGAAGCACCCGCTTCTCACCTGATGGACGCATTCGCAGTTTACAGGTAAATGTATTTCTTACTTAAGATTTTACAAGTGTGGGTGTCGTATGCCCGCACTTTTTTTGTCGGGTTCTATGACTACAAACTATGTTCTGAGAAAACCTTGGAGGTGGCTTACTATTAGCAAGGATATGATGATTAACGAGCAAATTCGTGCACGTGAAGTACGTTTAGTTGGTGCAAATGGCGATCAACTTGGAATCAAGTCTCGTAATGACGCTTTAGACTTAGCTGCAAATCTTAATCTTGATTTAGTATTAGTTGCTCCAAATGCGAAACCGCCAGTATGCCGCATTATGGACTACGGTAAATTCCGCTTTGAGCAACAGAAGAAAGAAAAAGAACAGCGCAAAAATCAAAAAGTAATTAGCATGAAAGAAGTTCGTTTAAGTCCAACAATTGATGAACACGACTTTAACACAAAACTTCGTAATGCTATCAAGTTTTTAGAGAAAGGCGACAAGGTTAAAGCGTCAATTCGCTTTAAAGGACGTGCCATTACTCATAAAGAAATCGGTCAACGTGTTTTAGATCGCTTCTCAGAAGCTTGTGCTGAAGTTAGTACAATCGAATCTAAGCCTAAAATGGAAGGACGCAGTATGTTCTTAGTTTTAGCACCGAAAAACGATAAGTAATAGATAGAGGAGGAAATACCTATGCCTAAACAAAAAACTCATCGCGGCGCTGCAAAGCGTTTCAAAAAGACTGGATCAGGTAAACTGAAACGTTCTCACGCTTACACAAGCCATTTATTCGCTAACAAATCTACAAAAGCTAAACGTAAACTACGTAAAGCTGGTGTAGTAAGCGCTGGTGACTTCAAACGCATTCGTCAAATGCTTGACAACTTAAAATAAGTTCGGCTGATATATAGAACAATTAGGAGGTAATATTATGCCAAGAGTAAAAGGTGGTACAGTTACTCGTCAACGTCGTAAAAAAGTAATTAAATTAGCAAAAGGTTACTACGGTTCAAAAAATACATTATTCAAGGTTGCTAACCAACAGGTTATGAAATCTCTAATGTATGCATTCCGTGACCGCCGTCAAAAGAAACGTGACTTCCGTAAATTATGGATTACACGTATCAATGCAGCAGCTCGTATGAATGGTCTTTCTTACAGCCGCTTAATGCACGGTCTTAAAAATGCTGGCATCGAAGTTAACCGCAAGATGCTTGCTGACTTAGCTGTTCATGACGAAAAAGCTTTCGCTGAATTAGCAACAGTTGCAAAAAACAACATTAACTAATTAATTAGTTGAAACCTTAGAAGATTTTTCTTCTAAGGTTTTTTTATTTGTATGCAAAGAGAAGTGTGTCGTTATCGATATGACAAAATCAATATAAAAGTTATAGCAATATAGAAGAATATGCATATGAAGTCAGGAGGATCCTCCTGGCTTCTTTTAATTATCATCCTCTGGAAAGAAGAGTATCTTTCCTACCTGAAACGACACTGCTATAATGGAAAGATGATATGGAACTTTCATCAGATAAAATAATATTTTTATTAGTGGGCAATTCCTGGATAATTATTAACTATCACCAATTGGAGTAAGCAATCTAATCGTGATGATTGAAACGTATTTGTAAATTAAGGACAAGCTATTTTGTAAAGAGGTAAATGGCTGACTTATTAATAAGAAACGAAAAATAATAATGAACTTTGAGATGAAACAACATTGTTGCGTAAAATGCGATGTTGGAGGAGGACAATAGAGTGGACTTACTACAACTATTTAAATTACAAAAAGAATTAGATGACCGTATTGCGAAAGAACATGACTTACAACCGAAAAAATTGTTAAAAGAGAAAATGTTAGCTCTTCTTGTAGAAATTGGAGAACTTGCAAATGAAACACGTTGTTTTAAATATTGGAGCAACAAACCAGCATCAGAACGTGAAGTCATACTAGAAGAATACGTAGATGGTTTACATTTTATTTTATCAATCGGAATTGATTTAGGTATTGATAAAAACTTCTTATTCTATAAGTGTGCACAGACGAATAAAACACAAGTAGAAATTTTCTTAGACACATATGCGAAGGTGATTCGTTTTACAGATCAACCATCTATTACGAACTATATTGAATTATTTACAAGCTACCTTCGACTTGGACAAGCACTTGAGTTTGAACAAGAAGAGATTGAAAAGGCATATTTAGATAAAAACGAAGTAAATCATCAGCGTCAAACACAAGGATACTAAGTTAATTTTTGAATATTTCAATTTCCTTTTGTATAATGAAGTGACTGAAGAAAAAGGAGGGTGTTGGCAATGACAAAATTAGACGAGACATTGACAATGCTAAAAGAATTAACAGATGCACGTGGTATTGCGGGTAACGAGCGTGAACCACGCGAAGTAATGAAGAAATATATTGAGCCGTTTGCGGACGAACTTTCTACTGATAATTTAGGAAGTTTAGTTGCGAAAAAAGTAGGGGAAGAAAACGGCCCGAAAATTATGGTTGCAGGTCATTTAGATGAAGTTGGATTTATGATTACACAAATCGATGACAAAGGTTTCCTTCGTTTCCAAACGGTTGGTGGCTGGTGGTCACAAGTTATGCTTGCACAGCGCGTAACAATTGTAACGCGTAAAGGAGATGTAACAGGTGTTATCGGTTCAAAACCACCGCATATCTTACCTCCAGAAGCGCGTAAAAAGCCAGTTGAAATTAAAGACATGTTCATCGATATTGGTGCTTCTAGCCAAGAAGAAGCAATGGAGTGGGGCGTACGACCAGGAGATCAAGTTGTACCTTACTTTGAATTCCAAGTGATGAAGAATGAAAAAATGTTACTTGCAAAAGCATGGGATAACCGAATTGGTTGTGCAATTGCAATTGACGTATTAAAACAATTAAAAGATGAAAAGCATCCAAACGTTGTATATGGCGTAGGGACTGTACAAGAAGAAGTTGGTCTTCGTGGTGCGAAAACATCTGCAAACTATATTAAACCAGATATCGCGTTCGCGGTAGATGTTGGTATTGCTGGTGACACACCTGGTGTAACGTCAAAAGAAGCGCAAAGTAAAATGGGTGATGGACCACAGATCATTTTATATGATGCCTCTGTTATTGGTCATACAGGTTTACGTGACTTTGTAGTTGATGTTGCTGATGAATTACAAATTCCATACCAATATGATTCAGTAGCGGGCGGTGGAACGGATGCAGGTGCAATTCATATTGCTGTAAATGGTATTCCGTCTATGGCCATTACGATTGCAACGCGTTACATTCATTCTCATGCGGCAATGTTACACCGTGATGACTATGAAAATGCAGTGAAGTTAATTGTAGAAGTTATTAAACGTCTTGATAAAGAGGCTGTACATAACATTACATTTAATTAATAGAGAAAGCGAAGGAGGTGCTCCTTCGCTTTTTTACGTTTTAAAAAGGTCTCTCTAACCCTGCCGCAGTATGAGCTCCTAAAATGATTAAACGAGTTAATTGCATGGCCATAAAATGCGGGGTATATATCATTCCTTTTTTTAGCCATGACATAATCATCCCAAGGTGGGCACCAGTAACGTAACTAATGAGAATATCACGTGGAACCATTAGTTTTTCATCGTTAGGTTGTGAAATAGAGAGGCTTAATGTTAAATGTGTTTGAATTGCTTTCATCATTTTATACGTATAGTTTCCGGCAGCTTTATCACCAAGCATAACGTTATAGAAGTTCGCATTTTCTGCAATATGTTCGAACAAGGCCAAAAAACTTGGATGTGGTGAATCAAATGTAAGTTGAAAATCTTCTTTATTTCTATTTTTCGGTTTAATGACTTCTGTTAACTTCTCTAACATTTCTTCAATGCTTTTGTCCAATAAGTCATATTTATCGTGGTAATGGCTATAAAACGTAGCACGATTTACAGGAGCACGTTCTGCAATATGTTGAACAGTTACATTTTCAAACCCTTTTTCGCCTACTAAAGCGACAAAAGCATCCTGTATGAGTTGTCTCGTCCGTTTTACACGTGGATCATTTGTATTTTTAATAGACATTTTTATTTCCCCTCGTTTAATTTTCTATACTTAAGCAACATATTGGTATTATATTGTTGTTTAAGCGACATTTCATACGTAAATTGTCGGTTGTAGATTTAAAATAATTATTTATAATTATAAACGATAGTCCTTCAGAAATCAGCACCGCTCGCAGGTAGATAAATTTCGATTTACACCGCAGATGGTGTGATTTTTTTGTTTAAAAGTTAATATAATTAACAATTAAATAGTCTAAACAATAAGGACGTAAATAGTTTAGAAAAAAATTATATGCGATATAAGGAGAGGAATGCAATGAATCAGTTTCGAAGAATGGTGATTATCAACATTATCACATTAATTGTACTAGTTGGCGGCGGTATTGGCGGTTATTACTATTACAATCAAGCGGAAAATTACTTAAAAACAGACAATGCAAAAATTGATGGAAAGGTAATTCCGATTGCATCACCAGTAGCAGGTAAATTAACTGACTGGAAAGCTGAAGTAGGTAAGAACTACAATGAGAACGATAAATTAGGTGCTGTTACTGTAGCGGCAGCAAATGGAGAACAAACAGTAGATGTAACAATTCCACAAAATGCAACGGTTGTACAATCAAACGCGACGACAAATGCTTTCGTTGGAGCAGGTAGCCCGATCGCTTATGCATTTGATATGAACAATTTATGGGTAACGGCAAACATTGAAGAAACAGATGTTGACGATGTACAAAAAGGTCAAGACGTAGATGTGTATGTAGATGCATACCCAGATACAACGTTATCAGGAAAAGTAGAGCAAGTTGGATTAACAACAGCGAACACATTCTCTATGTTACCATCAAGCAACGCAACAGCGAACTATACGAAAGTAACACAAGTAGTACCAGTTAAAATTTCTTTAGATCATAGCAAATCAGTAAATATTGTTCCTGGCATGAATGTGACAGTTCGTATTCATAAGTAAGGGGGAGATGAGATGTCCTCAATTGTAATTGCAGGATATGCACTATTTTGTATAATCGTCTTCTTCCTTGTAAATCGTCTTTTACGAAAGAAAAAAACGAAAATGGGAGAAGAACAAGTCCCAGCCGTAAGTAAAATAGAAGTAAGTAAAGTTGAAACAGAAGAGAAAGAAATTGAACGAAAGCAAGAACCGGAAATTTCTAATGTAGTTGAGTTGGAAACAGGAAAGCAAGAAGAAGTAAAACAAGAAAAAGAAGTACCCCAAAAACAAATGTCTATGCCTGTAGAGAATGTGAACGTAAAAGCAGTTGTAGCTGTATTAATTCTCGGCATGTTCGTTTCTATTTTAAACCAAACAATCATTAACGTTGCATTACCTCCGTTAATGAATGAATTTAACGTATCAACTTCAACAGCACAATGGTTAATTACAGGTTTCATGCTTGTAAATGGTATTTTAGTACCGATTAGTGCCTTTTTAGTTTCACGATTTACGTATCGTAAATTATTCGTAGCAGCAATGTTATTCTTTACGGTAGGATCTATCATTTGTGCTACTTCAGGAAACTTTACAATGATGATGACGGGCCGTGTTATTCAAGCGGTTGGTGCGGGTATTTTAATGCCGGTTGGTATGAATATCTTCATGACACTATTCCCGCCTCATAAGCGCGGAGCAGCGATGGGATTACTAGGCGTAGCAATGATTTTAGCACCAGCTATCGGACCAACTGTAACAGGTTGGGTAATTGAAAATTACAGCTGGAACTTAATGTTCTATGCGATGTTTATTATCGGTTTAATTATTACGTTCCTATCTTTAAAATTCTTTACACTAGCTCAGCCAGTGTCTAAAACGAAATTAGATATATTCGGTGTGGTTAGTTCAAGTATTGGACTAGGAAGCTTATTGTACGGATTTAGTGAAGCTGGAAATAATAGTTGGACTAGTGCCGAAGTCGTTATTTCACTTATTATCGGTGTAATTGGTTTAGCGTTATTTATTTGGAGAGAGTTAACAACGGACAATAAAATGCTTGATTTACAAGTATTTAAATATCCAGTATTTACTTTCACTTTAGTAATTAACGCAATTGTTACAATGGCATTATTCGGAGGTATGTTATTACTTCCGGTATATCTGCAAAACATTCGTGGCTTCACGCCAATTGAATCTGGTTTACTACTTCTTCCAGGATCATTAATTATGGGGATCATGGGACCAGTAGCGGGTAAATTATTCGATAAATATGGCATTCGTCCATTAGCGATAATTGGATTGGCAATTACGACGTATGCGACATATGAATTTACAAAATTATCGATGGATACACCGTATAGCGTTATTATGACGGATTATATTATACGTTCAATTGGTATGTCATTCATTATGATGCCAATTATGACGGCTGGTATGAACGCGCTGCCGATGAAATTAATTTCTCACGGTACAGCAACGCAAAATACGTCAAGACAAGTAGCTGGTTCAATTGGAACAGCGATATTAATCACGCTTATGACGCAACAAACGACTGCTCACGTAGCAGATTATGGAAACATGTTAACAACGTCAAATCCGATTTTAGTTGATAAAGTGCATGGTATGGGGCAAAGCTTAGCGGCCTTAGCTGGCTCAGCGCAAGCAGGAGATGCGATGAGCACGCAGCTATTATTTGGACAAATTTCGAAGTTATCTGCAATTAACGGTATTAACGATGCCTTCTTAATTGCAACGATACTCGCAGGGATTGCTTGGGTGTTATCGTTCTTCTTACCATCAGGCAATAAACCAAATAGAAAAGCAGGGAATTAATTTCCCTGCTTTTTTTGTGTTCTTTATGCAGTTACATATAAAAGCTGATAACCAGCTACGGAGCAAAGCCCTGCTATAAACAAAATCGTCCCCATAGAACGAATACTCGATATGTGTCTGCCGCTTATAATAGCTAATAGTCCAGCTAAAGAGAAGAAGCACCAATATAAAGTTCCCGAAATTGGAACCATCCCTTCTAAATCTATTCCAGAACCTATACAAAAGATAGGAACAACGATAAGTAATATGCTAATGAAACCAGCTATAGTGGTAAGTGATTTCCGATGTTTCATGCCAGCAATAATTAAAAAAATGCCGACGATGAATTCGCATAACATGAAAGTAAGAGCTAAAATCATCCAAGTTAATATTCCGAACACTTCTGTATTACCTCCGATTTTTGGGTTTCAAAAAATGTTATATATAGAATGAATCACCTACAGACATGAGCACCCAGAAAATAACCCCTAATATTCCAGCGGTAAAAATAATGAATCCCATATTACGTATACTTTTAATTTTGGCTTGTAATCCACTTAACCCTGCTAATAATCCAGTTAAAGAAAACAGTATCCAATATAAAGTAGTGGAAATAGGGATGATTGTATTGCTCTCCACTCCCATGCCCCAAAAAACAAAAGGTAGTGTGACAAAGGAAAAGCTAAGTAGTCCCATTAAACCGACAAATAATTTACGGTGTTTCACGCTAGTAACAATTAAAAAAATACCACCGAAAAATCCGCATAAAACAAGAAGTGGCATATAAACAACCCAAAGTAAGCTCAACATATGTAATCTCCTTCTGTGTAATCAGTTATATTTTACTACATGAGGTTTATTTTGGATATTATTAATAAATATGTATAAATTGATAGAAATGAGTAATAACGATACGAATTAATAGATGTAGAGCATGAGAGAGAGGAGGAGACATATGAAAATTACAGAAGAAAATGTGGTGAATCAGCTAAGGAAAAGGAACGAAAAAGCATTAGATTTTATTATTGACCAGTACAGCGGACTAATAAAAAGTATTATTCAGAAGCATTTAGCTTCGTTTGAAGATGTGCAAGAAGAATGTATGGACGATGTGTTATTGGTAATTTGGAATCATATTGAAAAGTATGATGAAGAGAAAAATACGCTAAAAAATTGGATTGCAGCTATTAAAAAATATAAATCTATCGATTATGCCAGAAAATATGCGAAGACAGTAAATGAAAAAGGGATAGATCAAATAGATGAAATCGCGGTACATACCGATACTACTAAAAGAGAAATTAGTAATGATATGGAACATATATTAAATCATTTAAAGAAGAACGATAAAGAAA
Organism: Bacillus cereus group sp. BfR-BA-01453; assembly: GCF_022662915.1. Taxonomy (NCBI): domain Bacteria; kingdom Bacillati; phylum Bacillota; class Bacilli; order Caryophanales; family Bacillaceae; genus Bacillus; species Bacillus cereus group sp. BfR-BA-01453. The sequence goes on along the minus strand of NZ_JAKUEN010000001.1, from coordinate 784,442 downwards.
TCTTTATGTTGCATTACGTGGAAGAAGGGTTTGAAGTTGTTATAAAAGTGTAAAGAGAGGTATCGTGATGATACCTCTCTTTATCCTAAAAATGCCAACATATTATTTATAATATGAAGTAACATAGCTGGAATAATGGATTTTGTTTTTTTACATAAAATCGCCATAAATAAACCCATGATGAACATACTAAACATCACACCAGTTGAGTATATATGACCTATTCCGAAGAGGAAGCTAGACCCAAGTGCTGCAATCCAAAAGGGGAAGCGCTGTTGTAGGAAGTGAAGAATAATGCCGCGAACTATAAGTTCTTCAAAAATAGGTACAAGTATAGCGCCACCTATTAGCAATAACAGTTTGTATTGTTTTAACATTTCTAGGTCTAAAGCGGATGACTGTTCTTTTACCGCATCAGGAAAAATATTATTAATGATAAATATATCATTAATGATATGTAGTCCGTAAAAAAGGATTATATAGATGTAGGTGCTTACTTTTTTTAATGCTGTAAAGTTTAGTGTTGGGACAATTAAATTTCTTAACGGTTTATATGCATAAATTAAAATTAATAAAATGCACAATACAAATAAATGCCTTCCAAAAGTAGTAAGTGATTTTGCTAAAGCAATTTGTTTTGGATCGGTTAAACTGTCTGTATAAATAACGGTAGGAAGACCTATAAAGAGGTCAGCTAGAAATCCTGTTCCCCAAATCGCGAAAACGAGCGAAAATAGAAATTGTGAGAGTGACATAGGATGTTTTTGTGGGTAAGTTAGTTGCGTGGCTTGTATAATAGTGAATCACCTATCCTTTTTTATTAAATATTTATATATAAAGATTATAGAATATTTATACAAAAAAGTCATCATTGTAGTAAAAAAGATATGTTGAAGCTACTATTTACAGACATTAATAATTTTATATTGATGTTCTGTACAAATGGTTTGTCTAAAAGTGTTAACAGAAGAGTTTATAATTGTGATAAAAGAGTAAAGAGAGGTATTGTGATACCTCTCTCTTAATATAAAAAAGCGATTACGTTGGTTAAAATGTGTAATAGGACAGCTGGAATAATAGATTTAGTTTGTTTGTACAATAAACAAGCGAAAATTCCAGTAACAAATGCACTAAACATAACTCCCACAGAGTAGGCATGAGCAATACCGAAAATTAAACTTGAGAGGATTACAGCTATCCAAAAGGTAAACTTCTCTTCGAAAAAACGAAGAAGAATCCCTCTGCATACAAGCTCTTCAAAAATAGGGGCAAAAATCCCACTAGCTAGAAGTAAGAGAAGTGGATAGTGCTCTAGTGTTGAAAGTTGTAATGCATCAGACTGTTCTTGTACGGATGAAGGGAATAATTTATCTAGCAAAAACATATCTACAAACAAGGTGATTACATAATAAATAAGAACATAGATGTACATCCGAAAAGATTTTAAAACTCGAAAATCGAATGTAGGTAATACTAGTTCTTTCAGTGGTCTATATTTCGTGATAAATGCAATTAGTAAAAGTAAGGCAACTAATTCATAACTTACATTTTTTATAGAATCAAGCAAAAATTTATTTGTATTTGGGTTAATGTATCCGTATAACTCAATAGGTAAAAATGTAAGAATTATATTTATTAATGAGAGACATGGAAAGAGAATGAATAAAACTCCAAGAAATTGTAACCATGACATAGAGTAGTTCTGTTCATTGGAAAGTTGTGTAGCAGATTGCATATGTAAAATCACCTCTTTATATTTGTATATTTAATTATATAACATCTTGTTTTCGGGTGTAACATTTAAATATTACATATAAAGGTGTATTTTCCATAAAATAATAAAAGAGGTATCACCCTATAGTGATGCCTCTTTCTTATTGATAACTATGTTCTGCTTTGTTATTCGATTTTGATTGCTCTATTTGTAATTCACGCTCTACCAATCGGTCTAACTGTTGAATTGCTTTTAGTGCTTTTTCATAAGAAATTGTTCGATAATGATGCGCTCCGCCCGGTTCTTCATCTGCTTCGTCTGCCCATTTAATAATGTTTTGCAGAGATGTTCTTTCGATTTCTTGCTGTACTAAGAAAGAATCTGTATGAAGAAGAATTGCGATAGAAATTTCTTTTGCTAGTTTTGGATGTTCTCCCAATCTAATAAGTAATTTATGTGCTCTTTCAGCGCCTTTAATTGCATGGATATCATTCTTTTTATATAAGTCATAATCCCATTCGCCGCCTGTGTACCACGTATGATGTCCGATATCATGAAGGAAACCGGCTTTTGTCGCAGCATCGACTGAGGCGTGATGCTTTTTAGCTAAGTGAAACGCATGGTAAGCGACAGCAATCGCGTGGACCATCCCAGAACGATTTACGTATTTTTGTGTAATATGGTGTTTAAAAATTTGTTCAAGCGTAATACGGTGCATAAAACATTCACTCCTTTTATCCCGCTTTAACGGGCAGTAAGATTCCTAATTCAAAATTCAGCGAATACGAGGAAGTTAGGTGAGGAATCAACTGCCCGTAAAAGCCCGATTGGTTCAACTAATAATTAGTGGGGATGAACACCCCTCCCCACTAATTAAAGTTTCACTTTATCTTATGGTGTATATGAAGAAAAATCGATCGGTTTAAATGTATTTTGAACATTGTACTTCATCATAGTTCGTTAGTAAAGTAGAAATGTTTAGGAGAAGAAAAAAATTTTCTGCAAAAAAATCACCTTAGCTTATGCAAAGGTGATTTTCAAATTGCTTATTTTTTTAATCCTTGCTCTAGTGTTTCTAACATTTCGTGCTTTTCATTTTCATCAGCATTTTTCCAAATGACTTCAAATAAAACACCCAGACCTGGAAGCATCTTTTCTTCACCACTTTGAATTGCATCGACAATTGTTTCTTGTAATTGATCTTGTGTATTACCAGATACATTTGCTAATACAGCACCGCGTAAATTAAAACTCATTGTTTTCACCTCTTCTTCAGAATTGAAACTGACGTTAGTTTTTGTTCTTTTTTATGTAAATATGTATGAAAAATAGGCTATAATGATAAGACAAGAAGAGAGGGAAATACATATTATGAAAAACATTGATTCAGTACAAAATCCGCGTGTGAAGCAGTGGAAAAAGCTGCAAACGAAAAAAGAGCGCGATAAAAAAGGTTTATTTTTTGTAGAAGGATTCCATTTAGTAGAGGAAGCTTTAAAAGCAGGAGTTGTAACAGAACTTATCGTTTCAGATCAGACAGACCTTCCGAAAGATTGGACAGTTAATGATGTAGAAATGTATATCGTACCGGAAGCAATCGTAAAAGTACTTCGTGAAACAGAAACGACACAAGGTGTATTTGCTGTTTGTGAAAAGCATGAGAAGGAAGTAGCTCTTGCTGATGGGAAGTTTCTTTTATTAGATGGCCTGCAAGATCCAGGTAACTTAGGGACAATTATTCGTACAGCTGATGCAGCTGGTATTCATGCCGTTGTGCTTGGAGAAGGTTGTGTTGATGTTTATAATAGTAAAGTACTCCGTTCTACACAAGGTTCTATTTTCCACTTACCAATTGTAAAAGGGAACTTAGAAGAATGGGTAGACAAGCTAAAAGAAAATAACGTTCCTGTATATGGAACAGCTCTTGAAAATGGAGTTCCGTACGGGGAAGTAACACCAGCTGGTAGTTTTGCATTAATTGTAGGAAATGAAGGAAACGGCGTACGCCAAGAAATTCTTGCAAAAACGGATCAAAACTTGTATATTCCGATTTACGGCGGGGCAGAATCATTAAATGTTGCAGTTGCAGCTGGGATTTTAACGTATTATTTGCAAAGCCCGGTTGCGAACCAATAAAAAACTTCTTATAATAAGTTGAAGTGCATTATATTAAAAGTTAAATAACGAAAAACGTTGATAGAGAAGAGTAGCTTACAAAATCGCCATATAGGGAGAGAATGCCGTAGACTGAAAGCATTCTTATGGTAGACGGAAGTGAATTCACCTCTGGAGTTGACGCCAGGACCATGTATATGTAAAGGCGTTCCGGTCAGAATTGATCGTTATAACTAATGAGTGGGCAGACATGTTCTGTCAATTTAGGGTGGTACCGCGAATTTACCTCGTCCCTTTTTGGGAGCGAGGTTTTTTTATTTTTAAAATTAGGAGGGTTCCAAATGGAAGCACGTTTAAAAGAGCTAAAGCAAAAAGCGTTAGAGCTTATTGAAGAAGCGAAAGAGCTAAAAGGCTTAAACGACGTACGCGTAGCGTATTTAGGAAAAAAAGGTCCAATTACAGAAGTATTACGCGGCATGGGAAAATTATCAGCAGAAGAGCGTCCACGTATGGGAGCATTAGTAAATGAAGTACGTGAAGCGATTCAAACTCGTTTAGACGACAAAATTAGTAATTTAGAAAAAGCAGTAATCGAAGCGAAATTAGCTAATGAAACAATTGATGTTACATTGCCAGGTCGTCCTGTTGAAACAGGTTGTCATCATCCGTTAACAGCTGTTGTTGAACAAATTGAAGATGTATTCATCGGTATGGGTTATGAAGTAGCGGAAGGAACAGAAGTAGAAAAAGACTACTACAACTTCGAAGCATTAAACTTACCGAAAGATCACCCAGCACGTGATATGCAAGATACATTCTACATTACAGAAGAAACGTTACTACGTACACATACATCTTCTGTGCAAGCACGTACGATGGAAAATAATAAAGAAAAAGGCCCAATTAAAATTATTTGTCCTGGTAAAGTGTATCGCCGCGATGACGATGATGCGACGCATTCACACCAGTTCATGCAAATTGAAGGTCTTGTAATTGATAAAAACATTCGCATGAGTGACTTAAAAGGTACACTGCAAGTATTCGTGAAAAAGATGTTCGGTGAAGATCGTGAAATCCGTCTTCGTCCAAGTTTCTTCCCATTTACAGAGCCATCTGTAGAGATGGATATTTCTTGTATGATGTGTCACGGCAAAGGTTGCGGCACTTGTAAAGGAACTGGTTGGATTGAAATTTTAGGCGCAGGTATGGTTCACCCGAACGTACTTGAAATGGCTGGTTATGATTCAAAAGAATATCAAGGTTTCGCATTCGGTATGGGCGCAGAGCGTATCGCAATGTTGAAATACGGCGTAGATGACATTCGTCATTTCTATACAAATGATGTACGTTTCTTACAACAATTCAAACGAGCGTAAGGGAAGGAGAGGATAAGTATGTTCGTATCATATCGTTGGTTACAAGAGTATGTAGATATTAAAGATGTAACGGCACAAGAACTAGCAGACAAAATCACGAAAAGTGGTATTGAAGTAGAAGGCGTTGAAGTATTAAATAAAGGTGTAAAAGGTGTTGTAGTTGGTCACGTATTAGAATGTGAAAAACACCCAGAAGCTGATAAGTTAAGCAAATGCTTAATCGATATCGGTGAAGAAGAACCAGTTCAAATTATTTGTGGTGCTGCTAACATTGCAAAAGGTTTAAAAGTACCAGTTGCAAAAGTTGGCGCTGTACTACCTGGTAATTTCAAAATCAAAAAAGCAAAACTACGTGGTGAAGCTTCTCACGGTATGGTTTGTGCTCTTCAAGAGCTTGGCATTGATGGAAAGTTAGTTTCAAAAGAATATGCAGATGGTATCTTCATCTTCCCAAGTGACGCTGAAGTTGGTGCAGATGCACTTGAAATTTTAAACTTACATGATGAAGTACTTGAGCTTGGTTTAACACCAAACCGTGCAGATTGCTTAAACATGTTAGGTGTTGCATATGAAGTAGCTGCTATTTACGGCCGTGAAGTAAAACTTCCAGCTATCGACTTACAAGAAACAGCAGAAAAAACTGCTGATTACATTTCTGTAAGTGTAGAAGCGAAAGAAGAAAACCCATTATACATTGCAAAAATGGTAAAGAACGTAAAAATTGGTCCGTCACCAATGTGGATGCAAACGCGCCTTATGGCAGCTGGCATTCGTCCAATTAGCAACGTAGTTGATATTACAAACTACATTTTAATGGAATACGGTCAACCGTTACATGCATTCGATTACGATAAATTAGGTTCAAAAGAAATCGTTGTTCGTCTTGCAAAAGAAGGCGAAAAAATTGAAACGTTAGATGATCAAGAACGTACATTACAAAGCCACCACCTTGTCATTACAAACGGCACAAAAGCGTTAGCTGTTGCTGGTGTAATGGGTGGAGCGGATTCTGAAGTTACAAATGAGACAGTAAACGTTCTAATTGAGTCTGCATACTTTGCGGGTCAAACAGTGCGCCGTACATCAAAAGACTTAGGTCTTCGCAGTGAGTCAAGTGCGCGTTTCGAAAAAGGAATCGACCCAACACGTACATTTGAAGCAATTCAACACGCAGCTGCTTTAATGGCGAAATACGCTGGCGGTGAGGCGCTTGAAGGTGTAGTAGAAGCTGACAACTTACAAGTACAAGAGCGTACAGTATCTGTTACTGCTGACAAAGTAAACCGTGTATTAGGTACAAATATTTCTGCAAGTGAAATGGGTACAATGTTCACAAACTTAAAATTCCCATTCACAGAAGTAGAAGGAACATTCCACGTGAATGTACCAGCACGTCGTCCTGACATTACAATTTCAGAAGACTTAGTAGAAGAAGTGGGCCGTCTATACGGTTATGACCACATTCCAGTTACATTACCTTCTGGAACGATGACTCGTGGTAAATTAACATCAGCACAAACGAAACGTCGTAAAGTACGTCGCTTCTTAGAAGGTGCTGGTTTATATGAAGCAATCACGTATTCATTAACAAGCGCTGACAAAGCGAAACAATATATGGTTGAGCCAAACGAAAAGGCGCCTGTAGGTCTTGCGCTTCCAATGAGTGAAGAGCGTAGCCAACTTCGTTTAAGCTTAGTACCACAATTGTTAGAAGCAGTTTCATACAACGTTGCACGTAAAAACGACAGTGTTGCTTTATACGAAGTAGGTTCTATCTTCTTACCGACAGAAGAAGGAGAACTTCCGAAAGAAGAACAACATCTTGCAGGTGTTATGACAGGTCTTGCTCTTCACCATGCATGGCAAGGTGAGAAGAAAGTAGTAGACTTCTTCGTTGTGAAAGGTGTACTAGAAGGATTATTCGACGTACTTGGCGTTTCAAACCAAATCACTTATGCACCAGCAAAACGTGAAGGTATGCACCCAGGTCGTACAGCTGACATCGTATTAGATGGCGAAGTAATTGGTTTCATCGGTCAATTGCACCCAGAAGCAGAAAAACAATTAGATGTGAAAAATACATTCGTATTTGAACTATCTCTTGTAAAAGTATTCGGTGCAGACGCAGAAGAAACTTACTACTCAGCGATTCCACGTTTCCCATCCATGACACGTGACATGGCTGTTGTCGTAACGAAAGAAACAAAAGCTGGCGAAATGAAGCAAGTTATTGCTGAAGCTGGCGGGGAACTTCTGAAAGACGTAACACTATTTGACTTATACGAAGGTGAAAAAATGGAAGAAGGCAAGAAGTCACTTGCATTCTCTATGAACTACTTCGATCCAGAGCGTACGTTAACAGACGAAGAAGTAACAGAAGCACATAACCGTGTATTAACAGCGGTAGAAGAGAAATTTGGTGCGGAGTTACGTAAGTAATAAGAAATTGCCGGATTTATTCCGGCAATTTTTTAGTGAATTGGTTGTCGGAAAATGTCGGTAAGTCGATATATTACAAAAATCGCCGATATATTTTCCGACATCTTGCATCTTTCTCTCGAATGTAGTACATTAATTTTAGTTTAACAAAATGAAAGACGATGATAAGGAAAAGTAGTATATACTATAATCCAAAGCGAGTCAGGGACGGTGAGAGCCTGATGAGGCGGTATATGTGAAGAACACCTTGGAGTTGCTAACCGAAATTGAATCTTGTATTCAAGAGTAGACTTAGACGGGAATCCGGCCTGTTACAAACCGGGAAGTATGTATTACATACGAGTTAAAGTTGGTCTTTATGACAAATTGGGTGGTACCGCGAAGTTTAACCTTTCGTCCCTTTATGGATGAAAGGTTTTTTTGTATTTAAATATATCAGCAAAGGAGAATTTCACTATGGAAAACACATTAGTAAAAAGTCTGTATAGAGATACAGATAAATACGCAGGTCAAACAGTACAAGTATCAGGGTGGATTCGTAACTTACGTGATTCAAAAGCGTTTGGCTTCATCGAATTAAACGACGGTAGCTTCTTCAAAAGCGTTCAAATCGTTTTCGATACAGAATTAGATAACTTCAAAGAAATTGCAAAACTTCCACTTAGCTCTTCAGTTAAAGTAGAAGGTAAAGTAATTGTAACGCCTGGAGCGAAACAACCATTTGAAATTAAAGCAGAAAAAATTGATATTGAGGGCTTATCAGATTCTGATTACCCACTTCAAAAGAAACGTCATACGTTTGAATACTTACGTACAATTGCTCACTTACGTCCAAGAACAAATGCATTCTCTGCAACGTTCCGCGTACGTTCTATCGCAGCATTTGCGATTCACCAATTCTTCCAAGAGCGTGGATTCGTACATGTTCACACACCAATCATCACTGGTAGTGATACAGAAGGTGCGGGAGAAATGTTCCGCGTAACAACACAAGATTTAAACAACCTACCAAAAGGTGAAGACGGACAAGTTGATGAATCAAAAGACTTCTTCGGCAAAGAAACAAACTTAACAGTAAGTGGACAGCTGAACGCTGAAGCTTATGCATTAGCATTCCGTGATGTATACACATTCGGACCTACATTCCGTGCAGAAAATTCAAACACAACTCGCCACGCTGCTGAGTTCTGGATGGTTGAGCCTGAGATTGCATTCGCTGAACTAGGTGACGTAATGAACCTTACAGAAGATATGCTGAAATATGCAATGAAATACGTATTAGAGCATGCACCAGAAGAAATGGAATTCTTCAACAGCTTCGTTGATAAAACAGTTCTAGAGCGCATGAACAACGTAATCAACTCTGACTTCGGTCGCATCACTTATACAGAAGCAATTAAAGTACTTCAAGAATCAGGTGCTGACTTCAAATACCCAGTAGAATGGGGTATTGACTTACAAACAGAGCATGAAAGATACTTATCAGAAGAAATCTTCAAACGCCCTGTATTCGTAACGGACTATCCGAAAGACATTAAAGCATTCTACATGCGCTTAAATGACGACGGTAAAACAGTAGCTGCTACTGACCTTCTAGTTCCTGGCATCGGTGAATTAATCGGCGGAAGTCAACGTGAAGAAAGAATGGACGTTTTAGTAGATAGAATTAAAGAATTAGGTATGAACGAAGAGGACTACTGGTGGTACTTAGAACTTAGAAAATACGGCGGTACAAAACACGCTGGATTCGGTCTAGGTTTCGAGCGCTTCCTAATGTACATCACTGGCATGGCTAACATCCGTGACGTAATTCCATTCCCAAGAACTCCAGGTTCTTCTGAATTCTAAAATATGAAAAAAGCGAGAGGATTTCCTCTCGCTTTTTATTTTGCATAGTTTATTCTCCCGTAGCAAAAAGTAACGCGAAGGGGTGAATATAAATGAGTAAAAAAGTGAAAAAAGATCATTCAAGATCGGGCCTAGGTTCTCCAGAAGTAGAAGGACAAGGAACGACGACACATGAAACAGGTTCCCATAAAGTACCTTCATCAAATAAGAAGCAGAAACAAAGCTAACATAAAAAAGGAGAGTCGCCAAGGCTCTCCTTTTTTATGTTACATCTTCTTATCGTTAATTTCTTTTGTAATATTATCTACATCTTTGTCTAATCGATCGAAATAGAAAAACCACAGTAAGCTCATGAACACGTAATAGATGGCCATCACGCCAAGATTATCAGAAATATTTTCAAATGTAGATTTAGTAGTGAAAAAAGCTCCCCAAATGGTAGAAATAGTGAGGTAAGAAAGTGGACCTACGAGGTGTACGAAAGCATATAATATCTTTTTTACTTTTACAGCGTTCATATGAAAAACCTCCTTTTTCTAATCATACATTCAAGTTCCTCACAGAAGTGTTGCAGTTTTGCTGGATTATGTATTAACGAGCGGGCATCGTGTTTCCCGATAAACCTGCGGATCCGAAAGTTTAATAAGAAAGACCGGCCGTAACGCTCTATTAAATCGTTAAACTCTCGTTGTTCACTTAGTAGCTGAATGTTTTCTCTAATTTCAAACTGTCTTTCGTGTGGATCGCCTAGTAAAATATTTAGAATCATTTGTAGAAGTAGCAATGGGAATCTCCTCCTATGTTAGAATAATCTGTATATTATAATTATAACAAAACTATAAGGACAATAGTAGGGTGAAACAAAAAACAGGAGTTTGTAGGCTCCTGTTTTTGTCGATACTATTTTAATAAGCGAAACGCCTTCTCTGTATTAGCAAAATGCAGTTTCACAAACTCAGGTAATCGCTCTTTACCAAGCTTTTGAATTAATTTAGCAGCGGCGATATCAACTTGTTTACCAGCACCCTTTGGAAGCGGCATACCAGCTTTTTTACTTAGTTCGTCAAACTGTTTTATGAATGAGTAACGAGCTAAAATGGAAGCAGCGGCTACTGCTAAATGGACGCTTTCGCCTTTCGTCGCAAAATAAACATTTTCACGCTGTACCTGTTTTTGTTTTGCTAAATATTTGTAGTATGTATCAGGTTGTGTAAATTGGTCGATTAAGACGCCTTCAGGTTTTGTAGGTGCAATTTTAGCTAATAAGTTTGTAATAGCTTTATTGTGTAGTAAAGCTTTTAACTTACCTTGGTTGTTTCCTTTATCAAATAGCTCGTTATATTTTTCGTTATGAAGAACGAGAGAGCTGTAAGGGACAACGTGAAGAAGTTGTTTCGCAATGGCAGTAATTTGTTCGTCATTTAAGTTTTTAGAGTCTTTTACACCAAGCTCTTTTAGTAGTGGGATTTGCTTTGCATCCACATATACAGCAACTACTGTCATCGGTCCGAAGAAATCACCAGTACCCACTTCATCTGACCCTACGATCGACATTGTACCGATGGAAGCAGGCGGTGCATAACGGTGTGAATCAACAGATCTTTTTACAGCTGTTTTCGGTGTTTGAGAGACAGTTTGCCAACGAGAAGCTTCTGCTTCAGCACGTCCACCTTGGAACATTACTTTTCCAGATTTATACGCTGTGATTGTGCAAGATGGCACTTTTGCCATAAAGATCCCGCCTTGCGGAGTTTTCGGGCTAAGCGAATGTTTATATTGTTGTTTCATGTCTTCAATTACTGTAGAACTTGTTTGAATTACGATAGAATTTGACATAATGGTCGCCCCTTTTTTTATATTGTTATTTTTATCATATCGGATTGTTCTTTCTGTTTCCATATTATGAAGGTTCATGGTATGATAAACTTTAGGATTCTGTACGTGATTGGAGGCCGGTGAGTTGTCACAACAAAAGGGAAAGAAAAGTCGAATTAATGTAGAAATCTATGGTCAGCAATATTCAGTTGTTGGCGATGAAAGTACAAGTCATATCCGCATGGTAGCAGCGATTGTGGATGATAAAATGCGCGAACTCAATGCCAAGAATCCTTCGCTTGACACGAGTAGACTAGCGGTATTGACGGCGGTAAACGTCATACACGATTACATAAAATTAAAAGAAGAACATGAGAAATTGAAAGAAAGTATGACAAAAAAAGGAATGGAATAACATGATTGATATTATTATCATTTTACTGCTTGTTATGGGATTTTTCCTCGGCTTACGCAGAGGGTTCATCTTGCAACTTGTAAAGTTAACAAGCTTTATTATCGCATACCTTGTTGCATACTGGTACTGTAAAGATTTAGCGCCAGCACTTGCGAAATTTATTCCGTATCCATTTGATAAAAACGTATCTGTTCCAGAATGGATTGATGCAAATAATATTGAGACAGTATTTTATCAAGCGCTTGCGTTTATCATATTGTTTATTATCACAAAAATTGCACTTTCATTACTTGGTAATTTGTTAAATATGTTTGCAGAAATACCGGTTTTAAAGCAAGTAAATGCGTTTGCGGGGGCAATCCTCGGATTTTTAGAAGTATATATTATTTTGTTTGTCTTAATTATCATTGGGAACATTCTTCCGATTGAACAATTACAAACACCATTACAACAATCATCAATTAGCAAAATAATTGTAGACGATACACCGATTCTCTCTGAAAAGGTGAAGGAACTATGGCAGACAGGTAGCAGAGTATAACTTCTCTTTTTTCGGAAAGAGAAGTTTTTTTCTATGAAAGAAAGGCGGGACAATGATGAAAGTAAATAAAAAACAAGTGATTAAATTATTAGAGACAATCGGGCTTTTTATGGAACTAAAGGGCGCGAATCCATTTAAAATATCGGCATTTCGTAAAGCGGCAGCAGCATTAGAAAGTGATGATCGTAGTCTTTCTGAGATTGAAGATTTCACGAAGATTCCTGGCATTGGAAAAGGAACAGCAGCAGTTATTCAAGAATATATAGAGTCGGGAACATCTGAAGTATTACAAGAGCTTGAAAAAGAAGTGCCAAGTAGCTTATTACCATTATTAAAATTACCAGGCCTTGGTGGTAAAAAGGTAGCTAAGTTATATAAAGAACTTGGTGTTGTTGATATGGAATCGCTAAAAGCGGTTTGTGAGGAAAATAAAGTACAAGCTTTAGCTGGTTTCGGTAAGAAGACAGAAGAGAAAATATTAGAAGCAATCGATCAAGTAGGATCTCGTCCAGAGCGTTTACCAATCGCGATGGTATTGCCTATTGCCGGGGAAATAGAGGAGAAATTGTCGAATATTGCTGAGGTAATTCGTTTCTCTCGCGCTGGTAGTTTGCGCCGCGTTCGTGAAACAGTAAAAGATTTAGACTTTATTATTGCAACGACAGAACCAGCTGCAGTACGTGAGCATTTACTACAATTCGATAATATGATTGAAGTAATTGCGAGCGGGGATACGAAAGTTTCTGTTCGTCTTCAATATGAATATGATATTTCGATTGATTTTCGCTTAGTAAAACCAGAAGAGTTTATTACAACTCTTCACCATTTCACAGGATCAAAAGACCATAACGTAAAAATGCGTCAAATCGCAAAAGATAAAGGTGAGAAAATTAGTGAGTACGGTGTAGAGAACTTGGAAACAGGTGAAGTGAAAACATTTGAGACGGAAGAAGAATTCTTTGCTCATTTCGGTCTTCCATTTATCCCGCCAGAAGTGCGTGAAGATGGAAAAGAAATTGAATTAATTAAAGAGTATCCAAACTTAATTCAGTTCTCTGATATACAAGGTGATTTACATATGCATACAACATGGAGTGATGGTGCTTTTTCTATTGAAGAGATGGTACAAGCGTGCCGTGCTCGTGGATATAAGTTTATGGCGATTACTGATCACTCACAATACTTGAAAGTAGCGAACGGTTTAACGAAAGAGCGCCTTCGCGAGCAGGCGAAAGAAATTGAACGTATGAACGAAAAGTATCCAGACATTACAATTTTACGCGGGATTGAAATGGACATTTTACCGGATGCCTCGCTTGATTTTGATGATGAAGTATTAGCAGAACTAGATTATGTCATTGGAGCAATTCACTCTAGCTTCTCACAAGACCGTGAAACGATTATGAAACGTCTTCGTGCTGCGCTAGAGAATAAACATGTCACAATGATTGCCCATCCGACAGGACGTCTTCTTGGACGTCGTGAGGGCTACGATGTAGATACAGACTTATTAATCGAACTCGCAAAAGAAACAAATACAGTTTTAGAATTAAATGCGAATCCAAACCGTCTAGATTTAAGCGCGAAATTATTAAAACAAGCACAAGATGCCGGTGTAAAAGTAGCGATTAACACGGATGCTCATACACTTGAAATGTTAGAAGATATGGAAACAGGCGTAGCGGCAGCACGTAAAGGTTGGATTCAAAAAGATAACGTGATTAACACGTGGGATATTGAACGTTTATTAGACTATATTAAACGTAATAAGTAACACAAGGGGGACCTGCAACATGTTAGAAAGAACGTTGCGTGTATTAGAATACAATAAAGTAAAAGAACAATTACTTGAACATACAGCCTCTTCACTTGGCCGTGATAAAGTGAAGCATTTAGTACCGAGCACTGATTTTGAAGAAATTGTAGAAATGCAAGATACAACGGATGAAGCAGCGAAAGTCATTCGTTTAAAAGGTAGTGCACCGTTAGGTGGTATTACAGATATTCGCTCAAATGTGAAGCGTGCAAAGATTGGAAGTATGTTAAGTCCGAATGAACTACTTGATATTGCAAATACAATGTATGGTAGTCGCAATATGAAACGTTTCATTGAAGATATGGTTGATAATGGTGTCGAGCTTCCGATTTTAGAAACTCATGTCGCCCAAATTGTATCTTTATATGATTTAGAAAAGAAAATTACAAATTGCATCGGTGACGGCGGTGAAGTAGTCGATAGCGCAAGTGATAAACTGCGTGGTATTCGTACTCAAATTCGTACTGCGGAAAGCCGTATTCGTGAAAAGTTAGAAAACATGACGCGTTCTTCAAACGCGCAAAAGATGCTGTCTGACTCGATTGTAACGATTCGTAATGAGCGTTACGTAATCCCAGTAAAACAAGAATACCGCGGCGTATATGGCGGTATTGTTCATGATCAATCAGCTTCTGGACAAACGTTATTTATTGAACCGCAAGTCATTGTAGAATTAAATAACGCGCTCCAAGAAGCACGTGTGAAAGAAAAACAAGAAATCGAACGCATCTTATTGATGTTAACAGAAGAAGTGGCAGTAGAAGCCGATATCGTTTTATCAAACGTAGAAGTAGTTGCAAATCTTGACTTCATTTTTGCGAAAGCTTTCTATGCGAAGCGAATTAAAGCAACAAAACCAATCGTAAATAACGAGCGTTACATGGATTTAAAACAAGCACGTCATCCGCTTATCGATCCAGAAATTATCGTGCCAAATAACATTATGTTAGGGAAAGATTTCACGACAATTGTTATTACAGGACCGAATACAGGTGGTAAAACAGTTACGCTGAAAACAGTTGGTATTTGTGTATTAATGGCGCAATCTGGTCTTCACATTCCAGTAATGGATGAGTCAGAGATTTGTGTATTTAAAAATATATTTGCTGATATCGGTGATGAGCAATCGATTGAACAAAGTTTAAGTACGTTCTCCTCACATATGGTGAACATTGTTGATATTTTAGAAAAAGCTGATTTTGAAAGCTTAGTTTTATTCGATGAATTAGGTGCTGGAACAGACCCGCAAGAAGGGGCTGCACTTGCCATTTCAATTTTAGATGAAGTATGTAATCGCGGTGCTCGCGTTGTTGCTACGACGCATTACCCAGAATTAAAAGCATACGGATATAATCGTGAGCAAGTTATCAATGCGAGCGTTGAGTTTGATGTAAATACATTAAGTCCAACGTATAAATTATTAATCGGTGTACCAGGACGTAGTAATGCCTTTGAAATTTCGAAACGCCTTGGATTATCTGATCGCGTCATTGAGCAAGCACGCAATCACATTAGTACAGATACAAACAAAATTGAAAATATGATTGCGAAGTTAGAAGAAAGTCAAAAGAATGCAGAGCGTGACTGGAACGAAGCAGAAGCACTTCGTAAGCAATCTGAAAAACTGCATCGTGAATTACAACGTCAAATTATTGAATTTAACGAAGAGCGTGATGAACGATTATTAAAAGCGCAAAAAGAAGGGGAAGAAAAAGTCGAAGCTGCAAAGAAAGAAGCAGAAGGCATTATTCAAGAACTTCGTCAATTGCGTAAAGCACAGCTTGCAAACGTGAAAGATCACGAGTTAATTGAAGCGAAGAGCCGTCTAGAAGGCGCAGCACCAGAGCTTGTGAAGAAACAAAAAGTAAATGTGAAAAATACTGCGCCGAAACAACAGTTGCGCGCAGGTGATGAAGTAAAAGTATTAACGTTCGGTCAAAAAGGTCAATTACTTGAAAAAGTAAGCGATACAGAGTGGAGCGTACAAATCGGTATTCTGAAGATGAAAGTAAAAGAGTCCGATATGGAATACATTAACACACCGAAGCAAACAGAGAAAAAAGCAGTTGCAACAGTAAAAGGTAGAGATTATCACGTTTCATTAGAACTTGACCTTCGTGGTGAACGATTTGAAAATGCAATGGCGCGCGTCGAGAAATATTTAGACGATGCCCAGCTTGCAAGCTATCCTCGTGTATCAATCATTCACGGTAAAGGAACAGGAGCACTTCGCCAAGGTGTTCAAGATTACTTGAAGAAGCATCGTGGTGTGAAAACATTCCGTTACGGTGACATGGGCGAGGGAGGCCTTGGCGTAACAGTTGTCGAATTAAAATAGAAAACAACGAAACAAAGGGGAAACCATTATATGTTTATGGACAAACTTGCAAAAGTATTGTTAGCTTGTTGCGGAATATTTTTGGTGATTGGGGTTATTTATTTAGTTGTTTTTGCGAAGTAAACGAGCGTCAATCGTGGCATAATGATATTGCCATAGATTGACGCTTTTAATATATATGAAAAGGAATAAGCTATGAAAATCAACCAATACATAAGCGAAGCAAAATCCTGCTCAAGACGTGAAACAGATCGCCTCATTAAAGCTGGATGCGTAGCGATTAATGGCAAAATATGTACGCACGGTGCACTTGTTAATGAAGGTGATGTTGTAACGATTGATGGACAGGTTATTGCAAAAGAAGAGAAAGAAAAGGTGTATATTGCTTTTCATAAACCAGTTGGTATTACTTGTACAGCAGCCGATCATATTGAAGATAATATTATTGATTATATTAATTATCCAGAGCGAATTTTTCCTGTTGGACGATTAGATAAAGCGTCAGAAGGTCTTATTTTATTAACGAATGACGGCGGGATTGCCAATCAAATTTTACACGGTGATCATGAGCACGAGAAAGAATATGTTGTTACAGTTGATAAACCTTTTACAGATTGGTTTATTAATGAGATGTCCAGCGGTGTAAAGATTAAAGATGGAATGACGAAGCCATGTAAAGTGACGAGAGTGGATCAGTCTACGTTTCGCATCGTTTTAACGCAAGGAATGAACAGACAAATTCGTAGAATGAGCCGAGCTTTCGGGTTTACTGTAACAAAGTTAAAGCGAATTCGCATTATGAATATAGAGCTAAATGATCTTGAAGTAGGAAAGTGGCGAGACATTACAGCTGAAGAATTAGAATTATTAATAGGACAGTTATAGGGAGGAAAAGTTTTCTTCCTATATTTTTTTGTCAGAAAAAATAAAACTATTGATTTTTTAAAAAATAGCCCATATAATAAAAAACAACAAGTTTCGACAAGATATTTTATAAAAGTAATGATGAGGACATGAGTTGTTTTTTACGATTCTCAGAGAGGGAAGCCTTAGGCTGTGAGCTTCCTAATACGAAAAGACAAGCTTACCACCTCTAAACTTCAAGAGTGAACTGCATGTATAATGCATTGTAATTCTTGGCGGATAAAACCGTTATCAATTTACACGAGCTATAAAATGAGCTTATTTCGTTATAAATTCATTTTATTAGAATAAGGGTGGAACCACGATTTCAACACTCGTCCCTTTGTTAGGGACGGGTGTTTTTTGCGTTCTTTTACGGGGAAGTATGCTTGAAAGAGGATATATGACGGATTTTAATTCAGAATATTTTGTTAAAATTAAATTAGGAGGTTAGTAGAAATGAAATCATCTTTAAAGTTTTCTGAGATGTTTGCAATAAGTTTAATGTTATTTGCACTATTTTTCGGTGCGGGTAATATGATTTTTCCACCAGCATTAGGACAAGGCGCTGGAACAGATGTATGGATCGCACTATTTGGTTTTGTCGTAACAGGCGTTGGATTGCCTTTATTAGGCGTTATCGTTATAGCTTTAAAGGGAGATATTAATGAGCTAGCAGGGCGTGTACACCCTATATTCGCACTAGTTTTTATTACTGCAATTTATTTATGTTTAGGCGTATTTGTAAGTGTGCCGCGTACAGGAACGGTTGCTTATGAAATGAGTGTTGCACCGTTCTTACCAAGTGAGATAGCTGGTCAATCGTACCCGCTTGTTATCTTTACATTTATTTTCTTTGCTATAACTTTTTATTTAGCTTTAAACCCATCAAAATTAGTGGGCCGCATCGGTAAAGTATTAACTCCGATTTTATTAGCCGTTATTGCAATTATTGTAGTGAAAGCACTTATTACACCGATTGGAGAATTTGGTGCACCGACAGAAGCATATAGTGCTCCGCTCTTTAAAGGTTTTATTGACGGATATTTAACTTTAGATGGACTTGCAGCACTTGTTTTCGGAAATGTTGTTATTCATGCTTTAAAAGGAAAAGGTATTACAAATAAAAATAGCATTGCAAAAGTAACGATTTTTGCAGGATTTATTGCAGCACTTGGTTTACTACTCGTTTACTTAGCGCTTGCTTATCTTGGAGCTTCTAGTGTCTCTCTTGGAATGGGAGCAAACGGAGGAATTATTTTAACAAACGTTGTAAACCATTTATTCGGTAGTTACGGAACTTTATTATTAGGAATCGCAATTTCAGCAGCATGTTTAACAACTTCAGTAGGGATTGTCGCAGCTTGCGGAGAATATTTCTCCTCTTTATTACCGAAGCTTTCTTATCAAAAAGTTGTTTTCATTTTCTGTGTATTAGCATTTATGGTAGCGAATCTTGGTTTAACTCAGTTAAATGCATTAGCATTACCAATCTTAATCGCAATTTACCCAATTGGTATCGTGCTGATTATATTATCACTTGTTGAAAACTACATTCGTCTTCCTTTAGTAATGTATGTAGGTGGTATTGTAGGAGCATTCATGATTAGCTTCTTTGATGGATTACACAATGCAAATCTTGAGATTGCAGCATTAACACCAATTTTAAATAAAATTCCATTATATAGTGTTGGGATTGGTTGGTTCGTTCCTGCTCTAGTAGGTATTGTAATTGGATATGTCATTTCATTGTTTCAAAAGCAAGAAGTTACTGTAGAAAAATAGAGAAAAGAGGCTTTCTATGAAAGAAAGCCTCTTTTTTTGTAGAAAAAGCCACATATAAGGAAATTCAGATATTTAAAGTTTTATACGTAATATAGTTGACAAAAAAATTATGAGTAGGCTAAGATTGACTTAGTTGTGGAAATATTGGAAGGAAAGTGAGGAGTGAAAGGTATAAGGTTTTCTATAACAATATTATTTTTGTAGATAGAGGTGATCAAGTAGGAAGATGGATAGTTTTATTTTTTTTGAGATTCATTGAGAATGATAATCAACAAAATAAATAGAGACTTATGTTAAAATACGAATCGCTCTTTATAAAGAATAGAGAGGGATATTATTTTTAACATGAATTGAGAATGATAATCAATAATAGCTGTATTACATAAACAAATTACAATTAAATAAGGATAGAAGATTATTATTTTTTTCTAATACAATGAGAATAATTATCATTTTCAAAAAAGCAGGGATGAAAGATAAACAAGGAGGAAGTAAGTCAAATGAGAAAGATTTCTGTATTACCCGCTTTTATTATAACGTTCGTATGTATGCTAGCTTTTCTTGTCATGCCATATGGGAAAGTTGCAGCACAACTAGCTGACGGTACTTACGATATTAACTATGTCATTCAAAAAGCGGAAAATGATTCAGCTTCAATGGCAAATGATTATTTTGAAAAACCAGCTAAGCTAGTTGTGAAAAATGGTGAGATGAGAGTGCAAATCCCGATGAATCATAGTGCTTGGATTACAGAATTTAAAGCACCTGAGAACGGGAATTTTGTTGATGCAAAAGTTGTTAGTAAAGATGAATCGGCAGATAAAAGAACAGTAGAGTTTAAAATAGATGATTTATCTAAACCAGCAGCTGCAAAAATTCATGTTGTTGTACCAAACGTAAATTATGACCATAACTACACAATTCGCTTTGCATTTGATGCAAATGTAAAAGCGGTAGGTGGAGAAAATAAAGCAACAGCTGTAACAAAGAATAACGATCAAACAAAAACAGATACAAAACTAAAAGAAGAAGTGAAAAAAGAAGAGAGTAAAGAAGCAAATAAAGAAGCGAACAAAGGAACAAATGAAAGTGGTAAAGCTGAAAAAACAGATAACCCAAAAACAGGCGATGAAGCACGTATCGGATTATTTGCAGCGTTAATCCTTATTTCAGGAGTTTTCTTCATTCGTAAAGTACGTCAAAACTAAATAAAGGAGCGGTATTCCATTGAATAGATATTTTAAAATTGTTGTTGCGATGTTCTTAATGATATTTACATTCGTATCAACATTACAACCTCTTGCAGTTCAAGCAGCGACTCAATTAGCTGACGGTGAATATTCAATCGGTTTTAAAGTTCTTAAAGATACATCGGATGAAGTATCTAAGATGAATGATTATGTTATAAGTCCAGCTACTTTAAAAGTAAAAGATGGTAAACAAAAAGTCTCATTTACTTTAAAAAATAGTGAATGGATTACGAAGTTTACAACAGAAAAAGATGGTCAGTTTGTTGATGTAAATGTGATTGAAGAGAATAAAGAGAAGAATACTAGAGTAGTAGAATTCGATGTGGCAGATGTAGCAAACGTTTTAAATGGAAAAGTCAAAGTCGATATCGATGCGATGAATTATCATCATGTTTTTGATGTTCGCATCAAATTTGATTCAAGCAGTATTACACCAATTCATGTAGAAAAACCAAATGAAAAAGAGGACCCAGCTAATAAGCCAGATCCAAATGAAACTACGGATCCAGGTCAGAAGCCCGACCAAAAGCCTGACCCAGATCAACAACCAAATTCTAACACAATTGAAGATGGTGCGTACAGCATTCCTTTCAAAGTGTTAAAAGATAAAACAGATGAAGAATCTAAAATGAATAGTTACATGGAAAATCCGGGAGTATTGAAAGTAGAGAATGGTAAGAAAAAAGCGGTTGTAACGTTAAAAAGTAGCTCATTAATTAAAAATTTCCAAACGGAAAAAGATGGTGCATTTGTTGATGCAAAAGTAGTGAGTGAAGATAAAGAAAAAGATACAAGAGTCGTAGAATTTGAAGTAGACGATGTATCTAAAAAACTAAATGCAAAAGTTTTTATTGAAATGGCATCAAGAAATTATAAACAAACGCATGAGGTACAGCTTTCATTTGATCAAGAAAAACTTGAGCCAATTAAGAACGAAGAAAAGCAACCGGATGAAGATAAAAAGCCAGAAGTAGAAAAACCAGATGGAAACAAGAATCCAGATGCTGACACAATAAAAGATGGTGAATACAGCATCGATTTCAAAGCTTTAAAAGATCAAACAGAAGAAATTTCAATGATGAATACGTATACAAAAAGTCCAGGCGTGTTAAAGGTAAAAAACGGTAAAAAATATGTATCATTCACATTAACGAATAGTGCATGGATTACAAAGTTTGAATTTGAGAAAAATGGTTCGTTTATTGATGCAAGTGTATTAAGTGAAGATAAAAAGGCTGATACACGCGTAGTGGAAGTAGAAGTAAACGATTTATCTAAAAAGTTAAATGCAAAAGTGAAAGTAGATATCGATTCAATGAATTACCATCATTTCTACAATATCCAATTTGCATTTGATAAAGATAGTATTCAGCCAGTAGAAAACCAAGGTGGAAACAATAACGAAGGTGGAAACAACAACGAAGGCGGAAACGAAAACCAAGGTGGAAACAACAACGAAGGTGGAAACGAAAACCAAGGTGGAAACGAAAACCAAGGTGGAAACGAAAACCAAGGTGGAAACAACAACGAAGGCGGAAACAATAACCAAGGTGGGAACAACAACGAAGGCGGAAACGAAAACCAAGGTGGAAACAATAACCAAGGCAATAACACAACCATTGATCCAAAAGCTCTTAAAGATGGTGAATATAGCATTGGTTTTAAAGTTTTAAAAGATAAAACAGAAGAAATTTCAATCATGAACACATATACAAAGAGTCCAGGTGTATTAAAAGTAAAAGATGGTAAGAAGTATGTATCGTTTACATTAACGAATAGTGCGTGGATTACAAAGTTTGAGTATGAAAAAAATGGTTCTTTCGTTGACGCGAAAGCGTTAAGTGAGAACAAAGAAAAAAACACAAAGGTAGTAGAAATAGAAGTAGATGATTTATCAAAAAAATTAAATGCAAAAGTAAAAGTAGATATTGATGCGATGAATTATCACCATTTCTACGATGTTCAATTTGTGTTTGATCAAAATAGTATTAAAGTTTCAGGTAACGAAGATGGAAACAACAACCAAGGTGGAAACGACAACCAGGGCGGAAACGATAGCCAAGGTGGAAATGACAACCAAGGTGGAAACAATAACCAAGAAGTAGATAATAAGCCGATAGTAATCGTTGATCCGAAAAATTTAGTAGATGGTCAATACGATATTCCATTTAAAGTGTTAAAAGACAAAACAAATGAACTTTCAAAGATGCATGACTATACTGTGCATCCAGCAAAATTAATCGTTAAAGATGGTAAAAAGTACATTGAGATGACACTGAAAAATAGTGCGTGGATTACGAAATTCCAAACAGAAAACAATGGTCTATTTGCTGATGCGAAAATAGTGAGCGAAGATAAAAATGCAAATACGAGAGTAGTGCAATTTGAAGTAAGTGATTTATTTGCAAAATTAAATGCAAAAGTAAAAGTAGATATTAACGAAATGAACTACCATCATTTCTACGATGTACAAATCCAATTTGATACAAATAATATTGGTGCGTTAGGAACGATTAAAGAGGATCCCAAAAAAAATCCGAAGAATGATCCGAAAAATCCAGTAACTACACCGAAAGTAGATAATGTAAAAACAGTAGGAACTCCTGATTTTAACCGAAATGCAGATGGTAAAAAGAAAAACGAAGCTACAAATAATGATGCGAAAAAAGAGAAAAACTCAAAAACTGCAGATACAGCACAGCTTGGTTTATACATGGTGCTACTGCTTGGGTCACTCGCTTTACTAGTTCGTAAATATAGAGCTGGTAGATTGTAATTTTGGGAGTCTTGATGCGTTTTCGGGCGCATCAAGACTTGTTTCATATTGTTTGGAAAGGAGTGGTGATTAAGAGTGAAGAAAATTGCAAGTGTACTAATGGCTATCATTTTATTAGTGAGTATAGCTGGTTGCTCCCCACAAAAAAAAGAAACAGCGAAGCCGGCAAAGAGTGAAGATAAAGAGAGGGTTGTTGCAACGACCGTCGCTGTTACTGAAATTATGGATGCGTTAGAAGTAGATTTAGTTGGTGTGCCAACGAGTACGAAAGATTTACCAAAAAGATATAAAGGTTTAGCTGAAGTCGGGAATCCGATGAGTCCTGATATGGAAAAAGTAAAGTCGTTAAAGCCGTCAGAAGTATTATCCGTGACAACACTTGAATATGAATTAAAGCCAGTGTTTGACGGTGTAGGTATGAAAGCAAATTTTGTGGACTTAACTAGTTTAAAAAATATGCAAAATTCCATTAGTAATTTAGGTAAGCAATATGGACGCGAAAAGCAGGCTGAAGCAGTTGTAACGAAGTTAGATAAAAAGGTTGCTAGCATTCAAAAAGAAGTAAAAGGAAAGAAAGAACCGACAGTGCTTATTTTATTAGGTGTACCGGGGAGCTATTTAGTAGCAACTGAGCATTCCTATATTGGTGATTTAGTGAAACAATTAGGTGGTAAAAACATTGTACAAGGTGAACAAGTAGAATATTTAGCTTCTAATACAGAGTATTTAAAGAAAGCTGATCCGGATATTATTTTACGAGCAGCTCATGGTATGCCTGATGAAGTTGTAAAAATGTTTGATAAAGAATTTAAAACAAATGATATTTGGAAACACTTCGCTGCAGTTAAAAATAATCGTGTTTACGATTTAGAAGAGCGTTTATTTGGAACGACAGGAAATTTAGCAGCAATCGAAGCTTTAGATGAATTGAAGAAAATGATGTATCCGTGATGCATTTTCATATAAAGGAAGAGTGAAATGAATAAAAAAACTTGGAGTTTCTTCATTGTTACTGTATTGCTTATTGTTATGACGTCATTGTCAGCAATGAAAGGGAGTTTAGAAGTAGGTATTGTTGACCTTGTGCAAGGGATATTTACAGGGGCAAATGAAGATGTTGAAGTCATTAAAGATTTACGTTTCCCACGTATTATTATTGCACTGTTTACTGGGGCGGCTCTTGCTGTTTCTGGTGTGCTTTTTCAAGCTGTTATGAAAAATCCACTCGCTGATGCTGGAGTGATCGGTATATCTTCAGGAGCAAGTTTTATGACACTTGTTATTATTACGTTATTCCCGCAATTCTTTTTCTGGACACCAGTATTCGCCTTTTTAGGTGGTGCGTTTGCGTGTTATCTCGTTTATGCCTTTTCATGGAAGTCAGGGTTAAGTCCACTTCGTATTATTTTAGTTGGTATAGCTATTAATGCGATGTTTACTGGATTAAATGAATCTTTCATTACGATTTGTGGATATTTCATTAAGAGTATTAAACAAACGACGACTTCTAATATAACGATGAAGACGTGGAGCGATGTAGAAATAATGGTTACGTATGGAACAATTGGTCTTATTCTTGCACTGTTTGTAGGAGCTTGGTGTAATTTATTATCGCTACAAGATAAGACTGCGAAAAACTTAGGTTTGCACGTGACGAGAGTTCGTCTTATTATTTCTGCTATTGCAGTACTTTTAGCGGCAGTATCAACAGCGATTGCAGGAGTCATTGCTTTTGTTGGATTACTTGTTCCGCATATTTCGAGACAACTAGTTGGTTCAGACCATAAAGTGTTGATTCCATTTTCTGCACTTGCAGGAGCGTTATTAATTTTGACGGCGGATACGATTGGAAGGTTAATTGTGCCACCTAATGAAATTCCAGCAGCAACAATTATGGCAGTCATTGGTGGACCATTCTTAATATTCTTGCTTAGAAAGAGTGATAAAGTTCATGGAAATTAAAAATGTAACCTTTTCGTATGATAATGTAACAAATCGTTTAAAGTCTGTTAGTAGTGAAATAGAGATTGGGAAAATTACAACAATCATTGGTCCGAATGGTTGCGGAAAATCAACATTACTTGGTGTTATGTCTAGAAATCATGCTCCTAATAGTGGGGAAGTAATACTTGATGGAAAAACGATTAGTGAGTATAAACCGAAAGAGTTTGCTAGAAAGTTAGCTGTTGTCCATCAACAAAATGAGGCGCCAGCAGATATTACAGTGGAAAAACTAATAAGCTTTGGGCGTATGCCATATAAAAATGTTTTTTCTTCGCAAACTGATGAAGATAGAGAGGCAATTGAGCGTGCACTAACATGTACAAATTTGCAAAGTAAGCGTGAAAAGCCAATTCATACTTTATCGGGCGGAGAGAGACAGCGAGTTTGGATCGCGATGACATTAGCTCAAAGTACACCAATGCTTTTCTTAGATGAACCGACAACATATTTAGATATTTATTATCAGCTAGAAATATTAGAGTTAGTGAAAGAGTTAAATGAAGTGTATGGATTAACGATTGTGATGGTACTACATGATATTAATCAAGCCATTCGTTATAGTGATCATATTATCGTTATGAAAGATGGGGAAATTGTTACGAAAGGTAATCCTAATGAGGTAATAACAGAAGAAATGGTTAAAGCAATATATGGTGTAGATGTCGTTGTAAAACAAGACGAAGATACAGGGTTATACATGGTACCAATGGGAATTTAAAGGCTGGGCATAATCCGTTTTGAGGTGATAATTTGAATAGTAAGAAAGAACGGAAAAAGAATTCTTTTTTTCAACGAATACTTACAATTGTATTTTTAGGAATCTTTTTCTATTCAATGTATGAATTGGGTGGGATTTTCATGGATTATTATGAAAATCGTAAAGTAATGGCTGAAGCGCAACATATTTATAAGAGAAGTCCAATGGAAGGAAAATCAGAAGATGGGGAAGTACGTAAACAGTTTCAAGCTCTCCAAAAAATTAATCCAGAAATAGTGGGATGGATTACGATGGATGATACACAAATCAATTATCCAATCGTTCAAGCGAAGGATAATGATTACTATTTATTTCGTAATTATAAAGGCGAGGATATGAGAGCGGGAAGTATTTTTATGGATTATCGTAATGATGTGAAATCTCAAAACCGAAATACTATTTTATATGGTCATCGTATGAAGGACGGTTCTATGTTTGGAAGTTTAAAAAAGATGTTGGATGAAGATTTCTTCATGTCCCATCGTAAATTGTATTACGATACATTATTTGAAGGGTACGACGTTGAAGTTTTTTCAGTATATACGACAACGACGGACTTTTATTACATTGAAACGGATTTTGAAAGCGATGCAGCGTATACAGCGTTCTTAAAGCAAATTCAAGATAAATCCCTTTACAAAACGGATACGAAATTGACGGCTAATGATGAAATTATAACACTTTCTACATGTGACTATGCACTTGATCCAGAAGCAGGAAGATTAGTCGTACATGCGAAACTAGTAAAAAGACAGTAAATAAAAAAGTATAGAATATGAGAAGTGGTAACACTTCTCATATTCTATACTTTAAAAAAACAGTTTTTACTGTGCTGCAGCCATTGGCATACGTACAACTTTTACATCATAGTAAGAGATTTTATTATCAAGAAT
The DNA here is from genome assembly GCF_022662915.1 of Bacillus cereus group sp. BfR-BA-01453. Taxonomy (NCBI): domain Bacteria; kingdom Bacillati; phylum Bacillota; class Bacilli; order Caryophanales; family Bacillaceae; genus Bacillus; species Bacillus cereus group sp. BfR-BA-01453. Next base: position 757,657 of record NZ_JAKUEN010000001.1, on the reverse strand, counting down.
ATAATCTGGCATTCCGCCTTGATGGGAGTGAGCAGCTTTAAATGCTGGGCTCTTTGTCCAACCTTGGAAATCTTCTTTTGCATTCCAGCGCGTGCTAATTGTTACCTCGTCATAATCAACTGTATTTTGCGTTAGAAGAACTTCTAATCCTAAAAATCCTGGCATTGTTTCGACTTGACCTACTTTATTAAAACGATCAATTAATTTATGTCCATTTCCCTTTGTAATTTTAGCTGTATTTGTAACAATAATCATGTTTATTCCTCCTATAAGTTGTAGCCTTTATTTTCGAGAACTCATATACATTAAATGATAATGAAAATCATTATCATTGTCAATGGTAATCTTAAATTATGATAATATTTTTAATCCCGCTATTTGTTGGGCAGTAAGACCCCCACCTCAAAATTTAGCGAAAGCGAAGAAGTTAGGTGGAGGGCGGGCTGATTAAAGTTTCACTTTATGTAGTATAATATCCTCCTGTTGACTATATATTTAACTTGGTTATATATTATGTAAATAGAATCAATTGAAAATATATAGAAGTAAAGTATGGTTTATACTTTGCTGTCGCAATACTATGAACAAGGAGGGCATTATGGTTGAATCACTTTTACTTAGTATCGTTATTATTATTACATTAGGTATTGCTTCACAATGGACTGCATGGCGTTTCCAGCTTCCGGCGATTGTTGTTATGGCAGTTGCTGGATTATTAATTGGTCCGGTTTTGGGTATTATTAATCCAAAAGAGGTGCTTGGGGATGTTTTTAGTCCACTCGTATCACTCTCTGTTGCGATTATATTGTTTGAGGGTAGTTTAAGTTTAGATATACGTGAACTGAGGGGGCTATCAAAACCAGTATTTCGTATCGTTACGTTTGGTGCGTTTATCGCGTGGATTGCTGGCTCGCTTGCAGCTCATTACGTCGCTAGATTAGATTGGGCGGTTGCATTTATTATTGGAGGACTTTTTATTGTGACAGGTCCAACGGTAATTATTCCGTTGTTACGCCAAGCGCGATTAAAACCAAGAACAGCTGCAATTTTAAAATGGGAAGGGATTATCGTTGATCCATTTGGCGCTTTGCTTGCTGTATTCGCCTTTCAAATTGTAAATTTCTTAACGAAAGAAAATGTACAATTACATACGTTGCTGTACTTCTTTGCAGGTTCATTATTTGCAATGGTACTCGGTTATGTATTTAGTATTTTTATGAGCTATATGATTTTAAAGGGAAAAGTACCAGAATATTTAAAAGCCCCAATTTTGCTAGTTACGGTACTGTTATGTTTTGGCATTGCGGATGAAGTGATGCATGAAACAGGTATGCTAGCTGTGACAGTAATGGGGATTACGCTTGCGCGGATGAAAAAATATATTTCTTCTATCGGTGATATTCGTCATTTTAACGAAAATATTTCTGTGCTACTAACGTCGACTGTTTTTATCATATTAACAGCATCCCTTCCAAGAACAACGATTATGGAGATTTTCAGCTGGCCTATTATAAGCTTCGTACTTATGATGCTATTTGTTGTACGCCCTTTATCGATTTGGATATCGACAATCGGCACAGAGTTAACAAAAGCAGAACGGGCGCTAGTTGGCTGGATTGCGCCGCGAGGTATTGTTGCATTAACGGTTTCAAGTTACTTTGCGACGGAGTTATTACAAGAAGGTTATAAAGATGCTTCTATATTAACGGCACTTACATTTGCACTCGTTATTACGACCGTTTGTGCTCATGGATTTTCAATTGGATTTTTAGCGAAAAGATTGGGATTGGCGAATACGGAGCCACCAGGAATTTTAATTTCAGGTGCGAGTACATTCTCATCTGCTTTTGCATTGCACTGTAAAGAGATGGGTATTCCAAGCTTAATTGTAGATGTATCAGAAGAGCATTTGCAATGTGCAAAGGTGAAAGGGCTTAATACATATAATGGCCAAGTACTTTCTGAACAATTACAATTTGAAGTTGATATGAATCAGTACGAATACTTAATTGCAGTTACAGATACGGATTCTTATAATGTATTAGTCGCAAATACATACGTACCGCAGTTTGGACATCATAATACATTTTTACTTCCAATCCATGATGTGGAAAAGATTGAACAAGAACGCATTTCCCTTTCGAAAAAAGCTCATTTACTGTTTGGTCAAAATGAAATTTATGAAGAATTAAATAGAAAAATTGAAGATGGTTATACGTTTAAAACGATACAAGTTGCAGAAGAACAAAAGATTAATAAAGAAGAAATCGATTCAGAGGATTTAATACTATTTATTCGCCATAGAGATGGTAGTCTTACTTTTTCAACATTGTATAAATATATAGCTGTTATGCCAGGGGATGAGCTAGTTGTACTAGCAAAGCAATAATATGGTATAGTGAAACGAGGCTGTTTTTCAGTCTCGTTTTTTAAGTGCTTCCTATAGAGAAAGCATGCAAATGGAAAGGAAGTTTTTATATGCGATCAGAAGTAACTGTAAAAATAAAACCGAAATTTATAAAAGAAATTAAAAGTGGGTATCCACTTATTTTAAAAGATGCAATCCAAAATTTAAATGATGTTCAGGAAGAAGGAACAATCATTAAAGTAGTAGATGAGAAGAACCAATTCATCGGAAAAGGCTATTATGGAAAACAAAATAAAGGGTACGGCTGGATTTTAACGAGAAAAGAGAGTGAACAAATTAATCAATCTTTCTTTGAAAGTAAAATTAAATCTGCCTTACATAAACGAAAACAATTTTATAAATCAAGTGATACGACAGCATTCCGTGTGGTGAATGGTGAAGGTGATGGTCTTGGCGGACTAATTATCGATTATTATGATGGCTATTATGTAGTAAGTTGGTATAGTGAAGGGATTTATACTTTCAGAGATGAGATTATAGCAGCTCTTCAAAAAGTAGCAAACTTTAAAGGCATTTATGAGAAAAAGCGTTTTGATACGAAAGGGAAATACATTGAAGGCGATGATTTCGTAGCAGGAGAGCGCGGTGAGTTCCCGCTTATCGTAAAAGAGAATGGTGTGAATTTCGCTGTTTATTTAAATGACGGAGCGATGGTTGGTGTATTTTTAGATCAGCGTAACGTTCGAAAACAAATTCGTGATAAGTATGCAAAGGGAAGAACTGTTTTAAATATGTTCTCTTATACAGGTGCTTTCTCCGTATTTGCAGCGCTTGGCGGAGCGAGCAAAACGACGAGTGTGGATCTTGCCAATCGTAGTTTAAGTAAAACGATTGAGCAGTTTAGTGTAAATGAAATTGATTATGAAGCGCAAGACATTATTGTAGAAGATGTATTTCTTTACTTCAAATATGCAGCGAAGAAAAAAATGAAATTTGATATGGTCGTACTTGACCCTCCAAGCTTTGCGCGTTCAAAAAAATATACATTTAGTGCAGCGAAAGATTATAAAAACTTATTAAAAGAAACAATTGCCATTACAGAAAATAACGGGATTATCGTTGCTTCAACAAATTGTAGCGCATTCGATATGAAAAAGTTTAAAGGTTTTATTGATACAGCATTTAAAGAAATGAATGGCAAATATAAAATATTAGAAGAACATTCTTTACCAGAAGATTTCCGTACAATCGATCAATTTAAAGAAGGAGACTATTTAAAAGTAGTTTTCATTGAGAAAATTAAAGGGTAATAAAGAAAAAGGAGCTCGAGTTTAGTTGAGCTCCTTTTTCTTATTGAACGATATTTTGTACTCTACCGACTTGCCCGTTCTGCAATCGCACTTTAATGCCATGCGGATGAGAAGGGGAGTTCGTTAAAATATCTTTTACAATTCCACGTGTTAATTTGCCGGTGCGTTGATCTTGTTTTAATACAATATCAACTTCAAGGCCGGGTGCGATATTAGAACGTTTTTGTCCGTTCATTTATACACCTGTACGTCTACGTTGGTTGTTTGTCTTTTTCGTTTGTTGGTTTTGTAATTTTTTTGTTTCTTGGCTTTGGTTTTTGGCATTTTGACCATTACCGTTACCTTGCTTTTTCTTTGCAAGTTGTTCGCGCATTAAATCAGCTAAGCTTACTTTTTTGTTTTCTGACATGATAAGTCTCCTTTATATAAAGTTAATTATGAACTATCGTAGTAAATTTCATCATATCATTGTTAAGGAAGGAAGGGAAGTTGGTTTGAAAATTCATATATTTGTTTCAAGTCTGTAGTAGTTACGATACAATTGAATTGTTAACGTTTGTAAAAAGGGGATAGACATATGTCACATCATATTTTATTAGTTGAAGATGATCTCTCAATTCAAGAGATGGTGGAAAAGTATTTAATAAAAGAAGGCTTTCAAGTTACAATCGCGTCTGATGGAGAAGAGGGTGTGAACACATATTTAAAAGGTTCATTTGATTTGATTATCCTAGACATTATGATGCCAAAGTTAGATGGCTTAGAGGTTGTGCGAATCATTCGAGAAAAAAGTGCTGTTCCGATTTTAATGATGTCGGCAAAAGATACAGATGTTGATAAAGCTGTCGGATTAGGGCTTGGAGCAGATGATTACATTTGTAAGCCATTTTCTATGATTGAATTAGCCGCGCGTGTAAAAGCAGGAATTCGGAGATCTACGAAATATTCAGCTACAGAAACAACAGAAAAGATGATTCAAATTGGTGATTTAACGATTGATCCAATTAATTTTACTGTGGAAAAAAATGGGGAGCATCTCAAGCTTACTTTAAAAGAATTTGAGATTTTAAAACTGTTTGTAAAGAATCAAAATCGTGTATTTACGAAAGCACAAATATATACGCTAATTTGGAACGAAGAGTATTACGGTGACGATAACGTTATTAATGTTCATATGAGAAGATTGCGTGAGAAAATCGAAAGTGATCCATCTAATCCAGAATACATTAAAACGTTATGGGGTATCGGTTATAAGTTGGAAGTGATGTAATATGGTCAATTTGTTAATAGGTATTATTTTTATATTGTTATGTGTTATTTATATACAATATAAAATGAGGAAAAATAGTAGAAAAAATTTGCGATACACATATGAAAAGTTAGAAAGTATTGTTAATGAAAAAACAGGTGAGAAGTTACTTGTTATGACAGATGATCTAGAATTGCAAAAATTGTTAGTGGCAATTAACCAATTGTTAGATGCAAAACAGAAAACGAATGCAGATCATGCAAAAGTAGAAATTTCGATGAGAAAAATGCTTTCAAATATTTCACATGATTTGAAGACGCCACTAACAGTTATTCTTGGATATACAGAAATGTTAAATAAGGATAAAACGATAAATAAAGAAGAACAACAAATATTACTTGAAAAGGTGCATGTGAAAACATTAGAAGTAATGGAACTAATTCATAAGTTTTTTGACTTAGCAAAACTAGAATCTGGTGACAAGGCAATTGAAATGACAAAAGTAAATATGAATGAAGTTTGCCGCGAGAAGATTTTATCTTTTTATGATTTAGTGACGACGAAAGGGTTTCAAGTTCATATTGATATACCAGAAAAAAATATATATGCACTTGGAAATGTAGAAGTATTAGGCAGGGTATTGAATAATTTAATATCAAATGCAATTACATATGGAGACGATGGAAAGACACTTGGTGTGACGTTAAGAGGTGATGAAACGAGTGTGTATATAGACGTATGGGATACAGGAAAAGGAATTGATGAATCTCATATTGATAAAGTGTTTGAGCGTATGTACACCCTTGAAGATTCAAGAAATAGATTGTACCAAGGAAGCGGTTTAGGATTAACGATTACGAAAAGGCTTGTGGAAGCGATGGATGGAAAAATACATCTTTCTAGTAAGCCATATAAAAAAACGATTTTTACAGTTGTATTAAAAAAGATGTTGTTTTAGCTTGTAGAGAATTAGATTCTACAAGCTTTTTTTCAGCGTAAGGAATTTGTAAGAAACGGGTAAGAAAAAAGAGATTTCCGTTGTCTATTATAGAAATATAAAGTAGCGCGAAAGGGGAAAGTGACATGACCTATATATTAAAAACGAATCAGTTAACGAAAGTGTTTAAAGGGAAAGAAGTTATTTCTAGCGTTAACATGCATGTGAAAAAAGGAGAGATATACGGTTTCTTAGGACCGAATGGTGCTGGTAAAACAACGATTATGAAAATGATTACAAATTTAATAAAACCGACGAGTGGTGATATTGAAATTTTCGGTGAGAAGTTAACAGACACATCTTATGAAGTATTAAAAAGAATGGGGACAATTATTGAATATCCAATCTTTTATGATAAATTAACGGCGAAAGAAAACTTAGAATTACATTGTGAATATATGGGCTATTACGATAAAAATGAAATTGACCATGCTTTACATTTAGTGAAGCTGCAAGGTATAGATAATAAAAAAGTAAAAGATTTTTCATTAGGAATGAAACAACGACTTGGTATTGCAAGGGCAATCGTGACAAAGCCAGAATTGCTCATTTTAGATGAACCAATTAACGGTTTAGATCCAATTGGTATTAAAGAATTAAGAGACTTATTTAAGATGCTCTGCAAAGAATATGGTATTACATTATTAGTCTCTAGTCATATTTTAGGTGAGATGGAGCTAATGGCGGATACAATTGGTGTCATTCAAAATGGAAAACTAATAAAAGAAGTTTCAATGAAGAGTATTAACGGAAAACAAACAGAGTACATTGAAATCACTGTTCCTGATGTGAAGCGTGCAGCTTATATTTTAGAAGATAAACTTGGCATAAAAAATTATAAAATAATGAGTGGAAATATGATTCGTGTGTATGATACAGCAGTGTCTCAGCAAGCCATTTCAAAAGCGCTTATTATGAACGATGTGGAAATTGAAAGTATTAATAAGAAACATAGTTCCTTAGAGGAATATTTCTTAAATGTAATGGATGGAGAGGGCATTCATGCTTAATGGATTGTTAGTGAATCTAGTAAGTGGATTGGTCGTAATGTTCATAAGCGGGATTTTATATTATAGGAAACCAGAGCGGAAATGGTTGTTAATTCTACTAATGATAGGAATGTTAAGCGTAGTTACTGCTGGAATTAGAATGTTAGCAGTGTAGAGACAGTTATATAAAGAATGGAGGCGTGGTTTATATGTTTAAATTAATGAAGCTCGAATGGAAAAAACATCAATTATCTAGTTACTTTAAAAGTATAGCAATTTGTATTATAGCAATTTTCGCTGTAGTAAGTCTTATGGCATGGGGAATGAAAGCTGAGGAAGACGTGCTCTTCTCTGACTTTACACAGAACATGGCTTTAGTAAATATTTTTATTAGAATAACATTCATTATTTTTAGTTCGGTCATTTTATCACGTTTAGTAATTGATGAGTATAAGAACAAAACGATCCAACTATCATTTATGTATCCGCTGCAAAGGAAACTGCTAATGAGCGCGAAATTAACAATTGTTTTTTGTTTTTGTTTTGTGAGCACGATTATCGCTACTTTCATTATTAGTTTGCTCGTATATTTTGTGAGCCCAATGATGGGACTGATTGAAACACCTGCTACGATAGGTGAAATAATCGCTATCATTCCAGCTACTTTTATAAGTGCATTTATGATATCTGGTATAAGTTTAATTCCTTTATTTTTTGGGATGAGAAAGAAATCGACACCGACAACGATTACTTCGGCAGTAATAATTAGTATGCTGATTAGTGGTAACGTTGGGGCTGAAAGCAATCAAGTAAGCATGTTTGATTTTATAGCTATCCCAATCGTGCTCTGTTTATTAGGGATTTTCATTAGTTATCTATCGTTTCGTAAAATCGACAAGATCGATGTGGCGTGAAGCAAGCCTAAAACAATAACGAACTGGGGTATGGGTAGTGAAAAAAATAATAGTAATTGCAATATTATTCATTACAATTGCTAGTATAGTTTTTGGTTTTAAGGTATTTAAGGGAAAAGATTTTAAGAAAGAAAAGTCTTTTGAGATCAATAATATAAAAGAAATAGAAGTAGACAATGAAAACTGGGATATTGAATTTAGAAGTACAGACGCTAATAAAATAGTAATTTCCGCTCAAGGTGAACGTTTAGATAAAGAGGTAGATCCTGTCGAAATAGAACAGGCAGGGAATAAAGTTATAGTTAAGCAAAAACAAAAGGCGACCAGATTTTTTTTTGGTTTTACGTTTAGGAAGAAAAATAGTATATGTATAGCTATTCCGAAGAAAGAAATAGATAAAATTGTATTAAATAATAAATCGGGTGATGTGAAAATAAACGATATAGTAGTAAAAAGCATCGTGACAAAAGGCAAATCTGGAGATGGAATGATTACAGGACTATCGGCAGAGAAGGGTGAATTCACATCCGAAAGTGGAGATTTAATGTTAAAAGATAGTTTATTACAAGATGTAAATATAACTTCCACTACTGGCGATAATTATGTGAAAAATGTAAAAAACGAAAATATGAACATCACTTCAACATCTGGGGAAGTATTGCTGAAAGATATGACAGAAGGAAAATCATTATTTATAGAAACAAAATCAGGAGATATTGGCGTACGGTATAAAGGTGTTCCGACTTCTTTAAAACTTACGGCTAAAAGTAATTCGTCTGACGTAATGGTGAATGTAAAAGGACTTAAGAAAGATAAAAATACAGAACATGTAAAAGCAAGAACCATTGGTGATGCGAAAAACGAAATGAAGATTTTAAGTAAAACAGGAGCGATTTATATCGATTAAATTTCAAATGAAAGGAGGACTATTATGCTACGTCTTATGAAGTTAGAACTGAAGAAGTTTAAGATTGGATGGTATGTGAGGGGAGCGATTATTGCAAATATCGCTATACTAGCATTACTGATTTTTACGAGCATCGTTTCTCAAATAGAAGGAGATCCAGAAATAAGAGATCCACAGATGGTTTTGTTAATGGCTAGTACATTAGTAAGAGCAACGTTTATTATTTTTGGTAGTGTGTTAATCGCAAGGTTAATAATTGGTGAATATAAAAACAAAACAATACTACTTATGTTTTCTTATCCAATTAACCGAAAGAAAATGATGGTTAGTAAGTTGGTTATTACAGCAACATTAACATTTATAACAGTTATTTTATCTAATATTTTAGTAGTAGGAGTTTTCTTTGGGATAGATAGCTATTTTTCAATTCTTCCTCATTCATTCACAGTAGATCAATTGATGCAAGAAGGGATAAACCTTGTTCCTTTAGCCGTTGCAACTGCGGGAATAAGTTTAATCCCACTATATTTCGGAATGCGTAAACGTTCCGTGCCAACTACAATTGTTTCATCAATTATCGTTGTATCAATTGCAATTAATAACACCCCAATGTTTTCAACGGCAACTTTTCTTCCCCTTCAACTAGCATTGGCAGCAATTGGAGTTGCCATTGCATATTACGGAATTAAAAATATAGAGAAGGAAGATATAACTGTATGATAAGAATACGTAAAATAGTTTCACATGAAACAAGTTACAGAAAAAGACAAGATGTGTAAACACCTTGTCTTTTTCTGTAGTTACATTTTAGGTGCTTCCATTCCAGTGGCAGCCCATTCTTCTTTTGCAGGACCATATACGCCAGGAACTGTTAAGCCAGCCTGGCGCATTAAAACTGTCATTTGTCCGCGGTGGTGATTTTGATGATTAATGAGTGTCATTAAAAATATAGAATTTGGCATAGGGCGTCCAAAGAAGTCATTAATAGTAGTTAAGTCTTTATCCGTCCATTCGCTTTGAAGTGCTTCAACAAAAGCTGTATTCACTTTACGATATCCATCTGCAATTGTTTTTGCTGAAGTTGGTACAGGATAATCTTTCATTTCTCCTTCAAATTTAAGTCCCGTACCAGATAGTATAACTGGAATTGCCGTCACGATATGCCAAGCAACTCTGCCTAACGTCCAATGCTCAGGTGCAATTTCTTGTGATAAAGATGCATCGGTTAATGCATCGAGCATCTTTTGAGTAGACTCAGCCTCGTATGTCCATGATTGCAAAAAGCCTTCAATAGTTTGGTACATTATTGTTATCCCCCCTATTTATATTCATACATTAAATTCGAGAGAAGTGATGTATTCCCTTTTAATAGAAAAGCTTTCGTTAAATATTGCTACATTGTAAAAAAATAGAAAATATTTGTAAAAGTGTCAGAAAAACGATCTTTTTATTCGTATATGTAATGAATAGAGAAATGAAAGTGAATTTCTGCATATAAAGTATAAAAATGATAAGGAATACGTATTGTTAGGAAATGCTGATGATTATAGAGAGCTATTTCAAATAATAGGTGGATTGAAAGTAGCGAACGGAATAGAACTAAAATTACAAGATAAGAAATTAAAGAGAAAGTTAACTTTAAAACGAAGTGTGTTCAATATAATCATGTATTCACTTGTTATATATTTTATGTACAAAGCTTATATTAATTTTATCCCGCATTAACGGGCAGTAAAACTTCCGCCTCAAAACTCGGCTGGATTGAAGAATTTAGATGGAAGTCAGGTTGCCTGTAAAAGCCTAATTAGAGTTTCACTCTATGCCATAATAGAAAAACCAGCTTCATATATGAAGCTGGTTTTTAATTAACCTTTTTTTCACTCTTCCTCATCAAACATGAGAAATAAGGTGCTCCAATTACAGCAACGACAAGGTTGGAAGGGATTTCTTTCGGATATGCAATCGTCCCAATACAAAGTGAAATGTGTATAGTTAATAATCTGTGGAGGTGAGGCGAAAGTACAAGCAAAAGGAGAGCAAATTGCATGTAATAATTACTAGAATCTATGGAATGTATCTGTGTTTATCCTATTAAGTAAATTATTTCTTTGTTAGTTAGATAGGTGTTTTTTAACTAGATGATTGTACTTAAAAGATCGAAGTAAAGGAAGTGATCAACATGTCTTCATGGAGAAATAATATAAATGGATATTGTAGTTGTAATAATCAAAATGGTGTACATGTTGATTCGTGTTGTTTTAGTTGCGATGGGACAGTTCCTAAGCTGGGTCCAACAGGTCCGACGGGAGCAACAGGACCGACAGGAATAACGGGAGCAACGGGTCCAACAGGTCCAACGGGAGCGACGGGAATAACAGGAGCAACAGGTCCGACGGGCTCAACGGGAGTAACAGGAGCAACGGGTCCAACGGGAGCGACGGGAGTAACAGGAGCAACAGGTCCAACAGGAGCGACGGGAATAACAGGCCCAACAGGATCGACAGGAATAACAGGAGCAACAGGTCCAACAGGGGCGACAGGAATAACAGGTCCAACAGGAATAACAGGAGCAACAGGCCCAACAGGAGCGACGGGAGTAACAGGAGCAACGGGTCCAACGGGAGCGACGGGAATAACAGGAGCAACAGGTCCAACAGGAATAACAGGAGCAACAGGCCCAACAGGTTCAACGGGTTCAACAGGAGCGACGGGTCCAACGGGAGCGACGGGAATAACAGGTCCAACAGGAGTGACAGGAATAACGGGTCCAACAGGAGCAACAGGTTCAACGGGTTCAACAGGAGCGACGGGTCCAACGGGAGCGACAGGTACAAGTATCACGGCGACGTATGCATTTGCAAATAATACGTCGGGAACAGCGATATCGGTACTTCTCGGTGGAACGAATGTCCCGCTTCCGAATAATCAAAATATCGGTCCTGGTATTACGGTTTCCGGGGGAAATACAGTATTTACGGTTGCAAATGCTGGGAATTATTATATTTCATATACGATTAATATAACGGCTTCATTGTTAGTCAGTTCTCGTATTACAATTAATGGAGCACCACTTGCTGGAACGATCAATTCTCCTGCGTTAGCAACTACATCATTTAGCGCAACAATTATTACAACTCTTGCAGCAGGAGATGCTATTAGTTTGCAACTATTTGGTTTGTTAGCTGTTGCAACATTATCAACAACTACACCAGGAGCTGTGTTAACGATAATAAGATTAAGCTAAATAATAACTCTCTTATTTTTTTATAGATTAGGAGAGTTTGTACATATAATAAGAAGTTAATGAAGTAAAGCATAGTTATACAAAAGTCAGAATATTATGATTGTAACGTTATGGTGACTATAATATAATGAAAACAACCTCATGAATGAACATTCATTTATTTTTATGTATTTGAAGGGGGAATGAAGGTGGAAAAACCATGGTTGAAAAATTATCCAGAGGAAATTCCAAGTACAATTTCTTATGATATTCAGCCGCTTCATAAATATGTAGAACAGATGGCTTCTCGCTACCCAGAAAAGAAAGCGCTTCACTTTTTAGGGAAGGATATTACATTTTCAGACTTTCATGATAAGGTGAAGAGATTTGCAAATTATCTTCAAAAGCTCGGTGTGGAAAAGGGTGATCGAGTTGCCATTATGTTGCCGAATTGTCCGCAAGCTGTAATCGGTTATTACGGTACATTACTTGCGGGAGGTATCGTAGTCCAAACAAATCCACTATATACAGAAAGAGAATTAGAATATCAACTTCATGACTCGGGAGCAAAAGTCATTCTTTGCCTCGATTTAGTGTTCCCAAGAGTAACGAATGTTCAATCTGCTACAAAAATTGAGCATATTATCGTAACTCGTATTGCGGACTTTTTGCCCTTCCCTAAAAATCTATTGTATCCATTTGTGCAGAAAAAACAGTCAAATTTAGTTGTGAAAGTATCAGAGAGTGAAACGATTCACCTTTGGAACTCAGTAGAAAAAGAAGTGAATACGGATGTTGAGGTGCCTTGTGATCCTAAAAATGATTTAGCTCTTTTACAGTACACAGGAGGAACAACTGGATTTCCGAAAGGCGTTATGTTAACGCATAAAAACCTCGTTTCTAACACTTTGATGGGAGTTCAATGGTTATATAATTGCAAAGAAGGAGAAGAAGTCGTTCTTGGGGTTCTTCCATTTTTCCACGTGTATGGCATGACGGCTGTCATGAATTTAAGTATTATGCAAGGATACAAAATGGTTCTTATTCCAAAATTTGATATGAAGATGGTTTTTGAAGCGATTAAGAAGCATAAAGTGACATTGTTTCCAGGAGCACCAACTATTTATATCGCTCTTTTAAATAGCCCGCTTTTAAAACAATACGATATTTCGTCTATTCGTGCTTGTATTAGTGGATCAGCACCACTGCCAGTAGAAGTACAGGAAAAGTTCGAAACAGTTACAGGGGGTAAATTAGTAGAGGGATATGGTTTAACAGAATCATCTCCAGTTACACATAGTAATTTTTTATGGGAAAAGCGAGTGCCAGGTAGCATTGGAGTTCCGTGGCCAGATACAGAAGCAATGATTATGTCGCTTGAAACTGGTGAGGCATTACCACCGGGAGAAATCGGTGAAATTGTAGTAAAAGGCCCTCAAATTATGAAAGGATATTGGAATAAGCCAGAAGAAACAGCAGCTGTACTGCAAGATGGATGGCTCCATACAGGGGACGTTGGCTACATGGATGAAGATGGCTTCTTCTATGTGAAAGATCGTAAGAAAGATATGATTGTTGCGAGTGGATTTAATGTGTATCCTCGTGAAGTAGAAGAGGTATTATATGAGCATGAAAAGGTGCAAGAAGTAGTGACAATTGGAGTTCCTGATCCGTATAGGGGAGAGACAGTTAAAGCGTTTGTTGTGTTAAAAGAAGGTACGGAGTGTTCTGAGGAAGAATTAAATCAGTTTGCTCGTAAATATTTAGCGGCCTATAAAGTTCCGAAAGTATATGAGTTTAGAGATGAACTGCCGAAAACGACAGTTGGGAAAATTTTGCGCCGTGTCCTAATTGAGGAAGAGAAAAGAAAGAATGAGGATGAGCAAACGGGCTAAGGCCCTTTCTTTTTGAAAAAATGGGATTGACACTTTTCTAAATAGTCAGTATTATAAGAATATGAATGACTATTCATTCAGTCATCTTCTTGAAGGGGACAGTAAAGTGAAGAAAAATAGACCGAAATACAATCAAATTATTGATGCGGCAGTCATTGTGATTGCGGAGAATGGGTACCACCAAGCGCAAGTTTCTAAAATAGCAAAGCAAGCTGGGGTAGCTGATGGCACGATTTATTTATATTTTAAAAATAAAGAAGATATATTAATATCCTTATTCCAAGAGAAGATGGGAGAATTTGTCGAAACAATTCGTCAAAAAACAGCAGGAATTGAAAGCGCTGTATCGAAGTTATTCATGTTGGTAGAAACGCACTTCTTGCTGTTGTCGCAAAATGATCCTCTTGCTATCGTTACGCAATTAGAGCTAAGACAGTCCAATCAAGACTTACGCCTGAAAATAAATGAAGTATTAAAAGGCTACTTACAAGTTATTGATGAGATTTTAGAGACAGGTATAAAGCAAGGTGAATTCCAAGCGGATTTAAATGTTCGCGTGGCAAGACAAATGATCTTTGGAACAGTAGATGAAGTTGTGACCAATTGGGTAATGAGCGATCATAAGTATGATCTGGTCGCACTTTCAAAAACGGTACATGGGCTACTTATTGCAGCTTGTGGTTATCGTCAATAATGGGAGGGATCATGTTGAAATTCCTATCTGTAAGAGTTGAAGATCATATCGCGGTGGCTACGTTAAATCATGCGCCAGCTAACGCGATGTCTTCACAAGTTATGCATGACGTTACTGAATTAATTGATCAAGTGGAGAAGGATGATAACATTCGTGTTGTTGTTATTCACGGTGAAGGGCGCTTCTTCTCGGCGGGAGCAGATATTAAAGAATTTACATCTGTTACTGAAGCGAAGCAAGCGACTGAATTAGCGCAGCTTGGACAAGTTACGTTTGAGCGCGTTGAAAAATGTTCAAAACCAGTTATCGCGGCAATTCATGGAGCGGCACTTGGCGGCGGCCTTGAGTTTGCTATGTCTTGCCACATGCGCTTTGCAACTGAAAGTGCAAAACTTGGTTTACCTGAATTAACACTTGGATTAATTCCTGGATTTGCAGGTACACAGCGATTACCGCGTTATGTTGGGAAAGCGAAAGCTTGTGAAATGATGTTAACAAGTACACCGATTACTGGTGCAGAAGCATTAAAATGGGGACTAGTTAACGGAGTTTTTGCTGAAGAAACATTTTTAGATGATACGCTTAAAGTTGCAAAACAGATTGCTGGAAAAAGCCCAGCGACGACTCGTGCTGTACTAGAGTTATTGCAAACGACGAAATCGTCTCATTATTATGAAGGTGTACAACGCGAAGCTCAAATCTTTGGAGAAGTATTTACGAGTGAAGATGGAAGAGAAGGTGTAGCAGCGTTTTTAGAAAAACGTAAGCCTTCATTTAGCGGCAGGTAGTTCAATTATTTTTTTAATATAAATTAACAGAAAATTAGAATTGATAGAATCTTTCTGAAAAACAAGGGGGTAAATGGAATGAACATCTACGTACTCATGAAACGAACATTTGATACAGAAGAAAAAATCGTAATTAAAAACGGTGCAATTTACGATGGCGAAGCGGAATTCATCATCAACCCTTACGATGAATATGCAATTGAAGAAGCAATTCAAGTAAGAGACGCACAAGGTGGAGAAGTTACTGTCGTAACAGTCGGTGGCGAAGATAGTGAGAAAGAACTTCGTACGGCGTTAGCGATGGGCTGCGATAAAGCGGTATTAATTAATATTGAAGATGATGTAGAAAATGGTGACCAGTTCACGACAGCAAAAGTGCTTGCTGAATATTTAAAAGATAAAGATGCAGATTTAATTTTAGGCGGAAACGTTGCAATTGATGGTGCATCTGGACAAGTTGGTCCGCGTGTAGCTGAAGCATTAAATATTCCGTACGTAACGACAATTACAAAACTTGAAATTGACGGTACAAACGTGAAGATTGAGCGCGATGTTGAAGGTGATACAGAAGTGATTGAAACTTCATTACCAGTTTTAGTAACAGCACAGCAAGGTTTAAATGAACCCCGTTATCCATCGCTTCCAGGTATTATGAAAGCGAAGAAAAAGCCACTAGAAGAATTAGAATTAGATGATTTAGATTTAGAAGAAGATGATGTGGAAGCAAAGACAAAAACAATTGAAATCTATTTGCCTCCTAAGAAAGATGCAGGAAAAGTGTTACAAGGCGAGCTGCAAGATCAAGTAAAAGAACTTGTATCGTTGCTCCATACAGAAGCGAAAGTAATCTAATAAAATACGAAATTATATATGCAGGAGGGAAAATCTATGGCTCGTAAAGTATTAGTAATGGGTGAAGTTCGTGATGGATCGCTACGTAACGTTTCGTTTGAAGCGGTAGCAGCAGCAAAAACAATTGCAGAAGGCGGTGAAGTAGTAGGTCTTCTAGTTGGAGACAGCGTTGCTTCTTTTGCAAATGAATTGATTCATTACGGTGCAGATCGCGTTGTGACAGTTGAAAATGATAAATTAAAATCATATACATCTGATGGCTATGCACAAGCATTTTTAGCTGTATATGCTGAAGAGAATCCAGAAGGTATTGTATTTGGACATACAGCACTTGGGAAAGATTTATCACCAAAATTAGCAGCGAAGCTTGAGGCTGGTCTAGTTTCTGACGTAACTGCTTTAGAAGTTGAAGGTGGAAATGTTATCTTTACTCGTCCAATTTACTCTGGTAAAGCGTTTGAGAAGAAGATTGTAACAGACGGCATCTTATTTGCGACAGTGCGTCCAAATAACATCGCAACGCTTGAAAAAGATGAGTCTCGCAGTGGTGACGTGTCTTCTATTACAGTAGATGTGAAAGACTTACGTACAATCATTCAAGATGTCGTCCGTAAGACGGCAGAAGGCGTTGATCTTTCTGAAGCAAAAGTTATTATCGCTGGCGGACGCGGTGTGAAGAGCGAAGAAGGATTCAAACCATTAAAAGAGTTAGCTGACGTATTAGGCGGCGCTGTTGGAGCATCTCGTGGTGCTTGTGACGCTGAGTATTGCGATTACTCATTACAAATTGGTCAAACTGGTAAAGTTGTTACGCCAGACCTATACATTGCATGCGGTATTTCTGGAGCGATTCAGCATTTAGCTGGTATGTCTAACTCAAAAATAATCGTTGCGATTAATAAAGACCCAGAAGCAAGTATCTTCAAAGTAGCTGACTACGGTATTGTTGGCGATCTATTTGAAGTCGTACCTCTTTTAACAGAAGAGTTTAAAAAGTTAAAAGTACATTCATGATTTGAGTACCCTTGAGTTCCAAGTGAAGTACCCCTATATATAGAAAAAGGTGAGAGATCCCCTGTCTCTCATCTTTTTAGTATTTAATCCGTATTTTTATATAGTATAAAGGAACACTTTTTTGTTACAATACATAACGATACATATTATTCGCCACGTATATAAGTTAATGATATACTCTTGGTAGAATATACTTGAAGGAGGAAATAAAATGGCAATTGTAAACGCAAATGACCAAAGCTTCGCAGCAGAAACTAGCGAAGGTGTTGTATTATTAGATTTCTGGGCACCTTGGTGTGGACCTTGTAAAATGATCGCTCCTGTATTAGAGGAAATTGATGCAGAACTAGGCGAAAAAGTAAAAGTAGTAAAAGTAGACGTGGATGAAAACCAAGAAACTGCTCGTCAATTCGAAGTAATGAGCATTCCAGCTCTTTTCGTATTAAAAGACGGTAAAGTAGTTGATCAAGCGTTAGGTTACAAACCGAAAGAAGCGTTAGTAGAATTAGTTTCTAAACACTTCTAAAATAAAAAAGGCTACCATTTGGTAGCCTTTTTTATTTTCCTTTTTTACACCTTTCCGTTACAATGAAAGAACGTATGTTGGGTATTTTGGCATAGTATGTTTTCATGTGAAAATAAAAATGCTAAGCATGTAGAAATGGAGGGTAACGAGTGCACGAACATTTAAAAGAGAAGTTGGCTATTTTACCAGATCAACCTGGTTGTTATTTAATGAAAGATAAGCAAGGAACGGTTATATATGTCGGAAAGGCAAAAGTGCTTAAAAATCGTGTGCGCTCGTACTTTACTGGTTCGCATGATGGAAAAACACTTCGGCTAGTAGGAGAAATTGTAGATTTTGAATATATTGTAACCTCCTCAAATCTAGAGGCGCTCATTTTGGAGTTAAACTTAATAAAAAAACATGACCCAAAATATAATATTCAATTAAAAGATGATAAAACATATCCTTTTATTAAAATTACAGCTGAGAAACAACCGCGATTACTTATTACGCGAAATGTAAAAAAGGATAAGGGAAAGTATTTTGGTCCTTATCCGAATGCACAATCAGCTCATGAAACGAAAAAACTGCTAGATCGTATGTACCCGCTTCGTAAGTGCTCAAATATGCCCGATAAAGTTTGTTTATATTATCATATGGGTCAATGTTTAGCACCTTGTGTGAAAGAAGTTACGGAAGAACAAAATAAAGAAATTGTAGATGAAATTATTAAGTTTTTAAATGGTGGACATAAAGAAGTTCGTTCAGAACTAGAAACAAAAATGTATGAAGCTTCAGAGAAACTAGAGTTTGAACGTGCAAAAGAGTTACGTGATCAAATCGCTCATATCGATGCGATTATGGAAAAACAAAAGATGATTATGAGTGATTTAGTGGACCGTGATGTGTTTGGCTATGCAGTTGATAAAGGGTGGATGTGTGTTCAAGTTTTCTTCGTTCGAAAAGGAAAGCTAATCGAACGTGATGTTTCTATGTTTCCAATCTACGATGAACCAGAAGAGGGGTTCTTAACGTTTATCGGTCAATTTTATGAAAACAGCAGTCATTTTAAGCCGAAGGAAATTGTCGTTCCAGGAAGTATAGACTCAGAATTAGTAGAACGCTTTTTAGAAGTGGAAGCGACACAGCCGAAACGCGGTAAGAAAAAAGATCTTGTAGAACTGGCAAATAAAAATGCGAAGATTGCCTTGGAAGAGAAATTCTATTTAATTGAACGTGATGAAGAGCGAACGATTAAAGCTGTAGAGAATTTAGGGAAGCAGCTCGGAATTGAAACGCCTTATCGTATTGAAGCGTTTGATAACTCAAATATTCAAGGGACAAATCCTGTTTCGGCAATGATTGCTTTTATTGATGGGAAACCAGCTAAGAAAGAATACAGGAAATATAAAATTAAAACAGTTCAAGGACCAGATGATTATGAGTCTATGAGAGAAGTTGTGAGACGCCGTTATACAAGGGCGCTGAAAGAGGGGTTACCTTTACCCGATTTAATCATTATTGATGGCGGAAAAGGCCATCTGGCGGCTGCAAGTGATGTTTTAGAAAATGAGCTCGGTTTATATATTCCGATGGCAGGTCTTGTAAAAGATGACAAACATAAAACATCTCATTTAATTATTGGAGATCCACCTGAACCTGTGATGCTTGAGAGAAATAGCCAAGAATTTTATTTATTGCAGCGTGTTCAAGATGAAGTGCATCGATTTGCGATTACATTTCATCGTCAATTACACGGGAAATCTGTCATTCAATCAGCACTGGATGATATCCCCGGAATCGGTGATAAACGGAAAAAGGTATTGTTAAAACATTTTGGTTCATTAAAGAAGATGAAAGAAGCTTCTATAGAGGAATTTGTCGAAGCAGGTATGCCGAAAAATGTCGCAGAGACGATTTATAGTTATTTAGCGGATAAGAAGGCGTTGTAGTTTACAACGTCTTCTATTTTTTGGTATAATTTCTGAAGATTTAAAATAAATTCAAATGAATGAAAATGCAAAAAGTCAACTAAACTGATATGTCTAGTTGACTGTGGGTAATGCTACACTTCAATGAGATCTTTTATATCCCATTTTACAAGAAATGTAATAGAGTCTGAACGTTTTTTCTTTTCTTCGTAGGACTCTGCAACGACGTTTCGTTGCTTTTGAATTTGTTCAGCGATGAATCCAGCTTCTAATTGATAAGAAGAATGTCTTTTTTGTTTTTGACGTTCAGCGATGAGTGTGCCTTTAAGTTGGAACTGCATTTCACGACGCTTATGTTCAATAATGCTTAAAGTGCCCCAGCCAGCTTTTTCAAAGAACTGAATGACTTCTTCAATTGTGTCTAGTGGATATTTTCTTGCAAGGTTTCTACCGGACCAGTATAAAATACCATCTAGATCGTTACCGATTAAATCAGGTAGTAATTCTTCACGTAGCAATTCGTAAGCGAAGGCGTTCAATGAAACATCTTCTAAAGATGTTGTATCGATTGTATTTTTACTCACAATATTCCCCTCTTTCTATAGGGATTATTATATAACATTTCTCATTTATAAAAACAGATTTTTCTTTGGGAAAATCTGAATATATAAGAAGAAAAAAAGAATTGGCAAATTATATGCAAATTATGTATACGTTTTCTTGACGCTTCGACAAAAATAGGAGTAAAATGAACTTGGTATCAAATTATGCTGAAATATTTCGAATAATTTTTTCAGTTTTTCTTATGCCAATAGTGAAAAAACATTATTGCCATAAACTAATCTGAAAACAGCAGTCAATCATTCAAGGGGGGTAATGGGGACATGAAAGGCCGCGAGTATACGTTTCGTAAGTGGCACTCATTAATGGGGGTCATCCCGGTTGGTGTCTTTTTGACGCAACATTTAATTGTAAACAACTTTGCAACACGAGGAGCAGAGGCTTTTAACAAAGCTGCAGGCTTTATGGAGCTCCTTCCATTCCGGTATGCGCTAGAAATTTTCATTATCTTTTTACCAATACTGTACCATGCTATATATGGCTTATATATTGCATTTACAGCTAAGAACAATGCGGTTTCTTACGGTTATTTCCGTAACTGGATGTTCGTCTTCCAAAGAATTTCAGGTATCGTTACACTGATTTTCATTTCTTGGCACGTCTGGGAAACTCGTATTCAAGCAGCGTTAGGTAAAGAGGTAAACTATGACATGATGGCAGATATTTTAAACAATCCAGCTATGTTTGCATTCTACTTAGTTGGTGTTGTTTCAACAATTTTCCACTTTGCAAATGGACTATGGACATTCTGCATCAGCTGGGGAATTACAGTATCTCCACGTTCACAAAGAATCTCTACTTATGTAACATTAGCTATTTTCTTAGGTCTATCTTATGTAGGTGTGAGTGCATTATTAGCGTTCATCGATCCACAGCTAGCAAACCAGTAAGGAGTGGGAGAGCATGAAAGGGAAACTTATAGTAGTCGGCGGTGGCTTGGCTGGCTTAATGGCAACGATTAAAGCGGCGGAAGCAGGAGTAAATGTTGAACTGTTCTCTTTAGTACCAGTAAAACGTTCGCATTCTGTATGTGCCCAAGGTGGAATTAACGGTGCCGTAAATACGAAAGGTGAAGGGGATTCTCCATGGATCCACTTTGACGATACAATTTATGGTGGGGACTTCTTAGCGAACCAACCACCAGTTAAAGCAATGTGTGAAGCAGCACCTGGTATCATTCATTTAATGGACCGTATGGGTGTTATGTTCAACCGTACGGAAGAAGGACTTCTTGATTTCCGTCGTTTTGGTGGAACTCAACATCACCGTACAGCATTTGCTGGTGCAACAACTGGACAGCAATTACTATACGCATTAGATGAGCAAGTACGTCGTCACGAAGTAGCAGGACTTGTAACGAAATATGAAGGTTGGGATTTCTTACGAGCTGTTATTGATGATGAAGGTGTGTGCCGAGGAATCGTTGCACAAGACTTACAAACTATGGAGATTAGAAGTTTCCGAGCTGATGCCGTGATTATGGCAACAGGGGGCCCTGGTATCATTTTCGGAAAATCAACTAACTCTATTATTAATACAGGTACAGCAGCTTCTGCTGTATATCAACAAGGCGCATATTATGCAAACGGTGAGTTCATTCAAATTCACCCAACGGCAATTCCTGGAGACGATAAATTACGTCTGATGAGTGAATCTGCACGTGGTGAAGGTGGACGTGTTTGGACATATAAAGATGGTAAACCATGGTACTTCTTAGAAGAAAAATATCCGGCTTACGGAAACCTTGTACCTCGTGATATCGCAACGCGTGAAATCTTTGATGTTTGCGTAGAGCAAAAACTAGGTATTAACGGTGAAAACATGGTGTACTTAGATCTTTCTCATAAAGATCCGAAAGAACTAGATATTAAACTTGGTGGAATTATTGAAATCTATGAGAAATTTACAGGTGACGATCCTCGTAAACTACCAATGAAAATCTTCCCAGCTGTTCACTATTCAATGGGCGGGCTATGGGTTGATTATAAGCAGATGACAAGCATTCCAGGTTTATTTGCAGCAGGTGAGTGTGATTATTCTATGCACGGTGGTAACCGTCTTGGCGCGAACTCACTATTATCAGCAATTTACGGTGGTATGGTAGCAGGACCAAATGCAATTGAATATATGAAAGGTCTTTCTAAATCATCAGATGCTGTTTCATCTACTGTGTATGAACAAAATGAATTAATCGAAACAGAGAAATTTAACAATATTTTAACGCTCGATGGTAACGAAAATGCGTATGTTCTTCATAAAGAGCTTGGAGAATGGATGACAGATAACGTTACAGTAGTTCGTGAAAATAAAAAATTATTAGAAACAGATGCAAAAATTGAAGAGTTAATGGCTCGCTACAAACGTATTAACATTAACGATACAGCGAGATGGAGCAACCAAGGTGCTTCATTTACACGCCAACTTGCAAATATGTTTGAATTAGCACGTGTTATTACAATTGGCGCATATAACCGTAATGAGAGTCGTGGGGCGCATTACAAACCTGAATTCCCAAATCGTGATGATGCAAACTTCTTAAAAACTACGATGGCGAAATTTGAAGGAGAAGGAAATGCACCGGCATTCCATTACGAAGACGTGGATATTTCATTAATTAAACCACGTAAACGTGATTATTCTTCAAAACACGATGTAGCTGCTAAGAGTGAAGAGAAGGGGGATAAACAACATGTCTGAGAAAACAATCCGCCTCATCATTACGAGACAAGACGGACCAGATGCGCAAGCGTTTGACCAAGAGTTTGAAATTCCGTATCGTCCGAATATGAATATTATTTCGGCGCTTATGGAAATTCGTCGTAATCCTGTTGATTCAAAAGGAAACAAAACAACTCCGATTGCATGGGATATGAACTGTTTAGAGGAAGTATGTGGTGCATGTTCGATGGTGATTAACGGAAAACCACGTCAATCATGTACAGCGCTTATCGATCAATTAGAACAACCAATTCGCTTAAAACCGATGAAGACATTCCCGGTTGTTCGTGACTTACAAGTTGACCGTAGTCGCATGTTTAATGCTCTAAAACGTGTTAAAGCTTGGATTCCAATTGATGGTACGTATGACTTAGGACCAGGACCAAGAATGCCAGAGAAGAAACGTCAATGGGCTTATGAGCTTTCAAAATGTATGACATGTGGTGTTTGCTTAGAATCATGTCCAAACGTAAATAGTAAATCGGACTTTATTGGACCAGCACCGTTATCACAAGCTCGTTTATTTAACTCACATCCAACGGGTGAAATGCATAAAGCAGATCGCTTACGTGCAATTATGGGTGATGGAGGACTTGCAAACTGTGGTAACTCTCAAAACTGTGTGCAATCATGTCCAAAGGGTATTCCATTAACAACTTCAATTGCGGCGTTAAACCGTGATACAACAATTCAATCGTTCAAAGATTTCTTTGGTAGCGACAATAACTATTAAAAAATATTGCCTCTTCATTTCGAAGGGGCAATATTTATAACTATATTTTTCTGTTTATTCTGTTTATTTCAAAGTGAAAAGGAGAGGGAACAATGAAGAGGATTTCTTATATTGAAGACTTTGAGCAATGGGAAAGTGGTTTTTCGTTTTACAATCCTGTAAAGGTTCGTTTTGGTGAAGTAGATATGTTTGGACATGTAAATAATGTCGTTGCCTTCACCTATTTTGAAGAAGCGCGTATCGCATTGTTTAAAGAACTTGGATTTATGCAAGAATGGACGCATGAATCTTCAGAAACGATGATTGTTGTTGCGGATTTACAATGTAATTTTATTAAACAAATATATTTTGATGAACAGTTGAAGGTGTATGTAAAAGCGGGATCAGTTGGAAATTCTTCATTAGATTTGCATTATATGGTGAAGAATGCAGAAGGAGAGGTTTGTTTAGTTGGGCGTGGAATGATGGTCCAAGCGTCGAAAAAAACGGGAAGAGGCGAACCGTGGCCTGAAGAGTGGAAGGAAAAATTAATACAATGATAGAGTGAAAGAAAAATAAGAGAGCAAATTGCTCTCTTATTTTTTGTCTTCCAGCGCCTCTTCTAATGTTAAATGATGTTTATATATGTATGTAGCGTATGGATTTCCAACGTAGCGCAAATGCCACGGTTCATATGAGTATTCTGTTGTTTCTGTTTTATCTTCTAAATAACGAATGACAAAGCCAAATTCATGAGCATGTTTTGCAACCCATTTACCTTCGTTTGTCTCTCCAAAAATAGGCTCTAATTGGAATTTAGCAGATTTTGAACTAATATCCATTGCTAAACCAGTTTGATGTTCACTCGTACCGGGAATGGCACTTACTGAATCCGCCTCAGCTTTTCCTTGGCGTCTAACGTATGTATCATGTAATGATTTTTGGCGTTTGTATGAACGATAACCAGATACAGCTGTAAGTTCAAGTCCTTCTTTCTTTGCCGCTTCAAACATACTTTCAAGCGCATCTGCAGCATCTTTGCGCAGCAATGTTTTTTCTTTATCTTTTGGACTAGTAAATGGTACGTTTGGTCTCGTTAAGTCTTCAGGTGTGTATCCGTCTGGTAGTTTTCGATGTTTATTAACTAATACAAGATTAGACTCTGGATTTGTTACAACGGAAAAATCATTGTCTAGCTTCTTTGCATTATGATCAGCTTTTGGAAAAGCAGGAATCTCTTCTTTTTGGTGGTTACTATGCTGTTGACTTTCGACAGCTTTCGCATTATTTTGTAGTGGTGATTTAGAACTAAAGTAAGCGAAAGAAGTGATACCGATTACAATAGTAGTGGCAGAAATAATAATTATCTTTTTCATGATGCCTTGTAATCACAGTCCTTTCTTAATAAAATGTGTATCGTTTCTTATTATAAGTCTAGTTTAATGAAAAAGAAATATAAGAGTCGTAACGTAATAGAAATGCAAAGGAAATGTCAGAAAATGTGTGAAATTGTAGTATTTTTTTATATAATTCATTTCTTGTCTTTCATGAAATTCATTTTTTATGTAATATATATATATAAGAAGATGTAGCGATTATCGAGAATAAAGAACTTCTTGTATAGACTAGGAGTGAATGGGAATGGATTTTGCAACACTTATTGGAATCATTTTAGGAGTAGTGGCGGTAGTTGTAGGGATGGTCGTCAAGGGCGCTGACGTAATGGCCTTAGTTAATCCTGCCGCAGCATTAATTATTTTTGTTGGTACATTTGCTGCAGTATGTATCGCATTTCCGATGGATCAATTAAAAAAGATTCCAAAATTATTTAAAGTTCTTTTTGGTTCTAATAAAAAAGATTTAAGTTATGAACAGTTGCTAGAATTGTTTGTTCATTGGACATCTGAAAGTAGAAAATACGGTATTTTGTCTTTAGAGCAGCAATTAGACAAAATTCAAGATGAATTTCTTTTGCGTGGTATGAAGTTTGTGATTGATGGCGTATCTGCAGAAGATTTAGAACAGATTTTAGAAGCTGAATTAGAAGCAATTGAAGAAAGGCATGCAAAGGGGGCAGCAATTTTTTCTCAAGCTGGTACATATGCACCAACATTAGGGGTTTTAGGTGCTGTTATTGGTCTTGTAGCTGCACTTGGTAATTTAACTGATATTGAAAAGTTAGGTCACGCTATTTCGGGTGCATTTATTGCAACGATTTTTGGTATTTTCTCAGGTTATATACTATGGCATCCATTTGCAAATAAATTAAAGCAAAAATCTGCAGCTGAATTAGAGAAAAAACGTTTAATTATTGATTGTCTATTAATGTTACAAGAAGGTACATATCCGTTTATTATGAAGAACCGCATTTTAGGTGCACTTTCTGCAACTGAGCGCAAAAAGCTTGAAAAAGGGGCAGAAAAAAATGCGGAGTAAAAAAAATAGAAGAAGTAAAAAGAAAAAACACGAAGAACATATCGATGAAACTTGGTTAATCCCTTATTCTGATATGTTAACGTTGTTGTTTGCATTGTTCATCGTTTTATTCGCAATGAGCAGTATAGATGCTGCTAAGTTTAAACAGATGGCTGTTGCTTTTCGAAGTGAATTAGCTGGTGGAACAGGTAACAAAGAATTTTTAAGTGATCAGAAGCCAAATGATGAAAAGGAATTATCAGCAAGTAGTTTAGAGTCTGAGAAGATTAAAAAGAATGCTGAAGCTGAAGTAAAGCAACAAGAAATGAACGAATTAAAAGCGGTACAAAAAGGTATTGATAAGTATATTGAGGAAAATCGATTATCTTCTTCTTTTAAAACTGATTTAACAGAAAAGGGATTGAAGGTAACGATATTAGAAAATGTACTATTTGATTCTGGGAAAGCGGACGTAAAATTAGAATCGTTAAGTATTGCGAAAGAAATGTCTAATTTACTTGTTTCAGCATCACCTCGTGAAATCACAGTATCTGGACATACAGATAATGTTCCTATTGCAAATGCGCAATTTGCATCGAACTGGGAATTAAGTACGCAGCGGGCAGTTAATTTTATGCAAGTATTACTGCAAAATAAAGAATTACAACCAGGAAAATTTAGTGCAGTTGGTTACGGAGAATACCGGTCAATTGCTCCAAATGATACGCAAGAAGGAAAAGCGAAAAATAGACGTGTAGAAGTGTTTATTTTACCTTTAACGAGAAATATGCAATAAAAGAGGAGGGCACATGCCATCCTCTTTTATTTTGCATCAAATGATTTTAAGTTGTCATGGCGGATTTTATTTTTTTCTGCATCTGATTTTTTGAAATCATAATCATATAAAGCGCCTTCCCAATCACCATACATTGGATTTGGGAAAATAATAAATTTCTCCCCGAATTGTGCTTTTGAATCTGAGACTGCTTGGTTTCGGTCCTTTACAGACTTTCCATCAAAACCAGTGAAGTCAGATAAGTTATCACCGAAGAATAAAACGATATCATGTGTTTGAGAAACGAGTTCACGGCGTTTTTCTTTTCCTTTTTCTTTCGGATCTTGTAGTAATATATGTTCTTTCGTTGCTTGAGGAGCGCCTACACGCTCAAGGTTTTTAATTGTTGCATCTAGTTGGTTTGTTTTACGATTTGAGATGTAGTAAATATCTACACCTTTAGACTCTGTATATTTTAAGAAATCAATTGCACCTGGAAGGGCCTCAGCTTCAGCCTTATTAATCCAATCATCCCATTTATACGGATAGCCTTTTCCTGTTTTTACGCTCATTGCTTGATGAGGACTGTTATCTAAAACAGTTTCATCTAAATCAAGTACGATAGCGGGTTTTTTCTCGGTTCCTTTTGCAAGAGCTGCATCAAGTTTCAATTGACCGATATTGTATCCTTGGTAGTACAGTGCTTTCGTTTCACCGGCTGTTTGATACCATAAATCAGCCATTAATTGCTGGTCTGTTAATTTTACTTTCTCTTCTTTCGCCACTGTTTTCTCTTGTGTTCCTGAACATGCTACAAGCGATGTAGATAGAACCGCTACAGATAATAAAGTGGTAATACCCCTCTTCATCTTCATATGTACCCTCCTTGATGTTAGAAAACCAGTTAATATTATATATCGAAAAATAATATTTTTTGTATGAACATTTGCATATTGTCTTTTATATATATAGTAGTATGTCCTATATTAGAAAGATGAGAAAAAATGATGGGAATTTTTTTGTCAATTATAATTGTCGAAATGACAATTATAATTGACAAATCACGTGATTTTATTTACAATTTTAACTAAATGAAACAAATGATGGATTAGAGAGATGCTACATAATAAGAGGATGGAGTGTAGTGCTATATTTTATCCTGAATAAACATAGTCTTTGAAAGAGAGTATGAATGATACTAAAGGGGAGGCTTTATACTTTGAGTTTACAAATTCAAAACTTAACGAAACAATTTGGGGAATCAAAAGCTGTTAACAGCTTGCAAATTTCATTACCAAAAGGTGAAGTGTTAGGATTACTTGGACGAAATGGTGCAGGAAAAACAACGACAATTAAAATGCTTCTCGGATTATTAACGCCTAATGAAGGCTCTATTACATGGGATGGAAAACCATTTGGGACTAGTGGGGTAACGATAGGATACTTACCAGAAGAAAGAGGTTTATATACTAAAAGTAGAGTAATAGACCAGTTGCGATATTTTGGTAGATTAGAAGGAATGACGAAAAAAGAAGTAGATCTTGCTATTGATCACTGGTTAGATCGATTAGCAATACCAGAATATAAATTTAAAACAGCAGGAGAGCTTTCAAAAGGGAACCAGCAAAAAATTCAATTAATTGCTGCTCTTCTTCATAATCCAGAACTTCTCATTTTAGATGAGCCATTTAGCGGACTGGATCCAGTGAATGCTGGAATGTTAGCTAGCATTATTGAAGAACAAGTACAGAGCGGAAAGACAATTATTTTATCTAGTCATCGTATGGAACAAGTAGAGGCTTTTTGCCAACATGTATGTATTTTGAAAAAAGGTGAAGCAGTCGTAAAAGGCCAATTAAGTGATATTAAAAAACAATATGGTTTCCGTAATTTAACGATTGAAGATACAGAAGAGAATGAGAAGGGATTAGAATCTTTACATGTATCGTATGAAAAACAACAAGGCCTTCTTTATGTGCGAGTACAAGATGATGCAGAAGCTCTAAACATTTTACAACAATTACAAGAACAAGGTGTTACCTTACGACAATTTAAGATGTTAGAGCCGACGTTAAACGAAATCTTTGTAGAGAGGGCGAAATAACGATGCGTAAATTTTCTCACGTATTTTCATTTTATTTTAGAGAAGCATTTTTATCTAAAAAATCATTAATTATGAGCGCAATTTTATTTTTAATTGTTTTTGGAATTTTTGCGTTCAATCATCTTACTTCAAATAATGATAAAAATAAGGATAAAGATAAAATTGCAGTTGTGTCAGAGAGTTCTACATATAAAATCCAAAAAGAAGAGTTAACTAAGTTATTACCATCAGCTAAATTAACAATTGGTTCAAAAGAAGATTTCAATAAACTACATAAACAAGTAGAAGAAGGCGAGTTAGACGGCTTGTTTCGTGTAACTGAAAAGAATGGAGTTCCAGAAATTACGTATATGTTTAATGGGTTCGCTAGTGAAACAACTTCTACAATTATAGGTAGTTATTTAAAGGGACAATATATGGCGGTAACTGTTGCTAAGCATAATGTTTCACCAGAAATTGCACAACAATTACAAACGGACATTTCCGTGAAACAAGAAGCAATAAAAGATCGTTCTGCCTCTGCCGGAATCGCATATTTCTTCATATTCGCTTTATATATGTTTATTGTTGCGTTCGGAAGCACAATTGCGATGAATATTGCTTCTGAAAAAGCTTCTCGTGTTATGGAAGTTATGATTCCGAAAGTAAAACCTCTTACGATGATGTATGCAAAAATTTTAGCGGTTGTTTCAACGGCGTTATTGCAACTTATCATATTAGCATGTGGTTATTTAGTTCCTTATTTACTAGGGTGGATAGATTTAGAAAATGGTTCATTATTTGGCGTAATTGATGTTACAAAGTTAGATGCAAAAATAATCGGTATGTTCTTAATTTATTTTGTTACAGGATATTTCCTGTATGCGATGATGTATGCAGCTGCTGGTGCGGTTGTTTCTAAGACTGAGGATTTGCAAGGTGTAATGCTACCGATTTCAATTTTAATAATTGCAGCATTCTTTATAAGTCTTAAATCATTAGGTGACCCAAATAGTACTATCGTTGTTATAAGTTCTTATGTTCCATTCTTTACCCCGATGGTTACATTCTCACGCTTTGTAGCTGGCGAAACTGGTATGTTAGAAATTATGATAACATTGGCGGGGCTTTTAGCGACAATCGGTATATTAAGTGCTGTTACAAGCCGCATTTACGTAAATGGTGTAATGAATTACTCAGACAAAGTGAAATTTAAAGACTTAGCGAAATTTATAAAGCGTCAATAATGAGAGAAAAGCATGATTTCCTATTGAAATCATGCTTTTTCTTTATGTATAAATTAAAAATAGTATATAATAATAAGAGTCGTCTTTTAATAGAATGAATAAAAAGGAGGGTGTGCAGATGGGAATTAGTAGTCGTTTTACAGTAGGTGTTCATATGCTGACATTACTTGCGATAGATCGAAACTCTCGCTGTACCTCTGAATGGATTGCCGGTAGTGTGAATACAAATCCAGTTGTGATTCGTCGCATTACAGGAATGTTGAAGAGAGCAGGACTTGTTGATGTACAAGCTGGTAAAGGTGGTACGACACTTGCTCGTGATTTAGAAGAAATTACATTACTTGATGTATATAAAGCAGTGGAAGTTGTAGAAGAAGGACAGCTATTTTCCTTCCATGAAAATCCCAACATTGAATGTCCAGTAGGAGCTAATATTCAATCAGTATTAGAAATTATTTTAATGCAAGCGCAAGAAGCGATGGAAAATGTACTTGCAAATGTAACAGTAGATCAATTAGTTACAAATTTAAAGTCTAAAATGAAAGAGTAAAAAAGCGAGCATCCTCATAATGAGGGCTCGCCTTTTTTATTTAGAAATATTGAAAATTCTATTTTTCAGTATTTAAAATGAATTTGCCTACGATAGCTGCTACGATACCGCCAAGAATTGGTGCAACGATGAATACCCATAGTTGAGAAAGTGCTTCTCCGCCAACGAATAAAGCTGGTGCGATACTACGAGCTGGGTTAACAGAAGTCCCAGTTAACGGAATACCTAATAAGTGGACTAAAACTAATGTGAAACCAATTACTAATCCTGCTAGAGAAGAACTTCCTTTTTTACCTGTTACAGCAACGATTACTAAAATGAATACGAAAGTTAAAATAAATTCAACTAGAAATGCTCCAGATAAACCAAGAGTTCCAAAACCATTTTGTCCTAAATTATCTAAAGGTGTTTTAGCGGATTGTAAAATTGTTACCAATGTTGCAGTTCCTAATAAACCACCTAAAATTTGAGCTAATACATAATAACAAAGTTCCATAGCGTTCATTCTTTTATTGATGAACATAGCTACTGATACTGCTGGGTTAATGTGACATCCAGAAATTGTTCCGATACTATATGCCATAGCCACAATAGATAGACCGAAAGCCATAGCGATTCCTAATGTCCCAATTCCTTCAATTCCGCCGCCAATGACAGCTACTCCAGTTCCGAATAATACTAGTACAAATGTACCAATAAATTCAGCGATTGCTTTTTTTAACATAATTTACCTCCTATTATTGCGCATGAAACGTATTATAACATAGGTTTTAGTATAAACAGCCAATGAAATACTATTCTGATAAGGCGAAATAGGGGGACAATAAAAAAAGAGTATGGTTCTTTGTTATAGAACCATACTCTTTTTTATGCTGTTTTTTTCTGTTTAACGACTGGAACAGAACGGTTTAAAATGCTATTTGCAACCATTCCTAACATAATAATAATCATTCCAAGTAGGGAAAGCCCGCCGGGAAATGAACCATTCAAGAAAACAATTTCGCCAAGCACGGTAAAGACCATCGTTCCAGCTTGTGTTGCTTCAACAGCTCCAAGTAGAGAGAGATTATCTTTTGCTAAGTCAGTAGCAAAGAAAAATGTCATTGTCGCTATAACGCCAGAACATAATGCTAACAAAAATCCTTGCAGCATTTGGCTTGATGTTGGAATACCTGTAGTAGAAAATCCGTATATACCAAGCAAAATGGTTATAGGAAGACTGCCGATTGCCATTCCTAATACACGTTGGAATGTATCGAGACGCCCGCCAACAAGTTCCATCATTTTTCGGTTACCGAACGGATATAAGAAAGCTGCTAACACGACAGGTAAAAAACCTGAAATGAACTGAGTTATTGTAATGTGACCTGCAGCAGTTGCTTGCATACAAATTACACCAAGTAAAATAAATAATGCGACATATAAACTACGAAGTGGAATTTTGCCGCGTACAAGTTTCGTACCTGATTTTGTTTCTATTTTAACGAAAAATAATGGCGAGAGTAGTAAGCCTGCTAATATAGTAACTTGCCAAGTTCCAGCAACGAGCCAAGCTGGAGAAAAGACAGCTGCAAAACTTAATAAAGAATAGAAACCAATACCAGCAACAGACCCCCACCCGATCCAAGCCAATGGATGTTTCTTTAATTCTTCCCATAACCCCCTTAAGTTTTTGCGAAATAAAACGATAAGGAATAAAATAGGGAGAGCAAATAAAAAACGGAAGGAAGCTGTCCAAGCCCAGCTCGTTCCAGATACATTCATCGCTCGATTAATAATAAAAGTTGCGGAAAAAAAGGCTGATGATAAAAGGCCTAATAAAATTGCGCGCATGAAGTATAGCACTCCTTTCGGAATTTAATAATTATGTATAGTATAATATACTTTATCTAGATAAAAGTAAACTATTTTATATTTCAAGGTGGTTTTATAGATGAAAGAACATGAAGATATGCAAACGAAAGAAGTCATTCAGCAAGTAGGTCAGTTATTAAGACAAATTCGAAATGAGCAAAAATTAAGTTTAGAAGAATTAGCCCAAAAAACAGGAGTTAGTAAATTAACATTAGGAAAGATTGAAAGAGGCGAAACGAATCCGACGTTAGCTGTCATTTGGAAAATAACGAAAGGGTTATCCATTCCTTTATCGAGATTGATGGTTGTTGGAGAACCTGTAGCGGTTGCGCGCTGCGGAGAAGGATTTGCAGTAGACGTAGGACAAGCATGGCATTTAGAAACAATGTTCCGTTATACGAAAGAAACGGGTATGGAAATGCACCGTGCTTGTTTAAGGTCGAATAGTATATATGAACCAGAAGCTCATCATGAAGGTGCTATTGAGCTTGTAACGGTAATGAAAGGGAAAGTATCGATTCAAGTAGAAAGCGATGTATACGAATTAAATGAGTTTGACTCTATTCAATTTGAAGCGAATAAGAAACATAGTTATAAGAATGAAGAAGATGAAGTGGCAGTATTACATTTAACGATGAAATATTCTTCGTAAAAAAATCACCTATAGAATGCTATAGGTGATTTTTTATATTTCCATTAAGTATATGCATAATGTCACTAGTACGAACGCGGCATAAGTAATAAACAAATGAAATAAACTAAAAAACCAGTCCCAAAACATAAAATAGCAATAACCCAAAGTATGCGAATAAGAGTAGAGCTAATATCAAAATATTCTCCTAAGCCACCACATACACCAAATAACATTTTATCAGTTTCGGATTTATATAATTTTTTTGACATATTACGATCAACTCCTTTTTATAGCAAACTATATACTTCTATTCTATATGGAAATTTATGAGAAGACTATGAGGTTGTATGACATTTTTTTTAGGAACAGTCATATTAATTGTCTTAATTTTCAGTTGATATTAAAATTCTAGTAAGACGTAACTTTTAATAAAGGGTGGGGAAATAGAGATGACAGTATATTGGTTGACTAATGTAACGCTTGAATCGGGGTATGCATATGAAGAGGGGAGAATTTCAAAAACAGAAACAGAGTTATGTAGTTTACTTATTGAAGAGGGGCGAATTAAAAAAATCACAGCAGGGACTGTTCAAGAGGAAGGGGTACTCATTCTTGATGCGAATCGTTTATTAATTTTGCCTGCTTTCGAAGAGATGCATATTCACATTGATAAGACGTATTATAGTGGTCCTTGGAAAGCTTGCATGCCAGCAGAAAGTATTTTTACACGTTTTCATGAAGAAGAAAAAATTTTGCCGAAGCAATTAGCAACTGCTCAAGATAGGGCGGAAAATATGCTAGCGTTATTGCTTCAAAATGGTGCAACGAATATAAGAACGCATTGTAATGTTGATCCGATTATTGGACTTGGTAATTTGGAGGCGACGTTAGCGGCGTTGGAAACATATAAAAAACAGGTTTCTGGTAGAATTGTTGCTTTTCCGCAACATGGATTATTGCGCAGTAATTCTGTGCAACTTGTGAAAGATGCGATGCGTATGGGTGCGCAACTAGTCGGTGGAGTGGATCCAGCTACAGTGGATAATGATATTGAAAAATCATTACATACCATTATGGATATCGCAGTAGAATTTAATGCGGACGTTGATATTCATCTGCATGATGCGAATAATCTTGGGACGTTTACGATGAAGAGATTGGCAAGTGTAACAGAAGAAGCGGGATGGCAAGGTCGCGTAACGATTAGTCATGCGCTTGGACTTGGTGGTGTTACAGATAAAGAAGCTGAAGAAGTGGCGGAAAGACTAGCTGCTTTAAACATTGATATTACTTCAACGGTGCCAATTGGGAAACAAGTAATTCCAATTCCGTTATTAGATAAAAAAGGTGTGAAAGTTTCGTTAGGAAATGATAGTATTACTGATCATTGGTCACCGTTTGGAACAGGTGATATGCTGCAAAAGGCAAATCGGTTAGCGGAACGTTTCGGATGGAGTGATGAAAGATCGTTAGGAAAAGCACTTCGCTTTATTACGGGAGGAAAAGAAACGTTAAACGATGATGGGAAGCGAGCATGGCCGAATGTAGGAGATGAAGCGAGTTTTGTTTTGACAAATGCAACATGTACTGCTGAAGCGGTAGCGCGTCAAACAGAGAAGCGTTTAGTCGTGCATAAAGGGAATATTGTTGTTGGGGGTTTAAATGAGGTGGAATTAAATAATCTTGTGTAAAGGAATCGTTTAAATGTTTTGGGAGGGTTCTAATTGTGAGTGTAGAACCCTTCTTTTTTATGCTTACAATATGTTTTTTATAAGGAAGCTAGAAGGGATGAAAAATTTGGACAATCAACATAACGAAAATCATATTATGGGAACTTTGCAATGGTTTATATTTTTATTAGCGAATTCAATCGCATTACCAATTGTCGTTGGCGGATTATTTCATCTTACGACGGAAGAAATATTTTATTTAATGCAGCGTACATTTTTTGTAGTTGGTATATCTTCTTTTTTACAAGGATGGCTTGGACATAGACTACCAATTGCAGATGGACCAGCTGGATCATGGGTTGGAGTATTTACTGTACTTGCTTACGCAACGGCCGGACAAGATCAATTACATAGTACATTGCAAATTTTAGAATTAGGAATGATAATCTCAGGTGTTATTTTAATAGGACTAGGAGTAACTGGTTTCATCGGACGTATTTTATTTTTATTTACGCCACTTGTGACAGGGACGTTTTTACTTTTATTATGTTTACAATTAAGCGGTGTATTCCTAAAAGGAATGCTAGGGATTACTGCTACTGTTTCTCAAATTGATGCATTTACAGCGATAATCGCGTTTAGTATATTTTTGTTCGTTGTTATACTATCTAATTTTGGAAAAGGTTTTGTCAAAAGTTATGCAGTTTTAATAGGATTAATTAGTGGGTGGATTCTTTTTCTCATTGCAGGAAAAGTGACGATTCCATCTCAAGTAACTCATTTTGTGCAACTTCCGCAAATATTTGCTTGGGGACTTCCAAAATGGAATACAGGTATGGCAGTATCAAGTTTCGTTATGGTATGTATTTTAGTTTCAAATACAGTGGCAGCTATTATAGCGATTAATCAAGCTACCATTCAAAAAGCGACTATTGAACAGAAACAGTTGAAGGATGGAACGTGGGTTGGAGGCATTTCACACATCATTTCTTCCGTATTTTCAACTGTAGGTGTCGTGCCGTTACCAGCAACGGCAGGATTTATACGTTTAACGAAACAAAAATATATACGTTCGTTCTTACTAGCATGTATGTTACTAGTCGTAATGTCGCTGTTTCCAAGTATTATTCGTTATTTAGCATCTTTACCATCCGCTGTCGCATCTGCGGTTTTAATGGCTTCTTTCGTACAGTTAATTGGAATTGGGTTAAATAATATAAAACAAGTGGAGCTTAATGAAAGGAATGTAACAATTTTAGGCGTTGCAGTATTATTTGGTAGCGGCGTTATGTTTTTACCGTCTGGAGCGCTCCAGTCCTTGCCGTCTGTCATACAATATATATTTGGAAATGGTTTGTTCGTAGGTACAGTTGTCAGCATATTACTAGAACAAATATGGCGTACCGAAAAGTAAGTGGATATAAAGAGTGAACGCACTGTATAAAAGTCTAAAATAACATGTGAAATAAAGCCCATTTTCATTCACCACCCGCACATTTCGTTCATACAATATCTTGACTAAATAAACACCCAACTTACACATACACAGCTCTGGCTTAAGCAAGGAGGGTTATACCAGTTGAAGGAAAAAGCGTATCAATCTAAACCTTTACTCACAAAGAGAGAGAGAGAAGTATTTGAATTACTGGTTCAAGATAAAACAACGAAGGAAATTGCAGGTGAACTTTTTATCAGTGAAAAGACAGTTCGTAACCACATCTCAAACGCAATGCAAAAGCTAGGGGTTAAAGGACGTTCACAAGCAGTTGTTGAGCTTCTTCGCATGGGAGAGCTCGAGTTATAAAAAGAAAGCCGACTTTTATAAGAGAGTCGGCTATTTTTCTGTTTATATTTTGAACTTAAAAAAGGTATCTCAGACTGTGAGGGGGAAGATATGTTAAAAATAACTATTTTAAAATATGATGAGGTGTCCTTGTCATTCATGGATAAGAAGGTGCAAATATGAAGTTGTATTTTAAAGATATGGAGATAGGTGAAATTAAAGATGTTTTTGGAGATATGCCATGGATGTATGGAACAATTCGTCTATACGATAATAGTAAACCGTTCCAAAAATATTTTCGTGAGATGGTAGACGAAGATAGTGCATTTGATTTTGAAAGCATAGACCCTGAATTTTTATATGAAGAAAATTGGTCTATTTTTGATGAGGATGCTCAGCGGCATTTAGGGATTGATATACCTGCTATTCATATGGAGGATACAACAATTGCGTGGCGTTGGAGATAAAAGCTATACAGTTGTGAACATCTTTGTATGAAAGAATTCAAACGATAACAATAAGCTCACTTTTTACAAAAGGTCAGCTTATTGTTATCGTTTTTTCGCTTGCTATATGAATGATAAGAACACTCCATACATAAATAGGTAGTAAGGAGGGGGATATGTTGAAAAGGATATTGTTAGTTTCAACAAGCGCTCATGATATGAATGGACACCCGACTGGTTTGTGGCTGGAAGAGCTTGCAGCTCCGTATCATGTATTTAAAAAGGCTAAGTTCGATGTTGATATTGTGTCGATAAAGGGCGGTAAAGTACCTATTGATAGAGTGTCTATTCCGAACGGGATACCTCGTGAATTTAAGCATGTCGCTTCTTTATTGCAAAATACGAAGCTGATCTCAAAGGTTCATTTTTCGGATTATGATGCGGTTTTATTTGGTGGTGGGCACGGGGCAATTGTAGATTTTCCAGGTAATCCATATGTTGCAAATTTAATTGTGAATATGTACAACAACAACCGAATTGTAGCGGCTGTTTGTCACGGAGTAAGTTCTTTAGTCGGTGTGAAAAATAAGGACGGCTCGTTTTTTAGTGCGGGTAAGCATATAACAGGTTATACAAATGATGAGGAAAAAGCTGTACATTTAGAAAAGCGAGTGCCGTTTTTGTTAGAAAATAAATTGAAAGAAGAAGGGGCTTTGTTTTATGTTGCTCCAAATTTTACGCCGCACGTCGTAGTAGATGGGCGTTTAATTACAGGGCAAAACCCGCAGTCTAGTATGGAAATAGGGAAAGCTATAAGAAGAGCTGTAAATAAATTATAGAAAAAGTGCTCGCTACTCATCGAGGTAGCGGGCATTTTTTCTGTAGTGTAAATGATCTTTAAACTAAAAAGATATATTGAGTATAGTGACTTCATTTATAATTAATCGTGAATTTGCTATACTATTTTGTATGGACAAAAGGGGAGGCTCCTTTAATGAGAAAAGTTGCGTGCGCAAATACTTATATTAATAAAATAAAGCCCGTTATTAGAAAAACGAGTTTTAGCCAATTGAAAATAGATGAAATTGCGAAATATATGGATATTAGTAAAGCTACTTTATATAAACGCTTTTCTTCAAAAGATGAGATTATTGAAGCTGTGGTAGAAGATTTTATGAACTATCTTCTTGAAGGAGATGCGGATAATCAAGATGAAAGTATGTCTTTTGCAGAACGTTTCCAAAAGACGTTTATTCACTCTTTAAAATGTGTGACGTATATTTCAGATGTCTTTTTACAAGATTTGAAAGAGGCATATCCGCACTTATCTGATCAGTTAGTCGCTGCACAACAAAATCGTAATCATAATTTGCAAATGTTTTTTGAAGCTGGTATGGAACAAGGTTACTTTAATAAGATGAACGCACAATTATTTATGGTGCAAGATGATGTGATGTTAAGACGTATAATAGATCATTCTTTTTGTATTCAGTACGATATTACGTTAAAGAAAGCGATACTTGATTTTTATCAACTAAAGAAGTATCAACTGTTTAAACCGGAGTATATAGAAGCGATTGATGATTCTGAAATTGAAAAAGAAGTTATGGCTATTTTGCAAATGATTTCGTAAAAAAGCAGATTTTCCTATATGAATGGAAAATCTGCTTTTTTTATTACATGTTCTTTTTTAAGTGTTGTAATACTAATTCAGCTACTGGACCACCTGAAGCTGGGTTTTGGCCAGTTATAACGCGATTATCTTCTACAGCGTAAGCTTCCCAAGGCTGCGCAGCTTTTTCGTAAAGTCCTCCATTTTTAATAAGTTCATCTTCTGTTAAAAATGGAACGAATTGATCTAATTCAGCTAGTTTTTCCTCTTCATTTGAGAATCCTGTTACTTTTTTACCGCTAATTAAACGTTCCCCATTACTTAATGTAATATGAAATAAACCAGCAGCTCCGTGACAAACAGAGGAAACAATTCCGCCATTTTCATAAATGCTACGGCTAATCATTTGGAGTTCTTTATTTTCAGGGAAGTCCCAAATCACACCGTGACCACCTGCGTAATAAATAACAGCATAGTCTTCTGGATTCACTTCACTCGGTTTCATTGTAGAACCGAGGCGATTCATAAATTCTTTCTTTTGATACCATTCCCAATCGATGCTCTCCGCCATTGCTAAACTATGCGGATCAATCGGTGTATAACCACCTTGTGGGCTAACATAATCTACTTCGTAACCAGCTTCTTCAACTTTTTTAACGAAATGAACAGCTTCACCAAGCCAAAGGCCAGTAGCTCGATTTAAATTTGGATATTTTTCAACGCTCGTTAATACAACTAACATTTTTTTCTTCATCATAATCCTCCTGTAATGTTTCTTCTATATAAAAGTTTATTATTTTATTAAGTTAGAAATTGCAAATTTGAATAACCATGTCAGCCCTCCTTATATCGGATTCGAAATTAGTGTATAACAATTTTTAAACAAAGTAAACTAAAAACACTAAATTAGTTCAGTTTGTATATTTTTCGTTGACAAACTGTAATGCTGAAACTATGATAGTTCCATGAATATCGAACAACGTACATGTTTCGTTTCGAATTCAATTTGTCGCGCGATAAATGTATACATTTGATGAAGTTGTTTAGCAGCGATAGAAGCGCTAAACAACTTTATTT
This sequence comes from Bacillus cereus group sp. BfR-BA-01453, assembly GCF_022662915.1. Classification (NCBI taxonomy): domain Bacteria; kingdom Bacillati; phylum Bacillota; class Bacilli; order Caryophanales; family Bacillaceae; genus Bacillus; species Bacillus cereus group sp. BfR-BA-01453. The sequence goes on along the minus strand of NZ_JAKUEN010000001.1, from coordinate 717,821 downwards.
TCATTTACAGTTACTACAATCAGGAGAGGTGTTACACATGGGGAAAGATATAAGTAACCATTCAAAATGGTTTGTTTTCACATTATGTTTTATCGTTTTATTAGGACCGATGAATGCGGTTTTATTTAATGTTGCGTTAGAGGATATGGCTCATGATTTATCCATTAGTCAATCGAAAGTAAGTTGGGTTGTAGTAGGTTACTCCCTAGTTGTCGGTATTGGTTCGATGATATATGGGAAACTGGCTGATCGTTATAGTGTGAAAAAACTATTAATTATTTCAATCATCATATTTGTAGCGGGTTCTATTATTGGATTTGTAAATCAATCATATGCGATTGTCATTTTTGCAAGATTAGTGCAGGCGAGTGGGGGCGCGGCGTTTATTGCGCTTAGTATGATTGCGGTAGCAAAATTAGTTGCTCCTGCTAAGAAGCCTGGTGCTTTAGCGATGATTAGTTCTTCTATTGCGTTAGCGGTTGGTATTGGTCCTTTAGTTGGCGGGGCTATTACAAATACACTAGGGTGGCCATTTTTATTTTTATTTATGATTATCTCAGTATTGGGGATTTTCTTGCTTATAAAATTTATGCCAGAAGAAGCACGGCATACGGATGAAGTGTTTTATTTTGATTACATTGGAGCGGCGTTACTATTTGTATTTATTACGACTGTTTTGGTAGGTGTTAATATGAATAGTTGGCTATTTGTGTTATCGATAATTTCCTTATTTTTATTCACGGTTCGTATGAAGAAAGCGGAGCACCCATTTATCGATATTGAGTTATTTTCGAACAAAGCATTTCTTCGTTTAATAACAGTCGGATTTATAATTAATGTGGCGTTATGTGCTAATTTATTATTATTGCCATTACTGTTAGGAAGAGTACACGGATTGTCGCCGTTTATTATCGGAATTGTATTATTTGTTGCATCACTCTTTGGTATTGTGTCTAGTTTTATTACTGGAAAGATTGTCCCTTCGTTTGGAAATGTGAATATGATTTATGTAGCGTCTGTCATTATGATTGTTGGCTTTTTAATTTTAGGGTTTATTCCGAATGGAAGTATAGTCGTTATTGTATTGGCGATTATTTTAACGTTTATGAGTTATTCTGCCATTCAAGTATCATTGAACACATTTATACCGAAAACATTACATGTAGCTAAAGTTGGAGTCGGTCTTGGTTTATATAATTTAATTAACTTTTTCGGCATGGCATTTGGACCAGCTGTTGCGAGCAAAATTATGGAATCTACAAATAGTTATCGTTTCAATTTTATTTTAATCGTCATGTTAATTTCTGCTCATTTCTTCTTATTAATAGGAATGTCTTCTTTCCAAAAAAAGATGGAGCATTAAAGATGTACTTTATTATAGAAGAAACCGACTTTCATATAGAAGGTCGGTTATTTTTCTGTCTTGCAAATTATGAAAAAAAGGAGCAAAATAAAAAAGGTCCTAGTCTATACAGGTACAAATGAAAATTTTCATACAGAAGCAGTTTAAGTGCGCGAACTTAAAGTGTGTAAAATATAATGATAAAATAAGATGATGAATGAGAAAACGGGTGATGAAGTTGAATAGAGCAATCGGTGTTATCGATTCAGGAGTTGGCGGCTTAACAGTAGCGAAGGAATTAATTCGTCAGTTGCCGAAAGAGCGCATTATATATTTAGGGGATACAGCACGTTGCCCTTATGGTCCACGTTCTCGAGAAGAAGTGCGCCAATTCACGTGGGAAATGACGGAGCATTTACTAGATTTAAATATCAAAATGTTAGTTATTGCATGCAATACAGCAACTGCAGTTGTATTAGAAGAGATGCAGAAACAATTACCAATTCCAGTGGTAGGAGTTATTCACCCAGGATCACGTACAGCTTTAAAAATGACAAACACGTATCATGTTGGGATTATTGGAACGATTGGAACGGTGAAAAGTGGTGCATACGAAGAAGCGTTAAAGTCTATTAATAATCGTGTTATGGTAGAAAGTTTAGCGTGTCCACCTTTTGTTGAGCTTGTAGAGAGCGGTAATTTCGAAAGTGAAATGGCGTATGAAGTTGTAAGAGAAACGTTGCAACCGCTGAAAAACACTGATATTGATACGCTTATTTTAGGCTGTACACATTATCCAATTTTAGGTCCTGTTATTAAACAAGTAATGGGAGATAAAGTGCAACTCATTAGTTCTGGTGATGAAACGGCGCGTGAAGTAAGTACTATTTTATACCATAGTAAAATGTTGAATGAGGGAGAGGAACAAAGTGATCATCTCTTCTTAACAACAGGGAAAATAGGTCTATTTAAAGAAATTGCATCAAAATGGTTCGGTCAACCGATTGAAAATGTGAAACATATTTATTTAGAAAAAGAATAATAATAGAATGCATATAAGTGAACTCCTGAGAAATCAGGAGTTTTTTTGTTTATAGGGAGCACAGCTTGTTCTAAAACATGAAACAGCTCGTATACATAATAGTACAAACTTAGATTTTAGGGGGGAATGGCATGCCTAAATCCACTTTTAAATGGGTTATTGGTGCTACTGTGAGCGCTGTTTTACTAACAGGGTGTGGCTTTATAAATCAAGAGAAAGCAACGGAACAAATTGATCCACCAAAACAAGTTACGTATACAGAGGGTGGAAAGAAAGAAGTATCTAAAAAAGATAAGCAAGGACAAACGGTGAATAGAGAATTATACCTTGTTGATAAAAATGGCTATGTTGTACCGCAGACGTTAGCTATACCTACTCCGAAAGCAAATGAGGTTATTCAGCAAACGTTAGAGTACCTTGTGAAAGATGGGCCGGTAACCAATTTATTACCGAATGGGTTCCGTGCAGTCATTCCGGCGAATACATCGATGACCCTTAACTTGAAAAAAGATGGGACGGCAGTCATTGATTTTTCTAAAGAAATGAAAAACTATGCGAAAGAGGAAGAACGTCAAATCGTTGAATCTATTGCATGGACGTTGACGCAATTTAAAGAAATAAAACAAGTGCAGTTCCAAATAAATGGTGAAAAATTAGCGAAGATGCCTGTTGGTGGTACACCGCTTGGTGAAGGGGTGAGCCGTGCGAACGGTATTAACTTCGATGATGAGCAAGTAGCGGATGTAACAAATACAAAACCAGTAACACTTTATTTTATGGCACAAAATAATAATAAACAGCAATACTACGTACCAGTAACACGCCGCGTTGTAGAAGGAAAAGAAAATGATTATGCAGCAATTGTAGATGAACTTGTAAAAGGACCGATTCATCAATCACTCCTAAATGATTTTAATCCAGGAGTTAAGCTGATTACGAATCCGAAATTACAAGACGGAAATCTTACATTAAACTTTAATGAAAATATATTTATAAACCCAGATAAAAATATGATTTCAAATTACGTATTGAAGTCATTAGTTTTATCTTTAACAGAAAAGAAAGGCGTGAAAAGCGTTTCTATTGAAGTAAATGGTAAAGCGAATCTTATAGATGAAAAGGGCGGAAAGTTAATAAAACCTGTAGATCGTCCAGAAAACGTGAATACAGGTAGTTTTTAATCGCCAATAATTTGATATACTTAAGTAAGAAAGGGGAATTGCTTTTTGGGTTCCCCTTCTTTTATTGTATACATATCATACATTTAAATTTGGCTATACTAACAAGTAGTTATGAGGAGGTTATTGTTATGCGAGTAGATGGTAGAGAAAAAACAGAATTACGCCATATACATATTCATACGAATTATTTAAAACATCCAGAAGGATCAGTGTTAATTGAGGTTGGGGATACTAAGGTAATTTGCTCAGCGACAATTGAAGAGCGTGTCCCGCCTTTTATGCGTGGAGAAGGTAAGGGCTGGGTAACAGCTGAATATGCGATGATTCCACGTGCGACAGAACAACGTACAATTAGGGAGTCAAGTAAAGGGAAAGTAACAGGACGTACAATGGAAATCCAGCGCTTAATTGGACGAGCATTACGTGCGGTAGTTGACTTAGAAGCGCTTGGTGAGAGAACGGTTTGGATTGATTGTGATGTTATTCAAGCGGATGGTGGAACGAGAACAGCTTCTATTACAGGTGCATATGTAGCAATGGTATTAGCGTTTGAGAAATTATTACAAGCAGAAAAAGTATCTAAAATTCCAGTAAAAGATTATTTAGCAGCAACGTCAGTAGGAATTGTTGAAGAACAAGGTGTTGTTTTAGATTTAAACTATGCAGAAGATTCTAAAGCAGACGTTGATATGAACGTAATTATGACTGGAAAAGGTCAGTTCGTTGAAGTGCAAGGAACTGGAGAAGAAGCGACGTTTAGTAGAGCGCAGTTAAATGAATTACTTGATGCTGCAGAACAAGGCATTTTCCAACTGATTGATATGCAAAAAGAAGCGTTAGGTGACATCGTATCTCATATAGAGTAGAGGTGGAAAAAATGAAACAAGTTGTTGTAGCGACAAAAAATATGGGGAAAGTACGTGAATTTGCTGAGTTATTTGAGCGATTTGATTTAGAAGTGAAATCATTACACGATTTTCCTCATATTGAAGAAGTCGAAGAAACTGGTGAAACATTTGAAGAAAATGCAATCTTAAAAGCGGACAGTTTGAGTAGACAATTGAATGCAATTGTAATTGCGGATGATTCAGGTCTTATTGTAGATGCTTTAAACGGGAAACCAGGTGTGTATTCAGCACGTTTTGCTGGAGAGCCGAAAGATGATCAAGCAAATATTGATAAAGTTTTACAAGAATTAAATGACGTAGCGTTTGAAAAGCGTAAAGCTCGTTTCTACTGTGCATTAGCAGTGGCTTTCCCTGAAGGGGATAAAAAGCCTGTCATTGTAAATGGGACGTGCGAAGGGTTTATTTTAGAACAACGCCGCGGGGAAAACGGCTTCGGATATGATCCGATTTTTTATGTGGAAGAATATAAAAAAGCGATGGCCGAACTAAGTTCAGATGAGAAAAATGCTATTAGTCACCGTGGACGTGCTCTACGTAAGCTAGAAGAAAAAATCCCTGAATGGTTTTTAGGAGAATAAGGGAGAGAGATTGATGAAAGCTTTAATCGTAAGCGATAGTCATAGCTCTGTGAAGGAATTACAGCAGTTAAAAGAGAAGTATGAAGGGAAAGTAGATATCATGATTCATTGCGGTGATTCAGAGCTAACGCCTGCTCATGAAGAGTTGCAAAGTTTCCATGTTGTAAAAGGGAATTGTGATTATGCTAACTTTCAAGATGAAATTGTAACTGATGTAGATGGTGTTCGTTTCGTAGTTGTGCATGGACATCGTCATAACGTGAAAATGACGTTACAAACATTAGCGTACCGTGCTGAAGAGGTAGGAGCGCAAGTTGCATGCTTCGGACACTCTCACGTATTAGGTGCGGAATTAATCGACGGCGTTTTATTTATTAATCCAGGCAGTATTTTATTACCGCGTCAGCGTGTAGAAAAAACATTTGCTTTATTAGAAATGGATGAAAATCAAATGGAAGTTCGTTTTGAAACACTAGACGGACAGCTAGTTGAACAAGCAGTTTTTAAAAGAGGATAAGAAAAATTATCCTCTTTTAAAAAAGGTGTTGACTTTATGTATGGTTATACATATAATAAATATTGTCGATAGGGCAACGGCGCTAACGAATGAAAATAAAATAACATATGCGGGTGTAGTTTAGTGGTAAAACAAGAGCCTTCCAAGCTCTGGTCGAGAGTTCGATTCTCTTCACCCGCTCCATGTCCCAGTAGCTCAGCAGGATAGAGCAACGGCCTTCAAGAAAAATAGGAGCCTTTATAGGGAAACAAGAACCTATAAAGTGGACGACACTATATCGGTGAAGCCTTAACAGTTCGGCTGATGGTAATACCGAGGAAACTTACGATCTTGAAAAAGATTAAGGAGTTTTGAATGATTAAGTGAAACTTAATGGTAAAGACTCTGAAGTATGATGAAAATCATCGTGAGGTTCCGTAGAGACTACACGTGTCGCACCTGAAATGGTGAAGATATAGTCCAGACTACAAACAGTAATTGCTGGTAGCGAAAGCTATGGTGGTAAGCTAAGCCGTCGGTCGGGAGTTCGAATCTCTCCTGGGACGCTAAGAAAACCTTGTTATCTTTTGATAACAAGGTTTTTTGTTTGTCTACAAATTGATGTATGTGCAAAAGGTGTAAAAAAATAACGTAATATATGGTAATTATTATGTGTAACGGATTAAAGTGCATGAAGAAAAGAGCGCCATTTATGCACCCTATTCCTCGTATTTAATTTCAAGAATCAATAGGTTTATGATGGAACTCAAATCCATATCCAGATTCTCCTAACTGTTCACTTGCAATATTATAAAACTTTTTCCCGCAAAAACCATGACACCAGCACCGGTGCGTTCCCACCATGAAAGTTTTTCGCCAGTATCGGGATCAACACCTTCTATAACACGTCGTACATCGTATTCTCCTAATTTTCACTTAGAATGTTATAACTTTTTACCATTCTAGTACGATTGAGCAGTCGTTATCGAAACTTATCCCTGTCAGTGTGTTACAATGAATAGAAGCGGAAAACGAGAATCTCCAATTGACTAGACCTGTGATTGGTTAGATGGTTTAAGAAGGTCGTATAAAAAGGGAGATGGCGCAAAGATGGCGAGATCAAATGAGAATGATTTAACAGAGAAATTGGCAGAAGGTCAACGGAAATATGGTGATGGCAACTTTACAGTACAGAACATCGGTGATGAAACTAACCCGAACTGGACTGTCGTAAAAAATGTGAGGAAGGGATCAGCAGGCATTCGCGAAGGAGAAGATATATTAAGACTGCGATCAAAATATATAAAATAGTACGGAAATGAGCGGACTGAGCGTTCGAACCCCTCCTGGGACGCTAAAAAACCTTGTTATTTTTTGATAACAAGGTTTTTTGTTTATTTTAAATTAGTTATTAATAAATTTCTCAAATACAAAACCATAATCTTTCACATTATATTGTTTCTTCGTATCAACAAGCCAGTTAAAGGCAATCTCGTTCATTTCTTTAAACTGCTCTGCTAAATTTACTTGTGCATTTGAAATACGGCTGAAAGCATTAGATGCCATATCTAAACTTTTATGTGCATACTGCAATGTAATGTCGTTGTCGTATGAAATTTCTTCGATTTTAAGTAAAGCCTTGTATAAATCTTTTAATTCTTCAATATGTTTTTTATGAACATCAATTGAGTAATGCTCATCTCCCATTTGAAATTTAATTTCTACATCTAAATCAATTGTTCCCGCAGTTTCAAGTGCTACATTTTTAATTTGATATTTACTATAGCTAAAGCGGCGTAGTGTACGTTTTTTACTTGTCGCACTTGTCCCGTCTAGGTGAAGTAATCCTTTGTTTGTGAAGCAATATTCATCTGATTTCGATTTAATTAGAAAATAAATTTTCTCTCCATCTTCATGCATTACGTAATCATCAGCATCGACCTTATCATAATCTTTCGGTGTAATGACAGACCCTACATCACTTAACCCTAAAACATCAGCAGCTACTTTTTTGAACATATATAATCCCCCTTGTAAATCAAATTCTTAATTGTATAAAAATATATTAACACGATTTTAATAAAGTGTTTTCTTATAATTGGAAATATTTAAAGGTAAGTCAAGAAAAGTAACGAATGATTATTTCAATCCCAAATTATTTAGTAAATCTATTAGTTTAAGAGTGGATTCTGCGAAAAATAAACAAGAGAAAAAAGTTAATTTTGCAAGTGATTATAGAGAAATTCCGTAAAAACACTTCAAGTTATGTGAGGTGTTTTTCTATCCTCTTTTGAAATCTTACAATTCTGTAAGGTAACTGTAAGGTAGTTCGATGGTAACAAATTGTTAATCCTCTATAATGAAGGTAACAACGATAAAACGAGGAGGAAGAAATAATGAAGGGATTAATCGTAACGGGTTTAACAGTTGCTTTTGGATTTGTAGCGTATGAGAAATTAACGTATGTAGTTGATGTTGTAAAACATTTAATCGCGTAGAGGAAACTACCATGAGAGGGAAAGGGAATGAGTGAATGAATGGAATGGTTATTTGGAATTATAGGTACTTGTAGTGTTGTGTTATTGTTCTTTGTCCCAAGTGGTATACTTAGTTCGACAACGAGTTTGTTCTTCTTAAGTTTGTTTGCTTGTACAATGCTCATCATTATGTTTTTAATGAAGCGAAGTAAACCAATCTTCTACTTTAGCATGATTGTTATGGCAATTATTGTTCTCCAAATTATTACCCTTGTTATATACCCCACTATTATAAAAGCTTTCCATTAATGATGAATCCTCTGCTTGAATTGCTGAGGGTTTTTATTTGCATATTTTTAATTTTGAGTAGGAATTCACTTGTATTGAAATGTAAAAATTAAATATTTCTATATTTCAAACAAAGGGTTTCGGGATGTTGTGTTCTCATTACTCATTTGATATATTTACTTTAAAGATAATTAAAATCTAGAAAAAGAGGCGGACGTATGGATAAAAAAGAAAATACGGTCGTATTGTTTCCGCAACTATCAGAGCGCTATATTGATGAAGGTTTTTTAGCGCTGAAAGAGCGGAAATTCGAAGATGCATTGCGCTGCTTTGAAATATTACGTCAGTATAATGCAGAAACGGAACAAACGGAACTAGCTTCGGTTATTTGCTTGTTAGAATTAAAACATATGGAAGAAGCGAAAGAGAAATGTGAACAGTTACTGGAAGCAGGAGCGGTCTTATTTGGTGATATTCTTGAAACGTATGTGACAATTTTAGTTCAAACAAATGATTATGAAGGCGTTATTGAAACTGTTGAAAAAGTTTTGCAAACGAAAGATATAATGCCTGAGCAAAAGGAAAAATTAGCACAGCTCGCTTTATTTGCAGAAGGTATGTTAAATGAAGTAGATACATCACGAGTTGATTCGAATTTTGAGTTAGATGAATTTACTAATGAAATATTTGGAGAAAACTTTGGGCAAAAGCTAAGGGCGATTCAGCAACTTTCGTTAAAAGACTTGGATCTTGCATTACCTATTTTAAAGAAATTTTTAATAGACGAAAAACAGCACCCTTATTTGAAAACTTCTATTTTATATAAAATGATAGAAAATCAAATAGAAGAAGAGATAGAGGTAGAAAAGTTTGGGAATACGATCAAGGTAATTCCGGCATTTACAGGTCATAATGAGGAGCAATCCGATAACATTATACATAGATTATCAAGTCGATTAGAGCAAAATTATCCTGATATATTTGATGCGATGGTTACATATTGGAAAGAATTACAAATTAGCATTTTCCCATTCGCTCTATTAATGGATAAAGTGGAGATTTGGGCTGCTGTTTTAGAGAGAATTGGTAGAAAGCGTTTCGGGTTGACTATTGATGAAGAAGAGCTTATGACAGCGTATAATATTGAATTAGAAGAGTTTCATATTGCCTATCAATGGTTATTACGTGTTGAAAGAGAAGGATATTTGCCCGTATAATTATGAAAAAGAATCGTTCGGTTCTTGAAACGAGCATATTCTATGTTATAATGTAAGGGTTGCAAAAGGCAGAAATCTGCCTGTTTGTAAGAGAAGAGAAGTGTAATTCTCTTACTTAATATGTTTCATATTATTCTCGAACAAAATATACCGTAGTTGTCTTTTAGGCAATTAGTAGATTGGAACATTATATCTGAAAGCTTTTGCTAGAGGATTATTTGTACTTTTGTTATTTCAAAAAAGAGATAATGAAGATCTTAATCTATAGAGGTATGTGCATACATTATTATAGTTGGAGGGAAAGAATAAATGGCTGCAAAATGGGAAAAATTAGAAGGTAACGTAGGCGTTTTAACAATCGAAGTTGATGCTAAAGAAGTAAACAACTCTATCGACGCTGCGTTCAAAAAAGTAGTAAAAACAATCAACGTACCAGGTTTCCGTAAAGGAAAAATGCCTCGTCCGTTATTCGAACAACGCTTTGGTGTTGAATCTTTATACCAAGATGCTTTAGATATCATCTTACCAAAAGCATACGGTGAAGCAATCGATGAAGCTGGTATCTTCCCAGTTGCTCATCCTGAAATCGACATTGAGAAGTTCGAAAAAAATGCTAACCTTATCTTCACTGCAAAAGTTACAGTGAAACCTGAAGTTAAATTAGGTGAGTACAAAGGTTTAGCAGTAGAAAAAGTTGAAACAACTGTAACTGACGAAGATGTAGAGAACGAATTAAAATCTTTACAAGAGCGTCAAGCTGAGCTAGTTGTTAAAGAAGAAGGAACTGTTGAAAACGGTGATACAGCTGTAATCGACTTCGAAGGTTTCGTTGATGGCGAAGCATTTGAAGGCGGAAAAGGCGAAAACTACTCTCTAGCAATCGGTTCTGGTACATTCATCCCAGGTTTCGAAGAGCAATTAATTGGTCTTAAATCTGGTGAGTCTAAAGACGTTGAAGTATCATTCCCAGAAGAGTACCATGCTGCTGAATTAGCTGGCAAACCAGCAACATTCAAAGTAACAGTTCACGAAATCAAAACAAAAGAACTTCCTGAGTTAAACGACGAGTTCGCTAAAGAAGCTGACGAAGCGGTTGCAACTCTTGATGAATTAAAAGCAAAACTTCGCACAAACTTAGAAGAAGGCAAAAAGCATGAAGCTGAGCACAAAGTACGTGACGAAGTAGTAGAATTAGCTGCTGCTAACGCTGAAATCGACATTCCAGAAGCTATGATCGACACTGAGTTAGATCGTATGGTTCGTGAATTCGAGCAACGTTTAAGCCAACAAGGTATGAACCTTGAGCTTTACTACCAATTCACAGGTACTGATGCTGACAAGTTAAAAGAGCAAATGAAAGAAGACGCTCAAAAACGCGTAAGAATCAACCTTGTTCTTGAAGCTATCATTGAAGCTGAAAACATCGAAGTTACTGAAGAAGAAGTAACTGCAGAAGTTGAAAAAATGGCTGAAATGTACGGTATGCCAGTAGACGCTATCAAGCAAGCTCTTGGAAGCGTAGACGCTTTAGCTGAAGATCTTAAAGTTCGTAAAGCTGTAGACTTCTTAGTAGAAAACGCTGCATAATAAAATAACAAGGCGCGATTTTAATCGTGCCTTGTTTTATAAATATAGAAATATATTTATAAAACTTTTCGATGAAGAAGGAAAACTTCCTTAATAAGTCGAATATACATATTTCAAAAGTTTTAAAAACTTTTTATTTGTACATAACTAGTCATATTATTTGTATTTCTCGCCACGTAGTGACATAATATGTATTTACATACGATACATTTATCGTGTACATACGAAGGCAAGAGGTTAGCACTTTGTAAGGGGTGTGAAAATATGTTTAAATTTAATGATGAAAAAGGGCAATTAAAATGTTCTTTCTGTGGTAAAACACAAACGCAAGTCCGAAAGTTAGTTGCAGGTCCAGGTGTTTACATTTGTGACGAGTGTATCGAACTTTGTACTGAAATTGTACAAGAGGAGCTTGCGAAAGATGAAGAAGTAGAATTCAAAGATGTACCGAAACCGGTAGAAATTCGTGAAATTTTAGATGAGTATGTCATCGGACAAGATAACGCGAAAAAAGCACTAGCGGTAGCGGTATATAACCATTACAAACGCATTAATTCTAACAGCAAAATTGATGATGTAGAATTAGCGAAGAGTAATATCGCACTTATCGGGCCAACAGGTAGTGGTAAAACATTACTGGCACAAACGTTAGCGCGTATTTTAAATGTTCCATTTGCAATCGCGGACGCAACATCTTTAACTGAAGCTGGGTACGTTGGGGAAGATGTAGAAAACATCTTACTTAAATTAATCCAAGCAGCTGATTATGATGTAGAGAAAGCGGAAAAAGGAATCATTTATATTGATGAGATTGATAAAGTGGCACGTAAGTCCGAAAATCCATCAATTACACGTGATGTATCTGGTGAAGGTGTGCAGCAGGCACTTCTGAAAATTTTAGAAGGTACTGTAGCAAGCGTTCCACCTCAAGGTGGCCGTAAGCATCCGCATCAAGAGTTTATTCAAATTGATACAACGAATATCTTATTCATCTGTGGTGGAGCGTTTGATGGCATCGAGCCAATTATTAAACGTCGTCTTGGTGAAAAAGTAATTGGATTTGGTTCTGAGAAGAAAAATGCTGATGTAAATGAGAAGCATGTTTTATCTCACGTATTACCAGAGGATCTTTTAAGATTTGGTTTAATTCCAGAGTTTATCGGTCGTCTTCCAGTTATTGCGAACCTAGAGCCGCTTGATGAAGATGCTCTTGTTGATATTTTAACGAAACCGAAAAATGCACTTGTTAAGCAATTCCAAAAACTATTGGAGCTTGACGATGTTGAGTTAGAGTTTGAAGAAGGCGCACTAATTGAGATTGCGAAAAAAGCAATTGAACGTAAAACAGGTGCTCGTGGACTTCGTTCTATTATTGAAGGCTTAATGCTTGAGGTAATGTTCGAGCTACCATCTCGCAAAGATATCGAGAAGTGTATTCTTACAAAAGAAACAGTAGCTGATAATGCAGCACCAAAATTGGTGTTACAAGACGGTACTGTACTTGATACAAAAACATCTGCATAATGCGAAGGAGAAACAGCAATTTTTATAATTGCTGTTTTTCTTTATGTTTAGCTATGTTCCTCCGCGGAAATACTAAGAGATAAAACATTGCGGGAGGAAATAAATGATGAGCTGGACAAATATATTTTTACTTGTTCAACTTGTTTTTGGTGTAATTGTCGGATTGTATTTTTGGCATTTACTTCGAAATCAGCGAACACAAAAAGTTTCAATTGATCGAGAATCGAAAAAAGAATTAGAACAGCTTCGTAAAATGCGCGAGATTTCTTTAACAGAGCCGCTTGCGGAAAAGGTGCGTCCTACATCCTTTTTAGATATTGTAGGGCAAGAGGACGGGATTAAGTCGTTAAAAGCGGCTCTTTGTGGTCCAAACCCGCAACATGTGATTATATATGGTCCGCCAGGTGTCGGAAAGACAGCGGCAGCGCGTCTCGTATTAGAAGAAGCAAAACGAAATCCAAAATCTCCATTTCGCACAAATGCAACATTTATTGAACTGGATGCGACGACAGCTCGGTTTGATGAACGTGGTATTGCAGACCCTTTAATTGGTTCGGTGCATGATCCAATTTATCAAGGTGCTGGTGCGATGGGGCAAGCAGGTATTCCGCAACCGAAAAAAGGTGCGGTAACAGATGCTCACGGTGGTATTTTGTTTATTGATGAGATAGGTGAACTACATCCTATTCAAATGAACAAAATGTTAAAGGTGCTAGAAGATCGAAAAGTGTTTTTGGAAAGTGCATACTATAGTGAAGAAAATACGATGATTCCAACGTATATACATGATATTTTTCAAAAAGGTTTACCAGCCGATTTTCGCTTAGTTGGGGCGACGACACGTTCGCCAGATGAGATACCTCCTGCTATTCGGTCGCGCTGTTTAGAAGTGTTCTTCCGTGAGTTAGATACAGAAGAAATTCAAAAAGTAGCGAAGAATGCGGCTGAAAAAGTGGAAATGCAAATCGGTGAAAATGGTATTGAAATGATTGGAATGTATGCGAGAAATGGGCGAGAAGCGATTAATCTTGTACAAATTTCTGCTGGAATGGCAATAAATGAAGAACGTCCTTTCATTAAAGATGAAGATATAGAGTGGGTTGTTCACTCTAGTCAGCTCACACCGAAGTATGAAAAACGCATTTACCCTATTCCGAGAATCGGTCTTGTAAATGGACTTGCTGTATACGGACCAAATACAGGTGCGTTATTAGAAATTGAAGTAACAGCAATCAAGGCGAAAGATAAAGGATCGGTAAATGTTACCGGAATTGTTGAAGAGGAAAGTATTGGTAGTCAAACGAAATCCATTCGTCGTAAAAGTATGGCGAAAGGTTCTGTAGATAATGTATTAACAGTGCTTCGATCTCTAGATGTATTGCCAGAAGGGTACGATATACATATTAATTTTCCAGGTGGTATCCCGATTGATGGGCCTTCGGCGGGAATTGCTATGGCAACAGGTGTGTATTCAGCAGTGCATCATACGTATGTGAATAATGAAGTAGCGATGACTGGTGAGATAAGTATACACGGGGAAGTGAAACCTATCGGTGGTGTGTACGCAAAAATAAAAGCTGCGAAAAAGGCAGGAGCTAAGAAAGTTATCATTCCTGCTGAAAACATGCAACCATTTTTGTATACAATAAAAGGAATTGAAATTATTCCTGTTCGGAAGTTGAAGGAAGTATTTGAGCTAACGTTTATACAGGAAAATATACATCGAGAGCTTGATGTACATACTACGATAGACGAAACAGATGCACAATCAATGTGAGAATGAACGATAATAGTATTTGCTAGACTTCGTTTAAGTTTGTATGCTTAAGCGGAGTCTTTTTTCTTTTATAAGGGAGAAAAAACGAGGGATTTACAGTTGCGGAGAATCTCTGCAATTGCATCTAGATGTATTGTAATATAAAATAGTTGAACAGGAGTTTAATTTATTATGGAGGTGCTATGTCTAGTATGAATACGAATGAAAGAATCGTGCCCCTCCTACCATTAAGAGGCGTTCTCGTATATCCAACGATGGTTCTGCATCTTGATGTAGGACGTGATAAATCGATACAAGCACTAGAGCAGGCGGCAATGGATGAAAATATCATCTTTTTAGCAATGCAAAAAGAAATGAATATCGATGATCCGAAAGAAGATGACATATATAGTGTAGGTACAGTGGCGAAAGTGAAGCAAATGTTAAAATTGCCGAACGGTACGCTTCGTGTCCTTGTAGAAGGTTTACATAGAGCAGAAGTAGTAGAGTTTATCGAAGAAGAAAATGTAGTGCAAGTTTCTATTAAAACGATAACGGAAGAAGTGGAAGCTGATTTAGAAGAGAAAGCTCTTATGCGCACATTACTGGAGCATTTCGAACAATATATTAAAGTTTCGAAAAAAGTTTCAAATGAAACATTTGCAACGGTAGCTGATGTAGAAGAGCCAGGAAGATTAGCGGATTTAATTGCTTCTCACTTGCCAATTAAAACGAAGCAGAAACAAGAGATTTTAGAAATCATATCTGTGAAAGAACGATTACATACACTTATTTCAATTATTCAAGATGAACAAGAATTACTTAGTTTAGAAAAGAAAATTGGACAAAAAGTGAAACGTTCAATGGAGCGCACGCAAAAAGAATATTTTTTACGTGAGCAAATGAAGGCGATTCAAACTGAACTTGGCGATAAAGAAGGTAAGGGCGGGGAAGTTGAAGAACTTCGTGAGAAAATTGAACAGTCAGGAATGCCTGAAGAAACAATGAAGGCTGCGCTGAAAGAATTAGATCGTTATGAAAAGTTACCAGCAAGTTCTGCGGAGAGCGGTGTTATTCGCAATTATATGGATTGGTTATTAGCACTTCCGTGGACAGAGGCAACAGAAGATATGATTGATCTTGCTCATTCTGAAGAGATTTTAAACAAAGATCATTACGGTCTTGAGAAAGTGAAAGAGCGCGTACTTGAATATTTAGCGGTACAGAAGTTAACGAATTCATTAAAAGGGCCTATCCTTTGTTTAGTAGGACCACCTGGGGTCGGAAAAACTTCGTTAGCGCGTTCTATTGCAACATCATTAAATCGTAATTTTGTCCGTGTATCCCTTGGTGGTGTGCGTGATGAATCTGAAATTCGTGGTCACCGTCGTACGTACGTTGGAGCAATGCCAGGACGCATTATTCAAGGTATGAAAAAGGCGAAATCAGTTAATCCAGTCTTTTTATTAGATGAGATTGATAAAATGTCTAACGATTTCCGTGGAGATCCATCAGCCGCATTACTTGAAGTGTTAGATCCAGAACAAAACCATAACTTCAGTGATCATTACATTGAAGAACCATATGATTTATCCAAGGTTATGTTTGTGGCAACTGCAAATACACTTTCCAGTATTCCAGGCCCATTACTTGATCGTATGGAAATTATTTCGATTGCTGGCTATACAGAGCTTGAAAAAGTTCACATTGCTCGTGAACATTTATTGCCGAAACAATTACAAGAGCATGGTTTACGAAAAGGTAATTTACAAGTACGTGATGAAGCGCTTCTTGAAATTATCCGCTATTATACACGTGAGGCTGGTGTTCGTACACTAGAGCGCCAAATTGCAAAAGTTTGTCGTAAAGCAGCAAAGATTATCGTTACAGCAGAACGTAAGCGTATTGTAGTAACAGAGAAAAACGTTGTTGATTTACTTGGTAAGCACATATTCCGTTATGGGCAAGCTGAAAAAACAGACCAAGTTGGTATGGCGACAGGTTTAGCATATACGGCAGCAGGTGGCGATACACTGGCGATTGAAGTGTCTGTAGCGCCAGGTAAAGGGAAATTAATTTTAACAGGGAAACTTGGGGATGTTATGAAAGAATCCGCACAAGCAGCGTTTAGCTATATTCGTTCTCGTGCAGAAGAGCTTCAGATTGATCCTGATTTCCATGAGAAAAATGATATTCATATTCATGTTCCAGAAGGAGCAGTTCCAAAGGATGGACCGTCAGCAGGTATTACGATGGCAACGGCACTTATTTCTGCGCTAACAGGTATTCCTGTAAGTAAAGAAGTGGGGATGACAGGTGAAATTACACTTCGTGGTCGTGTATTACCGATTGGTGGTTTAAAAGAAAAAACATTAAGTGCTCACCGCGCAGGTTTAACAAAGATTATTTTACCAGCGGAAAATGAGAAAGATTTAGATGATATTCCAGAGAGCGTAAAAGAAAACCTTACGTTTGTGCTTGCATCTCATTTAGATGAAGTATTGGAGCACGCATTAGTAGGAGTGAAACAATGAAAGTAACAAAAGCAGACATTGTAATTAGTGCTGTTAAACCAGAACAATATCCAGACGGTGACTTACCAGAAATTGCATTAGCAGGTCGTTCAAATGTCGGGAAGTCTTCCTTTATTAATAAAATTTTAAATCGTAAAAAGTTAGTACGTATTTCTTCTAAACCAGGAAAAACACAAACATTAAACTTCTTCTTAATTAATGAGATGATGCACTTTGTGGACGTTCCAGGTTACGGATATGCGAAAGTATCTAAAACAGAGCGCGCGGCTTGGGGTAAAATGATTGAAACGTATTTTACAACACGTGAGCAATTAGATGCAGCTGTATTAGTAGTTGATTTACGTCACAAACCAACAAATGATGATGTAATGATGTATGATTTCTTAAAGCATTATGACATTCCAACCATTATTATTGCAACGAAAGCCGATAAGATTCCGAAAGGGAAATGGCAAAAGCATTTAAAAGTTGTAAAAGAAACGCTTGATATTGAAAGTGGCGATGAAGTCGTTCTATTCTCTTCTGAAACAGGACTTGGGAAAGAAGAAGCATGGAAAGCAATTCATAAATTTACAAAAACAAAAAACGCGTGACGAATGTCGCGCGTTTTTTTCTTTATACACTTTTAGCGTACGTTTAATGTAACCTCAATATTTCCTCGTGTTGCTTTCGAATAAGGACATACGCCGTGAGCGGCTTCTACAAGTTCTTGTGCTTCGCTATGTGAAACGCCAGCGACATGTACATCAAGTACAGCAGATAGGCCGAAACCACCATCTGTATCTTTTCCGATAGAAACGTGAGCAGTTACTTCTGTACTTTCTACTTTTACACGTTTCGTACGAATGACAAGTTGTAATGCACTATCAAAACAAGCAGCGTAACCAGCAGCAAATAGTTGTTCTGGATTTGTTGCCTCTCCGCCTGCACCACCTAGTGCTTTCGGCATTTTCACATCAAGATTTAATATGCCATCATCTGATACTACTTTTCCATTTCTTCCACCTGTAGCAGTTACTGAAGCAGTATATAATTTATCCATGTTTATTCCCCTTTTCTATCATTAATTGTTTTCATTGTTTCAATTAGTTTATTTAATTGAATTAATAAAGAACGATATTCTTGTTCTGTAATTCCTAAATTTGTTGCCATCGTTGTCGGCAATGAACAAGCCTTATCTTGTAAATCTTTTCCTTGTTCTGTTAATTCAATACACACTTTTCGCTCATCTTCTTTGGAACGAACGCGTTTTACAAGGTTTAATGATTCCATTCGTTTTAACATAGGTGTTAACGTACCGGAATCTAAAAATAGACGTTCTCCAATTTCTTTTACTGTTAGTCCATCTTGCTCCCATAGTACGAGTAAAGTAATGTACTGTGGATACGTAATGCCCATTTCTTCTAAATATGGTCGGTAAAAGCGTGTAACCTCTCTAGAACAAGCATAAATAGAAAAACAAAGTTGATTATCTAGATGCAAAGAATCTTCTGTCATGAATGACTCCTTTCTAATTAAGTTGTGCACAATTTAATCTTGTAAAATCAATATAACGAAAAAGAAATACAATGTCAAATACATTGTATTGAGAAAGTTTGTGCTACAATTTGGAACAATCATACATATTTTCCTTCATGATGAAAGAAGATAGGAAAGATGATGTTATAATTTATATGGAATAGTTTCCATCACTTGATTATGAGGGCTTTTTTTGGTAACGTACAAATAGAGTTATTAATTTATAATCATTATAAAGTAGAAAAATTTTATTCATTTTACTGAATCTCCTTTCTTACATATGGAGAATAAATAAAAAAATAATCGGTTGTTCACACGATTGTCAGATTCATAAGAGGAAAGTTGTATTATGATAGTAGATAAAGTGATAAAACGGGTGAAGGGGGACATGCTGCGTGCATATTCTTGTTGTTAGTGTAAATTATCGAACAGCCCCTGTAGAATTTCGTGAGAAACTCACATTTCAGGCAGCAGAGCTAGAGCAAGCAATGACTACATTACAAAATCAAAAGAGCGTGTTAGAGAATGTCATTGTATCAACTTGTAATCGCACTGAGGTTTATGCTGTTGTCGATCAATTACACACGGGACGGTATTATATTAAGAAGTTTTTAGCTGATTGGTTTCAGTTTGAAATAGAAGAAGTCGCACCATATTTAACTATTTTTGAACAAGATGGTGCAATCGATCATTTATTCCGCGTAACGTGCGGTTTAGATTCTATGGTAGTTGGAGAGACGCAAATTTTAGGTCAAATAAAAGATAGCTTTTTAGAAGCGCAACAAGTAAAAGCAACAGGGACAATTTTTAATGAATTGTTTAAGCAAGTTATTACATTGGCGAAACGTGCTCACTCAGAAACGACAATTGGTGAAAGTGCGATGTCTGTTAGTTATGCTGCTGTTGAGCTTGGGAAGAAAATATTTGGCGAGTTAACAGATTGTCACGTACTTATTCTTGGTGCTGGTAAAATGGGTGAACTTGCACTACAAAACTTATATGGAAGTGGTGCTCGTAAAGTAACAGTCATGAATAGAACGCTTTCAAAAGCAGAAATAATGGCTGAGAAATATATGGGACACGCAAAATCTTTAAGTGAATTACAATGTGCATTATTAGAAGCTGATATTTTAATTAGTTCAACTGGTGCATCGGATTATGTCATTACGAAAGAGATGATGACAAAGGTAGAGAAAATGCGCTCTGGTCGTCCATTATTTATGGTTGATATTGCAGTGCCGCGTGATATTGATCCAGCAATTGATGAGCTAGAAGGTTCTTTCTTGTATGACATTGATGATTTGCAAGGAGTAGTGGAAGCGAACCGTGCTGAACGTTTAAAAGAAGCAGAGAAAATTCAATTTATGATTGAAGAGGAAATTGTTGTATTTAAAACGTGGTTAAGTACACTTGGTGTCGTTCCGTTAATATCAGCTCTTCGTGATAAGGCACTTGCTATTCAAAGTGAAACGATGGAAAGTTTGGAACGAAAAATACCAACTCTTAGTGATCGTGAGAGAAAAGTAATTAGTAAGCATACGAAAAGTATTATTAATCAATTATTAAAAGACCCAATTCTAGTAGCGAAAGAAATAGCTGCTGAAGAGGGAGCAGACGAAAAATTAGCGTTATTTGCAAAGATTTTCGATTTAGAAATGGAAGACGTAGAGAGTCGTGCGGAAGAAGTAGAACATAAAAGAGCGTGGACACCATCCGTTCCATCTTTATAATTTGGAAGGATGATCGGATGAGTTTTTTAAATAACAGTATTATTTATCATATTGCAATTATTTTATATGCTTGTAGCATTAGTTTATATTTTATAGATTATTTCCAAAGTAACCGAAAGGCGAACCGATTTGCTTTTTGGTTACTTTCGATTGTATGGATTCTGCATTCTATTTTTATGTTGCTTAGAGCTACAGATTCAGAAACGAACCCCCTTTTAACCTTATTATCAGGCATTTATTTTTATGTTTGGCTATTGATTACGATGTCGTTAGTCATTAATCGATTTATGAGAATCGATTTTTTAGTCTTTTTTACAAATGTTGTTGCATTTGGCGTAAGCGCTTTTTCTATTTTTACGCCGCTTGGAAAGATGTCGCCGGTACTTGCAGAGCAATTAGTTTCGGAGCTTGTATATGTACATGTCGGTATGGCTATTATTTCTTATGCAACTTTTACTGTATCGTTCATTTTTTCTATTATGTATTTATTGCAATATCGCCTATTAAAAAAGAAAAAATGGAATGCGAGATTAAGAAGGTTAGGGAATTTACCGAAGCTAGAATCGATGTCTTACGGATTAAATTTATTTTCTGTTCCATTTTTCTTACTAGCTATTTTATTAGGATGCATATGGGGATATACAAAATTGGACAATTTCCATTGGTATGATACGAAAGTAATCGGGTCTTTTGTCGTTCTATTTGTATATTGTGCTGGCCTATATTTACGCGCGGCAGATGTGTTGCAAGGGAAGAAAATCGTGCAGTGGAACATCGGAGCATTTCTCGTAATGCTAATTAATATTTTTCTATTAAGCAGTTTATCCAACTTCCACTTTTGGTATTTATAATGAGGAGAGAAAATTATGCGCAAAATTATTGTAGGGTCACGAAAGAGTAAATTAGCATTAACGCAAACAAATTGGTTTATTGATCAGTTAAAAGCGCTAGGTTTACCATATGAATTTGAAGTGAAAGAAATCGTCACAAAAGGCGATGTAATTTTAGATGTTACTCTTTCAAAAGTAGGTGGCAAAGGCTTGTTTGTGAAAGAGATTGAACATGCGCTACTTACGAAAGAAATTGATATGGCTGTACATAGTATGAAAGATATGCCGGCCGTACTTCCAGAAGGATTAATGATTGGTTGTACACCAAAGCGTGTTGACCCTCGTGATGCTTTTATCTCAAAAAACGGAGCGTCGTTTAAAGAGTTAGCAGAAGGCGCTATTTTAGGTACGAGTAGTTTAAGACGTAGTGCACAGTTACTCGCTGCGAGACCAGACTTACAAGTGAAGTGGATTCGCGGAAATATCGATACACGTTTACGCAAATTAAAAGAAGAAGATTACGATGCAATTATTTTAGCGACAGCGGGATTACAAAGAATGGGCTGGGATAATGAAGTTATTACAGAACATTTAGATGAGACGTTATGTGTACCTGCTGTAGGACAAGGTGCATTAGCGATTGAGTGTCGTGAGGATGATAAAGATTTACTGCAGTTGTTAGCTCATATGAATGATGGAGTAACAGAAAAAACAGTGGCAGCAGAACGCGTATTTCTTCATAAACTTGAAGGGGGATGCCAAGTTCCGATCGCTGGATATGCAACTCTTACAGAAAACGATGCAATCGAATTAACAGCTCTTGTCGGGTCTATGGACGGTTCTGTTTTATTGAAAGAGACAGTAGTAGGAACTGATCCAGAGAAAGTAGGATTAGAGGCTGCGGACCGTTTAATTAACCAAGGCGCAAAAGAACTCATTCTTGCTGCAAATAAGGGGCAACAATAAGTATGAACGCTCTCGCTGGCAAAACGGTATTGGTTACGCGTGCCCAGCATCAAGCAAAACAAATGAGTGTAGCGGTGAAAGAAAAGGGCGGAATTCCATTGGAAATTCCGCTTTTGCGTATGGAAGGTATGTCTCATAGGCAAATTCAACATATAGCAGGGCAGTTACATTCGTATGACTGGGTTATTTTTACGAGTAAAAATGGGGTAGCTTTTTTTCTAGATCGTTTGAGACAGAAGCTACCTGTAACGACTAAAATTGCTGCAGTAGGTGTGAAAACAAAGTTAGAGTTAGAAAAGCGAGGCTATCGAGTGGATTTTGTTCCAACTTCATTTGTTGCAGAAGTATTTGCAGAAGAGTTTGTAAAAAGATTAAGTGGAAACGAACGTATTTTATTTCCGAAAGGGAATTTAGCAAGAGACGTAATTCCAGTTGCGCTTCGTGAAATGGGTGTTTCTCTAGATGAGCTTATCGTATATGGTACGAAAGAAAATGTAGAGAAAAAGCAAGAGCTTATAGAAGCGTTGAAGTTAGGGAAAGTAGACATTATTACATTTACGAGCCCTTCCACTGTTACTAGTTTTGTTCGTTTACTTGAGGATACAAACTGGAGAGAATGGACAAAAAAATGTACAATTGCTTGTATAGGGCCTATTACGGAAAAAGAGGCGAGCCTTTATTTTCCGCATATTATTATGCCGAAAGAGTACACTGTAGAAGCATTACTACAATGTGTTTGTGAATCTATAAAATAAAAGAATGGGGATAGAAATCTATGAACTCTTTACAATTTAATCGTCATCGTCGCTTAAGACAAAGTGGAGGCATGCGTGCGCTTGTGCGTGAAACGTTTTTACATACGGAAGATTTTATTTACCCTATTTTTGTATTAGAAGGAGAGAATGTTCGTAATGAAGTGCCTTCTATGCCAGGCGTATATCAAATATCTTTAGATTTATTGCAAGCTGAAATGCAAGAAGTTGTTGATTTAGGTATTCGTTCTGTTATTGTATTTGGTTTACCTGCTGAAAAAGATGAAGTTGGATCATCAGCATATTGTGATCATGGAATTGTGCAACGTGCGATTCAGCAAATTAAAGGTGAATTCCCTGATCTAGTAGTAGTTGCGGATACATGTTTATGTCAATTCACAAGCCATGGTCATTGCGGTGTAATTGAAGATGGTATTATTTTAAATGACGAGTCTCTTGCAGTTCTTGCAAAAACAGCTGTAAGCCAAGCGAAAGCAGGAGCGGACATTATTGCGCCATCAAACATGATGGACGGATTCGTAACAGCAATTCGCCACGCATTAGATGAAAATGGTTTTGGACATGTACCAGTTATGTCGTACGCTGTTAAATATTCATCAGCATTTTATGGACCATTCCGTGATGCGGCGCATGGTGCACCGCAATTTGGTGATCGTAAAACATATCAAATGGACCCAGCGAACCGCATGGAAGCATTCCGTGAAGCAGAATCAGATGTAATGGAAGGGGCAGATTTCTTAATTGTAAAGCCAGCTCTTTCTTACTTAGATATCGTTCGTGATGTGAAAAATAACTTTAATTTACCAGTCGTTGCTTATAACGTAAGCGGTGAATATTCAATGATTAAAGCGGCAGCGCAAAATGGCTGGATTAATGAAAAAGAAGTTGTACTTGAAAAATTAATTAGTATGAAACGCGCAGGAGCAGATTTAATTATTACGTATCATGCGAAAGATGCAGCAAGATGGTTACAAGAAGGAGGCGCTAAATAATGAAAAAGTTTGATAAGTCGATTGCAGCGTTTGAAGAGGCTCAAGATTTAATGCCTGGTGGCGTAAATAGCCCAGTTCGTGCTTTTAAGTCTGTCGGTATGAATCCGTTGTTTATGGAGCGTGGAAAAGGCTCTAAAGTATATGATATCGATGGAAATGAATACATCGATTACGTATTATCATGGGGTCCATTAATTCATGGTCATGCAAATGATCGTGTTGTTGAGGCTTTAAAAGCTGTTGCTGAAAAAGGTACGAGCTTCGGTGCTCCAACGGAAATTGAAAATAAATTAGCGAAACTTGTTATTGAGCGTGTTCCATCAATTGAGATTGTGCGTATGGTTAACTCTGGAACAGAAGCGACAATGAGTGCGCTACGTTTAGCTCGTGGTTATACAGGGCGTAACAAAATTTTGAAATTTATCGGTTGTTATCACGGTCATGGTGACTCGTTATTAATTAAAGCGGGTTCTGGTGTAGCAACGTTAGGTTTACCAGATAGCCCTGGTGTACCAGAAGGTGTAGCGAAAAATACGATTACAGTAGCGTATAACGATTTAGAAAGTGTGAAATACGCTTTCGAACAATTCGGTGATGATATTGCTTGTGTCATTGTAGAACCAGTAGCAGGGAATATGGGTGTTGTTCCTCCGCAACCAGGATTTTTAGAAGGTCTTCGTGAAGTAACAGAGCAAAATGGTGCATTGCTTATTTTTGATGAAGTAATGACAGGATTCCGTGTTGCTTATAATTGTGGACAAGGTTATTACGGTGTAACACCTGATTTAACTTGTTTAGGTAAAGTAATCGGTGGTGGATTACCGGTAGGAGCATACGGTGGTAAAGCAGAAATTATGCGCCAAGTTGCACCGAGCGGACCGATTTATCAAGCAGGTACTTTATCAGGTAACCCACTAGCAATGGCAGCAGGTTATGAAACGTTAGTACAGTTAACGCCAGAATCGTATGTAGAATTTGAGCGTAAAGCTGAAATGTTAGAAGCTGGCTTACGTAAAGCGGCTGAAAAACATGGCATTCCACATCATATCAATCGTGCGGGTTCTATGATTGGTATCTTCTTTACAGATGAACCAGTTATTAATTACGATGCAGCAAAATCTTCAAACTTAGAGTTCTTTGCGGCTTACTATCGTGAAATGGTAGAACAAGGTGTATTTTTACCGCCATCCCAATTTGAAGGTTTATTCTTATCGACAGCACATAGTGATGCAGATATTGAAGCGACGATTGCAGCGGCTGAAATTGCAATGTCAAAATTAAAAGCTTAATTGAATAAAAAAATCGCTCTCCGTAAGGGGAGCGATTTTTTTTATTCATAAAGTCAGCTTTCCGTACATAAATCTGTAATGACATATAGTTTGGGAGGGGGAAAAGAAGTGGCAACAGATCATTCATTACGTTTTTCATTAAAAGAATCTGTTTGGTTCCAAAAAGGACAGGAAGTCGAAGAACTTTTGTCAATTTCGTTAGATCCAGACGTTGAGATAGAAGAGCTTGATCATGAGGTAATTGTGAGAGGGCAATTAGATTTAACGGGAGAGTATGTTGCAAGGCAAGATGATTCAGCTTATTCATTAAGAGATCTATCGCCAGCGAAGTCCATTGATTATGTAGAAACGAGAGAAGATGGGGTTAATGAACTTGTTCATTCCTTCCCGCTTGAAATATCAATCCCAAGAAACCGTGTGAAAGTAATTGAAGAACTATATGTATCTATCGAGGAATTTGATTATGAACTAAAGGAAAATGGTTGCTTACAATTATTAGCGGATATATCTATTACAGGTTTATGTGATGAAGAAAGAATTGAGGATGAGGAGGAAGAAACGGCGTATGCTGAGTTAGAGGATGATTCTGCGCAAGAGCATGAAACTAGACCAACGCCACAAGTCGAAGAGCCAGCCTATAAGGAATCAGATGAGTGGGAAGATTACGCATTTGAACCGTTCCAACTAGAAGAAAGAAAAGAGCAGGAAGTAGAAGAAGA
This sequence comes from Bacillus cereus group sp. BfR-BA-01453, assembly GCF_022662915.1. Classification (NCBI taxonomy): domain Bacteria; kingdom Bacillati; phylum Bacillota; class Bacilli; order Caryophanales; family Bacillaceae; genus Bacillus; species Bacillus cereus group sp. BfR-BA-01453. Next base: position 692,074 of record NZ_JAKUEN010000001.1, on the reverse strand, counting down.
GGAAATAGAAGAACATGAATTTGTAGAGCGTGAAGAGGAGAAAGAAACAACGCCGCAATTTGAATTGTTCGGAAGAAAAGATTTCAAGAAAGAACAAGCGAAAAAACAAGAAGTACAAGAAGAGGAAACGTATTCACAGCGGGATGAAAATGCGCTTTATTTAACGAAATTATTTACGAAAGAACCGGAAGAAGAATTTACAAAGTTAAGAATGTATTTTGTGCAAGAAGGAGATACGATCGAATCTGTTGCAGAACGTTATGAAACATCTGTACAAAACTTATACCGTGTCAATCAAACAGAAGATATATATTTAACTACAGGACAAATTATTTATATTCCTGTTTCAAGAGCAAAAGCGAAATAAGTGAGTGTTTTCACTCACTTATTTTTCTAAAGGCTATGTTTTGAATAGAAAGGGTTATTCGTATGGATATGGAATTACGAAATCGTTATGAACCCATTGTAAGGCAATATAGATTGGATACGCAGCATATGGAAGAGCACGGAAGTGTGACGAAAATTTATACGAATCAAGGTCCATATGCGCTCAAGAAAATAGAAGGCAGGAAGTTAGAGCGGAATAACTTTTTGCATCATATTCAATATTTGAAGGAGAAAGGTTTTTCAAATTATGTACCTATATATCATGCGACGGACGGAAATTATATTTTAAGTGATGGTACGTATAATTATTATTTAATGCCTTGGTTAGAGCGTGCGGAAGGGAACGGCGAGGATAATGATCAATACCATAAAATGTTTCAGACTCTCGGAACGTTGCACCAAAAAACGGTAAAGGAAGAAACGTATACAGAAGAGGATTTAGAAAAACATTATACAAATATATCCAATCGTTGGGAAAATGATGGAGAGATGTTAGAAGAGTTTCTTGTAGAATCGGAAGCGAAGTGGTATATGTCTCCGTTTGAATTGCAGTATTGTACGTACTATCATCATGTAATGAGAGCGCGTGAGTTTGCAACGAAGCAATTAAATGAGTGGAACGATGCAATGAAAGAAAAAGAAACAACGCGCATTACTTTTGTACATGGTAACGTATCGCTTAATCATTTTTTATTTGATTATGAACGGAATGGCTATTTTATTAGTTTAGAAAAATCGAAGTTTGCAACACCTGTGCAAGATATTGTAGGCTTTTATTCTCGGTCTTTAAACACATATCCAATTGCGCGAAGTGATCGGTTTGAATGGTATCAAATGTATCAAAAAAATTTCCCTTTTACGAAAGAAGAGCAACTACTCATGTTTGCGTATATGACGTATCCATCGCAATTTATTCGGCAAATCCAGTCTTATAAGAAAAGAAGAGAGCGGCGTAATGAGGAAAATGAACTTCTCGGAGTAAAGAGTTTGCAACAAGCGCATTGGCTCGTTAGTAATATAGAATATTTTCTTTCGCAATTACAAGCTGCCCAGCAAGGGAACGGATAAAGAAGGTAAGTAGAGGATGCTACTTATCTTCTTTTTTTACTCAAAAAGCTGTAGTCTTAAATTTATCTTGACGAATAAGGTTTCGTTTTTTACACTATTGTATATAATAATTAACAATCACATAAATGCCTTGAAGGGGAAGAGTATAACAAGAAACGTCTTCAGAGAGGAGAATCATTAGCTGAGAGATTCTCTAGATAGTTATGTTAGAAGGTAGCCCTGGAGCATCTTTTCTGAACGGAATAGTTCTCATTAGGAAAAGACGGATTTGTCCGTTATCAAATTAAGAGTATAAGCAAATTCCTGAATTTGTTTGTAAATAAAGGTGGTACCGCGATGTCCCTCGTCCTTTTTTGGATGAGGGGCATTTTTTATTTTAAGGAGGGAAAATAATGTCAAACACGGAAAAGAATTTACCAACTAAATATGATCATATGTCCGTTGAAGAAGGCCTTTATCAGTGGTGGTTAGAAGGCAAATATTTTGAAGCAACAGGAGACGAGAAGAAACAACCGTATACAATTGTAATTCCACCTCCGAACGTAACTGGTAAGTTACACTTAGGTCATGCTTGGGATACAACTCTTCAAGATATTTTAACTCGTACGAAGCGTATGCAAGGTTACGATGTATTGTGGCTTCCAGGAATGGACCATGCGGGTATCGCAACACAAGCGAAAGTAGAAGGGAAACTTCGTGAAGAAGGTATTTCACGTTACGATCTTGGCCGTGAGAAATTCCTTGAAAAGGCTTGGGAATGGAAAGAAGAATACGCTTCTCACATTCGTCAACAATGGGGGAAAGTTGGTTTAGGACTAGACTATTCTCGCGAACGTTTCACATTAGACGAAGGTTTATCTGATGCGGTTAATAAAGTATTCGTTCAATTATACGAAAAAGGCTTAATTTACCGCGGTGAATATATTATCAACTGGGACCCGGCAACACGCACAGCTCTTTCTGATATTGAAGTAATTCATAAAGAAGTTCAAGGTGCATTCTACCATATGAACTATCCGTTAACAGATGGATCTGGTCACATTCGTCTTGCAACAACTCGTCCAGAAACGATGCTTGGTGATACAGCGGTAGCGGTTCATCCAGAAGACGATCGTTACAAGCATTTAATCGGAAAAACAGTTACACTTCCAATCGTAGGCCGTGAGATTCCGATTATTGCTGATGAGTATGTAGAAAAAGATTTCGGAACAGGTGTTGTAAAAATTACGCCAGCTCATGACCCGAATGACTTTGAAGTAGGTAACCGTCATGACTTACCACGTATCTTAGTAATGAACGAAGATGGAACGATGAACGAAAAAGCTGGTAAGTATAACGGTATGGATCGTTTCGAGTGCCGTAAAGCGTTAGTAAAAGATTTACAAGAAGCGGGCGTATTAGTAGAAATCGAGCCTCATATGCATTCAGTAGGTCATAGTGAGCGTAGTGGTGCAGTTGTTGAGCCTTACTTATCAACACAATGGTTCGTAAAAATGGCTCCACTTGCTGAGAAGGCAGTAGCGCTTCAGCAAAAAGAAGAAGAGAAAGTAACGTTCGTACCAGATCGTTTCGAAAACACATATTTACGTTGGATGGAAAACATTCACGACTGGTGTATTTCTCGTCAATTATGGTGGGGACACCGCATTCCAGCTTGGTATCATAAAGAAACTGGTGAAGTATACGTAGGTACAGAAGCACCAGCAGATATTGAAAACTGGAATCAAGATAACGACGTACTTGATACATGGTTCAGTTCAGCGTTATGGCCATTCTCAACACTTGGTTGGCCAAATGAAGATGCAGCAGACTTCAAACGTTACTATTCAACAGATGCACTAGTAACTGGTTATGACATCATCTTCTTCTGGGTATCTCGTATGATTTTCCAAGGTTTAGAGTTTACAGGCGAGCGTCCATTTAAAGATGTATTAATTCACGGTTTAGTTCGTGATGAGCAAGGACGTAAAATGAGTAAATCTCTTGGTAACGGTATTGACCCAATGGAAGTTATCGAGAAGTACGGTGCAGATGCAATGCGTTTCTTCTTATCAACAGGAAGTGCACCAGGTCAAGATTTACGCTTCAGCATGGAGAAAGTAGAATCTACTTGGAACTTCATTAATAAAATTTGGAATGCATCACGTTTCGTATTAATGAACATGGATGACATGAAATATGAAGAAATCGATTTAACTGGTGAAAAATCAGTTGCAGATAAGTGGATTTTAACTCGCTTAAATGAAACAATCGAAAGTGTAACGCGAAACATGGATAAATATGAGTTCGGTGAAGCTGGTCGCTCATTATACAACTTCATCTGGGATGATTTCTGTGACTGGTACATCGAAATGGCGAAACTTCCTCTATACGGTGAAGATGAAGCAGCTAAGAAAACAACTCGTTCTATTTTAGCTTACGTATTAGACCAAACAATGCGTCTATTACACCCATTCATGCCATTCGTAACAGAGAAGATTTGGCAACATTTACCGCACGAAGGCGAATCTATTACAGTAGCAGCATGGCCAACAGTTCGCGAAGATTTACAAGATACAGAAGCTGCAGCAGAAATGCACCTTCTAGTTGATATCATTCGCTCTGTTCGTAACATTCGTGCAGAAGTTAATACGCCAATGAGCAAAAAAGTTCAAATGCAAATTAAAGCAAAAGATGAGGCTGTACTTGCTCAACTTACGAAAAATAGTTCTTACATTGAGCGTTTCTGTAACCCAAGCGAATTAACAATTCAAACGGATTTACAAGCGCCAGAAAAAGCGATGACTGCAATCGTAACAGGTGCAGAGTTATTCTTACCGTTAGCTGATCTTATCAATCTTGATGAAGAGAGAGCACGTCTTGAGAAAGAGCTTGAGAAGTTCGACAAAGAAGTAGAACGTGTACAGAAGAAACTTTCAAACCAAGGTTTCGTAGCGAAAGCTCCTGCAGCAGTTATTGAAGGAGAGCGTGCGAAAGAGCAAGATTACCTAGAAAAACGCGAAGCAGTTCGCCAACGTCTAGCAGATCTTGAGAAATAAAAATGTTTTTTAGAGACTCACTATATTGGTGAGTCTCTTTTCTTTGCGTATAATAGAAAGGTGAAGGTTGTCTTTTGAAAGGGGAAAGCATACGTGATACATACATACGAAGAAGCGATAGGGTGGATTCATAGCCGATTGAAATTTGGTATTAAACCGGGATTAGAAAGAATGAGATGGATGCTAGAAGAACTCGGAAATCCAGAACGTCACATAAAATGTGTTCATCTTGCTGGTACAAATGGAAAAGGTTCAACGTTAACATATATGCGCTACATGTTAGAAAATGCAAAATATAAGGTAGGAACATTTACCTCCCCTTATATTGAAACATTTAACGAGCGTATTAGTGTGAATGGAACACCAATTGCAGATGAAGAGATTACTGAACTTGTAAAGATGGTAAAGCCAGTCGTTGAAAAACTAGATGAAACGGATTTAGGGGAAGCGACTGAGTTTGAAATTATTACTGTTATGGCAATTTGTTACTTCGGTAAAGTTAATTTCTGTGATGTTGTTTTATTTGAAACAGGGCTTGGAGGGCGCTTTGATTCTACGAATGTGATTCATCCAGTTCTCACGATTATTACGAATATCGGTCACGATCATATGCATATTTTAGGTAATACATTAGGAGAAATTGCATATGAAAAGGCGGGAATTATTAAGTCTGGTGTTCCGGTTATTACTGGTGTGCAAGATGAGGAAGCGTTGCAAGTCATTCAAAAAGTTGCAAAGGAAAATCATGCAAATGTATACGAGATGGGCAACCATTTTACATCGTTACATAAACAGTCTAGCGAAGATGGAGAACATTTCGATTTCACTTGCCCTTTCGCCTCTTTTGAAGATGTGCGAATTTCAATGAAAGGCAGCCATCAAGTAGGAAACGCAGCACTTGCACTTATGGCAGTCATGTATGTAAAAACATACTTATCATTTTTAATTGAGGAAGAAGAAATAAGAACTGGATTACAGGAAGCGTATTGGGTGGGGCGCTTTGAAAAACTGCAAAGTAATCCGGATATTATTATAGATGGTGCTCATAACCCAGAAGGTATTGAAAGTCTTGTGAAAACGGTAGAATCACATTACAAAGATAAAAATGTAATAGTTTTATTTACTGCCCTTGGTGATAAACAATTGCACAATATGGTAGGTCAATTAGAAAGCATCGCCGATGAAATTATTTTTACAACATTCGCCTTTGATCGTGCGATTTCTGCTGACAAACTTGCATCGTATGCAAAGGAAGAGTCAAAATTAGTTTTTGAAAATTGGAAAGAGGCAATTGATACGAAGGTTGAAATGCTTGGAGAAAATGATGTTTTTATCATAACAGGTTCTCTTTATTTCATTTCGGAAGTTCGAAAATATATTCGCGAAAAAAACTAGATAGTCTTTGCTATCTAGTTTTTTTGTTCTACAAATGAAGTCAAATGCATACATATAAGATAAATATATAGGGTTATTTGGCGAATTCCTCTGACAAATATCTCGTTTTTTTGTGAAATGAATATGATATGATGCGGACAACGATAAGAGGTGAGGTGTGAGTGTATGGACAAGCAATCACGAACGATCTCAGTGAAAGTGAATGGAACAGAAGCGAAGTATGAGGAGAAGAAGAAAGATGAATTTGATTGGATGGTAGTAGAAAGTGAAAGGCCAAAAAACGTTGTTCTGTTTCAAAAATCGAAAGTAGCGTCTACGGAAAAAAATCGAAAGAAGTGGAGCAATACGTTAATTGCAATCGTTGCAACTGCAATTATTATTGGTACGGCGTTTGGGATGGGGATGCTACAGTTACTGAAAGGACAAGGTGCGACAGGAGGAAGCGAAGTAACAGCTTCGAAGCAGATGCGAAAGGAAGAATCAAAGGTGGGTGGAACGGCAGAACAAACACCAGCACCAAAAGAGGAAAAAACAAAAGCACAGACAGGAACGTCATTAGATCCAATGAAATTATTTTTTGTTCAAGGAGGAATCTATTCTTCTGAAGAAAAGGGACAGGCCGCTCTTGAAGAGTGGAAAGGTAATGGAGGTGTAGCAGCCTTAAAACCGAGCGGTGATAAGTATGCATTAGTTGTTGGTATTGCTAGCGATGAACAAGGCATAAACCAATTAATGACGCAGTATAAAAAAGATAATGTCTCCGTATTGAAAAAGGACTGGGATATAACAGATAAAGCGTTACTTAAAGATGATAAAGAAGTTGGGGCGTTTTTAACAAAAGTACAGCCATTATATACTCATTTAGCAAAATATGCTTCTAGCGTACAAGCTAGTGAAAAAAGTAATACAAAAGATATAGGTGCGATCGAAAAAGAGTGGAAAGCGATTGAAAAAGAAGGGAAAAGTATGAAGCAGGAAGAAGCGAAGAAATTGTATATGTATACGTCGGTAGCTGTGCAAACAGTGAAGGACGGAAAAGATGATAAGGAATCATTAGCGAAATTAAATCAAGTTATCATTGATGGTATACTTTCATACGAAAAAATTGTTTCACAAAAGGTGAAATAATAGGATAATGAAATGACGAAGGAAGAAGTGTAAAGGCTTCTTTCTTTTCTTTTGAATTTAGAGTAAAGTGCTTTCTCTATGACAGGAATATAATCGTGTTTTGGTAAGGAAGTATTATTTTGTTTAGAGAAAATAATATTTCTTTTATTTGTGGACAAACTATTCCTTTGATACGATTGATATAAATGATTCTGCTTCATGTGAGAAAGGAAGGAGAAAATATGAAAAAAATTATTTTAGCTTCAGGATCACCTCGCAGGAAGGAATTGCTTGAGTTAGCGGGTGTACCATTTGAAATTGTTGTAAGTGAAGTAGAAGAAACGATTGGTGCGTATTCATCGCCTTCTGATATTGTTATGTCCCTTGCCCTGCAAAAAGCATCTGCGGTAGCAGAAAATAACAGTGATTATATTGTGTTAGGTGCAGACACAATTGTTACATATGAGTCGCGTATTCTTGGAAAGCCATCTAATGAGGCTGAGGCGAAAGAAATGTTGCAATTATTATCAGGGAAAACACATGAGGTGTATACAGGTGTTGCAATTATAGCAAAGGACAAAACAGTCACTTTTTACGAGCGTACAGAAGTTACGTTTTGGGAATTAACAGAAGAGGAAATTGACACATACATTGCATCAAAAGAGCCTTTGGATAAAGCAGGAAGTTATGGGATTCAAGGTAAAGGATCTATTTTTGTTCAACATATTCAAGGGGACTACTATAGTGTAGTTGGGTTACCAATTTCACGTCTTGTTCGGGAATTAAAACAATTTAATATTGATGTAACCCATGCGTAAAACTGCATGGGATTTTCTTTGAGAGAACAAATAAAGGGGTGGAGAAATGAACGGTATTCGTGATGTTGTCAAAGAAGAACAGCCACGGGAGCGTTTATTGTTAGAAGGGGCTGGAAGTTTATCCAATCGGGAGCTTCTTGCAGTGTTACTCAGAACAGGTTCTAAAGAAGAAACAGTTTTAAAGTTATCGGATAAAATTTTGCATCATTTTGATGGTTTACGTATGTTGAAAGACGCAACGCTAGAAGAGTTAGTGAGTATACATGGTGTTGGAGTTGCGAAGGCATCACAGCTCATCGCTGCTTTTGAACTCGGTAGAAGAATGGTGCGTTTAGAATATCAAAATAGATACAGCATTCGAAGCCCGGAAGATTGCGCCACATATATGATGGAAGAAATGCGCTTCCTGCAGCAGGAGCATTTTGTATGTCTATATTTGAACACAAAGAATCAAGTTATACATAGGCAAACGATTTTCATTGGAAGTTTAAACTCATCAATTGTACATCCAAGGGAAGTTTTTAAAGAAGCGTTTCGCCGTGCAGCAGCCTCTATCATATGTCTTCATAACCATCCCTCAGGAGACCCTGCGCCGAGCCGAGAAGACATTGAAGTAACAAAACGCTTAGTAGAATGCGGCCGGATTATCGGAATTGAAGTGCTCGATCATATTATAATAGGTGACCATAAATTCGTGAGTTTAAAGGAAAAAGGTCATATTTAAGACTATGCTTTTTACTTATTTTGTTTTATAATGTGATTTATGAGTTTTTTGTAGAAAATTATCTACAAAAAGGATAAAGATATAAAAAACGTACTGTTTTTATAATATAAAGTAAGAAAAAATGAGTCCGTGAAAACAAGAAAGGAAGATAAATAATATGTTTGGATTTGGTGGCTTTACTCGCGATCTTGGAATAGACTTAGGAACTGCGAACACGCTTGTATATGTAAAGGGAAAAGGTGTAGTTTTACGTGAACCTTCAGTAGTAGCGTTACAAACTGATACGAAACAAATCGTTGCTGTAGGTAGCGATGCAAAACAAATGATTGGTCGTACACCAGGAAACGTTGTGGCACTTCGCCCGATGAAAGACGGTGTAATTGCTGATTACGAAACAACAGCAACAATGATGAAATATTACATTCAACAAGCTCAAAAATCAAATGGATTCTTCTCACGTAAGCCTTATGTAATGGTATGTGTACCATCTGGTATTACAGCTGTAGAAAGACGTGCAGTAATCGATGCGACTCGTCAAGCTGGTGCTCGTGATGCTTATCCTATCGAAGAACCATTTGCAGCAGCAATTGGTGCAAACTTACCTGTTTGGGAACCAACTGGTAGCATGGTTGTTGATATTGGTGGCGGTACAACAGAAGTTGCAATCATTTCTTTAGGTGGTATTGTAACAAGTCAATCAGTTCGTGTTGCTGGTGATGATATGGATGATTCAATCATTCAGTACATTAAGAAAAGCTACAACTTAATGATCGGTGAAAGAACAGCTGAAGCATTAAAATTAGAAATCGGTTCTGCAGGCGAGCCAGAAGGTATCGAGCCTATGGAAATTCGTGGTCGTGATTTAGTAAGTGGTTTACCAAAAACAGTACTAATTCAACCAGAAGAAATTGCAGATGCATTAAAAGATACAGTAGATGCCATTGTAGAATCTGTTAAAAATACGTTAGAGAAAACTCCACCAGAATTAGCGGCAGACATTATGGACCGTGGCATCGTATTAACAGGTGGCGGAGCATTACTACGTAATTTAGATAAAGTAATTAGTGAAGAAACAAATATGCCAGTTCTTGTTGCAGAAGATCCATTAGATTGCGTAGCAATTGGAACGGGTAAAGCATTAGACAATATCGATCTTTTCAAAACTGCTGCTCGATAATATTGCAAAATAAAAATCAATGAAATTAAGAGGGTGTGAACGTGCCACAGTTTTTCTTAAACAAAAGATTAATTGTTTTGTTAGTTAGTATTATTCTTCTCGTGGCATTGATTGGAATCTCATTGAAAGAACGGAACAGTTTAACATGGCCAGAGCAGTTTGTTAAAGACACTGTCGGTGTTGTAGAACGTGTATTCCAAAAGCCAGCGAAATACGTAGCTGGATTCTTCGAAAATGTAGAGGATGTAAAGCGCACGTATGAAGAGAATAAAGAATTAAAAGCAAAATTAGACAATTATGCAGGTCTATCAGGGAAAGTAAAACAATTAGAAGATGATAACAAGAAGTTACAAGAGTTAACGGGTAAAGATAAGTTAAATAGCGGTTATACTGAAATTCCAGCGACTGTTGTTTCTCGTAATCCAGATAAATGGTACGATTTAGTTGGACTTGATAAAGGGGCACAGCAAGGAATAAAAAAAGATATGGCTGTATTAACTCCCCAAGGTTTAGTGGGACGAGTGAAAAGTGTATCTCAGTTTACATCATCAGTAGAGCTGTTAAGTTCTATGAGCCGAACAAATCGTGTTTCTGCTATCGTACAAGGTGATGAGAAAATCTTTGGATTGATTGAAGGTTATGACAAAGAAAAGCACTTACTTCTTTTCACAAAGATTGGTTCTGATGCTAAGGTAGCTAAAGATCAATTAGTTGTAACATCTGGACTTGGTGATATTTTCCCGAAAGGTCTTGTAATTGGAAAAATCGTTGAAGTTCAGCAGGATCCATACGGTTTAACAAAAACAGCTTATGTAAAGCCAGCCGCTGATTTAAATGACGTAGAGCATGTTGTAGTTGCGAAACGTGAAACGCCTTCAGCGCCATTAGAATAGGAGGGGGAGAAGAGATGATGAAGATTTTAAAAAGAGCAGCTCTTCCTCTTTTGCTCCTTTTTGCTTTTTTATTTGAAAATATGTTTGCTACTATTGTTCCAACAGAGGTTTTTTGGAAAGACAGTATAGCATCACCTCATTTCTTTATCATTGTGTTATGTTTTATTACTGTGTACTATAGTCCGGTCCAAGGGATTTATTACGGACTATTATTTGGTTTCTTATTTGATACCGTATACACGGAACTTGTTGGTATATATATTTTTGCGTATCCGATTTTAGTTTATTTAGTTTATAGTGTGATGAAGGTACTACAATTGAATTTATTTATTGTTACTTCTATCGTACTAGCTAGCATAGTAGCATTAGAGTATTATGTGTATGGATTTTTAACTTTGTTAGGACGTACTCATATGTCGGCGTATGTCTTTTTCACAGATCGTCTCCTGTCTACTTTATTGCTAAATGCAATTTTCTTATTGATAGTTTGTTTCCCACTGAGACGATATTTAGTGCGTCTTTCAAAAGCGATGGAAGAAAAAGAAAAAAGGATTTTCTAATTTTATGTCGAATTGAATCGGTGGGGTGAACTTTAGTGGAAGAAAAAAAGCAACAAAATGTAACAATAAAAGGGACAAAAGACGGAATAACCCTTCATTTAGATGATTGCTGTTCATTCTCTGAATTATTGAAGGAATTGGATGAAAAGCTTTCTACACATTACTATGATGGTGATGGACGCTCTTTAATTGAAGTGCATGTGAAAGTAGGAAACCGTTATTTAACAGAAGTCCAACAAGAAGAGATTCGTACGTTAATTCGTAATAAAAAGAATCTCGTTGTGGATTCGATTGAAAGTGATGTTATAACGAAAGAGGAAGCAATAGCTTGGAAAGAAGAAACAGAAATCGTCCCTATTTCCAAAATTGTTCGCTCTGGACAAGTTTTACATGTAAAAGGAAATTTATTGTTAATTGGTGATGTTAATCCAGGCGGAACGGTTATCGCTGGGGGGAATATTTTTGTCGTAGGATCATTAAGAGGAATTGCACATGCGGGGTATTATGGGGATTCAGATGCTGTAATCGCTGCATCTGTTATGAACCCGATGCAACTTCGAATTAGTGATGTGGCAATGCGGGCTCCGGAAGAGAAAGAAGACGGAGCGGAGGCGGCAGAATGTGCGTATATTAATGAGAACAATCACATTGTTGTCGATCGACTGCAACTTCTCACTCATCTTAGACCTAATTTAACAAAGTTAGAAAGGGGAATTGTATAGCTGTGGGAGAGGCAATAGTAATTACATCTGGAAAAGGCGGTGTAGGTAAAACTACAACGTCTGCGAACATTGGGACAGCCCTAGCGTTATCTGGAAAGAAAGTGTGCTTAATTGACACAGATATCGGTCTTCGAAACTTAGACGTAGTAATGGGGCTGGAAAATCGTATTGTATTTGATCTTGTTGATGTCGTTGAAGGGCGTTGCCGTTTACCTCAGGCTCTTATTAAAGATAAACGTTTTGATGATCTTTATTTATTACCTGCAGCACAAACGAGTGATAAATCAGCGGTAACACCTGAACAAATGGATGAATTAATACAAGTATTACGTCAAGATTATGATTACATATTAATTGATTGTCCTGCGGGGATTGAGCAGGGATTTAAAAACGCGGTAGCTGGTGCGGATAAAGCAATTGTTGTTACGACGCCAGAAGTATCCTCAATGCGCGATGCGGATCGTATTATCGGGCTTTTAGAAAAAGAGGATATTGAACCACCGAAACTTGTTATTAATCGTGTGCGTAGTCATATGCTTCATGAACAGGATATGTTAGATGTTGATGAAATCGTACGTACATTGTCAATCGAGCTTCTTGGTGTTGTCGAAGATGATGATGAAGTTATTCGTGCTACAAATACAGGTGAGCCTGTAGCGTTGCAACCGAGCGGAAAAGCAGCGTTAGCTTATCGTAATATTGCAAGACGTTTGTTGGGTGAGAATGTCCCATTACAAGCATTTGAACAAGAAAAGGTATCGGTATTTACAAAGGTGAAAAACTTCTTTGGAATCCGTTAAAAGCACTTCGCATATTTGCGGAGTGCTTTCTTTTTTCTTCACACGAATATCTTCCATACCTAGCTCATACATATGTACAAACTGTATACAACTGTTTCTATGTACATTAGCTTAACGAAAGAAAGGAGACAGTATGAAGAATAGACGTGTAGAAGAAATTAAAAAACGGATTGCGAAGAGGAAGGCAGAGCAAGAAAGGATGGAGGAAGAGCAGTATTTTGCTGGAGGGAATTTTGATAGTGAAACAGTATTTATTGAAGATGGAGAAAAGGAAATTCATCCTTTATTTCGAAAAGAAGTGTTTTTCTTCAAAGTATTGTTATCAGCAATATTAGTTCTTTCTGTCGCTATTTTATATAAGAATGCACCAGCTTCTTTCGACGGTGCTAAAGCTGTTACAGAAAAAGTGATGAAAGAAGAATTTCAGTTTGCTACTGTAGCGAAATGGTACGAAAAACAGTTTGGAAAACCGCTCGTGTTCTATTCGCCTAATGAGAAAAAAGAAGAAACGATTCAGCAAAAAGATTATGCCATTCCTGCTTCCGGAAAGGTGATGCAAGGGTTTCAAAAAAATGGCCAAGGTGTATTTGTACAAACAGCTACAAATGCAACTGTTGAGTCAGTGAATGAAGGGCTAGTAGTTTTTGCGGGCAAGAAAGAGGAACTTGGTAATACAGTTCAAATTCAGCATGCAGATGGTACGGAGTCATGGTATGCAAATTTAAATGATATGTCAGTGAAATTATATGATTATGTTTCAAAGAAACAAAAAATTGGAACAGTGAATAATGATGCGAATAATAAAAATGGTAAGTTTTATTTCGCAATAAAAAAGGACGAAAAATTTATTGATCCGATTCAGGTGATTTCATTTGATTAAATATAGAGATGTTTTAACAAAGATTTCAGTACATCCGTTGTTTTGGGTTATTATTGTCATTGGTATTTTCACGGCACGTTTTAAAGAGTTACTACTGTTATTTTGTATCGTTCTCATCCATGAACTTGGGCATGCTTTTGCAGCGGCACACTATAATTGGCGTATTAAGAAGATTCAACTTTTGCCGTTTGGTGGTGTGGCTGAGCTTGAGGAACATGGGAATAAATCATTGAAAGAGGAACTAGTTGTCGTAATTGCAGGACCTATTCAACATATTTGGATGATGGCGGTAGGCTATATGTTGTTTGAAGCTGGTTGGCTTCATGCGGAATTATATTATTTCTTTATGTGGAATAATATAATTATTTTAGCGTTTAATTTACTACCTATTTGGCCTCTTGATGGTGGAAAAGTATTGTTTAACGTACTATCATATCGTTTTCCTTATTTACAAGCACATGAAAAGATGATGAAATTATCATGTGTTTTTTTTAGTGTCATACTAGGATGGCAATTACTTTGGAATAGTAACAATATTATGATGTGGGTACTACTCATATTTTTAGCGGTGTCGTTATATCAAGAATGGAAGCAAAGACGGTATGCCTTTATGCGTTTTTTATTAGAACGTTATTATGGGAACAAAAGAGGAATTGAAAAGATTGCACCGATTGAGGTGCAATCAGAAGATCATTTATATAAGGTGTTCACAAAATTTCGTAGAGGCTATAAGCATTCTATTATCGTCCGCGGAAAATATAAAGAACGTTACACATTGGATGAAAATGAATTGCTTTATGCGTATTTTACTGAAAAACGAACAACTTCATCTGTTGAAGAATTAATCGGTTAGTGTTGACGTTAGCACTAACCTTTTATTATTGTAAAAGCAAAGAAGATTATAAAGTGAGGAAAGTATTTTGAAAACGTTATATATTAACTATGCTGGATCGGAAAAACGCGTTGCAATTGAAGAGAAGAAGAAAATTGTTGAGTTTTTATGGAAACGAAATGAAGAACAAGAGATTGTTGGGCATATTTATGTTGGACGTATCGTAAGAACGATTGCTGGAATGAATGCAGCTTTTGTAAATATAGGTTTAGAAAAACATGCGTATCTTTCGTACGATGATGTACCATCTTCTTATCATATACATGAAGGAAAAGCGGTACTCGTACAAGTTGTAAAAGAGGCAATTGATACGAAAGGGCCAAAATTGACAGCAAATATAGAATTTACCGGGAAATATGTCGTTTATATGCCATATGATGCAATGCGTGCGGTTTCTCGGAAAATAAAAAACAATAAAAGAAGGCAACAATTACTCCAAATTGAAGTAGAAGGGAAAGGAGGTTATATTTTCCGCTCAGCTTCTGAAAAAGGAGAAATTGAAGAAATACAAGCTGAAATGCAAAGGTTACAGCAGTTATATGAAGAGTTAAAAAGAAAAGAGGGCCAAGGAAAGGCACCGTTACTACTTCATCGGCCAGCAACCTTTTTAGATCGTGTATTTCAAGAGAATCCAATTGAAACGATTGAAAAAGTAGTTGTAGATACAAGAAGTATAGTAAAAGAATTAGAAGAAAAAGTCGGCAAAGAAAAAATATCTTTTTATAATGAAAAGTCTTCAATATTTAACCATTTTGGCATAGAGCGTGAGATTGAGAAAGCACTTCAAAAAATTGTTTGGCTCCCAAATGGTGCTTATTTAATTATGGAACAAATGGAGACGATGACTGTAATTGATGTGAATACAGGTAAGTTTACTGGAAAACAGAATTTACAAGATACAGTCCTTCGTACAAATGAAGTAGCAGCTGAAGAGATAGCGCGTCAATTAAGACTCCGTGATATTGGTGGTATGATATTAATTGACTTTATTAATATGAAAAGAAGAGAAGATAAAGAAAAGATAAGAGAATGTCTCATCGCTGCTATGCAAAATGATCGCACATATACAAGAGTGCTCGGGTTCACAGAGTTAGGGATTTTAGAGATGACACGTAAACGTAAAAAACATTCTTTACGTGACGTATTACTTGAAGAGTGTGCACCGTGCAAAGCGACGGGTTATGTCATGTCATATGAAACGATTGCGTATGAGCTAGAGAGAGAGCTAATTTCATATGGCAATATAGAAGATGAGGCAGTATTAATCTCTGCACCTAAAGAATTACAAAAACAATTTTTGCAAAAAGAATTACAAAAAAATATTCCATTTGAAATTTATTTCAAAGATGATATGATCGAAAAGTACGCTATTATCCGTTTTGGAAGTAAAAAAGAAATTATAGAACGGAAAAAATAGTTATTAGAACTTTCATTGACAATAGTCTATGATTCATGATAACATCTTTATGTTATAGTTTATAGCACCTAAACGGCTATATGCTACAACCGCACAAGACAGGTTCCTTAAAGGCATTTATGTCTACCTCGTTTTTGGCGAGTCTTAGTAATTAAGAGGAGGTGCAAGTATGTACGCAATTATCGAAACAGGTGGAAAACAAATCAAAGTTGAAGCTGGTCAAGAAATCTACATTGAAAAATTAGATGTTGAAGCTGGTGAAACTGTTACTTTTGACAAAGTTCTTTTCGTTGGTGGCGAAAACGTGAAAGTTGGTAGCCCAGTTGTAGAAGGTGCAACAGTTACTGCGAAAGTTGAAAAACACGGTCGCGCTAAGAAAATCATCGTTTTCAAATACAAAGCGAAAAAGAACAATCGTAAGAAACAAGGTCATCGTCAACCTTACACTAAGCTAGTTGTTGAAGCTATCAACGCTTAATTCTGGTTAACATGATTAAAATTACGATAAGTCGCACGAAATTAGGAAGTATCCAATCATTTAAAATGACTGGACATGCCGATTATGCGCCACATGGACAAGATCTTGTCTGTGCTGGAACTACAGCGGTTGTGTTTGGTTCCATAAATGCTGTGGAAGAACTTTGTAATGTGCAGGCAACTATTGAACTCGGAAGTGATGGTGGATTCTTAACGTATGAATTGCCTAATGATTTAGACGTTCATACAGCAGAAAAAGCACAGATACTTTTAGAAGGATTGGTTGTTTCGCTTAAGACGATCGAACTTGATTACGGAAAGTATATCCGTTTAATAGAAAAAGTGCAGGAGGTGTAACGTATGTTAAGATTAGATCTTCAGTTTTTCGCATCTAAGAAAGGTGTAGGTAGTACAAAGAACGGTCGTGACTCTCAGTCAAAACGTCTTGGTGCTAAACGCGCAGATGGTCAAACGGTTACAGGTGGTTCAATTCTTTACCGTCAACGCGGTACAAAAATTTATCCAGGTGTTAACGTTGGTCGTGGTGGCGATGACACTTTATACGCGAAAGTTGACGGCGTAGTACGCTTTGAGCGTCTTGGCCGTGACCGCAAACAAGTGAGCGTATATCCTGTTGCTCAAGAAGCATAAGAACTCACGGAAAACTCTAACCTGAGTGCAGGTTAGAGTTTTTCTATATTAAGGAGTATCTAAATGAATAAAAAATGGACAATTATAGATGCATTGCGCCATTCAAGACATGATTGGCTCAATCGTATGCAGATGGTGAAAGGAAACCTTTCCCTTGGAAAAGTGGAAGAAATTCATAGTCTCATCGATCGTTTTGTCCAAGAAGCGAGACAAGAATCCAATCTGATGGGGCTATCAATGCCTTTATTTTCAGAGTGGATTTTAACATATAATTGGAAACAGCAGCCGTGCTTATTGGAGTACGAAGTATTAGGGAATTTACATAACTTATCTCACTTAGATGAGACTGTATGTACATGGACGAATCAATTTTTCTCAATGCTTCAGCATAGTTTAGACGTATATGTTGAAAATTATGTTTGTATCACAATTGAATGTGACGCGGAGAATGCTCGTTTCTTTTTTGATTTTCGTGGTAAGCTAACGAGTGTAGAAGAACTACAGAATTGGCTTGCGAACCAAAACAATAAATGGTATTCCATTTCTTATACAGTAAGAGACGAAGAAGTCTCAGTTATATTACAACCAATTGAAAAAAGTGTGGTGAAATAATGTTTGTAGATCAGGTCAAGATATATGTAAAAGGCGGCGACGGTGGTAATGGAATGGTTGCGTATCGTCGTGAGAAGTATGTTCCAAAAGGTGGTCCAGCAGGTGGCGACGGTGGTAAAGGTGCAGATGTTGTTTTCGTTGTTGAAGAAGGCTTACGTACATTAATGGACTTCCGCTACCAACGTCATTTCAAAGCTGATCGTGGTCAGCACGGAATGAGTAAAGGGCAGCACGGTCGCAAAGCTGAAGATTTAATCGTTAAAGTTCCACCTGGAACGGTAGTAAAAGATGAAAAAACAGGTCAAATTCTTGCGGATTTAGTAACACATGGACAATCAGCTGTTATTGCAAGAGGTGGCCGTGGTGGTCGTGGTAACTCACGTTTTGCTACTCCAACGAACCCAGCGCCAGAAATCGCTGAGAATGGGGAACCAGGTCAAGAACGTGATGTCATTCTAGAACTTAAAGTACTAGCAGACGTTGGACTTGTTGGATTCCCAAGTGTAGGTAAATCTACATTATTATCTGTCGTATCATCAGCACGTCCGAAAATTGCAGAGTATCACTTCACAACAATCGTTCCAAATCTTGGTGTTGTTGAAACTGGTGATAACCGCAGCTTCGTTATGGCTGACCTTCCTGGACTAATTGAAGGGGCACATGCCGGCGTTGGACTTGGTCATCAATTCTTACGTCATATCGAGCGTACACGTGTAATCGTGCATGTAATTGATATGTCTGGTTTAGAAGGCCGTGATCCATATGAAGATTACGTAACGATTAATAATGAATTAAAAGAATACAATCTTCGCCTAACGGAGCGTCCACAAGTTGTTGTTGCAAACAAAATGGATATGCCAGATGCAGAAGAAAATTTACAAGCATTTAAAGAGAAAGTGGGAGACGAAGTAAAAATCTTCCCGATCTCAGCTGTAACGAAACAAGGTGTTCGTGATTTACTATTTGAAGTAGCGAACTTATTAGAAACAACACCTGAATTCCCAATACATGAAGTTGCGGATGAGTCTGATACAAGTGTAATGTACAAACTTGAGACTGAAGGTGTTAAATTTGACATTACACGTGAAAGTGATGGCACGTTTGTTATCTCTGGTTACGATATCGAGAAAACATTCAAGATGACAGACTTCTCACGTGATGAATCTGTACGTCGTTTCGCTCGCCAAATGCGCGGAATGGGTATTGATGAAGCGCTTCGTGCACGTGGTGCAAAAGACGGAGATATTGTAAAAATTCTTGAATATGAATTTGAATTTATCGACTAAGACTGCCGAAATATGGCAGTCTTTTTTTATATCGTAAAAGTCTGATTTATACAGGAAAAAATCCCCACTAATTAAATTTTCAATTTATAATAGAAAAAGAAGTGGTTTTATAAGAACTTTTTATGGGGAGAAAGTGAACATGTATAAAATATTAATTGTAGAAGACGATGAAAAAATCGCGGGAATATTAGAAGAGCATTTAGAAAGATATGGCTATCAGTCATTTCGAGCGAGTGATTTACGACATATAAAAGATGAGTTTGTAAATGTAAATCCACATCTTGTGTTACTTGATATTAATTTACCGTATTTTGATGGTTTCTATTGGTGTCGTCAAATCCGCACTGTATCGAATGCACCAATTATTTTTGTTTCTGCAAGAACGGGGGAAATGGATCAAGTAATGGCAATTGAAAATGGAGGAGATGATTACATTACGAAGCCATTCCATTTAGACATTGTAATGGCTAAGGTGAAAAGTGCACTTCGCCGTGGGTATGGTGAGTATGCTTCTGCGGCAGAAAGTGATTGTTTAGGTGTAAATGGACTGTTGTTATTTCCGTCCCAACATATTGTTGAGTGGCAAGGGCAACAAACAGAACTGACAAAAAATGAATTTTACTTATTAGAGTGTTTAATGAAACAAGCAAATCAATATGTAACGCGCGAAGAACTGTTAGAAGCCCTCTGGGATGAAGTAGCCTTTGTTGATGATAATACATTAACCGTAAATGTAAAACGTGTAAGGAAGAAACTAGAGGAGCTAGGCATTAAAAATGCAATTGTAACGAAACGTGGATACGGTTATGCGCTTCTTACAGAGTGGGGCGAAGGGCATGAAGGTTAAAGATTACCTCATGGACCGCTTTTCTTTAATTCTTTCTTACATTGTTAGCCTCTGTTTATTTGGGCTCGTTTTGCAGTTGCAAAGTCTTTTAGAAAAGCGATCTATTGATTGGAATACGTGGTTATACGGACTTTTATTAGGGACAGTTGTTTTTACTGTATATCTCATTTACGATTACCGAAAACGGAGTGTGTTTTTAAAGAGGATTGAAAAGTATGTTACTGGCGGAAATACATTACATGATTCCTTACTTATTGATACTTCTTATACGGCAGAGCAAGAGATGGTCGTTGAATCGTTTACGCTATTAAGACAGCAATATATGAATGAAGTTTATAAACAACATGCAAAAGAACAACAGCAAATGATATTTATGAACCAATGGATTCATCAAATGAAAACACCGGTATCTGTTATTGAGTTACTATTACAGAAGTTTGGTAAAGAGCATCGTGAAGCAAGGGCAACAGTTGAAAGTATTCGTGAAGAAAATAATCGCATACTAAATGGTTTAGATTTAGCGTTACATATGGCAAGGTTAGAGCAGTTTGCGAAAGATTATAAAGTAGAAGTAGTAAATGTGATAGATATTATTAGAGGTATTATTAATGAAAATAGAAAGTCCTTCATTCAATCGTCTGTATTTCCGAAAGTGATGTTTGAGGAAGATACTTGTATGGTTGCCTCTGATAGAAAATGGCTCAGTATTGCTATAGGACAAATTGTTGTAAATGCAATTAAGTATACAAAAATTTCGGAAGCAGAGAAAAAGGAAATTCAATTTCAAATTGAAGAGAAAGATCAAAAGGTGTTATTACATATTAAGGACAATGGAATCGGTATTCCAGAGCAAGATGTAAAGCGTATATTTGATCCATTCTTTACAGGGGTAAATGGTCGGAAAACGAGAGAAGCGACTGGAATGGGTTTATATATTACGAAGGAAATTTGTGATAATTTACATCACGGTATGTATGTGCAATCGGCTGAAGGGGAAGGGACAACATTCACGTTCCAATTTGCAAAAGATGAAGAATATCATACATTAATGAGAAAAATGACAAAACTGTAAGATAACAAAATGTTTTGTAAGGGAAATCACTCGTTTCTTTTTCTTATTTTTCTTATAGTAAATGTAAGAAGAAAACACATAGGGGGATTAGAAATGAGTGTTCTTGAAGTAAAAGGATTAACGAAGGTGTACCAATCGAAAGGTTCAGTAGCAACGACTGCTTTAAATGATATAAATTTTAAAATAGAAGAAGGCGAATTTGTAGGGATTATGGGTCCTTCAGGGAGCGGAAAAACAACGCTTTTAAATTTATTAGCAACAATTGATAAGCAAACTTCAGGTCATGTGCTTGTAAATGGTGAAGAAATTAGTCAAATGCGTGCTGCAAAATTAGCGGAGTTTCGCCGTACACATTTAGGATTCATTTTCCAAGATTTTAACTTACTTGATACGTTATCGATTAAAGAAAATATCATTTTACCACTTGTAATGGCGAAGAAATCTGTAAATGAAATCGATGCAAAAGTGCTTGAGATTGCAAAGTTTTTAAATATCGAGGGCATTTTAAATAAAAAGGTATATGAAGTATCAGGTGGCCAACAACAACGTGCAGCAGCTGCGAGAGCGATCATTCATGAACCGACGTTAATTTTAGCAGATGAGCCAACTGGAAACTTAGATTCTAAGTCAGCAAAATCATTAATGAGCGCGTTGCAAGATTTGCATGAACAAAAGAAAGTAACAATTGCAATGGTAACGCATGATCCAGTAGCGGCGAGTTATTGCGAACGTATTCTTTTCATACGTGATGGAGAGATTTTCTCAGAAATACATAAGGGAAGAACGAAACAAGCCTTTTTCCAAGAAATTCTGGACGTACTTGCGATGCTAGGAGGGGAATATCATGAACTTTCGCCAGCTCGCGCTTAATAATGTAAAAGGAAATTGGCGTAATTATAAAGCGTTTCTTATAAGTAGTTGTTTATCGATAGTTGTATTTTTCATGTATGCTTCCTTCATTTATCATCCAGATGTTGTAGGCGGTAATATTAGTATGAGGGAGATGATTTCAAAAGGGTTAGAATCGATGAATTATATTGTAGTCATCTTCTCAGCACTCTTTATTTTATATGCAAATTCAACGTTTTTACGAGCAAGGAAAAAAGAGTTTGGTCTATTAACATTAATAGGCGGAACAAAATCGCAGCTCGGCCGAATGATTATATTAGAGCAGCTTATGTTAGGTAGTATTGCAATTGTAGTAGGCATTGGACTTGGTATGCTTTGTTCAAAATTATTCTTCCAAGCATTAAGCGTAATATTGAAAATAGATAAAACACTTCCACTTGTATGGAATAGTAAAGCGGTTTTGATTACAGCAGGTGTATACTTTATTCTATTTTTAATCCTATCATTGTTTAGCGTTTGGACAGTAGGACGCTTGCAAATTATCGATTTATTAAGAGAAGCAAGAAAACAAAAAGTAGAGCCTTTTGCATTTACATGGTTATGCGTAGTTGGTATAGGATGTATTATTGTTGCATATGTACTTAGCTTCCAAGTAACATTTATGAATTTTATCATTCTGTTTTTACCGATTGTAGGGCTGACGATAGGCGGAACTTATTTGCTGTTTACACAAGGTAGTACAGTCGTATTAAAGGCGTTACAAAAACGAAAAAAATCTTTTTATACATATCCAAATATGTTTGTACTTAGCAATCTTATTTATAAAATGAAAGATAATGCTCGTTTTCTATTTGTAATTTCTATCATTACGGCGGTTGTATCTTCAGCAGTCGGTACACTGTATGTATTCTTTGAAGATATGAGCTATAAGACAGTAACTAGTACCCCGCATGCTATTTCGTATGAGGAAAAGGGAATACATACGCATAATGTCATCAAAGAAGGAAAAACAAAACAATTAATAAAAAAACACGGATTTGAAGAAGCGCGAGAAGTAACGTACGTAAAACTTCCTGGAACTCAAAAAATCACGATGTTTAACAGTGAACATGAGATGCCAATGGCGATTGTTTCAGAAAAAGAATATAACGCTGAAGTACGTAAACAAAAAAGAGAGCAAGTTAGAGAAGTTCATAATGCACCAGGTAGTGCAACGATGGTTATAATGGATATGGCGAACGATATGATGAAGATAGATCGTTCGAAACCGTATGAAATTAAAATTAACGGACAAACGCAATCTGTTCAATTAAATAAGCCAACTTCATTTTCTGTTTTTAATGATAGTGAATATCTCATTGTAAATGATCAAGATTTTGAGAAATACGCAAAGCTCGTACCGGATGAAAAAAAGACGAAATATTACGGTTATTATATAGAAGACTGGAAAAGTACAGAAGACCTTGTGTTAGATTTGAAAAAGGAAGTTGCACCAGATAAGCAAGAGGAATTGCATAACTCAGTGTTCGCTTATAAAAATATAAGAGAATCAGGGGCAATTACAATGTTTATCGGTTTCTTCGTAGCAGTACTATTCTTCTTCTTCGCTTGTAGTATGACGTACTTTAAATGGTTTAACGATAAAGAACAAGATCGTATTCAATTTAAATCGTTAAAGAGAATTGGCATGACAGATAAAGAAATTCGCAAAATTGCAATTCGACAAATGGGCGTTATCTTCTTTATCCCAATTGTCATCGGCGCTATTCATAGTGGATTTGCTCTTCATACGTTAGGAAAAATGCTTTATCTCGATTTATGGAAATCAGGTGCGCTTGTAATTGGAGCATACATTTTAGCTTCTGCGATTTACTTTATGATCGCGCAAAGAGGATATTTAAAACACGTAAAAAGCTAGGGGAACCTCTAGCTTTTTGCCTATGTAGTAAGTTACAGGAGGACGATAGATGAACATTCGGCAACTAGCGCTGCAAAATATAAAAGGAAATTGGCGTAATTATAAAGTGTTTTTCTTAAGTAGTTGTTTTGCGATATTTGCGTCTTTTGCATACATGTCCGTCATTGTACATCCGTATATGCAAGAGACGATGTGGTATCAAAACGTACGCTGGGGACTGATCATATGTAATGTTATTATCATTTCTTTTTTCGTCATATTTATTTTGTATTCTACTTCTATTTTCATAGAGGCACGTAAGAAAGAATTAGGATTATATATGTTAATGGGAGCAACGAAATCTAACGTAATTGGCGTAATTATGACCGAGCAAATGTTGATCGGGGTATTTGCTAATATTTTTGGTATTGGGCTTGGCATGATTTTTTTAAAGCTCTTCTTTATGGTGTTTAGTATGTTACTGGGGCTTCCGAAAGAACTCCCTGTCATATTTGACTTGAGAGCAATTGGGGGAACATTTATTGCGTATATGGTCGTATTTGTTGTCTTATCATTTATAAGTGCTTTACGTATATGGAATATAAAAATCATTCGGTTATTGAAAGAATTTCGAGCAGATAAAAAAGAGAAGAAAACATCAATGTGGCTTTGTATATTCGGATTTATTTGTTTAGGTATAGGATATGCGTTAGCGTTACAAGCGACCATACTAACGATAGCGGTCTATTTTTTCCCTGTGTCTATACTTGTCTCTTTCGGAACGTATTTTTCTTTTACACACGGCACTGCTCAAATATTAGAAATAATAAAACGAAATAAAAAGATTATGTATACATATCCGTATTTATTTATAGTGAATCAATTGTCACATCGAATGAAGGAAAATGGTCGCTTTTTCTTTCTAATGTCGATGGCAACGACGTTTGTAGTTACAGCAACAGGTACGGTGTTCTTATATTTTTCTGGTATGCAAGATATGTGGCGTGGCGGGGGCGTGCATTCATTTTCTTACATAGAAAAAGGTGCTTCTTCTCATGAAGTCTTTACGGAGGGCACGGTTGAACAATTATTGCACCAATATGGGTATGATGATTTTCAATCTATGAGTTTTGTTGGAGTGTATGCATCTTTTCAGACCAATAAGGGAGAAACAGAAGTAGCGCCACTCATTAAACAAAGTGAATACAATCAAGAGGCGAGAAAACAAAAACAGAAAACGTATCATCCTAAAAAAGGTACAGTGACACTCGTTTATTATAATAAATATAATAATTCAAATGTATATAATCAAAAAGAGATTCAATTGCAAGTAATGAATCAACCATATCAATTCGTATTTAACGGCCAGAAAGAAGGGGTTCAATTTAACCATCATCCTTCGTACATTAATGGTCTGTTCTTCGTTATGAATGATGAAGATTTTGATAGTATAGCAAATCAGGTTCCTGATTCTGAAAAAATGATATATAGAGGCTACACATTACCAAATATCGAAAATACGAAAAAATTAAATGAAGATTTACGGAAACATATGAAACAAGATAATAATAATGCATTTCGAAGCAATATGGAGTTGTATGTAAGTATGAAAGAAGGCGGCGATATTACTCTATTTGTAGGCTCATTTATTAGTATATTATTCTTTCTTACTTCATGTAGTATCGTATATTTTAAATGGTTCCATAATATTGCATCGGACCGAAAGCAGTATGGTGCACTCTCTAAACTTGGAATGACGAAGGAAGAAGTATGGAAGGTTTCTCGTTGGCAATTGTGTATGCTATTTTTTGTACCAATTATAGTAGGGAGTATGCATAGTGCAGTTGCGTTATATACGTTTCATAAAACGATCTTTATGGATGGTTCATTAAGAAAAGTAGCTTTGTTTATTCTATTTTATATCGCCGCATGCATCATGTATTTCTTTTTCGCGCAAAGAGAATATAAGAAACATTTAGACTAGCAAACGCTAGTCTTTTTTAAATATTCGAAATTTATATAGAAGAATATAAAAAAGTATGGTATAACAGTAAGAAAACGAAAAAGAGGGGAAAAGACGATGATTCGAGTAGGATATTTAGGACCAGAAGCAACATTTACAAATATGGCGGTGAGTCGTTTTTTTCCGGAAGCAGAGCATGTACCGTATCGAACGATTCCAGACTGTATGGATGCAACTGCAAATGGAAATGTAGATTATGCAGTGGTACCACTAGAAAACGCTATAGAAGGTTCAGTGAATATAACAGTTGATTATCTCGTGCATGAGCAACCACTTTCTATTGTAGGAGAAATTACAGTGCCCATTCAGCAACATTTACTTGTACATCCGCAGTATGCAGAAGTGTGGGAAGAAGTATATGCAGTGCATTCTCATCCACACGCTATTGCACAATGTCATAAGTTTTTAAATGAAGAATTAAAAGGGATAACTGCTCGAGATATGACATCAACAAGTGCTGCTGCGCAATATGTGAAAGAACATCCTGAAGAAAAAATTGCTGCCATTGCAAATGAAGCAGCTGCAGAGAAATACGGATTAACGATTGTAAGACGAAGCATTCATACACATAAAAATAATCATACACGTTTCCTAGTGCTCCATAAGAAAAAGAAAGCAATACTCTCAAATAATGGAGAAAACCGCGGAGAGAAAACGACGCTTATGATAACGTTACCTGCTGATTATGCAGGGGCACTATATCAAGTGTTATCAGCTTTCGCATGGAGAAAATTAAACTTATCAAAAATTGAATCGCGCCCGATGAAAACGGGTCTTGGAAATTACTTTTTCTTGATTGATGTCGATAAAGCATATGATGATGTATTATTGCCAGGCGTAACGATGGAACTTGAAGCACTTGGTTTTTCTGTTACGGTGCTTGGGAGTTATTCTTCTTATTGGTTATAAGGGAGAATTAGGCTATAACGTGTGATAGATCAATAAAATCCCACCTATAAATGGTGGGATTCTTTATTTTAACTTCGCAAGACGCTCTTCTAATTGACCACGCCAAACGTCAGCTAGTTCTGGAACAGCAAGAATCTTTTCGATGCCATCTCTATCTTTTCTATTATGAAAATAAATTTCGTTAGAGAACAAGACAGAAACATTGCTCGGTTGACGTTTTAGTAATGTGATTTTTGAATCTTTACGTACAGTACCTTCTTGAAGAACGCGGCATAGGTAGCCAGTATAGCCAGTTGCTACAATGCGCGGCAGTATGCCAGGAATACCGAGGCGTTTTGAAATCGTGCTACAAGGTACTCTTGCTTGTGTCACCTGAATGATTGCTTCACCTAATTTGTATGTATCTCCGATGCAAACATCACGCTCTAACATATTTGTTACGGTAATGTTTTCGCCAAATGCAGAAGTGGGGAGTGTTGTTTGGAATTCTTCTTCCCATAGTGCGTAATGCTCGTGTGGATACACGCAAACGGCGCGATCAGGTCCACCATGGTGTTTTAAATCAGCTACATCATCACCAAGGAAGCCATCTTTTGAGAGAAAAGCTTCTTCTGTAGAATCTTTACATATACCTGTTATCATTTCTTTATCTTCGCTATATTTCATTTGTTTCGGTTTGCCAATGCTAAAGTGAACGAGTTCAATTCTCATATTTGATCTCCTTTACAATTGATTACAATATTATAGCATTAAAAAAGCACAGAGAATTATAAAAACTCTGTGCTTTACATTAATAAACGAGAAATCCTGCTTTATCTAAAGCCTCGCAAGCAGCATCTAATTTTTCTTTTGAATCTGCCTCAATAGTATGTAAGTGAATACCGTCTGTTAATTGCGATAGATAGGAAGCATTTGTGTTTTCGATTTTTTGTAAATATTGCTCTACATCAAAGCGATTGCTTACCATGATGGATGCTGTTAAGTCACCGTATACAGGATGCTCAACTTTTACATCTTTAATCGTAACACCGTGATCAACAAGCATTGTAAGTTCTTGACGTACTTCCGCTGGTTTATGTTGGCATACAATTACACGTTCGAAAGCTTGTTGTTTCTCTTGTGGTTTTAAATATAAATATCCTTGAGCAGTTGCAATAATCGGTTCGTTTCGTGCTTTAAGCAAGGAAATATCTTGCACGATCACTTGCCTACTTACGTTTGTCTTTTTCGATAGCTCATTTCCAGATAACGGTTCATTTGCAGCAAGAAGCCACTGAAGGATAAGCTGTCGTCTTTCTTCGCCTAAAATCTTTTTTTGTTCATTTTGTTTCATTATGATTTAACACCTCTATAAAATTGATTTCCAATTGTGTGTAGTGCATGAATAGTAGTATCAATTTGATCTTTCGTTGTTTGTTGTCCGAAAGAGAAGCGGACATATTGTTTTGCCTCTTCATACGTTTTTCCAATTGCAAGCATTGTTTTCGAAGGTTCTTGTTTACCGACTTGGCAAGCACTTCCGGTGGAAATGGCAATACCATGGCGATTACATTCTAGCATTGTATACTGACCTTCTATTCCTTTTATTGTAACCCCAATAATATGTGGTAAACAAGAAGTAGAATGACCTTCTACTTCAATTTCTAGCGGAAGTGTTCGTATTTGCTCTAAAAAGTAGGATCGTAACTCTTTAAAACGTAAACTTTCTTCCTGTTGATTTTTTAATATATTCTCAGCAGCTGTTAAAAAAGATGCGATGCCAGGAACGTTCACTGTGCCAGGGCGAAACCCTTTTTCGTGAGAGGTTCCCGGGAATATTTGTGTCCAGCGAACTTGCGGATTGATATAGCAAGCGCCAACACCCTTCGGTCCGTATATTTTATGTGCTGAAACAGAAAGACTATCAATCCCCATCTCAAAAACATGGATAGGAAGTTTACCAAAGGTTTGTACACAATCTGAATGAAATAAAACGTTATATTTTTTCAAAAGTGCCCCAATCTCTGCGATATTTTGAACGGTTCCGATTTCAGAGTTTCCGTGCTGTATACTTGCTAGAACAGTATCTTCTGTAATAGCTGCTTCTAAATCTATTAAACGAATGAGTCCATTTTTATCAACAGGAATTTCAGTAATTGTATACCCTTTTGATTGTAAGGTTTGAAAATAACTTCGAATGGATGCATGTTCCATAGGTGTCGTAATAATATGCTTCTTATTTTGGGCATTGAGAAGGGACTGAATCGCAAGGTAGTTCGATTCTGACCCACCGCTCGTGAAGAATATCCCTTGTTCCTTTCCGCCAATCATTTCGGCAAATGTTTTTCTACAAACTTGTAATAAAGAAGAGGCCGTTCCTCCAATATCGTGTAAACTTTGTTCATTTCCGAAGTATTGCGATGCTGCTTTCGTATATGTTTGTAATGCTTCCGCGCTCATAGGTGTAGTAGCTGCATAATCAAGATATATCATCATGTAAGTTCCTCTCTCTAGTAAGAGTTACATTTCTTTTATTTTTTTAAATGGTAGTGAAAATAAGAATTATAAAAAAACTCTTGTCATTATTTTAAAACTATGTAAATATAGGTGTCAAGACAGTTGAAAAGTGTAAAGTAGGAGGCAACAATTATGCCAAGTGCAGATGTCTTAATTATTGGAAGTGGCGTTGCGGCACTTCGTGTTGCAAAAGAGATTTGTCACGAAAAGAATGTGATTATTATCACAAAGGAAACGAATCGTAATAATAATACATATTTAGCGCAAGGTGGAATTGCCGCAGCCGTAGCTACATATGACAATCCAAATGATCATTTTGAAGATACGTTAGTAGCAGGATGTCATTATAACAATGAAGATGCGGTTCGTTATTTAGTTGAAGAAGGGCCGAAAGAAATGAATCATCTCATTGAAAATGGAATGAAATTTGATGGAGATGAAACGGGCCCTCACCTTGGAAAAGAAGGTGCACATCGGAAGCGGCGTATTTTACATGCAGGTGGCGATGCAACAGGAAAGAATTTATTGGAGCATTTCATTCAAGAAGTAGTTCCGTACGTTACGGTAGTGGAACAGGAAATGGTGCTTGATTTTATTATAGAAAACGAAAAATGTGCTGGAGTTTTAACGCGAGATAGTGAAGGGAAGTTGAATCGTTATGATGCAGATTATACGGTGTTAGCCTCAGGCGGGATTGGTGG
The DNA here is from genome assembly GCF_022662915.1 of Bacillus cereus group sp. BfR-BA-01453. Classification (NCBI taxonomy): domain Bacteria; kingdom Bacillati; phylum Bacillota; class Bacilli; order Caryophanales; family Bacillaceae; genus Bacillus; species Bacillus cereus group sp. BfR-BA-01453. Next base: position 662,376 of record NZ_JAKUEN010000001.1, on the reverse strand, counting down.
TTTATATGCCTTTACTTCTAATGACAAAACAATTACGGGTGATGGACTTGCGATGGTGTACCGCGCGGGTGGGGAGCTTGTAGATTTAGAATTTGTACAATTCCATCCAACGATGTTATACGCGAGCGAGCGATGCTGCGGTCTCGTCTCTGAAGCAGTCCGCGGTGAAGGAGCTGTCCTTATAAACGGAAAAGGGCAGCGTTTTATGATGGATATACATCCAGATCATGATCTCGCACCGCGTGATGTAGTGGCAAGAGCGATTCATGAACAGCTTTTGGCGGGTGAAAAAGTGTATTTGAATATCGAGTCTATCCAAAATTTTGAAGAACGTTTTCCGACTGTATCATCATTGTGTAAAAAGAATGGTGTTCATATAAATGAAAAACGTATTCCGGTCGTACCGGGTGCTCATTTCCATATGGGCGGCGTGAAAACAAACTGTGATGGAGAGACGTCCATTCCACATTTATATGCGGTTGGTGAAGTAGCTTGTAACGGTGTTCATGGAGCAAATAGATTAGCGAGTAATTCATTATTAGAAGGTCTTGTGTTTGGAAAGAGAATAGGACAGCATCTTTTAACGAAAGCGACAAAAGACAGATTGAACAACTTTGCTGAGAAGGAAAAGAAGTTTATCGTTCTGAATCATTTGCCGACGAAAGAAGAAATACAAGAATGCATGATGAAATATGTTGGGATTGTGCGAACAGAGCAAAGTTTATCTTATGCAAAGAGATGGCTTAGTAAGTACGGTGTTCGAAATATGATATTACAACATGATGTTCTTACAAATGAAGAGATAACGCTTATTAATATGTTAACAGTTTGTGAGCTTATCGTCGTATCAGCTTTGCAAAGAGAAGAAAGCATTGGTGGCCATTATCGAAGTGATTATCCACATAGAAGTAGCGTAAAAAAAGAAATCGTTCGAGTGAAAAGAAAACTACAACTTGTGTAATGAGGGGAAGAGGGGCTTTATGAATACGATAAAGGTTAAAGAAGCATTAAATCGATTTTTTCTAGAAGATATAGGAGAAAGAGATGTAACATCTCAGCTTATTTTTCCAGATAATTTACTTTCAAAAGGAACGTTTCTTGCAAAGGATACAGGAGTCTTTGCGGGACGTTTAGTCATTGAAGAAGGGTTTAAATTAATTGATGAGAGAATTAAAGTGGAGCTTCATAAAAAAGATGGAGATCTTGTAGAAAAAGGCGAAATAATTGCAACTGTCCAAGGACCAATCGCATCGTTATTAACGGCAGAGCGCGTTATATTAAACGTTATCCAGCGTATGAGTGGGATAGCGACAATGACATACGAGGCTGTTCGTGCCTTAGATAGCAGCCATACACGTATTTGTGATACGCGAAAAACGATGCCAGGGCTACGTATGTTTGATAAGTATGCAGTCGTGTGCGGAGGCGGATTTAATCACCGTTTCGGCTTATATGACGGTGTCATGATCAAAGATAATCATATTGCTTTTGCTGGTTCTATTACGAAAGCTGTTACATCAGTGAAAGAAAAGTTAGGACATATGGTGAAAGTAGAAGTTGAAACGGAAACAGAGGAGCAAGTGAGAGAGGCTGTAGCTGCTGGTGCAGATATTATTATGTTTGATAACCGTACGCCAGATGAGATTCGGGAGTTTTCAAAGATTGTGCCAAGCGCTATCGTGACGGAAGCTTCAGGGGGCATTACAATTGAAGATTTATCGAAATACGGAAAAACAGGGGTAGATTATATTTCACTTGGAGCGTTAACACATTCAGTGAAAGCACTTGATATTAGTTTCAATATTGAGGCGTAAGGAAAGTGGCTTAGAGGGGGAGAAAGAAATATGAGTATTTTAGAAAAAGTACAACCGATTGAAACGATGTTACCAGAGCGTTATTACACGATGTCAACAGAAAACATGGAAAAGCGGGTTCGTGAAATTAAAGAAAAAATGGGGGAAACGCTATTTATTCCAGGACATCATTACCAAAAAGATGAAGTGGTACAATTTTCTGATGCAGCAGGAGATTCACTTCAGCTTGCGCAAGTTGCAGCGAGCAATAAAGACGCAAAATATATTGTATTTTGTGGTGTACACTTTATGGCAGAAACAGCAGATATGTTAACGACAGATGATCAAATTGTTATTTTGCCAGATATGCGTGCAGGTTGTTCGATGGCAGATATGGCAGATATTGAACAAACAGAAAGAGCGTGGAAAGAGCTCACGAAATTATTTGGAGATACGATGATTCCGTTAACGTATGTAAACTCTACGGCTGCAATTAAAGCGTTTTGTGGTCGTAATGGCGGAGCAACAGTAACTTCTTCTAATGCAAAACAAATGGTATCATGGGCTTTTACGCAAAAAGAGCGTCTCGTTTTTTTACCGGATCAACATTTAGGAAGAAATACAGCGTACGATTTAGGTATCCCGTTAGATAAAATGGCGGTATGGGATCCGCATACTGATTCATTAGAGTACGATGGAGATATAGAAGAAATTCAAGTGATTTTATGGAAAGGGCATTGTTCAGTTCATCAAAACTTTACAGTGAAAAATATAGAGAATGTACGGAGAAATCATCCGGATATGAATATTATTGTACATCCGGAATGTTGCTACGAAGTTGTAGCTGCTTCGGATTATGCAGGTTCAACGAAATACATTATTGATATGATTGAAGCGGCTCCATCCGGAAGTAAATGGGCGATTGGTACAGAAATGAATTTAGTGAACCGAATTATTCAACAACATCCAGATAAAGAAATTGTTTCACTTAACCCCTTTATGTGTCCATGTTTAACAATGAACCGAATTGATCTGCCGCACTTATTATGGGCACTTGAAACGATAGAAAAAGGAGAAGAAATTAACGTTATTAGCGTAGATAAACAAGTGACTGAAGAGGCAGTTCTTGCATTAAATCGTATGTTAGAGCGTGTGTAAAGCAGCGGATTCCCGTTGCTTTTTTTCGTACATATAATCATAACGAGAACAAAATGGGCATACATTGTTTTGAAGAAATCATTGCGATTATCTTATACTTATTCCGCTTCTAATGATATCGAAAATCGAAGAAGTGATACAAGTGAAAAGAGGTTAACGTTATTTAGAAAGGGTTACTTCATGAGATTTGTTACTTATAGATAAGTTATACAGGAGGGGGAAAATTTGAAAATTCATATCGTGCAAAAAGGGGATACCCTTTGGAAAATTGCGAAAAAGTACGGAGTGGATTTTGATACGTTGAAAAAAACAAATACACAACTTAGCAATCCAGATTTAATTATGCCAGGTATGAAAATTAAAGTACCATCAAACAGTGTACACGTAAAACAGCATGCTGGAGCAGGTTCAGCACCTCCAAAACAATATGTAAAAGAAGTGCAACAAAAAGAATTTGCAGCAACGCCAACGCCGCTTGGAATAGAAGACGAGGAAGAAGTTACGTATCAATCAGCACCAATTACACAAGAGCCTGCCATGCAACAAACACAAAAAGAAGTGCAAGTAAAACCACAGAAGGAAATGCAAGTGAAATCACAAAAAGAAGTACAGGTAAAACCACAGAAGGAAATACAAGTGAAGCCACAAAAAGAGATACAGGTGAAACCACAGAAGGAAATGCAAGTGAAACCGCAAAAAGAAGTACAGGTAACGCCACAAAAAGAAAAGCCGGTTCAAATAGAAAAACCAGTTGAAAAACCGTCAGTTATTCAAAAACCACCTGTTATAGAAAAACAAAAACCAGCGGAAAAAGAAAATACGAAGTTTTCGGTAAATGTGTTACCGCAGCCGCCGCAACCACCAATAAAAACGAAAAAAGAATATAAAATTTCAGATGTAATTAAAAAAGGAAGCGAGTTAATTGCTCCTCAAATTACTAAAATGAAACCTAATAACATTATTTCTCCGCAAACGAAAAAAGATAATATAATATCACCGCAAGTAAAGAAAGAAAATGTAGGAAACATAGTGTCACCGCAAGTAAAGAAAGAAAATGTAGGAAACATAGTGTCACCGCAAGTAAAGAAAGAAAATGTAGGGAACATAGTGTCGCCGCAAGTGAAGAAAGAAAATGTAGGAAACATAGTATCACCACAAGTAAAGAAAGAAAATGTAGGAAATATAGTGTCACCAAATGTATCGAAAGAAAATGTAGTTATTCCGCAAGTAAAACCACCAAATATTCAAGTGCCAAACATCATGCCAATCATGGATAATAATCAGCCACCAAACATCATGCCAATTATGGATAATAATCAGCTACCAAACATGATGCCAATCATGGATAATAATCAGCCACCAAACATCATGCCAATCATGGATAACAATCAGCCACCAAACATGATGCCAATCATGGATAACAATCAGCCACCAAACATCATGCCAATCATGGATAATAATCAGCCACCAAACATGATGCCAATCATGGATAACAATCAGCCGCCAAACATGATGCCAATTATGGATAATAATCAGCCACCAAACATGATGCCGATTATGGATAATAATCAGCCACCAAACATGATGCCAATTATGGATAACAATCAAATGCCAAATATGATGCCAATCATGGATAACAATCAACCGCCGAATATGATGCCATATCAAATGCCGTACCAACAGCCTATGATGCCGCCGAATCCGTATTATCAACAACAAAATCCATATCAAATGCCATATCAGCAAGGAGCACCGTTTGGACCGCAATATACGTCTATGCCAAATCCAAATATGATGCCGATAGATAATAATATGCCGCCGCTCGTGCAAGGAGAGGAAGATTGTGGATGCGGAGGAGAGAGTAGGCTATATAGTCCGCAACCTGGAGGGCCACAATACGCGAATCCTTTATATTATCAACCAACTCAATCAGCATATGCACCACAGCCAGGAACGATGTATTATCAACCAGATCCGCCAAATGTATTTGGGGAGCCAGTTTCAGAAGAAGAGGATGAAGAAGTTTAAAAAAGGTGGGATTATTCCCACCTTTTTTGTATGTAGATTCATTCCGGAAACGAAAGATTTACACCAAATGTTAGAAAATCCCCAGTGAAATATTAACAGTGTAAAAACCTTCTCTGTTACTCATCATAAGAGGGAGCTTTTCAGAAGAGAAGCTCATTCTAACAGAGGGGGTTTTTGTATTGAATACGAAAGTAAAAGTGATTGCTGCTTCTTTGTTAGTTACTAGTGCATTAGCTGCATGTGGTACACCAAAAGATAACAATGCAATGGATGGACGTAACTACAATTACGAGCGTACATCTTATAATGATACACACCAGTATCGTGATAATGTGGCGCGTAACGATCGTTATACAGACTATGTGACATATAGAAATGGTCGTAACGATACAGGATACAACTATTACCGTGATGTAAATTACAACGGTCAAATTGCTAATCCGCATCCAACACGTAATATTACAATGAACAATTCATACATTAACAATGATGGTAAAACTGCAGAAAGAATTACGAATCGTGTGAAACGTATGAATAACGTAGACCGCGTGTCTACAGTTGTATATGGAAACGATGTAGCGATTGCAGTAAAACCACGTAACACGGTGACAAATGAAACGGCGATGGCGAACGAAATTCGTCAAGCTGTTGCAAATGAAGTTGGAAACAGAAACGTATATGTTTCTGTAAGAAATGACATGTTTACTCGTGTCGATGCAATGAGTACACGCTTGCGTAACGGTACTGTTACAAACGATTTTAATCGTGACATAGTAAATATGTTCCGAGATATTCGTTACGGTTTAACAGGTACTATGCGATAGTAAAATAAAAGAGGAAGGGGTTGCCCTTCCTCTTTATTGCTTAATGTATGGATTTGAGCTCTATATGATTTATCTATAGAGTGCTTCTTCAAGCATTTTTTCACCATCTTCTTTTATTTTATCGGGATTGCTTTTATAATAGGAATCCCATTGGTTATACTCTTTACATTCATCGCTATTTAAAAATTCTGGGCAACCGTTACTTGAGGAAGATTTAGAGCTATTAGTATTGTGTTCTGAATTATTATTTTCGCTGGAAGTATCGGTATCATATTCAGAATAGGTGTTATTAGCGGAATCATCATCCTCGTTTTCTTCATCATTAATAGAATCGGTATTAAGATATGAATCGGTTTCATAAATATCATCTTCTATTGAATCATTTGAGCAACTTGATAAGATGAACAGAGATACAATAAGTGAGGTTAATGTTAGCAGTTTGTTCATAATAACTTTCTCCATTTCTATTTTAAAATTTGATTAATCAATTATTACATTTAATGGGTCCTAGTTCCATATAAACCCATTGAAAATGAATAGAAAATATATATAGAATAAATGCAAAAAAAAGATAATTTAAATTAGCTTGTTTTTTAGTTTTATTAATGTTATATTAGCAAAGCGATGAGCTAATTTACGTAAGACGAGAGATATGCTTAAGTGCTAAACACGCGAATGTGGTCGCCTGGTCTCTCGCCGTAAACGCATCAAGACGCCTGCTTTGCAGGCGTCTTTCATTTTATATAAAACAAATGCTAATGCAGATAAGGAGAAAACTTTATCTGCATTTTTTTATTTTGGAGAGAAATGTAATACGGTCATTTATATGGATAAAACCCCCATTTCCGGAAAAACTACTAATGAAAGTATGATCTTGCCTAAAAGAGGTGAACGGAAATGAAATGGATACTGATTGCGATGCAAGCTTTCGTTATGATGTTTTGTTTCGTTTATGGAACGAATGCGAAGGCGGAAGGGCCAGTACCAGAAGTAACAGAGAAAGACCCTCAAGTTACAATTTTATTAGAGCGAATGTATGTTGATGGAGAGGTAAGTGAGGAAATCTTTACAGAAAAAGTAGCAGACTTAGAAAAGTTTTTACAGCAGTATAAAGAATGGCAGCTCGTTGATCGTGATGATGTACAAATTGTATTACAAAAGAAAGTTGACGATATTTCTCCGTTATTAAAAACGAGCGGTTATTTTGGAGTGTCAGAGGAAGGGATATTACAAATTTTCAAAGGTGTACCGAAAAGCGATAATGCGATTCATTCCTTCTTTCAAATTGATATGAAAAAGCTTGAGAGTTATGAGCGTGCGAAATTGAAACGTGGTATTCGTATTAAATCAAAAGAAGGTTTTGTGAAGACGATTGAAAAAATGAAACAATATGCAGTGCAAAATAAGAAAAAAAGCAGCTCATGGTGAGCTGCTTTTTTTCTTATTTATTTTTATCTAAAATTTGTTTTGCGATTTCATCGATTAGCATATCTTTTCCGATTGGATTGAAAGCTTTCGTATTGAAGATTTCGTTTGATACTTCATATACATGATTGTTTTTCACAGCTTTATTGTCTTTCCAAACGGCACTGTTTTTGTAGTCTTCGTAAACTTTATCAGCTTCGCCGCCAAAGTTTACAATAAACATTTGATCAGGTTGGAATGCAACAAGACCTTCTAGCGATACTTGCGCCATCGTTTGTTTTAAATCTGTACCTTTTGTTGCTGGAAGTTTTAAGTCGTTAAAGATGATGTCACCGTACCCGAAGCTACCGTATACACGGAAGTTTTGTGGTGTAACTGCGATGAACATAAAGCTCTCATCTTTTGTTTTCTCTTTAATCTTTTTAGATAAAGAGTCGGCTTTTTTATCGTAGTCTGCAATCCATTTGTCGGCTTTCTTTTCTTCGTCAAATAGTTTACCTACTTCTTTAAACTTACCACGCCAGTCTTCTAAGTTTGTTTCTAGAACAACTGTCGGTGCTACTTTTTCTAGTTGATCATAAATTTTTAATTGACGGTTGTTCAAAATAATTAAGTCTGGTTTTAAAGCAGTAACAGCTTCTAAATCAACTTTAGGTGCCCAATACCAACCTACTGCTTTTACTCCGTCTAGCTTTTCTGTCAAATGCTTTTGGATTTTATCTTTATATGTATTTGCTGTACCAACAGGTTTGTGTCCAAGAAGTAATAATTCTTCTGTTGAACCAGATAAATCAACAATTCTCTTTGGATTTACTGGAATTGTAGCTTCCCCTTTAGCGTGTTTTACAATTTTTGTTTTCGGTTGTTCTTTTGCTTTTGATTCTTCTTTTTGAGAAGAACAGCCAACGATAGAAAGAACAACTAGCATAATAGTAAATAAAATAAATAGTTTCTGTTTCATCCTGATGTAACCCCTTTAATTAGTATTGATAATCATTATCGACTTCTGTATATTAATGTGCTTTAACCTTTCTGTCAATGAAAATAACAGAAGTTTCAAATAGAGAACATTTGTTGGGGCAGTCTCGCTTTTCTATCATTAAATATGTTAAAATGGAATACATGATTTAAGAGGGAGAGATTGTATTTTGTTTGAATATGTTACAGGTTACGTGGAGTATGTAGGACCGGAATATGTCGTAATTGATCATAATGGAATTGGTTATCAAATTTTCACACCGAATCCGTATGTATTTCAAAGAAGTAAGCAAGAAATCCGTGTCTATACATATCATTATGTGAGAGAAGATATTATGGCGCTTTACGGGTTTAAAACACGTGAAGAGCGTTTATTATTTACAAAGTTGTTAGGTGTGTCTGGTATTGGACCAAAAGGCGCTCTTGCAATATTAGCTTCTGGTCAAACAGGACAGGTCGTTCAAGCGATTGAACATGAGGACGAGAAGTTTTTAGTGAAGTTCCCGGGCGTAGGAAAGAAAACAGCGCGCCAAATGATTTTAGATTTAAAAGGAAAACTAGCAGACGTTGTACCAGATGCATTTGTTGATTTATTCTCAGACGAAGAACGTTTTGATGAGAAGAAAGGTTCGTCAGCTGAGCTTGATGAGGCGCTGGAAGCTCTGCGCGCACTTGGATACGCGGAACGAGAAGTTTCTCGCGTTGTACCAGAGTTATTAAAAGAATCATTAACGACGGATCAGTATATTAAAAAGGCACTTAGTCTTTTACTAAATGGTAAGAGGTGAGTATAATGGACGAACGTCTCCTTTCAGGGGAATCTGCATATGAAGATGCGGATTTAGAATATTCATTACGGCCACAGACGCTCCGTCAGTATATTGGCCAAGATAAAGCGAAACATAATTTAGAAGTGTTTATTGAAGCGGCGAAAATGCGTGAAGAAACGTTAGATCACGTGCTTTTATATGGACCACCAGGACTTGGTAAAACGACGCTTGCAAATATTATTGCCAATGAAATGGGCGTAAATGTTAGAACAACTTCAGGTCCAGCAATCGAAAGGCCAGGAGATTTAGCAGCTGTATTAACATCGCTTCAACCAGGGGATGTATTATTTATTGATGAAATTCATCGTTTGCATAGATCAATTGAAGAAGTACTATATCCTGCGATGGAAGATTTTTGCCTTGATATTGTCATTGGAAAAGGACCGTCAGCAAGGTCTGTACGTTTAGATTTACCGCCATTTACATTAGTTGGAGCAACGACGCGTGCAGGTGCGTTATCAGCGCCATTACGTGACCGTTTCGGTGTACTTTCAAGATTAGAGTATTACACAGTAGATCAGCTTTCTGCGATTGTGGAACGTACAGGAGAAGTATTTGAAGTTGAAATTGATTCGTTAGCTGCACTAGAAATTGCAAGACGCGCTCGTGGTACACCTCGTATTGCGAATCGTTTATTACGACGTGTACGAGATTTCGCACAAGTTCGTGGTAACGGAACAGTTACGATGGAAATTACACAAATGGCGTTAGAACTACTGCAAGTAGATAAATTAGGTCTAGATCATATTGACCATAAATTATTGCTTGGTATTATTGAGAAATTCCGCGGTGGCCCAGTTGGATTAGAAACGGTTTCGGCAACGATTGGAGAAGAATCTCATACGATTGAAGATGTGTATGAGCCGTATTTATTACAAATTGGCTTTTTACAACGAACGCCAAGGGGTCGAATTGTAACGCCACTTGCATATGAGCATTTCGGAATGGAGATGCCAGAAGTATGACGGAGATGCCAAAATTGCTTATTATAGCAGGGATCTTACTTATCGTTGTTGGCTTAGCTTGGAAGTTCATTGGAAGGCTTCCAGGCGATATTTTTGTGAAAAAAGGAAACGTTACCTTTTATTTTCCTATCATTACATGTATTGTGTTAAGTATTGTATTATCTTTTATTATGTATATAATAAATCGATTCAAATAAGAAATAGGTGGATATAGTTATGGATATTAATCTGTTTGATTTTCATTTACCAGAAGAACTTATTGCACAAGTCCCATTAGAAGAGCGTGAAACATCAAGATTAATGGTGTTAGACCGCGAAACAGGGGATATTGAGCATAAACATTTTACGGACATTCTTTCTTACTTACATGAGGGGGATTGCTTAGTTTTAAATGAAACGAAAGTAATGCCAGCTCGTTTGCACGGTGTGAAAGAAGATACAGGCGCACACATTGAAGTACTTCTTTTAAAACAAGAAGAAGGCGATAAGTGGGAGACGCTTGTTAAGCCAGCGAAACGTGTAAAAGAAGGAACTGTTATCTCTTTTGGCGAAGGAAAATTAAAAGCAACTTGCACAGGAACTGCAGATCAAGGTGGACGTCAGCTTGAATTTTCATATGACGGCATCTTCTATGAAATTTTAGATGAACTTGGAGAAATGCCACTTCCTCCATATATTAAAGAGACGCTAGAAGATCGCGATCGCTATCAAACAGTATATGCGAAAGAAATCGGTTCAGCAGCAGCGCCGACTGCAGGACTTCATTTTACAGAAGAGTTACTGGAAAAGTTAAAACAAAAAGGCGTTGAGTTAGCATTTATTACACTTCACGTAGGGCTTGGAACATTTAGACCAGTTTCTGCTGATACGATTGAAGAGCACCATATGCACGCAGAATATTACCATATGTCTGAAGAGACGGCGGCATTATTAAACCGTGTAAGAGAGAATGGTGGACGTATTATTACGGTAGGTACGACTTCAACTCGTACGTTAGAAACAATTGCGACAGATCATGACGGCAAGCTTTGTGCTGCTTCTGGCTGGACAGACATTTTTATGTACCCAGGTTACGAATTTAAAGCAATTGATGGTTTAATTACAAACTTCCATTTACCGAAATCAACATTAATTATGCTTGTAAGTGCATTTGCAAACAGAGATAATGTACTTCATGCTTATAATGAAGCAGTAAAAGAAAAATATCGTTTCTTTAGCTTTGGTGATGCAATGTTCGTTGCCTCTCACGCTAAAATGGGAAACAAATAAAAGGAGTAAATTATGACAGCAATTCGTTATGAATTTATTAAAACTTGTAAACAAACAGGTGCCCGTTTAGGACGTGTACATACGCCACACGGTTCATTTGATACACCAACATTTATGCCAGTTGGTACGCTTGCAACAGTTAAGACAATGTCACCAGAAGAATTAAAAGCAATGGATTCTGGCATTATTTTAAGTAATACGTATCATTTATGGCTACGTCCAGGTCACGAAATCATTCGTGAAGCAGGCGGTTTGCATAAATTTATGAACTGGGATCGTGCAATCTTAACGGACTCTGGTGGTTTCCAAGTATTCAGTTTAAGTGACTTCCGTCGCATTGAAGAGGAAGGCGTTCATTTCCGTAACCACTTAAATGGAGATAAATTATTCTTATCACCAGAAAAAGCGATGGAAATTCAAAATGCATTAGGTTCAGATATTATGATGGCATTTGATGAGTGTCCACCATTCCCAGCTACTTTTGAATATATGAAGAAATCTGTAGAGCGTACAAGCCGCTGGGCAGAGCGTTGCTTAAAAGCACATGAACGTCCACAAGATCAAGGTTTATTCGGTATTGTACAGGGTGGGGAGTTCGAAGAGCTTCGTCGCCAAAGTGCAAAAGACCTTGTTTCAATGGACTTCCCTGGTTACGCGGTAGGTGGTTTATCTGTAGGTGAGCCGAAAGATATTATGAACCGTGTACTTGAGTTTACAACACCACTTCTTCCAGATAATAAGCCACGTTACTTAATGGGAGTAGGTTCTCCTGACTCGTTAATCGATGGTGCAATTCGTGGCATTGATATGTTTGACTGCGTACTTCCAACTCGTATCGCTCGAAATGGTACATGTATGACAAGTGAAGGCCGTCTAGTTGTCAAAAATGCGAAATTCGCAAGAGATTTCGGTCCGCTTGATCCAAACTGTGATTGCTATACATGTAAAAATTACTCTCGTGCGTACATTCGTCACTTAATGAAATGTGATGAAACGTTCGGAATTCGTTTAACGTCTTATCACAACCTTCATTTTCTGTTAAACTTAATGGAGCAGGTGAGACAAGCTATTCGTGAAGACCGTCTTGGCGATTTCCGCGAAGAATTCTTTGAACAGTATGGCTTTAATAAACCGAATGCTAAAAACTTCTAATACATAATTTAAAAGGAGGAACAAAAGATGAATCCAGGTATGATGAATATCGTTATGATCGTTGCGATGTTTGCGATTTTCTATTTCTTATTAATTCGCCCGCAACAAAAACGTCAAAAAGCAGTTGCTCAAATGCAAAGTGAGTTAAAAAAAGGTGATGCTATCGTAACAATCGGTGGCTTACACGGTACAATTGAATCAGTAGATGAGACGAAAATCGTTATTAAATCTGGTGGTTCACACTTAACTTTCGATCGTAATGCGATTCGTGAAGTTGTGAAAAATTAATGAGGAAGGCCCTGCATGAAATGTGCAGGGCCTTTTTTTAGTTATTTTGTTTGGACATATTTACACCGAAAATGCCACCAAGTGTACTCGCGCCCATTAATGCTAATTGGTAAAGTAACTGCGAGTTCGATAAAGTTTGAGAGAAGCCTAAATAGTTAACTAGAAAAACAAGTATAGTGAATGTAAGTCCTGTTGTGAAGCCTACTAGCCAACCTTTCCCTTGTGCTTTTTTGCCGGCAGTAAACCCGGATATAAGCATAGATAAAAGTGCTAGTATAAAAATAGTAACAGCTAATGTTCCTTCATTCATATCTGTAAATTTTAATAAAAGAGCCATAATCATGCTAGTAACTGTTGCGAGAATTAATAGGATAACGATACCGAAGCCGATTGCAGTTGATAATTTTTTCGTTCCACCCATTTATACATTCCCCCTTTTTAATACAAGCATATTTTCCTTTTGCCTAAGTTAGACTATTTTCTTTTTTATAGGGGAGTCTATATGTAAAAAGGAGATGTAGAAATGGAATGGCTATCAGTAATTGGCCGGACGATGCTGCTGTATATTATCATCTTAATTATCTTTCGTCTTATGGGTAAACGTGAAATAGGAGAATTAAGTGTATTAGATTTAGTCGTATTCATTATGCTTGGTGAAATGGCTGTAGTCGCAATTGAAAATACGGATAAATCACTTTGGCATCAATTAGTCCCGATGGTCTTTCTTATGTGTATACAGATCATTTTGTCTGTCATTTCTTTAAAGTTTCAACGATTTCGGCATTTAATAGAAGGCGAACCAGCAATCATTATTAATGCTGGAAAAATTGATGAAAAAAAGATGAGAAACCAGCGATATAATATAGATGATTTAATGATGCAATTAAGAGAGCAGGGAGTCGGAGATATTAGGGATGTAGAATACGCTATTTTAGAACCATCTGGGAAGTTATCTGTCTTTCAAAAACAAAAAGGTGGGCAGGACGCATTGCAGTTTACTCTTCCCCTTATTATCGATGGAGAAATTCAATCTAGCCATTTGCAAATGATTGAACATACAGACGAGTGGCTTGTTGAAAAATTAAAAAACTTAGGCTATAACGATGTAACACAAATTTTATACTGTAGTTTTCAAAATGGGAAATTTTTTGTTGATTTGAAAGAAAACTAGAGGCTTACTATATGGAATAGTAAGCCTATTTACTTCAAAAATGAAAGTTTTCGAATGATAGGGAGACGACTTAACTCTTCTTTTCGAATGAGCTTGAAAATGAAGAGGAGCACAATATAAACGAGTGTTGTTAAAGTGATTTCCCATAATGTTTGTACGCCAAGTGAATGAGAGAAAACTATATACTTATGAAGGTAAAAACCGAAGGAGCCTGCGATACCGATGGCAAGTCCGCCAAAAATATAGTCTTTTGCGTAAATGGTAAATGTAATTTTCTTTAAAACAGTAGCATAATGAAGAAATGTTACTGTTACGATATTTGCTGCAATTGCAAGGGCAACCCCCATCATTTGAAACTCTGGCCTTGAGGCTAGTACGAAAATAACAATTAATTTCACGATTGCACCAATAAACGTATTCATCATGGCCGCACGTGCTAAGTTTAAAGCTTGTAAGACAGAGGTAAGTGGACTTTGAAAATAATGAAATAAAAAGCAAGGTGCAAGAAGCTGGATGAACGCTGTTGCACTATCCGATCCATACATAAGAGTTAAAACAGGAGAAGCAAATACGTATAATATAACGACTGACCACCCGCCAGTAATGAGTGAGATTCGAAGAGCTTGTTGTAAGCGGTGTTCTACTAATTTATGTTGTCTTTTTGCCATTGCCTCGCTAATAGATGGAACGAGTGCTGTCGAAAGAGCGTATGTAATAAAGGCTGGTAGTGAAAGAAGCGGGAATGCATACCCGTTTAATATACCGTATTGCTGAGTTGCGACGGAGGCAGCAACGCCGGCAATCGCTAAGCTTTGCATAACGACGATAGGTTCAAAAAAATAGGAAACGGAACCGATTAAACGACTTCCTGTAGTTGGAAGTGCAATATCCATAAGAGAATAAAATGTCCCCTTGCTTTCCTTTACGGTAGTGAAAAATCCAGAGCGTATAGATAAATGTTTTTCACGCTGGAATAAAGTGAGTAAAAATAATAACGATGCCACTTCACCGAGAACGGCTGATAACATAGCACCAGCTGCAGCATATTCTACGCCGTAAGGTAAAAATAATTGAATACATATAGCGATAATTGTAATGCGGACAATTTGTTCTATCACTTGGGCGTAAGCGCTAGGTTTCATATTTTGTTTCCCTTGGAAATAGCCACGTAAAACAGAAGAAACAGCAATAACAGGAACGACAGGCAAAATGGCCATTAATGGATAGTACGTTCGTTCATCAGTTAATAATGTTTTTGCTAAAATAGGTGTGAGGAGCATAATTCCAATTGTTAAAATGATACTAATAACAGATGTAACAGCTAATGATACTGTTAATATTTTTTTAACTTTTTGTTTATCATTCACAGCTTCTGCTTCTGCTACAAATTTTGCGATTGCGACAGGAAGACCGATTTGTGTTAATGTAATTGCTAGAATAAATGTAGGGACGGCCATCATATAAAGGCCAACGCCTTCTTCTCCTAAAATACGTGCCATTACAATACGATTAATAAATCCTAGAATTTTGGTAATAAAGCCGGCTATCATTAAAATAAATGCGCCTTTTAAAAAGCTTTGTCTCGTCATGGTCTTCTCCTACCTTCTCAAAATCAGTGGAATGATTTACAATAATTTATATGCACGTACGAGACAAGAATGACAAGCATTTAAGAGAGTACTCTTGAAAGTAGTTATTGCTGTCCATTAGAGCGGGATTAAAAGCGACTTTTCGTGCTGAAATAAGAAGGAGATGTTATATATGTTAGATAGAGAGGCTTTGGTAGAATCATACCGCGGACAGTTACAAGTCGTTTTAGAAAGTAAAGTAGAAGAGTTCCAAATGTTCGGCTACGACCGAGTAACAGATGATGACATTTGGAAGTTTCTTAAAGTGAAAAAGTGGAAGAAGATAGACGGTGACGTTAGATTGTATGAATTAGTTAATGACGTATTAACAGTAACAGCTAATGAATATATGACGTATTTAACTGTTGAAGCATATCAAGCCCCGCTTTGGTCATTTGATGAATATGAAAATAAATAACCGACTGCAATTGGTTTGTTCTTCCTTTTGCAGTATAATGATAGGTATTGATAATGAGAAAATAATTATGTCTAAGATCATATATAAAGGAGGTAGTGAAGAGAGAAAACAAATAATGAAAGTGTAGGTAATGTGAAAAACTTACTGACACAGCTGGTGAGGAACTAGCAAAATTATAGAAAGGAAGTCTACTAACTAGGCGTATGCACACGTGTGAAGGTGAATCGTAAAAGATTTATTTGAAGTGTTAGTAGCGGAAAGAGGGTACATATGGCAAAGCGTGGTACGAGAATGGCCGCCTTTTTCCTCATCGTTTTATTAATCGGTGGAGTAATTGGTGCGGCAGGAAAAGACATAGCAAAAGGAATTAGTCTAGGACTAGACCTTCGCGGTGGTTTTGAAATTCTGTATGAAGTAAAACCAGCCAAAAAAGGTGATAAAATCGATCGAGATGTACTTGTAAGTACAGTAGGTGCTCTTGAAAATCGTGTCAATGTTCTCGGTGTAAGTGAGCCGAACATTCAAATCGAAGGGCAGGACCGAATTCGTGTACAGCTTGCTGGTGTACAAGATCAGCAAAAAGCACGTGAAATGTTATCAACACAAGCGAAATTAACATTCCGTGATGTAGATGACAATCTTCTTATGGATGGAACGGATTTAAAAGGTGGCGGAGCGAAGCAAACATTTGATGAGCAAGGCCGTGCGAGTGTAGGTCTTACACTAAAAAGCGCTGAAAAATTCCGTGAAGTAACTGAGAAAATTTCAAAAATGCCACCACCAACGAATTTAATGGTAATTTGGCTTGATTTTGAAGAAGGAAAAGATTCGTACAAAGCAGAATCTGCAAAACCGAATCCGAAGTTCTTATCAGCAGCAACAGTAAACCAAGTGTTTAACCAAGCTGAAGTATCTATCGTAGGTGGAAACTTTACAGTTGAAAGCGCGAAACAACTTTCATCTTTATTAAATGCAGGTGCACTTCCTGTTGATTTAAAAGAAATGTATTCAACATCTGTTGGAGCGAAGTTTGGTCAACAAGCGTTAGAGCAAACAATTTTCGCTAGTGCGATTGGTATCGCTCTTATTTTCTTATTTATGCTTGTATTCTACCGTTTACCAGGACTTGTAGCGGTTATTATGTTAGGTTTATACATTTTCGTTACATTACTTGTCTTTAACTGGATGCATGCAGTTCTTACGTTGCCAGGTATTGCGGCGTTAGTGCTCGGGGTAGGTATCGCGGTTGATGCGAATATTATTACGTACGAGAGACTGAAAGAAGAGCTGAAAATTGGTAAGTCAATGATGTCGGCATTCCGTGCTGGTAACCATCGTTCATTAGCAACCATTTTAGATGCGAACATTACAACACTTGCAGCAGCTGGTGTATTATTCGTTTATGGTAATAGCTCTGTAAAAGGGTTCGCAACAAGTTTAATCGTAAGTATTTTAGTCGGTTTTATTACGAACGTATTCGGTACTCGTTTCTTACTAAGTTTACTAGTAAAGAGCCGTTACTTCGATAAAAAACCAGGATACTTTGGTGTGAAGCAAAAGGATATTATTCCATTAACAAAAGGTGTAGTACATCCACCAACGAAATTTGATCGTATTAATTTCGTAAATGTCGGTCATAAATTCCTTATCTTCTCGATTGTAGTTGTAATTGCAGGTGCAATTATCTTGCCAATTTTCAAATTGAATCTTGGTATTGACTTTGCGAGTGGTACACGTATCGACTTGCAATCAAAACAAGCAGTTACTGTGTCTGATGTTCATAAAGATTTTAAAGAGTTGAACATTGATGTGAAGGAAGAAAATATTGTACCGACTGGAGATGACAATAAAGGATTCGCAGTTCGTACATTAGGTGTTCTATCAAAAGATGAAATTGCGAAAACAAAAACATTCTTCCACGATAAATATGGTACAGATCCAAACGTAAGTACAGTTTCACCAACAATCGGGAAAGAAATTGCACGAAATGCATTTATCGCAGTATTAATCGCTTCTGCGGTTATCATTTTATACGTAAGTATTCGATTCCGATTTACGTACGCATTATCTGCAGTACTTGCATTATTACATGATGCGTTCGTTATGATTGTTATATTTAGTATTTTCCAATTAGAGGTAGACTTAACGTTTATCGCTGCGGTATTAACAATCATCGGTTATTCTATTAATGATTCAATCGTTACATTTGATAGAAACCGTGAATTATACAAACAGAAAAAACGAGTTCGCGATATAAAAGACTTAGAAGAAATCGTAAATGCAAGTATTCGCCAAACGCTTGGTCGTTCGATTAACACCGTATTAACAGTGTTATTCCCAGTAATTGCACTGCTTATCTTCGGTAGTGAGTCACTACGTAACTTCTCGTTTGCGTTACTAGTTGGATTAGTTGTAGGTACGTATTCTTCTGTTTTCGTTGCTTCTCAAATTTGGTTAATGCTTGAAAACCGTCGTTTGAAAAAGGGCAAAAACAAGAAAAAGGTTGAGAAAGTAGAATCTGAACCGCAAGTATAGAAAAGATGATGTCTCTTTATGAGGCATCTCTTTTTTCGTTTGTGGATACAATAAGATAGTTACTTTGAAATGATGAAATGGAAGAAAGTGGTGATGTTATCGCTGTTTTTGTTACAATAAAAAGATAGGTTAAGAAAAGAAGGGATTTTAATGATGGAAAAAGATGAACGTTTTAAACAGGCCGAGTTTGGTGCTATTGTCGGGATCGTTGGTAATATTATATTAGCGATTATAAAGGCGGTAATTGGTTATATTGGGAACAGTAAAGCGCTATTAGCAGATGCGGTGCATTCTGCATCAGATGTAATTGGTTCGCTAGCTGTACTGTTTGGGTTACGAGCAGCAAAGCAGCCGCCCGATGAAGATCATCCGTATGGTCATGGTAAAGCGGAATCGATTTCAGCGATTATTGTTGCAGTATTATTATTTATTGTGGGAATCGAGATAGCGATTTCGTCCATAAAAGCTTTTTCGCAGGAACTAGAACCACCGAAAGGGATTACAATTTTTGCTGTCGTTCTTTCAATTATCGTGAAAGAGGGAATGTTTCAATATAAATTCCGATTAGGGAAAAGGGTAAATAGTGATGCAATTATTGCAAATGCATATGAGCACCGTTCAGATGTGTTTTCTTCAATTGCAGCTTTAATCGGTATTTGTGCAGCGATTATTGGTGGTAAGTTCGGGTTAGATTGGCTTGTATATGCCGATCCAATTGCAGGATTATTTGTTTCACTTCTTGTTGCAAAAATGGCATGGAGTATTGGGGCAGAAGCAATTCATGCAACGCTTGATCATGTTCTTCATGAGGAAGATGTTGTTCCGCTTAGAGAAGCAGTACTTCAAATAGATGGTGTGAAAAAAATCGGTTCGTTATATGCGAGGGAGCATGGTCATTACGTTATTGTAGATATTAAAGTTTCTGTAGATCCATATATTACTGTAGAAGAAGGGCATCGCATTGGAAAGCATGTGAAAGAAACGCTTATGCTGCAAGATAACGTACAAAATGTATTTGTACATATAAATCCGTATTCTCCAAATTAAACATTAGTAACATTTTAGTATACAGATATTACATCGTAGTTTGCATGATATTGTCACCCCTTAATCTGTCTTGTATAATGAACAGGTTAAGGGGTGATTTCGTGTTACAACCGAAGACGCGTTGGAAAGAAAAAGAATATAATAGCGAGCGAGTGAGTGAATTAGCAAGTAAATTACAATTATCACCACTTGTCGTTTCGTTATTCCTCGGTAGAGGACTAGATACAGAAGATAAGATTTTAGATTTTTTAAATACAGAAAATCAAGAATTTCATGATCCATTTTTATTAGAAGGAATGGATAGAACGGTAGAACGTGTAAATAAGGCGATTCAAAATGGAGAGCAAATATTAATATTTGGTGACTACGATGCGGACGGAGTAAGTAGTACAACTGTTTTATATATTGCCTTACAAGAATTAGGTGCAGACGTAGAATTTTATATCCCAAACCGTTTTACAGAAGGTTATGGACCGAATGAAGAAGCATTTCGTTGGGCGCATAGCGCAGGATTTTCACTCATTATTACTGTCGATACTGGTATCGCAGCTGTACATGAAGCGAAGGTAGCGAAGGAACTTGGGATAGATCTAATTATTACAGATCACCATGAGCCACCACCAGAATTGCCAGAAGCACTTGCGATTATTCACCCGAAATTAGATGGCGGTGTGTATCCGTTTCACTATTTAGCGGGCGTTGGTGTTGCGTTTAAAGTTGCACATGCACTACTGGGCCGTGTACCAGAACATTTATTAGAAATTGCAGTAATTGGTACGGTAGCCGATTTAGTATCACTTCACGGTGAGAATAGATTGCTAGTGAAGCGCGGTTTAAAACATATGCGCATGACGAAAAATATCGGACTAAAGGCGCTATTTAAAGTTGCTAACGTTTCGCAAAGTGAAATTACAGAAGAGAGCATTGGCTTCTCAATCGCACCTCGTATTAATGCAGTTGGACGTTTAGAAGATGCTACGCCGGCTGTACATCTTTTATTATCAGAGGATCCCGAAGAAGCGAAAGAGCTGGCTGAAGAAATTGATGAGCTGAACAAACTGCGAAAAGATATTGTAAAGCAAATTACAGAAGAAGCTATCGCTGAAGTGGAAACGAATTTCCCTCCTGAAGACAATAAAGTATTAGTGCTTGCAAAAGAAGGATGGAATCCAGGTGTAATTGGAATTGTCGCTTCTAAATTAGTTGAACGTTTTTATCGTCCAACGATTGTATTATGCATTGACCCTGTAAAAGAAACTGCAAAAGGTTCAGCGCGTAGTATTGCAGGATTTGATTTGTTTGCAAACTTGTCAGATTGTAGAGAGTTATTGCCGCACTTCGGAGGACATCCGATGGCAGCGGGAATGACGCTACATATGAATGATGTAGATGAATTACGCCGCCGTTTAAATGAACAAGCAGATACAATTTTAACAGAAGAAGATTTTATTCCAATTACAGCTGTCGATGCTTTTTGCAAAGTGGAGGACGTAACACTTGCAGCAATTGAAGATATGCAAAAGTTAGCGCCATTTGGTGTTGGAAATCCGAAGCCACGTATTGCAGTGAAAGATGCGGAGTTAGAAAGTATTCGTGCAATCGGATCAGATGGTTCTCATTTAAAGATGTCTCTTCGTGATGGACAAGCAACATTGGATACAATTGGATTCGGTTTTGGTGCGTACGCGAAAGAAATTTCTCCAGTTGCAAAAGTCTCTGTAATTGGGGAAGCGTCTATTAATGAATGGAATAATTTTAAGAAGCCGCAATTAATGGTGCAAGATATTGCTGTAGAGGCATGGCAATTATTTGATTGGCGTAGTATGCGTAACGTAGAAGCAAATTTAGCAGAACTTCCGAAAGAAAAAATCACGATGTTGTATTTTTCTAAAGAGGTATTGAATAAATTTTCTTTAGAAGACTATAAAGAGCATATGATGCATGCATCAGAAGTAACCGAGTTAGATGAGCAATACATCGTATTACTTGATTTACCAAAAGGAACAGATGAATTACGAGATCTATTTAAAGTTGGGTTCCCATCGCGAATCTATACGCTATTTTATCAAGAGAATAATCATTTATTTAGCACTGTTCCAACGAGGGATCACTTTAAATGGTACTATTCATTCTTGAGCCAAAAATCACCATTTTCTTTAAGACAATATGGAGAACAACTATGTCAACATAAAGGTTGGTCAAAAGATACAGTAAATTTCATGACACAGGTGTTTTTTGAGTTAGAATTTGTTACAATAAAAGATGGCGTCATTTTTATGGCAGACAAAAAACAAAAGCGTGATTTAATTGAATCGAACACATATCGTGAGAAAATGAACCACTTACAATTAGAAAAAGAATTGGTTTATAGCACATATCAGCAACTATATACATGGTTTGAAACGATTCGTAATCATAAAGAAGTACAACAGTTAGGGTAAAGGATTTGTATTTACAAACCTTTTAGATCTGAGGAGGATTCAGAAATATGGATTTCAAGCAACATATCGCAATTGTACCGGATTATCCGAAAGAAGGTATCGTGTTTAAAGACATTACACCGTTAATGAACGACGGTAAAGCATACAAAGCAGCAACAGATGCAATCGTTGAGTATGCAAAAGAAAGAAACATTGATCTTGTAGTAGGACCAGAAGCGCGTGGTTTCATTATCGGTTGCCCAGTTTCTTATGCATTAGAAGTAGGATTTGCGCCAGTTCGTAAATTAGGAAAATTACCACGTGAAGTAATTACAGTTGACTACGGTAAAGAATATGGTAAAGATGTTTTAACAATCCATAAAGATGCAATTAAACCAGGTCAACGCGTATTAATTACAGATGACTTATTAGCTACAGGTGGAACAATTGAAGCGACAATTAAGTTAGTTGAAGAGCTAGGCGGAGTTGTAGCAGGAATTGCATTCTTAGTAGAACTTACTTACTTAGATGGTCGTAAAATGTTAGATGGTTACGATGTATTAGTATTAGAAAAATACTAATCACTATATAGGTAAAACTACGGTGATAAAAAGTACCCGTGAATCTCTTGGAGAGGAGCGGGTACTTTTGTATAATTGAACAAAAAATTATAGTGAAATGTCAGTAAAATCTTTTCCTTTTCACAATTCACAATCATTGGGTTATAATGATAGAATATAATTTATTCTATTTAATAAAGATAAAGTCAATTTTCAATAAAAGGTGATTCGATGGCAAATGAGCAGGTACTAACAGCTGAACAGGTACTCGAGAAAGCAAGTCAATATTTAGTGGATGAAGATATTGAGCTAGTAGCACGTGCCTATGAATATGCACGCGATGCGCATAGCGAACAATACAGAAAATCGGGTGAACCATACATTATTCATCCAATTCAAGTTGCAGGTATTTTAGTTGATTTACACATGGATCCAGCTACAGTATCAGCAGGTTTCTTACATGATGTAGTAGAAGATACAGAGATTACATTAGAAGATATTGAACGGGAATTTAATAAAGAAATTGCTATGCTTGTTGATGGTGTGACAAAGCTTGGAAAGATTAAATATAAATCTCATGAGCAACAACAAGCAGAAAACCATCGCAAAATGTTTATTGCAATGGCTCAAGATATTCGAGTTATTTTAATTAAACTAGCCGATCGTCTTCATAACATGCGTACATTGAAACATTTGCCTCAAGAGAAGCAGCGTCGCATTGCGAATGAAACGTTAGAAATCTTTGCACCTTTAGCACATAGACTCGGAATTAGTACTATTAAATGGGAGCTAGAGGATACTTCACTTCGCTACTTAAATCCACAGCAATATTATCGTATTGTAAATTTAATGAAGCGTAAACGTGCAGAACGTGAAGAGTATTTAGAGGAAGTAATGACTGGTATTCGTGAGAAATTAGATGAAGTTGCAATTCAACCTGAAATTTCTGGAAGACCAAAACATATTTACAGCATTTATCGTAAAATGGCACTGCAAAATAAACAGTTCAATGAAATTTACGATTTATTAGCTGTACGTGTCGTTGTAAATAGTATTAAAGATTGTTATGCAGTACTTGGAATTATTCATACGTGCTGGAAGCCGATGCCAGGTCGTTTTAAAGATTATATTGCAATGCCGAAAGCAAACCTATATCAATCTCTTCATACGACTGTAATTGGGCCGAAAGGTGATCCGCTTGAAGTGCAAATTCGTACGAAAGAAATGCATGAGATCGCAGAATTCGGGATCGCGGCACACTGGGCGTATAAAGAAGGAAAAACAGCAGAAACAGCAGGTACATTAGAGAAGAAACTTACATGGTTCCGTCAAATATTAGAATGGCAAAATGAAGCTTCTAATGCAGAAGAGTTTATGGAGTCATTAAAAATTGATTTATTCTCTGACATGGTATTCGTCTTTACACCGAAAGGCGATGTAATGGAATTACCACTTGGATCTGTTCCAATTGACTTTGCATATCGTGTGCATTCAGAAATTGGAAATAAAACAATTGGTGCAAAAGTAAACGGGAAAATGGTGACGCTTGATTATAAATTAAAAACAGGTGACATCATTGAGATTTTAACATCGAAACATTCGTATGGACCAAGTCAAGATTGGGTGAAACTTGCTCAAACATCTCATGCAAAAAACAAAATACGTCAGTTCTTTAAGAAACAACGTAGAGATGAAAATATTGAAAAAGGCCGTGAACTTGTTGAGAAAGAAGTGCGTAGCCTAGAGTATGAGATGAAAGAAGTATTAGCTCCTGACAATTTAAAACGAGTTGCTGAAAAATTCAACTTTGCAAATGAAGAAGATATGTTTGCGGCAGTTGGATATAATGGTATCACTGCATCGCAAATTGTTACGCGACTAACGGACAAGTTCCGTAAGCAACGTGAAGAAGAAGAGATTGTTGAAGTTAAAGAAGTTCGTAAACCGATGAAAATTCGAAAATGGGATTCTGGCGTTAAAGTAAGTGGTGCAGATAATTTATTAATCCGTTTATCAAAATGCTGTAACCCAGTACCTGGTGATGATATCGTTGGGTATATTACGAAAGGCCGAGGCGTATCGATTCACCGCCGTGACTGTGTAAATGTTCATACAGAAGAAGCTATAGAACGTTTATTAGAAGTAGAGTGGGAAGGTAGCCCTGAAAAAGAAATTGAGTATAACGTTGATATTGAAATTTCAGGTTACGATCGTCGTGGTTTATTAAACGAAGTATTACAAGCTGTTACAGAGACGAAAACGTACATTTCGGCAGTTTCTGGTAGAAGTGACCGTAATAAGATGGCGACAATTAATATGTCAATCTCTATTCGTAACTTACAGCACTTGAAAAAAGTAGTAGAACGCATTAAACGTGTTCCAGAAATTTATGCAGTACGACGCATGATGCATTAATAGGGAGTGTAGAAAAGATGAGAGTTGTTTTACAACGATCAAAGGAAGCGTCTGTCACAGTAGACGGTGAGATCGTAGGACAAATTCCGTTCGGTTTAACATTACTAGTTGGCATTACGCATGAAGATACAGAAAAAGATGCAACTTACATCGCAGAAAAAATTGCGAACTTACGTATTTTTGAAGATGAGAGCGGAAAGATGAACCATTCTGTACTCGATGTAGAAGGACAAGTTCTATCCATTTCGCAATTCACATTATACGGAGATTGCCGCAAGGGAAGACGTCCAAACTTTATGGATGCTGCCAAACCTGACTATGCAGAGCGTTTATATGATTTCTTTAATGAAGAAGTACGTAAGCAAGGATTGCATGTAGAAACAGGGAAGTTCGGGGCAATGATGGATGTTTCTTTAATCAATGATGGTCCGGTGACCTTAATTGTAGAAAGTAAATAGTGCTGCTGAAGAAGAGAGGGGATGAGCCCCTCTCTTCTTTTGTGGTTTTTAATGGTATATTTTGCTAGTTATTGTTATGATAGTTAAGAAAATAAACGATATAATCGGGGGATTATGGGAGGGAAATCTTATGGAAACATTTGTACTCGTTCATGGAGCATGGGATGGCGGTTATGTTTGGAAAAAACTAGCTAAACTTTTAAGGGAAGAGGGTCATAGTGTATATACTCCTACATTAACTGGACTTGGGGAACGAACACATCTTATGCAACCTAATATAGGGCTGAAAACATTTATTCAAGACATTGTTAATACTATTAAATATGAGGGTCTAAGAGATGTAATTTTAGTAGGGCATAGTTATTCTGGTATGGTAATTACAGGTGTAGCAGAAGAGATTCCTGAGTTTATTAAAGAGCTAGTATATGTGGATGCAATGCTTCCGGAAAATGGTGATTCTGTTATGGATATTTCTGGACCGGAAATGGCCGCACATTTTATAGAAGAAGTAAAAGTACACGGGGAAGGATGGCGTGTTCTTCCTAGAAATACAACAGATGAAAAAAAATCAGCGATGTCATTGTTGGCTTTTACACAATCGGTTGAAATAAAAAACTCTAAAGCACAACTTATACCGCATATATACGTAGAAGTAAAGGATAATCCAGAACATTGGCCAATGACGCCTATCTTTTTAGAATCAGCAAAAAAAGCAAGGGAAAGAAAATGGGAAGTTTTTTCTATTGAAGTTGGTGGGCATTGGGTAATGGAAACTAATCCAGAGGCGTTGGTTCGTATATTGAATCAGAGTGTAGAAGTGTAGAAGTAGTTTAATGTATGCTTTACTTCCTATAGAAGAATTGGAAGCATCATATGCTAGCAAGTGGACTAGCTCATTGTTATAAATCCAATACTAATGTTTATTTTGAGTCAATAGCTTTTTCGTTTATGTATAACTCTTTAATCAATATGGAACAATAAAAAGTAAAACATCCATATTGAATGTGAGGGATATACGTATGCGCATGAATGAAAAAGGGCATTCTGTTACAAATGGTGCAAATCAACTGTTTAACGTAAATTTTCATGATTTTATTTCAAAAGAGCAAAACAATAATTCGATGGAGCTTGCTTCTGAGTTTGGGATTTCTCTTCAAGATGTAAAGCGTCTAAAGAAGCAGATTGAACGCTCTTAGAGCACTTGACAATCCTACTGAACAAACGTATAGTAATTTTATATTTACATATGAATATAACCTTTGATAGAGAAGAGTAAATGAGACACACATGGAAAGAGAAGAAATGTCTTAGGCTGAAAACATTTCTACATGATGACTGATTGAATGACACTCTAGAGGTTTCAACTTGAACGGCGTATACGCTTAGTAGGGATGAACGCACATTTAAGCGTTATTAAAAAAGTGGAAGCATACGTGCTTCAATTAGGGTGGCACCACGGGTATAATACTCTCGTCCCTACTGTTCAAACAGTAGAGGCGGGAGTTTTTTTATTTTTATTAAGATTAAAACAATTTGAGGAGGAACTGAATATGTCTATTCAAATCCCACGCGGAACGCAAGATATTCTTCCAGGTACTGTTGAGTTATGGCAGTATATCGAAGGGCAAGCACGCGAAATTTGCCGTCGTTACAATTACAAAGAAATTCGTACACCAATTTTTGAACACACTGAGCTATTTTTACGTGGTGTTGGTGATACGACAGATATCGTACAAAAAGAAATGTACTCATTCCAAGATCGTGGAGAGCGTAGTTTAACATTACGTCCAGAAGGTACTGCACCTGTTGTACGTTCTTACGTTGAAAATAAAATGTTCGGTGACGCAACACAACCGACGAAATTATACTATATCGGCCAAATGTTCCGTTACGAAAGACCACAAGCAGGTCGCTATCGTCAATTCGTACAATTTGGTATTGAAGCAATCGGCAGTAACGATCCTGCAATTGATGCAGAAGTAATTGCACTTGCTGTAGAGTTTTACCGCGGCATGGGCTTAAAAAATATTAAAGTTGTATTAAACAGCTTAGGTGATGCAGCAAGCCGTCAAGCACACCGTGATGCGTTAATTGCACACTTCGAGCCACGTATCGGTGAGTTCTGTTCTGACTGTCAATCTCGTTTAGAAAAGAACCCTCTTCGTATTTTAGATTGTAAGAAGGATCGTAACCATGAATTAATGGGAACGGCACCATCTATTACAGAATACTTAAACGAAGATTCAGCAGTATACTACGAAAAAGTTCAAGAACTATTAACGATGATGGATGTTCCATTTGAAAAAGATCCGAACTTAGTACGTGGTTTAGACTACTACCAACACACTGTATTTGAAATTATGAGTGAGGCAGAAGGTTTCGGTGCTATTACTACATTAAGCGGTGGTGGACGTTACAACGGACTTGTACAAGAAATCGGTGGACCAGAAATGCCAGGTATCGGTTTTGCGATGAGTATTGAACGTTTAATTATGGCACTAAAAGCTGAAAACATTGAATTGCCAATCGAACATAGCATTGATTGTTACGTTGTAGCGCTTGGTGAAAAAGCAAAAGACCATGCTGCGAAAGTTGCGTTTGATCTTCGTAAAGCTGGATTATCAGTTGAAAAAGATTATTTAGATCGCAAAATGAAGGCACAATTTAAATCAGCAGATCGTCTAAAAGCGAAATTTGTAGCTGTATTAGGGGAAGATGAGTTAGATAAAGGCATCATTAACTTAAAAGATATGGCAACGGGTGAACAAGAAGAAGTAGCATTAGATGTATTTGCTTCATACGTAGCAGAGAAATTAATATAGGGGGAACTTACAGTGGCTGAAAGAACACATGCATGTGGAAAAGTAACAGTAGAAGCAGTTGGACAAACAGTTCAATTAAAAGGTTGGGTACAAAAACGCCGTGATTTAGGTGGATTAATCTTTATCGACTTACGTGACCGTACAGGTATCGTACAAGTTGTATTTAACCCAGAAACATCAAAAGAGGCGCTAGAAGTAGCAGAAACAATTCGTAGCGAATACGTATTACACGTAGAAGGTACAGTTGTTGAGCGTGGTGAAGGCGCAATTAATGACAATATGGCAACTGGTCGTATTGAAGTACAAGCAACAAAGGTAAACGTATTAAACGCAGCGAAAACAACGCCAATCATTATCGCTGATGATACAGATGCATCAGAAGATGTGCGTTTAAAATATCGTTACTTAGACTTACGTCGTCCTGTAATGTTCAACACATTCAAAATGCGTCATGACGTAACAAAAACAATTCGTAACTTCTTAGACACAGAAGAGTTCCTAGAAGTGGAAACACCAATTTTAACGAAGAGCACGCCAGAAGGCGCTCGTGATTATTTAGTACCAAGCCGTGTGCATGACGGTGAATTTTATGCATTACCACAATCTCCACAGCTATTTAAACAGCTTCTTATGGTCGGTGGATTTGAACGTTACTATCAAGTAGCACGCTGTTTCCGTGATGAAGATTTACGTGCAGACCGTCAACCAGAATTTACGCAAATCGATATTGAAGCTTCATTCTTAACACAAGATGAAATTTTAGATATGATGGAGCGCATGATGACGAAAGTTATGAAGGATGCAAAAGGTGTAGAAGTGAGTGCACCGTTCCCTCGTATGAAATATGCTGATGCAATGGCTCGTTACGGTTCTGATAAGCCAGATACACGCTTTGAAATGGAACTAACAGACTTATCTGAGTTTGCAGCAGGTTGTGGATTTAAAGTATTTACAAGTGCTGTAGAAAGCGGCGGACAAGTAAAAGCAATTAATGCAAAAGGTGCTGCGAGCAAATACTCTCGTAAAGACATTGATGCATTAACTGAATTCGTAAAAGTATACGGTGCAAAAGGTTTAGCTTGGCTTAAAGTGGAAGAAGACGGTTTAAAAGGACCAATCGCGAAATTCTTCGGTGAAGAAGATGCAAACGTGTTAATGACTACACTAGAAGCTACTGCTGGCGACTTATTATTATTCGTAGCAGATAAGAAAAGCGTTGTTGCAGATAGCTTAGGTGCACTTCGTTTACGTCTAGGTAAAGAGCTTGAGTTAATTGACGAAAGTAAATTTAACTTCCTATGGGTAACGGATTGGCCACTTCTTGAGTACGATGAAGATGCAGATCGTTACTTCGCAGCTCACCACCCATTCACAATGCCATTCCGTGAAGATGTTGAGCTATTAGAAACAGCACCAGAAAAAGCACGTGCGCAAGCATATGACCTTGTATTAAACGGTTACGAGCTTGGTGGTGGATCACTTCGTATTTACGAGCGTGACGTACAAGAAAAAATGTTCAAAGCGCTTGGATTCTCACAAGAAGAAGCACAAGAGCAATTCGGATTCTTATTAGAAGCATTCGAATACGGTACGCCACCACACGGCGGTATTGCATTAGGTTTAGACCGTCTTGTTATGTTACTTGCAGGACGTACGAACCTTCGCGACACAATTGCATTCCCGAAAACAGCAAGCGCAAGCTGCTTATTAACAGAAGCTCCAAGCCCAGTTGCAGAAGCACAGCTTGAAGAACTGAACTTAAAGTTGAACGTGAAAGAAGAGAAGTAAGAAAAAAGTCTAGATGGTTATACTATAGCCGTCTAGACTTTTTTTGAGAGGTTGTTTAAAAAGTCCGGTTCAGATGGCTGTCGCATCTCGTCGTTACGTATGCTAGTCCGGTGCTCGAGTAGTAACGCTACACTGCGCTCCTCCTAGCATCGTGCCTCGATCTGCTCGGCCCTCTGGATCCTCCTTTTTAAACGTGTATTGGAAGGAAGTTTAAAAAGTCCGGTTTACACTATGTTTTCATTCTCGAAATATGTATTTTTAGGAATTCTATAACTTTTTCTATACAAATAGTCGGAAAAACGCTAGAATACATGGTAGACCATTTTTGTAATAGGAGTGTAGAGCTGAATGTTACATCAATTTTCACGTAATGAATTAGCCTTCGGTAAAGAAGGACTTGAAATATTAAAAAATAGTACAGTCGGTATTTTAGGAATTGGCGGCGTAGGTTCTTTTGCAGCTGAAGCGTTAGCACGTTCTGGAGTTGGGCGTCTCGTATTAGTAGATAAAGATGTTGTAGATATTACAAACGTAAACCGTCAAATTCACGCTTTAGTATCTACTGTAGGACGTTCAAAAGTAGAATTAATGAAAGAGCGTATTGCAGACATTAACCCAGAGTGTGAAGTAATTGGACTAGAAATGTTTTACACAGATGAAACATATGAAGAGTTCTTTAAGTACGGTTTAGACTTTGTAGTGGATGCATCTGATACGATTACGTTCAAAATTCATTTAATTAAACAATGTTTACGTCGTAAAATTAAAATTATCTCAAGTATGGGTGCAGCAAATAAAATGGACCCAACTCGTTTCCGTATTGCGGACATCTCTAAAACACATACAGATCCAATTGCGAAAGTCATTCGTACGAAGCTTCGTAAAGAGGGCATTAAAAAAGGTGTAAAAGTTGTCTTCTCTGACGAAAACCCAATCGTAATTCGTGAAGAAGTACGTAAAGAAATCGTACCAGACGAAAATGCAAAAATTCGTAAAGCGAAATTACCACCTTCATCAAATGCATTCGTACCATCTGTGGCAGGCTTAATTATGGCAAGTCACGTTGTACGTGAACGCATTAAAAATGTAGAAGTGAAACGTGTAGGGCAAGAATAAAATGAAAGCATATATCCATTTCGGATATATGCTTTTTTATATGTGCTAAAGAAATAGGGGTATTTGCATTGCTACTAGTTCAAATGTAAGCAAGGCCAGTAAGTAATAATCATATTTGTCTGATTTATAACCTGAGGTCTTTTTTAAACTGTGAATGGTAAAAAGACCTAACGTTAGAACGAGAATACCGAGAGTTATTTTGAAGGCTACTAATGAAATGGCAATCAGCTCCTTTCAATCGTATATGTTTATAGTAACATTTAAGTAAAAAATATCCAGTTGATTCGGGGAGTTCTTTGTATAGCAGGTTTACTTATTTTGTAAATATTTGTCGGTAAATCGATATTCCTTGTCGAATAGTCGATATAATTAAAAAATCGTTGATATATTGTAAGTTACGATAGATATATTCGAAAAATCATCGATATAATTTCATTTACCAATATGCTATCCACCGAAGAGACAAAAAAAGGATGTCACTTAGCCGGAAAATTGGGCTAGGTGACATCTTTTTTAATTCTCTGCAGAATAAATAATATCTAAATTTCCATTTTGATCTGTCTTGAAAATGGGAGCGATCTGCTCTTCTTGTTCTTCAACTGAAACGAGTTTTCGAGCACGATCCATAATTCTAACGAGCATTGCATAATCTTCTTCGATTGCTTGTTGTTTTTTTGTGAGTACAGCTAATTTAGTTTCGAGCTCATCATTCGTTTTTTGCAAGGAAGTGAGCTGAGTTTGTAATACTTCATTTTCAGTTTGTAACTTTGCGAGTGAAGGATTATTGTGCTCCAAGTTTTGCAAAAACGAGATGACATTTTGCATTGTAAGTTCTTGTTTACTTGGTACAATATCTTCTGAAAACTCAGCGTCGATTACGAGTTGTTTCGTTTTTGTGAACTGATCTTTTTCTATTTTAGCTTCAGAACGCTTTAATTCTTTACGTTGTTTTTTCGCAAGCTGCACCGCATCTTCATAATTCGGCCTTACTTCAGCATTCCATCTAAAACCGCAAGCTGCGGAAGTGCGGTTTAAAGCATCGCCGACTTCATCGAATGCTTTTATTTGTGTACTGCCGCTGCGAATATGTCGTAAAACAGTTTCTGCTAAAAGGAGATCGTCTTCTTTTGTCCATGCATCTTGACGTGTTTTCATAAGCGAAGCCTCCATAATGGTGACGTTTTCGCTTATGTTACCCTTTATTTTTCGTTTTATTCGAACTTTGTAATCTTTCATATACAGTAGAAAGTGCTTGTTCAAATTTCCCTGTCGTTTTCGGTTTATAATATTGTTTGTTTTTTATTTTATCAGGTAAGTATTGTTGCTGTACCCAACCATTTGGATGGTCGTGTGGATATAAGTATCCAATGCCTCTTCCAAGTGCCTCTGCGCCTTTGTAATGACTATCTTTTAAATGACTTGGGATGTCGCCTGTTTGCCCGTTCCGTAAATCGTGTAAGGCAGCATCAAGTGCTTTATAAGCTGAGTTTGATTTTGGTGATAGGCAAAGCTCAATAACGGCATTTGCAAGTGGTATGCGTGCCTCTGGGAATCCAACGCGTTCAGCTGATTCTATCGCGGCTAGTGTACGCGGTCCAGCTTGCGGGCTAGCAAGTCCAATATCTTCATATGCCATAATAAGAAGACGTCTACCGATGCTTTGCAGGTCACCAGCTTCAATAAGACGTGCTAAATAGTGAAGTGCTGCATTTACATCACTTCCGCGCACCGATTTTTGAAATGCCGATAATACGTCATAATGAGCATCTCCGCCTTTGTCATGAACGAAGCTCTTTTTTTGTAAGCATTCTTCGGCGATTTCCAGCGTAATTTCCGCAGCTTTGTCATCAGTTGTAAAGCTAGATAAAACAGCTAGTTCCAGTGCATTATAAGCGGAACGCATATCTCCGCCTGATGCATTTGCGAAGTGATGTAATGCTTCAGGCGTAACAGTTACATCATATTCCCCAAGACCTTTTTCTTTATCTTCAAGTGCTCGTTTTAAGCCAATTAAAAGATCATCTTCTGTTAATGCGTGTAATTCGAAGATTTGACACCGACTTCGAATAGCAGAATTAATAGCATGGAACGGATTACTTGTCGTCGCACCAATTAAGGTAAGGAGTCCACTTTCTAAATGAGGTAATAGAAAATCCTGTTTTGCTTTATCTAGACGGTGTACTTCATCTAAAATTAAAACGAGGTGTCGATGCATTTTTGCCTCTTGTACGACAACTTCCATATCTTTTTTATTATGAGTAACAGCGTTTAATAGGCGAAAAGGGGTTCCGGTACTGCCTGCAATTGCGCTCGCGATGGATGTTTTTCCAGTGCCTGGAGGGCCATATAAAATCATAGATTGAAAATGATTTGCTTGGACCATTCGCCATAAAATTTTTCCTTCACCAACTAAATGTTGTTGTCCGATAATTTCTTGAATATTTGTAGGGCGCATTCGATGTGCGAGTGGTTGTTTCATTTTTACCGTCTCCCTTAATGTATAATCTCTTTCTATCGTATCATTTTTTTTAGTGGAATTTGAAATAGGATGCTGTTTTGTAGGAAAAATGAATATGAATATTTTCATTTTTCTTTCAATTGTAATAATTTCCGAGTTTTTCAATGTGATTTTATGTTATCATTTTGATACACAAGTTGAAATTTCTTATAATACTATATTATGCTATAATTTCATAGGATTTTAAATTGTGTTCTTTTATAAATAAGATATAACCAATAGAAGTGAAAATTTGAAAAGAGGTGCAAAATAGATGAAGATTTCAACGAAAGGCCGTTACGGCTTAACAATTATGATCGATCTTGCAAAGAAGTTTGGTGAAGGTCCAATTTCCTTAAAATCAATTGCGCAGGCACATGATTTATCGGAACATTACTTAGAACAATTAATTTCACCACTTCGTAACGCGCGTCTAGTAAAGAGTACACGCGGAGCATATGGCGGGTATGTATTATCAGATCAGCCAGCTAATATTACAGCTGGGGATGTAATCCGTGTATTAGAGGGTCCGATTAGTGTTGTAGAAATGATAGAAGAAGAAGAACCAGCACAACGCCAATTATGGATGCGTGTTCGTGATGCGGTGCAAGAAGTGTTAGATAGTACAACGTTAGAAGATTTAGTACGTTATGAGGAAGAGAATCACGGGGGCTATATGTTTTACATTTAATTCCTTGTGAAACGATTTGGAAAGAAGGAGATTTAATGGAACGCATTTATTTAGATCATGCTGCGACATCTCCCACTCACCCGGAAGTGGTCGAAAAGATGATTCCATATATGACAGAAACATTCGGAAATCCGTCTAGTATTCACTTTTATGGACGTCAA
This sequence comes from Bacillus cereus group sp. BfR-BA-01453, assembly GCF_022662915.1. Classification (NCBI taxonomy): domain Bacteria; kingdom Bacillati; phylum Bacillota; class Bacilli; order Caryophanales; family Bacillaceae; genus Bacillus; species Bacillus cereus group sp. BfR-BA-01453. The sequence continues at coordinate 627,939 of NZ_JAKUEN010000001.1, read as the reverse complement.
ACGCGCCATGCAGTAGATGAGGCGAGACGCGCATGTGCACGTAGCATTCATGCGAATCCGAATGAAATTATATTTACGAGCGGTGGTACGGAAGCTGATAATTTAGCGCTTATCGGTGTAGCGCGTGCGAACCGTCATAAAGGTAACCATATTATAACGACACAAATTGAACATCATGCAATTTTGCATACGTGTGAATTGTTAGAGCGTGAAGGATTTGAAGTGACATATTTACCTGTTGATGAAACAGGACGCGTTCAAGTTTCTGACATACAAAAGGTATTAACAGAAGAGACAATTCTTGTATCTATTATGTTTGGGAATAATGAAGTTGGAACGATGCAACCAATTGCGGAAATAGGTAAGCTGCTAAAAGAGCATCAAGCTTATTTCCATACAGATGCGGTACAAGCTTACGGTTTAGTAGAAATTGATGTGAAAGAGTTTGGTATTGATTTATTATCAATTTCGGCTCATAAAATTAACGGGCCAAAAGGTGTCGGGTTCTTATACGCTGGTGCAGACGTGAAATTTGAACCGTTATTAATAGGTGGGGAGCAAGAGAGAAAACGCCGTGCTGGTACTGAAAATGTGCCGAGCATCGTTGGGTTGCAACATGCAATTTTGCTAGCTGAAAAAACTCGTGAGCAAAAAAATGCCCAATATGAAGAGTTTAAAGATATAATGGTATCTGTCTTCAAAAATGAAGACATTACTTTCGAGGTAAACGGAAACTTAGAATATCGCTTACCACATGTGCTTAATATTAGTTTTACAGGAATGAACATTGAACCGTTTCTTGTGAACTTAGACTTAGCTGGCATTGCAGTGTCAAGTGGTTCGGCTTGTACAGCTGGTTCGATTGATCCATCACATGTATTAGTAGCGATGTTCGGAAAAGACTCCGATCAAATACGTTCATCCGTACGCTTTAGTTTCGGGCTTGGAAATACGAAAGAGCAAATTGAGAAAGCGGCGTACGAAACAGTGAAAATCGTGAAGCGATTAACACAAAATTAGCATGGGAGGTGACATGATGAACAAACTACCTCACGAAACACGCGTTGTCATCGGGATGTCCGGTGGCGTCGATTCATCTGTAGCGGCTCTTTTATTAAAAGAGCAAGGTTATGATGTAATCGGAATTTTTATGAAAAACTGGGATGATACAGATGAGAATGGTGTCTGCACAGCAACAGAAGATTACAATGATGTAATTGAAGTGTGTAACCAAATTGGTATTCCGTATTATGCAGTAAACTTTGAAAAACAATACTGGGATAAAGTATTTACGTACTTCTTAGATGAATACCGAGCTGGTCGTACACCAAACCCAGATGTAATGTGTAATAAAGAAATTAAATTTAAAGCATTTTTAGAGCATGCCATTGCGCTCGGTGCTGATTATGTAGCAACAGGTCATTATGCACGCGTTGCTTATATGGACGGCGAATATAAAATGCTTCGCGGCGTTGATGACAATAAAGACCAAACGTATTTCTTAAATCAATTAAGCCAAGAGCAATTATCAAAAACAATGTTCCCGCTTGGTGAACTGAAGAAACCACAAATTCGTGAAATGGCGAAAGAAGCTGGTTTAGCGACAGCGGCGAAGAAAGATAGTACTGGTATTTGCTTCATTGGTGAGCGTAACTTTAAAGATTTCTTAAGTAACTATTTACCAGCACAACCAGGTGTGATGCAAACGTTATCTGGCGAAGTGAAAGGGAAGCATGACGGTTTAATGTACTATACAATTGGACAACGTCATGGCCTTGGTATTGGTGGTAACGGTGGTAACGGTGATCCGTGGTTTGCTGTTGGGAAAAACTTGAAAGAAAACATTTTATATGTTGATCAAGGATTCCATAACGAACTTCTATATGGCGATGAAGTTATTGCTACGAATGTTGGCTGGGTAAGTAATGAAGCGAAAGAAAAAGAATTTAAGTGCACAGCGAAATTCCGTTATCGTCAAGAAGACAATAAAGTAACGGTTCAAATCGTTGATGAAAATACAGTTCGTATTCTTTGTGACGAGCCAATTCGTGCAATTACACCAGGACAAGCAGTTGTTTTCTATGATGGAGATGAGTGTTTAGGCGGTGCTACAATTGATGAAGTGTACCGTAGCGGTAAGAAATTGGATTATTTAGGATAAAAGAGAAGCCTCTGCCGATTCGCGGTTAGAGGTTTCTTTTATATAAGGCGAATTTTCGTTCGCTTGGAAAATACATTCTTTGTTATAATTTGTTGTAGAGGTGAAGGACATGTCAAACAAACTTGAAACAGGTATTCAATATATGCAAGAAGGAAACTGGGAAGAAGCTGCTAAAAATTTCACAGAAGCAATCGAAGAAAATCCGAAAGATGCGCTTGGATATATTAATTTTGCGAACTTATTAGATGTACTAGGTGACAGTGAGAGAGCAATTTTATTTTATAAACGTGCATTGGAGTTAGATGATAAATCAGCGGCTGCGTATTATGGATTAGGAAATGTATATTACGGTCAAGAGCAATTTGCAGAGGCTAAAGCTGTATTTGAACAAGCGATGCAAGCTGGATTACAATCAGCTGATGTAACATTTATGCTAGGTATTACACATGTGCAACTTGGAAATGACCGTCTTGCACTGCCGTTTTTACAAAGAGCAACAGAATTAGATGAAAACGATGTAGAAGCTGTGTTCCAGTGTGGACTTTGCTTTGCGCGACTGGAACATATTCAAGAGGCGAAGCCTTACTTTGAAAAAGTATTAGAAATGGATGAAGAGCATGCAGATGCGTATTATAATTTAGGTGTTGCATACGTATTTGAAGATAATAACGAGAAAGCTCTCGCTTTATTTAAGAAAGCAACTGAAATTCAGCCAGATCACTTTTTAGCTGGTAATGGTGTTCGTTTATTAGAGCAAGAAGCTGAATAAGATGAAAATATAGTTAATGAGTAGTTATCCCTCATCTAAATAGGTGGGGGATGTACTGCTCATTAAAGTGAAATGAAACCGGAAAGGAGAGGAAAGATGGGAAATCAACATGCAATGGATTTGTTTGAGGAAGAAAAAAAGTTTATAAAAGCGCAAGTTCTTCATACCATTTTCCACAACGAAGAAAACCTCTATTCCGTTGTCAGTATGAAAGTCATTGAAACGAATGAAACGTACGACGAAAAGAAAGTAATGATAAACGGTCATTTTCCTCGCATGCATGAAGATGAAGTGTTTACGTTGACAGGTCATTTTAAAGACCATCCGAAGTATGGAAAACAATATATGGTCGAAACGTTTAAGAAAGAATTGCCGCAAACGAAAGCTGGTATGGTGCAATATTTAGCGAGTGATTTATTTAAAGGGATAGGAAAGCGTACAGCTGAAAAAATTGTGGACCATCTGGGGGAACATGCTATTTCTAAAATTATGGATGATCCTGAGGCTTTAAATGGTGTTGTCAACAAGCAAAAAGCACAAGAAATTTATGAGACAATTGTTGAACATCAAGGATTAGAGAAAGTAATGAGCTTTTTAAATGGCTACGGTTTTGGAACGAAGCTTTCTATTAAGATTTACCAACAATATAAAGAGATGACATTAGAAGTGATTCGTAATAACCCGTACCAACTTATCGAAGAAGTGGACGGGATTGGTTTTGGAAGAGCGGATGATATAGGGCGTGCGTTAGGGATATCGGGTAATCACGACGACCGTGTACGCGCAGGATGTTTTTACACGTTAGAGAATGTCTCATTACAACTTGGTCACGTTTATATGAGGAAAGACCAACTTGTAAGAGAAACGATGTCACTTTTAAACAATCAAGAAGGAAGAGTGACTGAGGAAGATATTGTAGGCTGTATTGAAACGATGCAAAGTGAAGGGAAAGTCATCATAGAAGAAGAGCGAGTGTATTTAGCAACGTTATTCTACTCTGAAAAAGGTGTTGTAAAGTCCATTCGCAGGCTTATGAATCAAGAAGAAACACCTTCATTTCCTGAAGCAGAAGTGTTAAAGACGTTAGGTGAAATTGAAGAACAACTGAGCGTACAGTATGCACCACTTCAGCAAGAAGCAATTCAAACGGCACTTCATAAACCGATGATGTTATTGACAGGTGGACCAGGAACAGGGAAAACAACAGTTATTAAAGGAATTGTTGAAATGTATGCGTCACTTCACGGGCTATCGTTAAATCCGAATGAATATAGTGATGATAATCCATTTCCGATATTATTAACGGCTCCAACAGGAAGAGCAGCGAAGCGAATGAGTGAATCAACAGGGCTTCCAGCTTGTACAATTCACCGTTTACTTGGATGGACGCCAGAAGGGTCTTTCCAGCGTAATGAAACAGACCCGGTACAAGGGAAGTTGCTTATTATTGATGAATTTTCAATGGTTGATATTTGGCTTGCAAATCAGCTGTTTAAGTCATTGCCGACGAACATTCAAGTTATCGTTGTAGGTGATGAAGATCAATTACCATCTGTAGGGCCTGGACAAGTATTGAAAGATTTATTGAATGCAGGTGCAGTTCCAACTGTAAAGCTTACTGAAATTTATCGTCAAGCAGAAGGTTCATCAGTGATTCAACTTGCCCATGCGATAAAAAATGGAACGCTCCCACCAGATTTAGCGCAAAATCAAAAAGATCGTTCATTTATCGGCTGCACAGGAGCTCAAATTGTTGAAGTTGTTAAGAAGGTTTGCGAAAACGCTAAGACAAAAGGGTTTAGCGCAAGAGATGTACAAGTATTGGCCCCGATGTATCGTGGACCGGCTGGTATTAATGTACTAAACGAAGCGTTGCAAGAAGTGTTTAATCCGAAAAGAGAAAAGAGTAAAGAAATTGCTTACGGTGATGTTGTATACCGAAGAGGCGATAAAGTTTTGCAACTCGTTAATCAGCCGGAGAGCCAAGTATTTAATGGTGATATCGGCGAAATTGTTTCGGTGTTTTATGCGAAAGAAAACGTTGAGCAACAAGATATGATTATCGTTTCATTTGATGGAATTGAGGTAACATATACAAAACCAGATTTAAATCAAATTACACATGCTTATTGCTGTTCCATTCATAAATCACAAGGTAGTGAATTTCCGATTGTGATTATGCCGATAGTAAAAAGTTATAATCGTATGTTACGTCGTAATTTAATTTATACTGGTATTACAAGAAGTAAGAAGTTCCTTATTATTTGCGGGGAGGAAGCTGCTTTCCAGTCTGGTGTAAATCGCCTTGATGATGCAATGCGTCAAACGACTTTAGCTAGTCGATTGCAAGAATCACAAGGAGAAGTACAGATGGTAACGGTTAACGGCGAAGAAATGGACGTGGAAAACATTTCACCGTATGATTTCATGTAACAAGGTGAAATTATATAGTGAAACTTTCAAACGTATAACGTTGAAAGGCTCCAGCAATGTATAAATGAATGCAGTTTGGACATAATGGCGAATAGAATCCGGGAGACTGTAAGGAGATGAACGCCATATGTTTATTTGTCCAAATTGCAAAGGGAAAGACATTGGAAAAATAGGTGTCAACCAATTTTATTGCTGGAATTGTTATATCGAATTATCGGTTTCAAAGGGGAAAATCCATACGCATCAAGTAGAAGAAGATGGTTCACTAAGCTCTCTTGATGATTTATTTGATGAGAATGAAAGAACGATCGGATAACGAAAAGGGGGATTTACTTTGAATCTACGCAATTCATTAATCGCATTAGGTGTTGGAGCGGCAGCATATCAATATGCTCGCAAACAAGATGTATTTTCAAAACGTAATATGAAAAAAGCACGTAAGATGATTAAATCTTATTTATAAGCGTAAAAAACTCCCTTCATGATAAGGGAGTTTTTTTATGCACTTGTATGCAAATATAAAAGTCCAATTTCAGAGAAGAGATAAGATAGGCCGTAACATCCAACGCCAAGCATTCCGTAATGAAATAATTGCTTCGCTTTTTCTTTTCGTGAGGAACGAATAAAGAAGCCTTTCCAAATACCAAACCCGATACAAATCCATTCAAGAATCATAAAAAGTGCAGATAATATGAGCATAAATAAAACCATTATGAGCCCTCCTGATTATATTGTTTCATGCTGCATTCTCACGGGTGGTTGTCCTTGTTACGTTATGTATATGTACGTCTTTACAAAACAGTATGGTCTGCACGAAAAGATTTTAAAACTTTTGCACATAACCTACCCTATTTATTTTCAAAATAAAGGTGGAGGAGGTTTTTCGTGTGAAGAATCTTAAAATCATTTGGATATATCGTTTAGGGTTATTGTTACTTGTTTTTCTTTGTTTGCTCGTTTTTTTAAAAATTAAGCCGCTATGGGCACCGATTATTTTTGTATGTAAAGTGGCCATTACACCGTTTCTTATTGCATGTTTCATTGCGTATTTATTGCATCCTTTAATTGAAAAAATTCATAAGGAAGGGATGCCGCGTACACTCGCTATTTTGCTTATTTACATCCTTTTCTTTGGCGGGATTGGTTATGGAATTTATAAAGGAACGCCGGTTGTGATTAAGCAATTACAAGAAATCAATGAACAATTCCCGCAGTTTACAAAGATGTATGATTCGTGGATGGATGGTGTTACAGAACAAACAGCGAATTTTCCGTCATTTATTCATGAAAAGGTGAAACAAATTTTTGTCGGAGTAGAGACGAAGATACAAGCACTTTTAAATAAAGTGATGAGCACAGCTCGTGGTGTACTAGATTCGTTACTCATTATTTTCTTAATTCCGTTCATTGTATTTTACATATTAAAAGATTACGGCGAGTTTTATCATATCTTTTGGAAACTAGTCCCGAGTAAGTGGCGTAGTACGGGGCAAATGTTGGCGAAAGAAATTGATAAGTCACTTGGAAGTTATATTCGCGGACAGTTATTCGTTTGTTTAGTATTAGGAGGAGTATCGGTTCTTTCTTTTTGGTTTATCGGTATGAAATATCCATTATTACTTGGCATCATCATCGGGATAACAGATATAATCCCATACTTTGGCCCTATTTTAGGAGCGATTCCAGCATTGATGATTGCAGCAACGGTATCAACAAGTTTACTCATTAAAGCGGGGATTACGATTGCTATTTTGCAATTCGTAGAAAGTAACATTTTATCCCCTTATATCGTTGGTAAGTCGCTTCGCATGCATCCTGTTATTATTATGCTTGCATTATTAGTTGGGGGAGAAGTGGCAGGAATTGTAGGGTTATTAATATCGGTTCCTATTTTAGCGGTCATTCGTACAGTGATCGTTCATGTAAGGCCTCTTTGGAAAAAAGAAGATGTGTAAAATGATTATCTACATTGACAAACTTAAGAGAATTCTATTATATTTAGTCATATAATACATTAAATCAATGACGGAACAAGTACGTTACAGTCCATTTATAGAGAGAAGCTTCCATATGGCTGAAAGAAGCTTTAAATGAAGGGTAACAGAAAGCTAATCCTGAGAGCAGCTAATCACTGCCGTCTTGCCACGTTACGGCACCATGAGGTGATGAATTGATTGTTATAGTAATCAATTCATAATTAGGGTGGTATCGCGAGTTAACTCTCGTCCCTTTTATAGGGGCGGGAGTTTTTTATATTTAAGGAGGAAAATACAATGAAACAACTAACAGGCGCACAAATTCGTCAAATGTTTTTAGACTTTTTCCAAGAAAAAGGACATGCAGTAGAACCTAGTGCATCACTAGTTCCACATGAAGATCCATCTCTTCTATGGATTAACAGTGGTGTAGCAACATTAAAAAAATATTTTGATGGACGTGTAATCCCGCAAAATCCACGTATTACAAATGCTCAAAAATCAATTCGTACAAACGATATTGAAAACGTAGGGAAAACAGCTCGTCACCATACATTCTTTGAAATGTTAGGGAACTTCTCAATCGGCGATTACTTCAAAGAAGAGGCAATTACTTGGGCTTGGGAATTCTTAACGAGCGACAAATGGATCGGATTCGATAAAGAATTACTATCCGTTACAATCCATCCAGAAGATGAAGAAGCATTCACAATTTGGAATGAGAAAATGGGTGTTCCAAAAGAGCGTATCATCCGCTTAGAAGAAAACTTCTGGGACATCGGTGAAGGACCAAGTGGACCGAATACAGAGATTTTCTATGACCGCGGAGAAGCTTACGGTAATGACTTTAGTGACCCAGAATTATATCCAGGAGGAGAAAACGAGCGTTACTTAGAAGTATGGAACCTTGTATTCTCTCAATTTAACCATAATCCAGATGGTTCATATACACCACTTCCTAAGAAAAACATCGATACAGGAATGGGTCTAGAGCGTATGACATCTATCGTTCAAGATGTACCTACGAACTTTGACACGGACTTATTCATGCCGATGATTGGTGCAACAGAAACAATCTCTGGTGAGAAGTATCGTAATGGTGACTTAGAAAAAGATATGGCGTTTAAAGTAATCGCTGACCATATCCGTACAGTAACATTCGCTGTTGGTGACGGTGCTCTTCCATCTAACGAAGGCCGTGGTTATGTGTTACGTCGTTTATTACGCCGTGCTGTTCGTTACTCTAAGAAATTAAACATTAATCGTCCATTCATGTTTGAATTAGTACCGGTTGTTGGAGAAGTAATGAAAGACTTCTATCCAGAAGTACTTGAAAAGAAAGATTTCATCGCAAAAGTTGTGAAAAATGAAGAAGAGCGTTTCCACGAAACACTTCATGATGGTGAAGCAATTTTAGCTGAAGTTATTGCAAAAGCGAAAGAAGAAAAAACAACTGTTATTTCTGGAGTAGATGCGTTCCGTCTATATGACACATACGGTTTCCCAATTGAATTAACAGAAGAATATGCAGAAGAAGCTGGTATGACAGTTGATCATGAAGGCTTTGAAAACGAAATGGAAAAACAACGTGAGCGCGCACGTGCTGCTCGTCAAGACGTTGATTCTATGCAAGTTCAAGGCGGTGTCCTTGGAGAAGTGAAAGTAGCGAGCGAGTTCGTTGGTTACGGTACGGTTGCAACAGAAAGTAACGTTGTTGCACTTGTGAAAAACGGTGAATACGCAGACAGCTTACAAGCAGGTGAAGAAGGACAATTAATGCTTGATGTAACACCATTCTATGCTGAGAGCGGCGGGCAAATTGCAGACCGTGGTTACCTTCTTGCTGACGGCGTGAAAGTTCTTGTAAAAGACGTACAAAAAGCACCAAACGGCCAAAACTTGCACAAAGTTGTAGTTGAAGAAGGTACATTAACGAAAGATGCAGCTGTAAAAGCTATTATCGATACGAAAAACCGTAGTAGCGTTGTGAAGAACCATACAGCAACTCACTTACTACACCAAGCATTAAAAGACGTACTTGGAACACACGTTAACCAAGCAGGTTCTCTTGTAACTTCTGAACGTTTACGCTTTGACTTCTCTCACTTCGGTCAAGTACAAGCTGACGAATTAGAAAAAATTGAGCGTATCGTAAACGAGAAAATTTGGGAAAGTATTGATGTTGAGATTTCTCAAAAAGCAATTGAAGAAGCGAAAGAAATGGGCGCAATGGCATTATTCGGTGAAAAATACGGTGATGTTGTACGCGTTGTACAAGTTGGCGACTATAGCTTAGAGCTTTGCGGTGGTTGTCACGTTGATAACACAGCTTCTATCGGTATTTTCAAAATCGTTGCTGAGTCTGGTATCGGTGCAGGAACTCGTCGTATTGAAGCAGTAACTGGTAAGTCTGCTTATGAATTAATGAACGATCAAGTAGGTTTATTAAAAGAAGCAGCTGGAAAAATGAAAACAAATCCAAAAGACATTTTAACAAGAGTAGATGGTTTATTTGCTGAAGTAAAACAACTTCAAAAAGAAAACGAATCTCTTGCAGCAAAATTAAGCAATATTGAAGCTGGAAACTTAACTGATTCAGTAATGACAGTTGATGGCGTGAACGTATTAGCGGCAAAAGTAAATGTTGCAGATATGAACAACTTACGTACGATGATGGATGACCTAAAAAATAAATTACAATCTGCAGTTGTCGTATTAGCGTCTGTAAATGATGATAAAGTAAACATCTTAGCTGGCGTAACGAAAGATTTAATTAGCCAAGGATACCATGCTGGTAAACTTGTGAAAGAAGTAGCTTCTCGTTGTGGTGGTGGCGGTGGTGGCCGTCCTGATATGGCACAAGCGGGCGGTAAAAACCCAGCGCAAGTTGAGGAAGCTTTAGCATTTGTACAAGAGTACGTTAAATCTGTTTCAAAATAAAGAGATAGTAGTGTACAATGGTAGGGAGAGGAGAAGTTCTTCTCCCTATACTTACTATATAAGTGAGGTGCTTGAAATGGACGGTTTTGATAAAACAATGAAGTTTAGCATTCAAGATGAAAAACAGAGTGTCCATGTAAATGATGTACTTTTAACTGTGTATGATGCACTTCAAGAAAAAGGCTATAATCCGATTAACCAAATCGTCGGTTATTTATTAAGTGGAGACCCAGCATACATACCTCGCCATAAAGATGCGCGAAGCATCATTCGCAAGCTTGAACGTGATGAATTAATTGAAGAGCTTGTGAAGTCTTACTTGAAACATCATCGTGAGGAGTAATTTATGCGGATATTAGGTTTAGATGTAGGTACAAAAACAGTCGGGGTTGCAATTAGTGACGAAATGGGCTGGACAGCGCAAGGGCTTGAAACAATCAAGATTAACGAAGAACGAGGTCAATTTGGTTTTGACCGCATTTCTGAGTTAGTAAAACAGTATGATGTGGACAAGATAGTAGTAGGTTTACCTAAAAATATGAATGGTACAATTGGCCCGCGTGGTGAAGCATGCCAACAATTTGCAGAAAACCTACGAGAGCTGTTACAATTAGACGTTGTAATGTGGGACGAGCGTTTGTCAACGATGGCAGCGGAACGTCTACTCATTTCGGCCGATGTAAGCCGTAAGAAGCGAAAGCAAGTAATTGATAAGATGGCTGCAGTCGTAATCTTACAAGGATTTTTAGATAGTAAATAAGAGGTGACCAAAATGGAAGAAAATCAAATTACAATTGTAGACGAAAAAGGTAACGAACATTTATGTGAAATTATTTTCACTTTTGACGCTGAAAAATTTGGCAAAAAATCATACGTAGTCTTCTCTCCAATCGGTGAAGTAGACGAAGATGGAGACCAAATTTATGATGCAATGGCTTATGAGCAAAATGAAGAAGAGGGCGGAACTTTACTTCCAATCGAATCTGAAGAAGAGTGGGAAATGGTACAAGAAATGTTCAACACTCTAGCTGATGAGCAAGAAGCTGAATAATAAGTACTGAAAAGGTGGACGGTATATCGTCCGCCTTTTTTATATGTAAAATGAAAGATTTTTTGTCGAAACTGCGTAATCCTTTGTAGTATAATGAGACGGATTGTAGAAAATAAAGTATCTGTCAAAAATGATAGGTAAATGTATTGTGATTTTTTATCATGTTGTATAGAAAGATGTACATATGGCCTACAATTGAATAAGGAGGAAGAGTTTTGGTAGAGAATCAAGTGAAAAAGAAGCGTAGACGCATTTTTTTATTCTCGATAATTGCACTGCTTTTAGTTTGTGGTTCAGTCTATGCGTATATTTCATCCGCATTAGGACCGGTTGATAGCGGGAATAAAAAAGAGATTGAAGTAGAAATTCCAAAGGGATCATCTACTAGTAAAATTGGTGAGATTTTAGAAGAAAAAGGTGCTGTGAAAAACGGTACAGTTTTTAGTTTTTATACAAAGGCTAAATCTAAAAATTTACAAGCGGGTACATATTTATTAAATCCTTCAATGAGTGCAAAAGATGTTATTGAGCAAATGTCATCTGGTAATGTACATCGTCCAGCTCTTTATAAAGTGACGGTAAAAGAAGGGGCACAAGTAACTGAAATTGCAGAAACGGTTGCAAACGAATTAAAGTGGAATAAAGATGATGTTGTACGTCAATTAAACGATAAAGCATTTATTCAAAAAATGCAGCAAAAGTATCCCAAGCTGTTAACGGATAAAATCTTTGATAGCAATATTAAATATCCATTAGAAGGTTATTTATATCCTGCGACGTACTCTTTCTATGAAAAAGATACAACTTTGGAGGAAATTGTCATTCCGATGCTTGAGAAAACGAATGCAATCATTGTTCAAAACGAAGCAAAAATGAAAGCGAAAAACTGGGATGTTCATCAGCTTTTAACATTGTCTTCACTTATTGAAGAAGAGGCAACAGGCTTTACAGATCGTCAAAAGATCTCTAGTGTCTTTTATAATCGTTTAGCAAAAGGTATGCCGCTTCAAACGGATCCAACGGTATTATATGCACTTGGAAAGCATAAACAACGTGTGTTATACGAAGATTTAAAGGTTAACTCACCGTACAATACGTATGTTGTGAAAGGATTACCTGTCGGTCCGATTGCAAACTCTGGCAAACATTCAGTGGAAGCGGCGTTAGAACCTGCGCAAACAGATTATTATTATTTCTTAGCTGCACCAACTGGTGAAGTGTATTATGCGAAAACATTGGAAGAGCATAATGCATTAAAGCAAAAATATATTACGAAAAAGCAGTGAAATGGGGAGGGATAGCGAAAAAGGTCGCACATCCCTCTTTTTTGTGGTAAAATATATCGGGTTAAAAACTGGCAGAAGAATCGTTTTTAATATCAAAACGGGACGTACAAGCTAAGGATAAAGCTGGCTTGTATTTTTATTGCATTCTATGTGTGAAAAGACGTCATAGAGGCACTTCTCCATGTAAATAAGGAGGACCATTATGGAGGATGCAGTTAACGAGTACCTATTATCATTTATTGATCCGAAAGATAAATTAATTCTTGAAATGGAAGACTATGCGAAAGAAAATCATGTGCCAATTATGGATCGACTTGGAATGGAATTTATGTTGCAATTTTTACGTTTAATTGGACCGAAGAGCATTTTAGAGCTAGGTACAGCAATTGGCTATTCTAGTATTCGTATGATGCAAGCTATTCCAAATTCTCGCATTGTGACAGTTGAGCGCAATCGCGATCGATATGAAAAAGCACTTGAATATATAGAACGTTCACCAGTTAAAGAACGTATTTCCGTTATTTACGGTGATGCGTTAGAAACAGGCGAGCAAGTAGAAGAACATGGAACATTTGACGTTATTTTTATTGACGCAGCAAAAGGACAATATCGTCGCTTTTTTGACTTATATGAACCGTTATTAAATCCTGGTGGCGTAATTATTTCAGATAATGTTATGTACCATGGTCTTGTAACAACGAAAGAGAAAATTGAAAACAGACGTACACGTGGTTTAATCCGTCGTATTAAGACGTACAATGAATGGCTTATGAACCATGAAGGATATGATACAACGATTTTCCCAATTGGTGATGGAGTAGCTGTTAGTAAAAAGAAAGGGTGACCAAGGTATGAAGAAACCAGAATTGTTAGTAACACCAAAAGCAGTGGCGGATATCGAACCTCTTGCGAAAGCAGGAGCAGATGCGGTAATGATCGGTGAGCAAAAGTTTGGTTTACGTTTAGCAGGGGAATTTTCACGTGAAGATGTGAAACAAGCTGTGAAGATTGCACATGAAAATGGTGTAAAAGTATACGTAGCAATGAACGCTATGTTCCACAACGATAAAGTAGAAGAATTAACAGACTATGTTGCATTTTTAAACGAAGTACATGTAGATGCAATTGTTTTCGGAGATCCAGCAGTATTAATGGCGGTTCGCGAAGTAGCGCCAAATATGCAATTGCACTGGAATACAGAAACAACAGCAACAAACTGGTTTACTTGTAACTACTGGGGACAAAGAGGAGCAAAACGTGCTGTATTAGCTCGCGAGCTTAGCTTAGATGAAATTGTTGAATTAAAAGAAAATGCTGAAGTGGAACTTGAAGTGCAAATTCACGGTATGACTTGTATGTTCCAGTCGAAGCGTTCGTTAGTAGGAAACTACTTTGAGTATCAAGGACGTCATCTTGACATCGAAAAGAAAAAATATGAAGAGAATATGTTCTTATATGACCCAGAGCGTAACAATAAATATCCAATTTATGAAGATGAAAATGGTACTCACATTATGAGTCCAAATGATATTTGTTTCATCGATGAGTTAGAAGAGCTAATTGATGCTGAAATTGATAGCTTAAAAGTTGATGGTGTACTAAAAAGTTCTGCATACATTATTGAGGTAACGAAGAAATATCGTAAAGCAATTGATTTATGTGTAGAAGATCGTGATGCGTATTACGACGTGAAAGACGACTTATATAAAGAGATCGAAGAAATGCAACCGGTGAATCGTCCGTTAGATACAGGATTCTTCTTTAAAGAGACGGTTTACTAAACGAGGAGGGTGTAGGAAATGACTGTACAAGAAATTTCACGAGTGATCGATGGCAAACGCGTTATTGTGAAGAAACCTGAACTGTTAATCCCTGCGGGTAACTTAGAAAAATTAAAAGTAGCTATCCATTACGGGGCAGATGCTGTATATTTAGGTGGACAAGAATTTGGTCTTCGTTCGAATGCAGGTAACTTTACACTGGAAGAAATGGCAGAAGGTGTGGAATTTGCAAAGAAATATGGAGCAAAAATATATGTAACAACAAATATCTTTGCACATAATGAAAATATGGACGGGCTAGAGGAATATTTAAAAGGGATTGAAAAAGCTGGCGTAACGGGAATTATCGTTGCTGATCCGCTTATCATTGAGACTTGTAAACGTGTAGCGCCTTCTGTTGAGGTGCATTTAAGCACACAGCAATCACTATCCAACTGGAAAGCAGCACAGTATTGGAAAGAAGAAGGTTTACATCGTCTTGTATTAGCTCGTGAAGCAAGCTATGAAGAAATGAAAGAGATTAAAGAAAAAGTGGATATTGAAATTGAAGCATTCGTCCATGGTGCAATGTGTATCGCATATTCAGGAAGATGTACGCTAAGTAACCATATGACAGCGCGTGACTCTAACCGTGGTGGTTGTTGTCAATCTTGTCGCTGGGATTATGATTTAGTTCAAACAGTATCACAACATAAAGATGCAAAAGAGCTTCCTCTATTCCAAGAAGGAGATGCTCACTTTGCAATGAGTCCAAAAGACTTAAATTTAATTTTATCAATTCCGAAAATGATTGAAATTGGAATTGATAGCTTAAAAGTTGAAGGACGTATGAAATCAATCCATTACGTAGCTACTGTAGCGACAGTATACCGTAAAGTAATTGATGCATATTGTGCGGATCCTGATAACTTTGAGTTTAAACAAGAATGGTTAGATGAGCTTGATAAATGTGCAAATCGTGATACAGCTCCTGCATTCTTTGAAGGGGTTCCAGGACATCAAGAGCAAATGTTTGGAAATCATAGTAAGAAAACAACGTATGATTTCGCTGGTTTAGTGTTAGATTATAATGAAGAAACGGGCATCGTAACGATTGAGCAACGTAATCATTTCAAACCAGGACATGAAGTGGAGTTCTTTGGGCCAGAAATAGAAAACTTTACGCAAACGGTGGAGAAAATTTGGGATGAGGATGGAAACGAATTAGATGCAGCGAGACATCCGTTGCAAATCGTGAAATTCAAAGTGGATCAACCAGTGTATGTGAATAATATGATGCGCAAAAGCATACTTCAATAAGAAAGAGTGATAGTCGAATGGGGACGAATAAGCCTGTTGTAATTGGAATTGCTGGTGGTTCAGGGTCAGGTAAGACAAGTGTAACGAAAGCGATTTTTGACCATTTTAAAGGTCATTCCATTTTAATCTTAGAGCAAGATTATTATTACAAAGATCAAAGCCATTTACCAATGGAAGAGCGTTTAAAAACAAATTATGATCATCCATTAGCGTTTGATAATGATTTGTTAATTGAACATTTGCAGCAGTTGCTTGCATATAAACAAGTAGAGAAACCTGTATATGACTATACATTGCATACGCGTTCAGATGAAATTATTCCAGTTGAGCCGAAAGATGTAATCATTTTAGAAGGAATTCTTATTTTAGAAGACCCACGTCTTTGTGAGTTAATGGACATTAAGTTATTCGTTGATACAGATGCTGACCTTCGTATTTTACGCCGCATGCAGCGTGATATTAAAGAACGTGGTCGTACGATGGATTCAGTTATTGATCAATATGTAAATGTTGTACGTCCAATGCACAATCAATTTATTGAGCCTTCTAAGAAATTTGCGGATATTATTATCCCTGAAGGTGGACAAAACCACGTTGCAATTGATATTATGGTTACAAAAATTGCAACAATTCTTGAACAAAAAGTAAATTTGTAATAGCATAGTAAAAGATATACGGTAGGAAGGGATTTTTTCCCTTCCTATCGAATACAATGAAACATGCAACCTCATCTATATATAGGTGAGGGCATATTTATATCAACTTTCCATACATATCTTCTTTATATAAAGAAGAATTGGGAATACGGGGTTGTATGTGACAACTCCGCTAGTACAGGCGTGCTAGAAACCTCCGCTTTACATATAAGCGGGGGAGTTTTCATATGGAACTCCTCTTTTTTTCGGGGGATTGGTATATAAAAGGAGTGGAAAATATGGCAACAGAAAAAACATACCCTATGACGCAAGAGGGTAAGCAAAAGCTAGAGAACGAACTTGAGGATTTAAAAACGGTAAAACGTAAAGAAGTTGTAGAGCGCATTAAGATTGCACGTAGCTTCGGAGATCTTTCTGAGAACTCTGAGTATGATGCAGCGAAAGATGAGCAAGCGTTCGTAGAAGGACGTATTACACAATTAGAAAACATGATTCGTAACGCAGTTATCATCACAGATAACGGTGAAGAATCTACAGTTGTTACATTAGGTAAAACAGTAACATTTAAAGAACTACCAGATGGAGATGAAGAAGCTTACACAATCGTAGGTAGCGCAGAAGCAGATCCATTTGAAGGAAGAATTTCTAACGATTCTCCAATCGCAAAAAGCTTATTAGGTAAGCAAATTGGCGAAAAGGTAGCAATCCAAACTCCAGGTGGAGAAATGCAAGTAGAGATTATCTCTGTAAAATAAAAAAAGATTCTCCTATCGGGAGAATCTTTTTTTTCTGTAGAATTTTATGTAACCTTTAGAGTGATTCGACAAAAAATGTCAAAAAAATACTTTAAGCTTTGATATCATAATTAGAGACTATAGGTTTTAAAAGGGAAAAGGGGCTAATTATGAAACATAAAATCTTTACGGGATTAGTTTGTAGTATATCCATATTAGGACTTGCTGCATGCGGAACGAATGAGGAAACTACATCATCAAAGGGAGAAAAGGTAAAGCAAGAAGAAAAAAAGGATATTAAAGCAACTGAGGGTTCAAAAACCTTAGAAACTCCGCAAGGTAAAAAGGAATTTAATGATTTTGATGTAGCGTATCAATTAGCTATTGTGATGAAAATATTTCAAGATGTAACGATTAAGTACGATTATGCGATTGGGAATCCAGATTATTTATTGCGAGATTCTATGGATCAAAAAACAATAGATGATATGAAGAATATGTTACAAGAACAGGCGAAGAATAATGATAAGATTTTAAAAGATGAAGTGAATCAAGCGTATACATATTTAAAACAATCAAAAGTAAGTAATAAAGATGATATTCAAAAAATAATAGATGCACAAAATAATTATTTACATATTGTAGATAAGATGATTACTTGTATTGATTCTGTAACAGTTGAGAATGCAAAAGAAAAAAGAAATGAAATGGATAATTTCAGTAAGGAATATTTAAAAGTAGCTGCTAATGTAACAACTACTGTAATTGAAGTTGCTAAAAACACTGGAGTGAATGAAACTGAATTTAGATCGCTTCTTATGAAATTTTTAGAAAAACCAAAGAAACAATAATAGCCTTATATAATATCTATTTTTATTTCGGAGCTTGTATAAATAAAATAGTACCTCGTCTAAACTACAATAGACGAGGTGTTTTTTTATGAAAATAAAACGGAGAATTACAATTGTTTTAATTTGTTTTATATGTGTCATGTTTATATTACTTTGTCGTTTAATTCAAATACAAATTATCAATACGGAATCATTTACGGATCGTAAGATTAACTTAATTGAAAAAAGTGTTACACAACGGACGCAATCCATTACGGTAGATGATGGACGCGGCCATTTTATAGATCGTAATGGTAAGGAGATAGGTGAGAAAAAGTATCCTGTTTTAATTGTTTTTCCATTTCTACAATTAAAAAATAACATGTTGGAGAAAATTGCGCATATCATTGGTATGTCGAGACAAGAGATTGAAAGTCAAATGAAACATAAGAAAAGTGCATTTATCCTGCAAAGAGGAAATGAACCACTTCGCTTGGAACGAGAGCAGATGGAGAAGGTGAATCAATTAAATGTATTAGGCATTGTAGCAGCTGAAGTTCGTTTGCGACAAACTAGCATGATGAATCATTTAATTGGTGATGTGGGTGAGAATGAGCGAGAATTTCAAAAACGATACGGAGAAGTTAGAAAAATTTCAAAACAAACACCGATTGGCATTTCAGGATTGCAGCAATCATTTGATGAATTTCTTTTGACCGATGGAGAGGCAAAAGTATTGTATCAAGTGGATCGGCAAGGAGAACCGATTTTTGGAAAACAAGCGAAATATACATCGCCTGGAAATCCGTTTTATCCAGTGACGATTCAAACTACTTTACATAACGAGTTACAGAAAAAAGCAGAAGAAGTAGTTGAAGCAAGTGAAATTAAGAAGGGAGGAGTAGTGCTACTTGATGTAAAGAAAAATGAAATTTTAGCAATGGTTAGCAAACCAGCTGTACAGGTGAAAGATGAGAGTTTATATAAAACTACACTTGAAAATCAAATGTTAACACCACACTTCCCCGGTTCTGTTTTTAAAACAATAATTGCGGCGGCAGCGATTGATCAGAATGAAAATGTTTTTAATCGCGTATTTAATTGTAATAAAGATTTATATGGTGAAGATCACCCACAAGTTAGGATGGGGACACTTAGTTTTAAAGAGAGCTTTGCTAGAAGCTGTAACAGGACATTTTCAGAGTTAGGAAATGAGCTAATACAAAAGGATAAGATGGTGTTAGAAACTTATGTAGAGGCTTTAGGAGGCGCTGAGAAGGTTGGATGGAGAGGTTCTGTATTTCATACAACTCATTTTGAGCAAATGCCAGAGGAGAAAAGTGTTACGATTTGGGGGAGTGAAGGAAATAAGAATAGTAAAAAAGCGGTAGCGCAAACAGCAATTGGACAGAAAGATGTACGTATGTCACCTCTAGCGATTGCAAATATGATGGCGACGATTGCTAGAGGAGGAGAAAAGATGGAAGTGAAAGCTGTTGAAAAAATAATGTATAAAAATGGAACGGATTTTTATACATTTGAAGACCATACATTAGGTGGAAAACAGCTTTCATATGAAACAGTGAAAACATTACAAAAGTTATTAAGGAGCGTTGTAACAACGGAAAAAGGCACAGGATCAGCATTCAAGTCGTTACCACTAAGTGTCGCTGGAAAATCTGGGACAGCACAAACAGGAAAAGGAAAGAAAGAGAATCGATGGTTTGCAGGTTATTTTCCATATGAAAATCCAAGGTATGCTTTAGTTGTCGTGGATATAGAAACGAATAGCGATGTAAATAAAGTTACACCTATTTTCAAATCTATCGTAGAATCAATCTATCGATTAGAGAATGAAAAGTAATCTTGCAATTCATAGTAAAATGTTTTCATTTCATGAAAATATTATTGTAAATGTTCAACCTTTCTAGATTTAATGTTACAATAGCAAGTATGAAAAACTGCATGGAGGTTTGAAGAATGGCAGGAGGATCTAGATTCCAACAGAAACAACAAAAACGTCGTCAAAACGGTGTTTTAAATATTGCAATCGCTATTGTACTAGTAGCAGTAGCTATTGTAGCATATCAATTGTTTGTTCCTGACACGAAAGAGCAAGCGTCTTCTAGCGATAAAAAGGTAGCTCAGCAAACAACGAAAGAGAATAAGTCTGAGAAAGCTAAAGGCAAAGAAGAGACGAAGAAGAATGAACAAGAGAAAACAGAGGCTAAGAAGAAAGAAGAAGAAGAGAAGCTAAAGGCTGAAGAAGAACAGAAAAAAGCTGAAGAAGAAGCGAAAGCTAACGAGAAAGTACCAGCTGAAAAAACACAGCCAAAGGCAACTGACGCTTATACGAAACCTTCTTGGAAGCCAGTAGGCACAGAGCAAGGTGCAACACCTGCGATGACGTTTAAAAAAGGTACAGCAGATTGGAATGAGATGAATCAAGCGATTTCAGCTGCAATTGACGTTCCAGTAGAGCAATTAATTATTCATCGAATCGGAAATAACGGTAAGAATAAAGCTTACGGTAACGTACAAGATAAACAAACAGGTAAAAGATATTATGTAAATATTGATTGGGTAGACAATGAAGGCTGGAAACCAGTACTTGTTCAAACTCTAAACTAAAAAAGAGAAGCTCCTAAGGAGCTTCTCTTTTTTAGTTAGCGTAATTTCTTTAATTTAAAATGAACAACCGCGCTATAATATGGTCTTTTACTTTCAGGATCCATAACCATTTGATGCGAGATGTGATGAACTTCAAGCATAAGTGCTTTATTATTATCGATTTGTTCACTGATTTTACGTTCTAAAGAAGCTAAGTCTCCCGCTTCAAAAAATTCTACTTTATCTTCTAACATTTCAAAGGTAAATGACATGAAGACGGCCCCTCTCCTATGTAATCAACTATAGTGTAACAAAGAAAAGAAGGAAATACCATGTACATTTCAATTGACATTTTTAGAAAGAGGGAATATCATACTGATAAAACCGATAAGAAAAAGGGGAATTTTTATGGGTACAGAATTTAATGGTTTATTTGATGAGTGGGCTCATACGTACGACTCATTTGTACAAGGCGAAGATATACAATATAAAGAAGTTTTCGCCCATTATGAGGACATTCTAGAGGATGTAGTTAACAAGTCATTTGGTAACGTATTAGAATTTGGTGTCGGTACAGGTAATTTAACAAATAAATTATTACTTGCTGGCCGCACAGTTTACGGTATAGAACCGTCACGTGAAATGCGCATGATTGCAAAAGAGAAATTGCCAAAAGAGTTTTCCATTACAGAAGGTGATTTTCTTTCGTTTGAAGTCCCGAATTCCATTGATACCATAGTAAGCACCTATGCATTTCATCATTTAACAGATGATGAAAAAAATGTAGCGATTGCGAAGTATAGTCAATTGCTAAACAAAGGTGGTAAAATAGTGTTTGCTGATACGATATTTGCAGATCAAGATGCATATGATAAAACTGTTGAAGCAGCAAAACAAAGAGGTTTTCATCAGTTAGCAAACGATTTGCAAACGGAATACTATACACGTATTCCAGTTATGCAGACTATTTTTGAAAACAATGGCTTCCATGTAACGTTTACGAGATTAAATCATTTCGTGTGGGTAATGGAGGCAACTAAGCAATAGAAAGAGGGATTAGATTGAGAATTGCTGTAATTGGAGCAATGGAAGAAGAAGTACGTATTTTACGTGATAAATTAGAACAAGCAGAAACAGAAACGGTTGCGGGTTGTGAATTTACGAAAGGGCAATTAGCAGGACATGAAGTAATCTTGTTAAAGTCTGGTATTGGTAAAGTAAACGCAGCGATGTCAACGACAATTTTATTAGAAAGATATAAGCCTGAAAAAGTCATTAATACTGGTTCAGCTGGTGGCTTCCATCATTCTCTAAATGTTGGGGATGTCGTTATTTCAACAGAAGTTCGTCACCATGACGTAGATGTAACAGCATTTAACTATGAGTATGGGCAAGTACCAGGGATGCCGCCTGGATTTAAAGCTGATGAAGCATTAGTTGCATTAGCTGAAAAATGTATGCAGGCAGAAGAAAATATTCAAGTTGTAAAAGGTATGATTGCAACAGGTGATTCATTTATGAGTGATCCGAACCGAGTTGCAGCAATTCGTGATAAATTTGAAAACCTTTATGCAGTAGAAATGGAAGCAGCAGCTGTTGCACAAGTATGCCACCAATATGAAGTTCCGTTTGTTATCATTCGTGCACTTTCTGATATTGCTGGTAAAGAATCAAATGTTTCATTTGATCAATTTTTAGATCAAGCAGCTCTTCATTCTACAAACTTTATCGTAAAAGTACTAGAAGAGTTAAAGTAATGTAACAAAAAGGCAACTGTCTCATATAAAGAAAATACATACAGTTGCCTTTTCTTTATTGGCAAATAAGGGGGAGAACACGATGAATGTATATCGTGGAGTTCATGAGTTAATTGGTCATACACCAATTGTGGAAATTACTCGTTTTTCACTTCCAGAAGGGGTCCGTTTATTTGCAAAGCTTGAATTTTATAACCCAGGCGGAAGTGTTAAGGACCGATTAGGAAGAGAATTAATCGAAGATGCGCTAGAAAAAGGGCTTGTTACAGAGGGCGGAACAATTATTGAACCGACAGCTGGAAATACTGGTATTGGACTGGCACTCGCAGCGTTACAACATGATTTACACGTTATCGTTTGTGTACCAGAGAAATTTAGCATTGAAAAACAAGAATTAATGAAAGCACTAGGCGCAACGGTCGTGCATACGCCGACTGAGCAAGGAATGACCGGTGCAATTGCAAAAGCAAAAGAGTTAGTAAATGAGATACCGAATTCATACTCTCCAAGTCAGTTCGCAAATGAGGCAAATCCTCGTGCATATTTTAAAACATTAGGACCTGAACTGTGGGACGCATTGAATGGAGAGATTAACATATTTGTTGCTGGAGCAGGAACTGGCGGTACGTTTATGGGGACTGCATCTTACTTGAAAGAAAAAAATGTAGATATAAAAACGGTTATTGTGGAACCAGAAGGATCTATTTTAAATGGTGGTAAGGCTGGTTCACATGAGACCGAAGGAATTGGACTGGAATTTATCCCGCCATTTTTGAAGACATCTTATTTTGATGAAATTCATACGATTTCTGATCGAAATGCATTTTTACGAGTGAAAGAATTAGCGCAAAAAGAAGGACTTCTTGTTGGGAGCTCTTCAGGAGCAGCATTTCATGCAAGTTTACTTGAAGCAGAGAAAGCGGCGCCAGGTACAAATATTGTAACGATTTTTCCTGATAGTAGTGAGCGCTATTTAAGTAAAGACATATACAAAGGATGGGAATAAAAAATGAGAGCAAAGACAAAGTTAATTCATGGTATTCGCATAGGAGAACCTTCAACTGGATCTGTAAATGTACCGATTTATCAAACGAGTACGTACAAACAAGAAGCAGTTGGTAAGCATCAAGGATATGAATATTCACGTACAGGAAACCCAACACGTGCAGCTTTAGAAGAAATGATTGCGGTATTAGAAAACGGCCATGCTGGTTTCGCATTTGGTTCAGGAATGGCGGCTATTACAGCTACAATTATGTTGTTCTCAAAAGGTGACCACGTTATTTTAACAGATGATGTGTATGGCGGAACGTACCGCGTGATTACGAAAGTGTTAAACCGCTTCGGTATTGAGCATACATTTGTAGATACAACAAACTTAGAGGAAGTTGAAAAAGCGATTCGTCCAAATACGAAAGCGATTTATGTAGAAACACCAACGAATCCGTTACTAAAAATTACTGATATTAAAAAAATATCTACTCTTGCTAAAGAGAAAGATTTATTAACAATTATTGATAACACATTCATGACGCCATATTGGCAGTCGCCGATTTCTTTAGGAGCAGACATTGTACTTCATAGTGCAACGAAATATTTAGGAGGTCATAGTGACGTAGTTGCAGGTCTAGTAGTTGTAAATAGCCCGCAATTAGCAGAAGACCTTCACTTTGTACAAAACTCAACAGGTGGCATTCTTGGCCCACAAGATAGTTTCTTACTACTTCGTGGTTTAAAAACATTAGGAATTCGAATGGAAGAGCATGAAACGAATTCACGCGCAATTGCTGAGTTTTTAAATAACCACCCAAAAGTAAATAAAGTATATTACCCAGGCCTTGAGTCACATCAAAACCATGAACTGGCAACAGAACAGGCAAATGGATTTGGTGCTATTATCTCATTTGATGTAGATAGCGAAGAAACATTAAATAAAGTACTTGAGAGATTACAATACTTTACGCTGGCTGAAAGCTTAGGAGCAGTAGAAAGTTTAATTTCTATCCCCTCTCAAATGACGCATGCATCAATTCCAGCAGATCGTCGTAAAGAATTAGGAATTACAGATACATTAATTCGAATTTCTGTCGGTATTGAAGACGGAGAAGATTTAATTGAAGATTTAGCACAAGCGTTAGCATAGTAAAAATGCACTGCTAGTATAGGCAGTGCATTTTTACTATATTAATTTGTGAAACATTTCACAAATTAGACAAACACAAATAAAATAAATTCATGTATATTAAGTTCATGAAGTGTTACTCACGAACAAACTTGTGAAATATTTCACAAACAATGAGGTTCATGTAGGAAAGCAATTCTATTTTTTTGCGCTAATCAGGACTAATTATGACCTGTAGGGTCTTATTTAGTCCAAGATAGCAGAATAGGAGGAATTTACATGGTAGTCAAAGAGAAAGTTGTAAATGAAATGCAGGAAGTAAAAGAGATGATTGATACGTTAGTGAATAACGGTCAGAGAGCTTTACAAGCATTAGAAAGTTTTACACAAGAGCAAATTGACAACATTGTTCATGAAATGGCATTAGCAGGTGTTGATCAACATATGCCGCTTGCGAAGTTGGCTGTTGAAGAAACAGGTCGTGGTGTATACGAAGATAAATGTATTAAAAATATTTTTGCTACTGAATATATTTGGCATAGCATAAAGAAAGATAAAACAGTAGGGATTATTCACGAAGATCCTCATGAAGAAATAATAGAAATTGCGGAGCCTGTCGGTGTAGTAGCTGGGGTAACACCAGTAACGAATCCAACATCGACAACAATGTTTAAAGCATTAATCGCGATAAAAACGAGAAATCCAATTATTTTCGCATTTCATCCTTCAGCACAAAACTGTTCTATTGCAGCCGCGAAAGCAGTATACGATGCAGCGGTGAAGGCGGGGGCACCAAAACATTGTATACAGTGGATTGAAAAGCCTTCTGTCGAAGCAACGAAACAATTAATGAACCATGAAGGTGTTGCGCTTGTTTTGGCAACTGGAGGGGCTGGTATGGTGAAATCAGCTTATTCTACTGGAAAACCAGCGCTAGGTGTAGGTCCTGGTAATGTACCATGTTATATAGAGAAATCAGCGCATATAAAACGAGCGGTTAATGATTTGATTTTATCTAAAACATTTGATAATGGTATGATTTGTGCATCAGAACAAGCGATTATTGTAGACAAGGAAATTTATGATGATGTGAAAACAGAAATGATTGCAAATGATTGTTATTTTGTAACCGAGGAAGAGAGAAGTAAATTAGAAAAGCTTGTTATTAATGAAAATACATGTGCAGTAAATAGTGATATTGTAGGGAAATCCGCACAGTATATTGCCGAATTAGTTGGAATTACTGTACCTAAAAATACAAAAATGCTTGTAGCTGAAATACAAGGCATCGGAGCCGCATATCCACTATCTCGTGAGAAGTTAAGTCCAGTATTAGCTTGTGTGAAAGCAAATTCATTAGAAGAAGGGTTTACATATTGTGAAGAAATGTTAAACCTCGGTGGTTTAGGACATTCAGCAGTTATCCATTCTGTAAATAAAGAAGTGCAAAAGCAATTTGGATTACGTATGAAAGCTTGCCGCCTTATTATAAATGCCCCTTCATCACAAGGTGGAATCGGTGACATATATAATGGATTTATTCCATCACTTACGCTTGGCTGCGGTTCCTACGGGAAAAACTCGGTTTCTCAAAACGTAACAGCGACGCACTTATTAAATATAAAAAGGTTGGCAAATAGAAAAAAGAATATGCAGTGGTTCAAATTACCACCAAAAATTTATTTTGAAAAACATGCGACATCATATTTAGCAAATATGCCTAACATTTCACGTGCGTTTATTGTAACGGATCCAGGAATGGTTGAGCACGGATATGTAGATACGGTTACGCATTATTTACGTAAACATGCAAATGATGTGAAAGTTGAAGTTTTCTTTGAGGTCGAGCCAGATCCGTCAGATGAAACTGTGTTTAAAGGTGCGGAAATGATGAGAAGTTTTCAGCCTGATGTCATTATCGCACTTGGTGGTGGTTCAGCGATGGATGCAGCGAAAGGGATGTGGCTTTTCTATGAGCACCCAGAAACAACATTCTATGGAATTAAACAGAAGTTTTTAGATATAAGAAAACGTACATGTAAATATCCGGAATTAGGAAGTAAGGCGCAGTTTGTTGCTATTCCAACAACATCTGGAACAGGATCAGAAGTGACACCATTTGCGGTTATTACAGATAAGAAAAATAATATAAAGTATCCACTTGCCGATTATGAATTAACGCCAGATGTAGCAATTGTTGATCCACAATTTGTAATGACAGTACCACCACATGTAACAGCAGACACTGGGATGGACGTATTAACGCATGCAATCGAGGCGTATGTGTCTGTTTTAGCAAATGACTATACAGATGGATTAGCATTAAAGGCCATTGATCTCGTATTTAAATATTTACCAAGAGCATTTAAAGATGGACATGATGAAGAAGCACGAGAAAAAATGCATAATGCTTCTGCAATTGCAGGAATGGCATTTGCAAATGCTTTTCTAGGTATTAATCACAGCTTAGCACATAAAATTGGACCAGAATTTCATATTCCACATGGGCGTGCGAATGCAATTCTTATGCCGCACGTAGTTCGCTATAATGCTATTAAGCCAAGAAAACACGCATTGTTCCCAAAATATGAGCACTTTGTAGCCGATGAACGCTATGCACATATTGCGAGAATGCTCGGGCTTCCAGCAAGTTCGACCGCAGAAGGTGTGGAATCACTTGTCAAAGCAATTATTGAGCTCGGAAAAAGTTTAAATATAAATATGAGTATTGCAGGACAAGGAGTTGCTAAAGACCAATTTGAAGAGGTTGTTGGATTATTGGCAGAAAGAGCTTTTGAAGATCAATGTACAACAGCTAACCCAAAATTACCTCTCATTTCAGAGCTGAAAGAAATTTATATGAAAGCATATAAAGGTGAGTAATGGTTATAAAAGAGTCGCCATAAAGCGGCTCTTTTTCTTTTGGAAAACATCTCCCAGAATGGCTGTATTTACTTGTCTTTCAGTTTAATAGAATATGATACAGTGAAATGGAGGAGTGAGAATATAATGAAGGAATTACAAGAAAAGATAGAAGATTATACTCGGTTCGGACAAATTCTTCTCGCTGTCAGTACATTGTTAATGGTTGGCTTATTGATTCCGACTGGAGC
This sequence comes from Bacillus cereus group sp. BfR-BA-01453, assembly GCF_022662915.1. Taxonomy (NCBI): domain Bacteria; kingdom Bacillati; phylum Bacillota; class Bacilli; order Caryophanales; family Bacillaceae; genus Bacillus; species Bacillus cereus group sp. BfR-BA-01453. The sequence continues at coordinate 600,421 of NZ_JAKUEN010000001.1, read as the reverse complement.
AAAAGAAACGATACAATTTTTTGTTATGATTGGGAGCATCGTTATATTTTTAAGTTTATCTTTCTTTTTCTTTCAGCGTGTGAAAGTGATGCGAGACAAGTTAGAGGGAAACGAATGCGAATAATATTGATAAATAGTGCGTTACAAAAAGAAGGAATCTTTTTTGTAACGCTTTTTGTTTTTTTTTCTAGAAAATGTATGCGTTTTATATTGACAATGATAATCCTTATCAATTAAAGTAGAATGGTAGTTAATGATTATCATTATCAATTAGAGGTGGGAGAATGAAAAAATCTATTACGCTATTTACAGCGATTTTATCTATTTTTTTCTTATTAATAGGTTGCAGTGCAAAAGGAGACGAAAAAGCAGCGGCAACAAAAACAGAAAAAGGAAAAGAGAAAATAGAAGTTACCGACCTGTCAGGAAGAAAGGTAACATTCGATAAAGTGCCAGAGAGTTTTGCAACATTAAGTATGGGAGACATGAATATTATTCATGCTTTAGGCGGAAAAATAGTGGGTCGTCCGGATGCAAAAATAACTCTTCCAGAGGATATAAAGAAAGTACAAGTAATCGGGAATGCACATCAGCCGAATTTTGAGCAAATTGCTAGCTTAAAGCCCGATGTACTTATTGCTAATAATGGGTTCCAAAAGAATGTTCCAACGGTTGAAGGGCAAGGAACGAAAGTAATGATTTCTTCTGCGAATTCTGTACAAGATATTCTAAAGAATATTGAACTATACGGAGCGATAATGAAAAAAGAAGATAAAGCAAAAGAACTTAACCAAAAAATTACGAATCAAATGAAGACATATGAGAAAAAGAGTGATGTGAAAGCATTGCTAGTGTATGGAGCACCTGGTACTTATTTAGCAGCATTACCAACCTCTTTATCAGGTGATATTTTAGAAAAAACAGGTGGGAAAAATATTGCAGCTGATTTTCCAGAAATGAAGGAATATCCGCAATATGCACAGCTAAGTGTAGAACGCATTATTGAGGCGAATCCTGATGTGATTTATTTAATTACACATGGAGATCCAAATAGCGTTAAAAAAGCATTTGAAGGCGAAATGATGAAAAATGAAGCGTGGAAAAATTTAGATGCAGTAAAACAAAATCGCGTAGTTATTTTGCCACCAGACTTGTTTGGATCAAATCCTGGAACAAAAGTTACAGAAGCGATGGACTTTATGTATAAAAGTATACAAGATGTAAGGAAATGATAAGTATGGAAAGTAGTGAAGTAGTAAGGGAAAAGGAACATCCTTTTGCGAAAAAAAGATGGATCATAGCAGTTACTTTAGTTGTATTAACGGTTTTATGTCTTTTTTACGGTCTTTTCGCAGGAAGCCTATCCTTTTCTTTACGAGATATTGTAACAGGGATACAAGATGAAGGTTCGACAGTTCATCGAATTGTATGGGACCTTCGTATACCGAGAGTGCTCGTTGGATTTATAGTAGGAACATGTTTAGCTGCATCTGGTGCACTGCTGCAAGGGGTGATGAGAAATCCTCTTGCAGACCCTGGTATTATCGGGGTGTCATCTGGAGCAGGCCTTGTCGCAATTGTAATTATGATTTTATTCCCTCAGCATATGGCGTTTTTACCACTCGGTGCGTTTTTAGGAGCTTTCATAACGGCGATGATCATTTATGCTTTATCATGGCAAAAAGGGGCACCACCTTCAAGAATTGTCTTAGTAGGTGTGTCAATTAATGCATTAATAGGTGCAGCGACGTCAGCATTAATGTTATTACATAGTGACAAAGTACAATCCGTGTTACCGTGGTTAGCGGGTGGTATTAGCGGTGTAAGTTGGGCGCATTTACATATGATTATTTATTATGCAATATTCGCTATTATATTGGCCTTCTTCGGTATCAAGCATATTCGAGTATTAATGCTTGGAGATGAAATGGCGAAATTATTAGGTCATAACGTGGAGAGAAGCCGTTTTTATTTAATAGTAGTAAGCACATTATTAGCTGGAATAGCAGTTAGTGTTTCTGGTCTTATTGGATTTGTCGGCCTTGTCGTACCACATATGTTACGTTTATTAGTTGGAAATGACTATAAATATTTACTGCCATTGTCATGCCTTGGCGGAGGGATATTACTTGTTTTCGCGGATGCGATAGCTCGAAGTTGGTTTGATCCAATTGAATTGCCTGTCGGTATTTTATTATCCTTCTTAGGCGGTCCGTTCTTCTTATATTTAATTCATAGAGGGGGAAAACAGCGTGATTTCCGTTAATAAAGTGTTTTACGCACATTCTGAAAGATTTCAAATGCAAAATATGAATGTACATATTAAAGCTGGAGAGGTCGTTAGTTTAATTGGACCGAATGGATCTGGGAAATCTACTTTGCTTCGTTTAATAGCAAGACTACTTAAACAAAGCAAAGGGGATATCGTTTTAGATGGAAAAAGTATTCATACGATGAAAAGTGCCGATGTAGCGAAGCAATTAGCGATGTTACCACAAATGCATGATCATCAATTAGATTTAACAGTGAAAGAATTAATCGAATTTGGAAGAGGCCCTCATAAATTATGGAGAGGTCGCTTAAATAAAGAAGATGAAGAAATTGTTGATTGGGCATTGTCTGTTACAAATCTTGAAGGGTATGAATATCGTCTGTTACAGTCTTTATCAGGAGGGGAAAGACAACGTGCTTGGATTGCAATGACGCTAGCACAACGTACGAACGTCTTATTATTAGATGAGCCAACAACTTTTTTAGATATCGTTCATCAGTTGGAAGTAATGGAACTTGTGAAACGATTAAACGAGGAATTTGGCATGACAATTATAATGGTTTTACATGATATTAACCAAGCGGCTCAATATAGTGATCGTTTACTCGTATTAAAGCGAGGGAAGCTTCAGTATGACGGTATACCAGAAGAAGTGTTATGTCATGAAATGTTTCAACATGTATTTGGCATAGATGTAGATATTTTTCAAGGAAGCGACAAGCCATTTTTTACACCGAAGCGAATTTCTAAAAAAGGAGGAGCAAGATGCGAACAGAAGAACGTATTACCACTGAGTTAGTAAGGGAATTTGTTATGGCAGCTCACGGAGATTTAGAAAAAGTACAAGAACTGTTGGCTGAATCGCCAAGTTTACTTCATGCCTCTTACAATTGGGGGGGATCAGATTGGGAAAGTGCGTTAGGAGCAGCGGCACATGTAGGGCGCAAAGATATTGCTCTTTATTTATTAGAAAAGGGTGCTCGAATGGATATTTTCGCGGCCGCTATGCTTGGAGAATTAGAAGTTGTACAAGCTATTTTAGTAGCACAACCAGAAGCATTACGTGCATCTGGCCCTCATGGTATTTCTCTTCTTCAACATGCACGAATGGGTGGAGAAAAAGCACAGCGTGTATTTGACTACTTAATGGTGCGTTCTTAATGATCGCCAAAGTTCTTATGTGCGGTAAACTTTTCACTTTCATATAATTGGAAAGTTTACCGCCCGTTAGAACGGGATAAGTATCTAGTATATTTGAAAAGCCTACACCCCCCTCAATTGTAGTTTTCTTTATGCTAGTTATGATATGGATGCAGTAGACAATATTTGTCTACTGCCTTTTTTAAACTCTTTTGAGATTGAATATTCTGTATTTTAATGTTAGTTCATTTATAATAGATAGTAACATTTAGTATGGATACAAGACGTGAGCGTGTAATTAAGTACAAATTCGTGGGAAGGAGTGCAGAAATGTTTCATACAGATCGTTTACAAATTCGCAAATATACAATGGATGATTTACAGTTCTACGCTTCACTATGGGGAAATGAGAAGGTAATGCGCTATATTGGAAATGGGACGTTAAAAACATATATGCAGTGTAAAAAAAGTTTGGAGGAGTGGGTGATTCCTAGCTATAAAAACGGTCTCGGTTTATTTGTATTGATTGAAAAGGGAACGGGAATACGAATTGGTCATGCAGGATTAGTAAAGCAGCAAATAGATGGAAAAGAGGAAATTGAAATTGGTTATTGGTTATTACCTCAGTATTGGGGAAAAGGGTATGCGAAAGAAGCAGCGGCAGCATTTCGAGATTATGGCTTCCAAGCGTTACGAATGAATAAATTAATCTCTCTTATTAATCCGGATCACCCCGCCTCAATCTTTGTTGCTAGAAAAACGGGGCTTAGTTATGAGAAAACAACTTCATTTCATGGGATGGATGTTCTCGTTTATTCCATTAGACGCATTGGATGAAAAAAGGTTAATTGCATCTTTTGAAGAATGGTATATAAAAATAAAGGGGGGATTACATGTACATTTATCATAATGGACTTATTATTCGTGAGGGAACGAATGGTGTACCTGCATATGCAATTAAAACTTTATTCGAAGATGCCGGTTGGAGCAATGATAATATCCCTTCTTGGCAAATTGAAAAATTCACGATAGCATTTGAAAATTCAACATGGGCATTCACAATTTGGGATGAGGAAGAGATGATTGCGATGGTTAGAGTCATTTCTGATGGAATCATGGTCGCCAACATAGTAAATTTAGTTGTGAAATGTGAATATAGAGGGAAGGGATTAGGTAAGAAACTTGTTGCTCTTTGTTTGCAAAAATTGCCACATGGTGACTGGTTTGCGCATACTTCTGCGAGTAATTTTGATTTTTATAGAAGTTGTGGTTTTGAGGTGAGAGAGTTATCGAGAAATGGAACATGTGCGTACTATGGATATCAAATAGCCAAAAAAGAGGGGCACCGATAAGGAGAAAAAGTAGAACAGAAAAAGGCTTACTATTTTAATAATATAAACTGAACTAAGATTCATTTTATGATAAAATGAAAGAAAATTCTGTTTATTATTAGGGGGATAAAAATGAGTATAAAAGTTGGGGATGTATTTAAATATGAAAGAAGATTTACTGAGGAAGAGGTTTTTGAATTTGCAAATATTACAGGGGATAAAGGTAGGCATCATATGGAATATGATGAAAATGGACGTTTAATGGTTCATGGTTTATTGACTGCTAGTATTGGAACGAAAGTAGGCGAAGAATTACATTACATAGCAAGAGAATTAGTAAGTGAGTTTATTAGACCAGTTTTTACAGGAGATACAATCACTTGTGAATTAACTTTAACGAATGTTGAACAGATGGAAGGATACAAAAAGGTTTCAATCGAGTCAGTTTATCGTAATCAACACGAAAAGACTGTACTAGTTGGGACAAGCTATGGAGTTATAAGAGGATAAAAAGAAGCCTGATTTACAGGCTTCTTTTTTAATAAACACGTTTTCGATTTTCTGCATGACTAGAGATGAGTAATAATGCAGTTTCTTCTCCTATATTACGAACGATATGAGGAACACATGCATTCCAGGAGAAAGAATCTCCTTCTTCTACAATTGCAACATCTTCTCCATGTTGAACTTCTAGTTTTCCGCGTAATACAAGGTGACATTCTTCTCCTTCATGGGCATTTGGTGTGTTTTCTTTCGGAAACCCAGCAGGAATTTCTACGAGATTGAGGCGAAGGCCACCTTGCTCTGCAACATGTTCAATTCTTTGTTCATCTTTTCCGTATACACTATATTTACGCTCTACCTTTTTGACAACTTTCAATCGATCTTTTTGTTCTAACAATAAATAGGGAAGAGGAACGTTTAAAAAATTGGAGATCGTTTCTAAAGTTGAGATAGATGGTGATGTTTTATTATTTTCAACCTGACTCATAAACCCTTTAGAAAGACCTGTTCCTTCACAAATTTGCGCGATTGTTATGCCTCTACGCTGACGAATTTCACGTATTGCAGAACCAATATTCATAAAATCAAGCTCCTTTTTATAAACAACTATTTGTATCATAGCAAAAAAAATATATATTTTCCCAGTGAAAATGAATTGACGAATAAAAAAAATTAGTGTATGTTTTGTAATGTAAATAAAAGTTTTGTATAAGGAAACTATAAAGGAGAGAAAGAAATGAATCAACATATTGGTAACTTAATTATTCGTATCGTGTTAGGGGTAACGTTCTTTATGCACGGTTTAACAAAATTCCAATCAGGGATTGACAATATTGCAGGGTGGTTCACAAGCATTGGTTTACCAGGAGGACTTGCATACGGTGTAGCAACAGTTGAATTAGTTGGCGGTCTATTATTAATTCTAGGTTTAGGTGTAAGGTATATTGGATTATTATTTGCACTAGTTATGGTTGGAGCAATTGTAAAAGTAAAATGGTCAGCTGGTTTATTAGGAGATGGAAAAAATCCTGGCTTCGAATTAGAGCTTGCATTACTAGCAATGGGTGCGTACTTATTTGTTGCGAAAGCGGATGGTTTTGTAGATAATTTCTTAAAAGAGAAAATGTCAAAGAAGAACTAATTTAAATGGGAGGCTAACAAGATGAGTTTTCAAATTCATCCCGATACAACACTTGATGTTGTTCATTTATATGTATCAAATATAAAGAAATCACTAGAGTTTTATACAGAAGTACTAAGTATGAAAGTACTAAAAGAAGATGAAATGGTCGTTACATTTGGGAATGAAAATAACGAACCACTCCTGATCATTGAAGAAAAGAAAGAAGCCTTACCAAAGCAAAGAGGGAGAACGGGTTTATATCATTACGCAATTTTATTACCGAGCAGACAGGATTTAGCGAATATCCTTCGTCATCTTGTAGCAATGGTATATCCACTGCACGGCGGAGCTGACCATTACTTTAGTGAGGCCCTTTATTTAGCTGATCCAGATGGAAACGGGATTGAAATTTATCATGATCGTCAAAAAGAAGTTTGGCGTGATGAGAATGGAGAGCTACCATTTGTTAGTAACCCGTTAGCTGGTGAAGAATTATTGCAGCAAGGAAGTACATGGAACGGATTTCCAGTTGGTACTGTGATGGGACATATTCATTTCCATGTAGCTGATTTGGAAGAAGCGAAACGTTTCTATGTGGATGGTCTTGGTTTTGAAGTAACGATCCCAGCTCGTAATGGGGCGCTCTTTGTATCGGCAGGTGGCTACCATCACCATATCGGTTTAAATACGTGGCAAGGTGAAGGAATACTACCGCAAATGCCAAATTCCGTTGGCTTGAAATATTTCACAATTGTATTAGCAAATGAAAAACAAAAAGAGCAAGTATGTGAAAGCTTAAAAAATATTGGCAAGATTGCTACGTACAAAGATGGAATATTACAAGTAGAGGATCCATTTGGACATTGTATCCATTTCAAAATAAAAGGAGAAGCCTAATAAAGGCTTCTCCTTTTTACTTTCTTATAATGGCTTTTTCATTTTGGACAAATAGTTCATCAAATTGCTTCGCAAGCTCAAAATCGAGTTTCGTTAAACCTTTTGCATTCCAAGATGACAAAGTAATAATGACTGCTTTATACTGGATAAGGATAAATGGGTGGTGATTATGTTCTTCTGATAGTTTGGCGGCTTCAGAGACAAATTCGACTCCTTTTAAGTAGTCGGAAAACATATATTTTCTTTCAATCCATTTTTCATCTTTTACTATCCATTTATCTAACTTCAATAATTCCTCTTGAACTTCTTTTTCAGTTAATCGTAGCATCATTTTTCACATCCTTTACTGGAAGTAGCGTAAGACCATTGTTAATAAGACGTGTTACAGCTTCATCCGTTGTGAAAGTAGAAAGTTGTTGTAATAATGCTGCTGATGTTTCATGCCCTTTGTTATGCTCTAAAAGCAATTCTAATATTTCAAGGCGAAGTAACCATTCTTTCGGATACAATTTATTTAATACTTCTTGAATTGCTATTAATTGCTCGATATGCGCGTCGTGTAAAATACCTTCATTTCGAATGTCACGAACGGTTTGATACATATGTTCAAGTTCATTCAGTACAAGTGGAGCAGGTATTTCTTGGATTTCTTCATCCATTGGGAAAAATGCTACAGCATCTGCGGCACCTGGGAATACCGAAGTAATTGTTGAACCAACAGCCATATCAAATGAGCCCCATGAAGCATCAAATAAAACGCGGTCGTTATAAGTAACTGTGCAATTGATAAAGGAAATAAGCGCAATTTTTTTATCGTTTTTTACAATATCTGTTACTGTTCCTTTTACATGAATACCACTTGCAAAAGTAAACTCAGCAACATTTCCAATTGTAATTCCTAATGATTGTAATTGTTCATCTGTACAATTTTCTAATGCAATATTTTCAGTGAGTAATCCAATTGGTGTTCCAAACCCGTCACTGTGTACAGACGTAGAATGATTCGCTAGCTGTTTATTGTGAATTGCTAATGCTGTTGGCGAGCTCGTTCGCATATAAATCAATTCACCTGCATCGTTTTCAATTGTCTCGGTAAATGTACCTGTAATTTGTAAGCCGCTATTTAATTCAGCAGTTGCATGATTTTCAGAGCGAATTGCTTTTTCTAATCCTTCTTTACCACCTGTTTTAAAGGCCATCGTTTCAGAGAATTTCTCAAGTGCTTCTGTTAATTCTTCAAATGATTCACAAACAAATAGTTGTGGTTGCATTTTTGTTACGTCATAAGTTGTACTTGTACATGCCTCTATAGAGAATGGAACCTTTTCTACAGCGTCTGTTAAGCAATATTTGCTTTCGCCAACAGAAGAAAGGAGACCAGCACCATATATTTTTGGAGCATCTATATTTCCAATTAATCCATATTCTACTGTCCACCAGAAAAGACGTGAAATTTGTTCCGCTTCTGATAAGCCAGAAACTAACTTTTGTTTTTCAAGTACATTATTCTCAGCAGCTGTAACTTCATCAGGAGTAGAAGTAGGGCTTTCTTTTACAATTGTTAATGTACGAACAGCTTCGAATGCATCATGTTCTTCTTTTGTTGAGAAAGCTTTTGCACCAATTTGTCCAAATCGTTTCACATATTTTGCATATGTAGGATCAAGTAAAATAGGTGCGTGTCCTGCTGCTTCGTGTACAATATCTGGAGCTGGTGTATACTCGATATTCTCTACCTTGCGAATATCTGTTGCGATTGGTAATAATCCGTGTCCTTGAAAATCGAAGAAGGCTACGCCAGGAATAAGCCCGTCAATCGTTACAGCACCCCAGCCGCTTGGTGCTAAACACTCATTCATTTCTTCTACCTTTGGAATTGCATCTATATTAATACCAGATGATTGTAATCCGTTCACATAGGCTGGATGAGCAACGTCTTTTAAGAAACTATGATTTTGTCTCATAATGTAACGCCACACAGCATGATTCACCGGTGTGTATTGATCATAATGCTGTGTGGATACGAATGGTTTTAAATGCGATGGAATTTCTGTTTTCTTTGTCATTTAGACATCCTCCTTTTTTTTAATAAAATTAAGTATCGGTTTCGTATAGCTTGTATCACCCCCTTTCAAAATTGTAAGCGCTTATAAAATTTTATCATAAGATTCGGAATTATTTAACATTTGTTTCTGTGAGAAATAGAAAAATCCCCTATCGTAAAATCCGATAGGGGCGAAAGAATCGCGGTACCACCCTATTTGTAAGTGAAAATATACTTACATCTCAATTAATGATAACGGAAAAACTCCGTCTTTTTCCTTCATGTCTATAATAATTTTTTATCCCGCTTTAATGGGCAGTAAGACCCTCACCTTAAAATTCAGCGAAAGTAAAGAAGTTAGGTGGGGGTCGGGCTGCCCATTAAAGCCCGATTGGTTCAACTAATAATCAGTGGGGGATGAAGAAACTCCCACTGATTAAAGTTTCACTTTATTTCACATCTAAATCAACATTTAAATTAGATGTATTTCCAGCTGCATCTGTTGCTACAATGTGAATTGTATTTTTACCTTCTTGTAATTGAGTACGATCTAAATAAATGCCGTAATTTTTCTCCCAAGGATTTAGGAATGCACTTTCCCATACACCATTTCCGTTGATTTCATACTGTAGTCTCACTGGAATTCCAGGTGCTACCCAACCAGATTCTGTCATCCAATCTAGTAAGATATCATCCACTTTTCCTGTGATTACAAGGTTTTCTTGGTCAATTTCGTATGTTAACTTAGGTGCAGTTCTATCAAGAAATACAGCAGCTGTTTGTTTTGTTTCCCCACCAGAATTAGAGGCAACTGCTTCGATTTGGTATAGACCGTCAGCTAACGGAGTACCATCTGCTTTTGTACCATTCCATTTGAAAGGTTTGTATCCAGCTGTTTCATTTTTAGCTTGATGGATAATCCCTTGGTACGTTACATGTTCTTTTGTAACTAAATTTGCATGCAATGTTACATCATCTACAGGTGCAACTAAATAGTAGTTGATGAGATTATCGTCTAATATTTGGTCACCATTTGGACTAAATGTAGAATTAATAATTTCGAGTCCATCTATACGTTTGTAATCTTTAGGATCGATACTAAATGTAAATGGAATGCGAGTTTCTTCCTTCTTACCTTGTTCTTTTATATACACATTTCCAGTATAGACACCTTGGGGTAGCGAACTATCGACAGTGATAGTAAATGGTTTTTCGGTACTACTATTCGGCTGTATGCTAATCGATGAAGGTACAGAAGTTTTTACTTTTGTTTTTGTGTTTGTATCTAGCAATTCCACACGAGTTGAAAAACTTTTCTTTTTACTAGATAGATTTTGTAACGTAATATTTTGCGTCAGTTTTACTTTACCACTGTTTGGCTTAATAAGACCGAAGCTCACATTGTTAGGTTTGACTAATACATCTGTTTGAGCTGCTTTCGGGATGTTAATTAAACCAGATCCTTGTGTCATAATAGGATATGTATTTTCATTTACATCTTTTAAAGTTTTTGCGGTATTGGCAAGGGATGCTTTTAATTGCTCTGTCGTCCAATCAGGATGCATTTGACGCAAGAGAGCAACCGCTCCAGCTACTTGAGGGGCAGCCATACTGGTTCCGTTGTGAGACTCATAGCCACCTCTAGGTACAGTACTCGTAATTTGTACTCCTGGTGCAACGATATCTGGTTTTATAAGCCAACTACCTTGTGATGGTCCTCTAGAACTAAAGTTACCAATTAATTCAGTTGGGATTGGTTGTCCAATTTTTATATTTTTCTTGCGCTTTGTAATTAAGTTTTTCAGCTCTTCGCCATTTGCATTTGATAATTGCATAACTGGAAGAGCTAGATTTTCTCGTGCAAAGTATTCAGGCATAATATTGATTTCTTTTTCGTTAGAAATTAATAGTACACCAATTGCACCAGCTTGTTTCGCTTGTTCAGCTTTTACTAACGTACTTGAAGTACCTTGTAAAATAAGTGCAAATTTTCCTTTCACATCTTGTTTTGCATAATCGCTTGGATTGCCATAGCCAACATATACAAGTGGAGAATCATTTCCTATTGGGAAATCCGATTTTGATAACGGTAACCCTTGATATGTTTTGGTAGAACCAGCTACTTGGAATGTTGGAAACGGGATAGAAACTGTAGATGCTCCAACTGATATCACGCTACTTGCATTTCCAGGTGCATCAACAGACCAAGGTTTTGGACCATCATTTCCGTTGGAAACGACTGCAGTAACCCCAAGCTTTGCTGCACGTTCTAACGTTAAAGTTACAGGCTGATCAGGTACATTTAAATCTTGTCCAAGGGATAGATTTAACACATCAGCACCATCTTGAATTGCTCGTTCAATACCTTGAATAATATCATCTGTTGTACCAGTACCACCGTCATTCATGACACGATAAGCTAAAATAGAAGCATTCGGAGCAACGCCTTTAATTTTTCCATTACCAGCAATAATTCCAGCTACATGAGTACCGTGTACGTTACCATCCATTGGATCATCATCTTCATCCACTGTGTCGTATCCACCAATATAATTTGCCTTTAAGTCAGGATGTGTATAGTCTACGCCAGAATCGATAATCGCTACTTTCATACCTTTTCCATCAAGCGGTTTGCCAGATGGGTCTTTTAAATTCCATGCTTCAGTTGCACCAATTGTCGGTCCGCCGATATTTGGTGCCTCTTCATTAGTAGTGCTTTTTGATGTTTCATGTAATTTATATGTTAAGTTCGGGTAGACTGCTTTTACTTCGGGTAAAGAAGCAAGAGCGGTAATTTGATCTCCAGGAACTGAAATAGAGAATCCAGAAAATAACGTATTATACACTTCTTTAATTTTTGCACCAGGTGCTTTTTCTTTTATTTTCTTAGTCGTATCTTCTTGTGCTTTTTTAAGCTCGGTATGATAAGACTGTGCAAGATTATTTTGTAAATCTGGAGCATGCTGAATGTTACTTTGTGAAGCGAGTGGAGCATGTTGCAATTCTACAATGACAGAAATTTCTTTTGATGTTTTTGTTTCAACATTTTGCGCAATTTTGTTTTCTCCCCATTGTTCAATGTTCGCTTTTAACTGTGGACTAAATTGTTTCTCCTTTTGCAGCGATTCAGCATGTGCGCTTAAAGCTCCAAAACTGGAAAAGACGAGCGCCATACTTAATAGTGTAGATGTAGTTTTTTTCATTGAAACTCCCCCCTAATAAAAAGTGCTAATATTCCGAAAAAACATCTTACAAATTGATCTCGAATTACATAATCGGATGTTAGCTAAACTATATTTTCGACATAATTCATACCAATCCTCTATGAATTTGAAATTTCTTGGGAAATTTTTTCTGATTATGTCGAATAGGTATCTTTTACATATTGTAGGTGGAGATTGAGGAATGCTATGAGGGAAATGGAGGGGTGTTATGAAACGGTTCATAGTAAGCGTTGGTACAATGTTAGTCGTATTTTTATGTTCAACCATTAATAGTAGCGCAGAAAATAATGAATTTAAAATTGCTTTTATTCGTCATCATGACCTCTGGATTAAAGTTGATGGAAAAGAAAAACAACTTACAAAAGGAGAGTATATAACAGGGCCAAAGTGGTCTCATGATGGAGAGTGGCTGGCATATGTAAAAGGAAAGAAACAAAGTAATCTTGAGTTATATCGGCTAAAAGATGGAAAGAAAGTTACGCCGTTTCACTCAGAAGTATCAAATTATCAATGGTCACCAACAGAAAATATAATTGCATTTATATTTACAGGTACATTACATACCTTCGAGGTAGAAAAAAAGAATGCAGATTTTGAAAATGTATCGGCTGGTGTAGGTGATTATGCATGGTACCCGAATGGAAAGAAGTTTCTTGTATCTTCTGAAGCACACTTACTTCCAACTGGATGGACAGGAGCACAGCTATATGAAGTGCAAAAAGATGCCCATATGAACCCTCATAAAATGAAGCATTTGTATGCATTGCCAAATGAACATGATGATTTCCTAGCGCTAGTTGCAAGTGGCTTTAAGTGGTCACCAGATCAAAAGTGGATTTCATTTTTAGCAGTACCGACAGCTTCATGGTCAGCTGATAGCAATACGCTTTGTTTAGTTCGTGCAGATGGTAGTCGTTTTGAAAAGGTAGATCAAATGTTATTAAACACACAATGGTTCAAATGGGCGCCAGCCAACAATATATTGGCCTATATTGAAGGAAGTGGGAGAGTTGCGTTAGAGAATAAACATTTAAAAGTAAAAGAACTGCCAGCACTTCAGCAGAACACATTTACGCCGCAAGGATATGTTGATTGGGATTTTACATGGAAGAACGATAACATAATTATCGTCTCTCGAGCAAAAGAGGGAGGATTTGAAACATTGCCAGAAAAAAGGCCACTACCATCTTTATATGAGGTTGATAGTACAAGCAATGTACAGCATCGAATCACAAAGCCACCTCATAAGCAGGGTGATTATCATCCAATCTTTATGAAGAAGAGCAATCAATTAATATGGATACGTTCAGACCGTAAGAAAGCAGATGTATGGCTTGCTCATAGAGATGGAAAGCATGAAGTGAAGTGGATTGAAAATATAGATGTACCAGAGTGGTATTATGAGAAATGGAATTGGGGAAATGTCATCTCGGTAAAAGAAGAATAAAAAATGTGCCTAAAAGATAATTTTAGGCACATTTTTTTATTGGTTATTTATGCGTTTTATTTGGCTTTTTTTTCGCTGGGTTTCCGTTTCCCTGACGTTTTCTATTTTGTTCATCTTTTGCTTGTTTTTCATGCAGCGTATCTAAAAAATCATTCGAGTTACTCATTTTTCTATCGCTCCTTTCATTTCGTCCTAATTACTATAACCATTTAGGAGGACAATCATGAGATAAAAAGTTAAGCGCTTAGTTTTCTTCGGTAGTATATGTAAAATATGCCATACGTAATAAATAGCATAAATAAAATTTGTAACTCTACATTTTCTTTTAAAATAGTTGCGATAGAAGATGGTAAGTAAGGTGATGTATTGTTTGTTTCTACACCTAACCATTTGTTTAAGAGGTTAATGGTACAAAACATAAAAACACCGGACCAGCTTGCAATAATTGCTTTCTGTTTAATTTTTGTTTCCCGTTCATCATCTGTAATCCAAGGATTAGCAGTTTTATCGCTGCTAAAAAATCCGTTTATATATCCCCATATAATCATGCCAATTAAGATGGTTATCCATTTCATATGTATGCTTCTCCTCTCCCTTGTAAAAAGTATTTTACATATACAATTGTAATGTTTTCCAATTCGTTATGTCAAATATTTTTTACATATCGGTTTTGTATATAGCAGGAATAAAGGATCAAATAGGGAAGAAATATGTGAGAGAATTTCATAGTGAGAGGAGGATGGGCATGAAACTCGTCTTTGTTCGGCACGGTGAAGGAGAACATACAAAAGATTTGCCGGCAAGTTTACAAAGGTTGAATCCATCATTAACAGATGAGGGAAGGAATCAAGCTAAATTACTTCAATGCAATGTACCCTTGCAAGAAACGGATATATTAATCGCTAGCCCTACACTTAGAACTTTGCAAACGGCGGCGATATGGAGTGAGAAGGTAGCTTGTCAAAAAATTGTCCATCCATATGTATCCCCGCGTATTTTTCCTTATCGAGAAGGAGCGAAAACATTACCATGTGATCACATAGTAGATCAGGGAATAATAACAAATTCATTTCCACATTTTTCGATAGAGAAAAACACAAATCAGCAGTTATGGAAGGAAGGTATAAATACTATTTCAGAACATAGCTTTCAGCAAATAGTAGATGAATTTCTTCTTTTTTGTTATGAGCTAGGTGCGGAAAGAGTTTGCATTGTATCTCACGACGGGACAATTACAGCATATAGGCAATATTTACAGAAGGTCGTTTTAACTAGAGCTGATTTTTTGCAAGAAACGGGTATATATGAAATGGATGTATCCTTTAAAAGTCTAATTGTTGAAATCTAATTATAGGATGGAGGGTGTATGTTGAATGTTGCACTAGTAGTTGGTTTTAATTCGGATTTAGAGGCGCAATCAATCCGAGCATCACTTGAGTATTTTGGGGCGAAAGTTATAACGTACTGGATTGGTAGGCCGAAAGAGTTCATCGATATTCTTTCTGGAAAGGGTTTATATAATGATATCGATTATGTTGTCTTTTGCTTTCATGGTGAGGAAGGAAAATTTGTCATGGAAGAGTTAGGTGAAGATATATATGAACAAGATGAACCGCGGGGATACTTTGGTTCAGCAGAAATTTATAAATATGCAAAATTGCATAATGTAAATATTGTAAATAGTGGTTGTACGTTAGGGGAGCGAAAATTAGCAGAATCTTTCTTACGTAGTGGCGCAAAATCGTATATTGGATCAATAGATTATGTAGATGGGAATGCAGCACTTATGTTTACAATACGCTTATTTTACGGGCTTATTAACCATGAAAAAACGTTAGGAGAGGCTTTTGAAGAAGCACGGTTAATTGATAAAGAGACACATACATTTCAATTATATAAGTAGTGTGAAACACGTTTATTCTATATTCGAATAAACGTGTTTCACATTTAACTCACATTTTTTTTACATTTTCTTCAATGAAAACCATTATCACTTATGGTATGATATGTTCAAGTTTTTACAGGTAATAAAAGTTACTATATAAACGTTAGTTTTTAATGTTTCATACACATGTCACGAATTATTCATAATTAACGTTTGAAAAATAAGTAACTAATGTTATTATATTATCTGTAACTAACTTAATTACAACTTTAGGAGGAAGATATGGTTATTCAATTTTTAAGAGAAAACAAAGCAGTTTCTTTTGTGTTAGCGGTAATTCGAGTGTATCTTGGTTACACATGGTTAATGGCTGGAATCGGTAAACTACAAGGAAAAGGATTCGATGCAACTGGTTATTTACAAGGTGCAATTGAAAAATCTAAAGGAGCACAACCGGCTGTTCAATCTTGGTGGGCATCATTTTTACAAGATTTCGCAATTCCAAACGTTGATCTATTTAATACACTTGTAACGTGGGGAGAAATTTTAGTCGGAATTGGTTTAATTGTAGGATGTTTAACAAAAACAGCGGTCTTTTTCGGTCTTGTAATGAACTTTTCCTATATGTTTAGTGGGTCAATTGGTGTGAATCCTGAAATGGTTATTCTATCAATGTTCGTTCTAGTTTCTGGTATGAATGCTGGTAAATTTGGAATAGATGGTTTCGTTATTCCGAAAGTATTAGGTTCAAAAACTCAAAAACGCCAAAAGCAAGCTGCTTAATATATGAAAGCGGGTATCTCAAAATGAGATACCCGCTTATTTTTCAGTTATTATAGGGTTTTTGTCAAAGAATTCTTTTACATACCCTACAAACTCCTGTGGTTCCTGACGAAATGGTGCGTGATAACCTTTTTCGATAATATGGAAAGTACTATTTTTTAAAAATTGATGGTACGTTTCGCCCTCTTTCCAAGAAACGCTACTATCATTTCTTCCCCATATAATTAAGGTTGGTTGTTTTATTTCATTTGCATTAATTTGAAGACGTCTAGGCCATAATTTCATTTTATTGTAATGCTCTTCATCATTACGTTTAAATCTCACTTTTCTCTCATCATAATCTGCAATGGCAGAAACGGTATTTAAATCAGTCGACAACTGTGGTCTTGGTGATCCTTGTTTATTAACGAGTGTATGAGGACCGCCCGTAGCATCAGTTAAAATAAGGTGTGTAACGGATTCTGGATATAAATATGTTAAATTAAGAGAAATTTCTCCGCCCATTGAGTGGCCCAATATTGCAAACGAATCGTAACCTAGTTTTTTCATTAATTTATAATACAAATTTGCATGAGTCGGGAAAGAATAATAAAAATCCATCGGCTTAGATGAGCGCCCGAATCCTAAAGCATCTACAGAAATAATTGTATGATCTTTTGCTAAGTCTGAGTAAATCTTTTGAAAACCATCTGACGATCCTCCAAATCCATGGATCATAAGTAAAGGTGGTTTTTCATTACCAATCTTTTTGAAGTAAATGGTTTGACCATCTATTTCTACCATTTTTTCCTCGGTAGCTAGTTTTGCTGTAAGTGTATTTTTAACTTGTTTTACTTGTTCTACTGGCTTTTCTGCTGCACTACATCCTACTAATAGTGTAAGAGTAAGACAACCTACCATAAAATAGCTAAATCGCTTCAATTAGGTGTCCCCTTTCTAACATAACGCTGTATCTATCATAGCAAATAGCATATTACGATTTCCAGGAAGTTCGCTACCATTTTTTATCATAAGAGGTGAAAGGAGCGTTTCTTGGAAATCTTCTATTTGAAGAAATTTGCGAAATGAAAATTGTGAATGTGGGACATCAATTCTTACTGTGCCATTCCAACATTCACATATCTTTTGTAGTAATTGAATAGCATCTTCTTCTCTTTTGGCGATAAGTGGATTGATACATAATATACTATCTTTTTGTATGCATAAGGAAAAAGCTTCTATACAGTTATGTCTCTCAATTTTAAAAGAGTGGCTCGTTCTTGGTAATAGTAATGAATAAAGTAAAGAACGATCGGCACCAGTTGTAATTTGATCGAGGGAAATAAGCGATATAAGATCTTTTTCTTCTATTTGTTTTGTATGAGTGATATGTGTCTTAGTAGTTTGTTTTTCAAAACGATGAATCGTCGTTATTGTTTGAAATCCGCATGATGTATAAAGAGGCTCGCCAGCTTTTGTTGCAATAAGTGCAATTGGTTGTTTTGTAAGAGTGTGTTCTAAGCAGTGATTAAGCAAAATACGCCCGATGCCTCGGCCTTGAAAATGAGGATGGACGATTAACATACCAATAGTAGAAAACCTATCTTTAAAAGGAAATGCGCCTCCAGCTGCAATCAGTTTATTTTCATGCATATAACCGACAAGTGTACCGAGAGAAAGGTACATTTCGAATTGTTTTTTCATAAATGCTTTATTTTGTAACCATCCAATAGATTTGCAAAGGTCGAGTAAATCAAAAATAAAAGTTTCATCTAGCTTTATTATTTTCATACATGTTCACCACGTTTCTATTAATTTTCATAAAAGTAGATTGAAAATGTTAAATAAGAGATTTACGTTAAATGAAATCCAACTTGTTTATATTTTGATTGTAAAGGAGAAGATGGTTGATATGAAAAGACAAAGTTATACAAATTATAACTGATATTTACATAAGTTAACAAAAAATTTACATATAACTAATTTTCTCTTAACAGTCTTCTATTAAATTTGATAGTGGGAAATGAATAACCTAATTAGGGGGACAAGACAGTGAAAAAGTTTGTGAAAAAAGCATGGCCATTTGCAGTTGTGGCGTCGTTAGCAGTTACTTCGGTAGCAACATGGAATTTTACACGTTCTAGTGAAGTGAGTGCAGATGAGAGCGGAAGCAATGCAAAGATTAAAAATGTCATTGTATTAATTGGGGATGGTATGGGCCCTTCATATATGACGGCTCACCGTTATATGAAAGATAATCCAAAAACTTTTGAGATGGAATCTACAGAGTTTGATAAACATCTTGTAGGAACACAAAAAACATATCCGGAAGATGAACATGAAAATATCACAGACTCTGCATCTGCAGCAACAGCTATGTCAGCAGGAATTAAAACATATAATGCGGCAATTGCAGTTGATAACGATAAAGCAGAAGTAAAAACTGTTCTTGAACAAGCGAAGGAAAAAGGGAAATCGACAGGATTAGTTGCTACTTCTGAAATTACACATGCAACACCAGCTGCTTTCGGTGCGCATGACATTAGTCGTAAAAATATGGACGCAATTGCAAATGATTATTTTGATGAGAAAATTAAAGGGAAGCATAAAGTAGATGTTATGCTTGGCGGCGGCGTAAAAAACTTTGTTAGAAAAGATCGCAATCTTACAGAAGAGTTTAAGAAATCTGGTTATAGCTACGTAACAGATCGAGATCAATTGTTAAATGATAAAAATGATCAAATCCTTGGTTTATTTGCACCAGGCGGTTTAGATAAAATGATTGATCGCACTGATAAAACACCTTCATTAGAAGAAATGACAAATGCAGCAATTGAGCGTTTGAACAAAAATAAAAAAGGTTTCTTCTTAATGGTTGAAGGAAGTCAAATTGACTGGGCAGGACATGATAATGATATCGTTGGCGCAATGAGTGAAATGGAAGACTTTGAAAAAGCATTTAAAGCAGCGATTGAGTTTGCGAAAAAAGATAAAAATACGTTAGTCGTTGCAACGGCAGACCACGCTACTGGTGGATTATCTTTAGGTGCAAATGGTGAGTATAACTTTAAAGTAGATCCAATTAAAGCTGCAAAACGCACACCAGACTTTATGGCAAATGAGATTGCAAACGGTGCGAATGTAGAAGAAACATTGAAAAAATATATTGATTTACAATTAACACCTGAAGAAATTAAAGCGGTAAATGATATTGCTCCTTCAAAAGATGTAACAAAGATTGATAATGCGATTGAAGATATTTTCAATAAGCGTTCGGTTACAGGATGGACAACAGGTGGACATACAGGAGAAGATGTAAACGTATATGCATTTGGCCCTGGTAAATACTTGTTCTCTGGCGTTCAAGAGAATACAAATATCGCTAAACGTGTCTTTGATATTGTTGGCGGTGGCGACCCGAATAAAGGAAGACGCTAATTAGAAACGAAAGTGAGGCGAAATGCCTCACTTTTCTTTTTAGGAGATGGGAAGATGAGAGCTTTTTTCATAGGGATATTATCCTTTCTAATAGGTGTATTATTGCTAGTTGGATGTCAATCCAAAGAGAATCAGATAGAACAAAAAGCTACTACTACAAAAGCTGAAGGAAAGGTACAAATAACGAAAGAAGAAGAGAAAACGATTCAAGGTGTGATAGAGAAATTTGTACGGACGACAAATGAAAAAAATCTTACTGAACATATGGAGTTATTTTCAAAGAACATGCCTAGTGCTGAAGACTTAAAAACGCAAAAAGAAGCAGCTTTTCAAAAGGGAAATAAAAAAATTGAATTGGAACATATAGACATAAAAGCTAGTAAAGCAGGATATGTTGTTGTTGAAACAAAAGAAAAGGAAATAGAAGGAGAGGTCACTATTCAGAAGAAAGTACAGTATGCACTTGGAAAAGAAGAGGATGGCTGGAAAATTGAAGAGGTTCGCACGATAGAGAAGAAATAAAGTGAAACTTTCCGTAAATAGCGCAAAAAAGGTTCTCATTGGCGAGAACCTTTTTTTATAGTGGTAACATAATTTGATCTGAGCATGCCTCGATATCATCAATATCTTGGCGAATGGTTGCCATTTTATTATCGAGATCTTCAGCTTTCATTGCTGCATCATGTAGTTCATCTTTTAAATACTCAGGTATTTTTCCCTCATATTTATAATAAAGTTTATGTTCTAAACTTGCCCAAAAGTCCATTGCAAGCGTACGTAATTGAATTTCTGCAAAGACTTCTTTTGTACCAGAATTTAGTGATAAAGGGTATTTGATAATCATGTGTAAACTTTTATAGCCATTTTGTTTTGGGTTAGCGATATAATCTTTTACTTCTATGATTTCCATATCTTCACGTTTTTGAATGACATTCTTTAAATGATAGATATCTTCTACGAAGCAACATGTAATACGAATGCCGATAATGTCTTGTAAATGCGTTTGCGCATTTTCAACTGTCGGTAATAAATTTTTACGCTCAAGTTTTTTAATAATACTTTCAGGTTGTTTTAATCTTGTTTTTATATGTTCAAACGGGTTGTAATCCTCTAAAAATTGGGCTTCCCGGTTCATAATTTCAAATTTAGTTTTTAACTCTTCTAAAGCAAATGTATATGGTAGTACAAAAGCTTTCCAGTAGTTAACTGTTGATTGATTATATTCCATTTATATACACACCTTTTCCTATTTACAAGTGAGGTTGTTATTATACTAAATACCAAAGCATATAAGCGCAAGCAGCAAATGATGAGATCATAAAACGATATTTAGTTTTCATACTTTCAACTCCTTTCGAGTAAGATTCTATATAAATAAACGTGATTGTTAATAAGTTCACTATGTACAATTTCTATAATAATAGATTCGTGTGAATTTCGTATGAACTAATTGTTTCAGCTTTTTGTCTTTTTTTGCAATTGACAAATAGAATGAAGTTATATAATATATAAATCGTAATCATTACGATTTAGTTTGCGATCTTTAAAAGAAAGGAGAATTACATATGCGTGTAAATATTACACTAGCTTGTACGGAGTGCGGTGATCGTAATTATATTTCTAAAAAAAATAAACGAAACAATCCAGAGCGCATCGAACTAAAAAAATATTGTCCGCGATTAAAGCGAGTAACGTTACATCGTGAAACGAAGTAGAAGACTAGAGATATCTCTAGTCTTTTTTTGTTATAATTACCTTAAAATTGTAATAAAAGGGAGCGGTATGATGAATCAAAAAGATAAAGAAAGAAAAGAGCAGGTGGTTCATATTATTAGCATTCCAGATGATTATAGGCTTGTTGTAGATGATCAAGAAGGTGTGGATGACCCATATCATCTATTATGGTGGGAGCATAAAGCGGATGAGGAGAGAACAATACGGATTACGTTGAATAGACATACTGGTAGTTTAATTGACTTTAGGATAGAGGATGAAAAAGCTTTTTCGAGCGGTGAGGAAGCGATAGAGGACAATCAAGCAAGAGAGATTGCAAATACATTCTTAAAAAAATATACAAAAGAAGGATCTGAATTTTATACATATGTAACTGTTAAGGGTGACAGGCGCGGTTGCAAAGAAGTAAATTATATGCAAGAAGTGAATGGCTATCCATTGCCAAATACAGGGTGTGTTGTGCGAGTTCATCCTTCAGGAAATGTTGTGAATTTCCATTACAATGGACAAAAAGCGATAGAGAAAAAACCATTATGGCCAAGTGACATTGTTGAGGAGAACGTCGTTTTAGAAAGTTTGAAAGCTAGACAAGATATGAGACTTGTATTTGTAGATTTAACATACTCTTCATGTGAGTATGAAAACGGGGAGGAAGTAAAAGGGTACCATCTTGTATATGAACCAGAGCCTAGTCATGCATGTATTGATGCAAGTACAGGTAAAGATTTATATGGGCCAGAACATTATAAATTACCGCCAACAGTAGTTGTTGAAAAATTAGAAAAAGGTAGCCGGCAAGATGACATATTCGAATTATTTGACTGGGATAAAGAAAATTTTGCAAAAGTAGATGAGACGGAAAATGATAATGAAATAAGGATGAAATTTGTTTTGAAGGAGGAATTACAAAAACAGAAAGAAGAAAAGAATCCATATTTAATGAATGAATTCTTTAAAAAGCATTTACCGATGCTGAAATATAATAATTTAGTTAGCGTTACAATTGATAAATTAACCAATGAATTAACTGGTTTTATAAAATTGACAGATGATAAAGAAGTAAAGCAAATACTATCTAGAGAGGAATGTTTACAAAAAGCACTTCAATTTTTGGAACAAGTTATTCCAGATATCACACAATATCTGCGTCTTTGGGAGGAACGTGAAGAAGCTGAAGATGGGATTGAAAGATTTATTTTTTCTATATATATAAATGATATTCCGGCAGAGTATAACCAATTTATGATTAACATCAATGCGGAAAATGGTGCTGTGATGCACTACTCTGGAGAGTCTAGCAACCTTATAAAAAAATTACTTACATACGAAACAACACCAAAAGTAACGAAAGAAGAAGCGTTAGAAATATACAGAGATGCTATCCGAGTTAAATTAGAATGGTCTATAGATCATGATGTAGAGGAAACGGTATATCAATTGCTGTATAAACAAACAACGTGTGAAAATTATAAAGAATTCTTCGACGGTAGTCGAGAAGTTCGTTATATTGATGCGCATACTGGTGAGAAAATTTGGAGCAAGTAAAATAAAAAGAGTTATTTTTCAAAGAAAATAACTCTTTTTATTTTTATAATTTGCCTGTTCGTTTTTCAAATGTAAATGTGATAGGAAGGTTGGAAGGAGAACTATCACTTTTAAATGTTACTTTCCATTCTTTAGAATGGGCTTTAATTTCGAAATCAAGAAGATTCATTGCTCTACGTTTATCTATTTCTAAAAACATATTATGAATTTCTGGTTCCTGCTGTAAATTAAGAGCCTTTAGTGTGACTGTTAATGTGAAAAAATCTCGCCCTTCATATACTATTTTTGATATTTTTGTTTTTTGTGTATTTAACAGTATATAAAAACGGTCTGATGGAGTTAATTGTACAGAGTCATCAGTAATTTCATCCTCCATATTATGAAGTTCAACTAAGAAAGATGTACTATGGGAAGAATCTTTTTTGCTTGTAATCTGTAATTCAGTAGGAATCATCGGTATTTCATAAAAATCATTCCTTATTATGTTGTTGTAATCCTCCGAAAATTTACGGACTTCTTTTGGGAAAGAGTCTTCTTCTTGTGTATTTAAAAAAGTTTTATATTGTTTTGGAATTTTTTTACTAAACTTTAATGTTTCTTTAAAGTAATAATTGGATCCAGTTAAAAATAAAAAACTACAAATTAATAAAAAAATTCGATAGGGATTTTGAAAGTGAAAGAACAATAGTATACATGTAATAAATCCAATTACATAGAAAATAAAGATAAGTAGTTCTAATTTTGAGTGAAAGGAGAAACCATAGTTATGAAAAAATTTCATTCCAATTATAATTTGAGCTCCAAAAAACAAGGAAATTCCAAATTGAAAAAATAATAAATCAGGCCCTCTCTTAATAACAAAAGTAATGAATGAAATGAAAAGTAAAAATACCCCTAAATAAATTGTTACATTTAATAATCGATCTAATGTGAGCATGAATAGTGTCCCCTTTAATAGCATATTCATATATAAATAACAATTTTATATAATTATAATATAACAATAAAATATTTTAAATATTGGAAGTGGTGAGTTTTATAAATAAACTGTACAGACACAAACAACCTCATGCCCACATACACTTAGTAAAGACCACTATTTTGGCGGAGGTGAAAGGTTTGAGTCTATTCGCCGCAATTGGATATATGGTTCGAGAAGTGTTTGTTTTTGTTTCTTATGTGAAGAACAATGCGTTTCCGCAGCCATTATCATCAGACGATGAGAGAAAGTACTTAGAGTTAATGGAGCAAGGTGATGCTCAAGCGAGGAATCTGTTAATTGAACATAATTTACGGCTTGTAGCTCATATCGTTAAAAAATTTGAAAATACAGGGGAAGATGCAGAAGATTTAATTTCAATTGGTACAATCGGGCTCATTAAAGCAATCGAGAGCTATTCGGCAGGAAAAGGTACAAAACTTGCGACGTACGCAGCACGCTGTATTGAAAATGAAATTTTGATGCATTTACGTGTATTAAAGAAAACGAAAAAGGACGTTTCACTTCATGATCCAATTGGGCAAGATAAAGAGGGGAATGAAATATCGCTTATTGATATATTAAAATCAGAGTCTGAAGATGTAATTGATATGATCCAGCTTAGTATGGAGTTAGAAAAGATTAAAGAGTATATCGATATTTTAGACGAACGAGAGAAAGAAGTAATCGTGAAGCGTTTTGGACTGGGGCTTGATAAGGAGAAAACGCAACGAGAGATTGCGAAGGCACTTGGTATTTCCAGAAGCTACGTATCAAGAATTGAAAAGCGCGCTTTAATGAAAATGTTCCATGAATTTGTAAGAGCAGAGAAAGAGAAAAAAGCAAAAGAATAATGTACATTACAAGCAGCCGTATTTTAAAATGGGCTGCTTTTCTTTTTGGAAATAAGGAAAGAAAAAGAGTTGTGTTCAGAAGAAATCCATGTTCACTGTTGAAAATGACGGATTCTATCTGTAATATTAGAAGGTGCTAAACAATTTAAGAATGATACCGTACTTAGTTTTCTGCATGTATAATATGGCGGTTCTATATGATATGTGGGAATAAGAACTAATTTTACATATGATATAGAAGGAAAAGAAGGGGAAGCTAAAGTTATAGACTGATTAGGAGGTTCCGCAATTTGCGACGTACATTATATCGACTTATGATCGAACTTACAAATGGTCGTTTTACTTCTTATATATTACGTAAATTTGCACAATCTCGTTTGAGCTCTATCATTATTCCATCGTATGCGAAAGTATTTCAAATTAATCAAGATGAGATGGAAAAGGGTTTGAAGGAATATAGAACATTGCATGAATTATTTACACGTAAGCTAAAAGAAGGAAAGCGTAGTATTGATACAGATGCATCGAGTATCGTTAGTCCTGTTGATGGTGTTTTTGCTGATCACGGTCCTATTGAGGACACAAAAACATTTGATATTAAAGGCAAGCGTTATTCGATTGTGGATATGCTAGGTAATGAAGAACGTGCACAGCGATATGCAGGTGGTACATATATGGTTATTTATTTAAGCCCAAGTCATTATCATCGTATTCATAGTCCGCTTTCTGGTTCTGTGACTGAAAGATTTGTACTCGGTAGAAAATCATATCCGGTAAATGCAGCTGGTATGGAATACGGGAAAGAACCATTGTCAAAAAACTATCGCTCCGTTACAGAAGTGAATAGTGACGGTGAACATATGGCGCTTGTAAAAGTAGGAGCTATGTTTGTAAATAGTATTGAGCTGCTGCATGAAAGAGACACTGTTCAAAAAGGTGAAGAAATGGCATACTTTACATTCGGTTCAACAGTTGTGTTATTGTTTGAAAAAGATATGATAGAAGTAGTGCAAGAATTGAAGAGTGGGCAAGAGCTTCGCCTTGGTGAAAAAATTGCTACTCGATTGGCTCATAAGTAAAAAAGATTTTATAACTGTAAGCAAGATTTATGGACAAAGATGCGTAATGATGAAATTCCCTAGATGGGAGTACTTGTTTATTCGAGAGCCATCGCAGGATGGCTCTTTTTACAAGTTAGTTAATTAAAATTCCTCTTTATATGTAATCAAGACGATTTGACAAGCTTGTCCTCTAATGAGCGTCTAATAATTTCTTGTTTTATAAGTAAAATGAAGTCGGGATTTAATTTTAGTTCTTTTGCTTTATAATAAGACTCAGTGAGTAACTCAGTAGATAACTGTTCCATATGTTTTGTTTTCAAGGTGAGTCACCTCCTAATAATATAAGGATTGATTCGTTGTTGCATTTAATGTACCAAAAAAATATGACAGTCACAAACGAGTGGTTATCCACATACCTAGGTGGATAAAATGTGTATAGATTGTTAGTAAATTCCAAATTAACTGAAATATTAATGTGGAAAATGTGTACAATTTTATCCACAGGCCATATATCGAAATATGTTGTCGAAAAATTTTTATGAAAACTCCTCAAAGAGGTGAAAGAAATTGAAACTATTTTTACCAAATGAATATGTGAAAAATGTATATCATGTTCAACCAGAAGATTTGAAGAAACGTGGAATTAAAGGTGTTATTACTGATTTAGATAACACTTTAATTGAATGGGATCGTCCAAATGCAACGCCACAACTTGAAGAATGGTTTTTGAAAATGAAAGAGCAAGGCATTCAAGTAACGGTCGTTTCAAATAATAATGAGCAACGAGTGAAAGATTTTGCTGATCCATTAGGCATTCCATTTATTCATAGTGCGCGTAAGCCATTTGTTCGTGCGTTTAAGCGTGCGATACGAGAGATGCAGTTGCAACCAGATGAAGTTGTAGTAATTGGGGATCAGTTACTGACAGATGTGCTAGGTGGAAACCGAGTTGGACTGCATACAATTTTAGTTGTACCAGTAGCACAAACAGACGGATTAGTAACGCGCTTTAATCGAAAAATTGAACGAAGAATTATGAGAAACATGAAGAAAAAAGGTTTAATTAACTGGGAGGAATAAAGTTTGACTGAAACAATTAAATGTATTGGTTGCGGTGTAGAAATTCAAACAGAAGATAAAAATGAAGTGGGATATGCTCCTGCCTCATCTTTAGAAAAAGAACAAGTAATTTGTCAACGCTGTTTTCGATTGAAACATTATAACGAAATTCAAGATGTCTCATTAACAGATGATGATTTCCTACGTATTCTAAACGGTATTGGAAAATCGGATGCGTTAGTAGTTAAAATTGTAGATATTTTCGACTTTAATGGTAGCTGGTTACCTGGCTTACATCGTTTCGTGGGAAATAATAAAGTATTACTTGTTGGGAATAAAGCTGATTTAATTCCTAAGTCAGTAAAACATGATAAAGTAAAGCATTGGATGCGCTATAGTGCAAAGCAGCTAGGATTAAAGCCAGAAGATGTCTTTTTAATTAGTGCAGCGAAGGGACAAGGGATTGCTGAGCTGGCAGATGCGATTGAGTATTACCGCGGCGGAAAAGATGTTTACGTTGTTGGATGTACAAATGTAGGGAAATCAACATTCATTAATCGTATGATTAAAGAATTTAGTGATGAGACTGAAAATGTAATTACAACATCTCATTTCCCAGGAACAACGCTTGATTTAATTGATATCCCGTTAGACGAAGAATCTTCTTTATATGATACGCCAGGTATTATTAACCACCATCAAATGGCTCATTATGTTGGAAAACAAAGCTTAAAGCTTATTACACCAACAAAAGAAATTAAGCCAATGGTATTCCAATTAAATGAAGAACAAACATTGTTCTTTAGCGGATTGGCACGTTTTGATTACGTAAGTGGCGGTCGTCGCGCATTTACTTGTCACTTCTCAAATCGTTTAACAATCCATCGTACAAAGCTTGAGAAAGCAGATGAATTGTATAAAAATCATGCAGGGGATTTACTAAGCCCGCCAACACCAGAAGAATTAGAAAATATGCCAGAGCTAGTGAAATACGAGTTTAATATTCGTGAACCAAAAACGGATGTTGTATTCTCTGGATTAGGATGGGTTACTGTGAACGAACCGGGAGCAAAAATTGTTGCACACGTACCAAAAGGAGTAAGTGTTTCATTGCGTAAATCTTTAATTTAATATGGAGAGGGATTTATGAAACAATTATATGGTGTAATCGGAAATCCAATTGGACATTCATTATCACCCGTTATGCATAACGATGCATTTGAACACTTGAATATGGATGCCCATTATCATGCCTTTCTTGTTAAAGAGGAAGTGCTAGGGGAAGCAGTAAGAGGTTTAAAAGCGTTAGGTATTTCAGGATTTAATGTAACAACTCCGCACAAAGTTGCGATTATGGATTATTTGGATGAGATTGACCCGCTAGCAAAACAAATTGGTGCAGTAAATACGGTGGTTCATAAGGATGGGAAATTGATTGGCTACAATACAGATGGAATTGGTTTTGTCCGAGCATTGCAGTCCATTAGTAGTGAACCACTTCAAGAGAAACGTATTTTATTGCTTGGCGCAGGTGGTGCTAGTCGAGCTATTTATTTTTCACTTGCTGATGTAGGTGTGAAAGAGATTGATGTAGCGAATCGTACAGTAGATAAGGCGAAAGAACTTATTACTGCATGTATGGCTACTGTTCATTCTGTTGCTTTATCGTTAGAGAAAGCAACAGAAGAACAAGCGAATTATGATATTATCATTCAGACGACAACAATAGGTATGCATCCACGTGTCGAACATACGCCGTTACAAATTTCTTCGTTGAAAAAGGGAACGATTGTATCAGATATAATTTATAATCCATTTGAAACGAAAATTTTATGTGAGGCGAAAGAGCAAGGTGCAATGATTCAAAATGGTATTGATATGTTTGTTTATCAAGGAGCGCTTGCATTTGAAATGTGGACAGGGCGCACGCCAAATATCGAACGAATGAAACAATTAGTTATAAGAAAGCTTGGAGGCTAACATATATGTTAACAGGAAAACAAAAAAGATTTTTACGTGCACAGGCACATCATTTAACACCAATTTTTCAAGTAGGAAAAGGCGGAGTAAATGAAAATATGATTAAACAAATCGCAGATACTTTAGAAGCTCGTGAGCTATTTAAAGTAAGTGTGCTACAAAACTGTGAATTCGATCGCCGTGAAGTTGCGGAAGAACTGGCAAAAGGTGCACGTGCGGAAATCGTTCAAGTAATTGGAAGCACAATCGTTTTATACAAAGAGTCAAGAGAAAATAAACAAATTAAGCTTCCTCGATAAAAAGATTAGCATGCGCTATTTTTATCGTTGATGCGTAATGATGTAGAGAGCGAAACCAATTGAACTTTTATTAATAGCAACTCTCTTCTGTTAGGAATGAAGAGAGTTGCTGTACGTAAAAGGAAGGGGCGTTTCTTTTGAGGAAAATTGGCATCATTGGCGGTACATTTGATCCGCCACATTATGGACATTTGCTCATTGCAAATGAAGTATATCATGCTTTGAATTTAGAAGAAGTATGGTTCTTACCGAACCAAATTCCGCCGCATAAACAAGGGCGGAATATTACAAGTGTAGAAAGTCGCTTACAAATGTTAGAACTTGCGACTGAGGAAGAGGAACATTTTTCTATTTGTTTAGAAGAGCTAAGCAGGAAGGGCCCATCTTATACGTATGACACTATGCTACAATTAACGAAGAAGCATCCGGATGTGCAGTTTCACTTTATTATTGGTGGAGATATGGTTGAGTATTTACCGAAGTGGTATAACATTGAAGCGTTACTTGATCTTGTAACGTTTGTTGGGGTTGCAAGACCGGGTTATACATTGCATACACCTTATCCTATCACCACTGTGGAAATTCCGGAGTTTGCAGTTTCTTCATCTTTATTACGTGAGAGATATAAAGAGAAGAAAACATGCAAATATTTACTTCCTGAAAAAGTACAGGTATATATCGAGAGGAATGGGTTGTATGAATCGTGAGGAAGCACTTCATATTGTGAAACAACAAATGCATGAAAAACGTTATATACACACAATTGGTGTAATGGAGACGGCAATTGAACTCGCTAAATTATACGGTGTGGATGAAAAAAAGGCTGAAGTTGCAGCTATATTCCATGATTATGCGAAGTGTAGAGCGATTTCAGAGATGGAAGAGATCATTAAAAGTGAAGGTTTGCCGAAAGATTTACTTTGTTATAACAAAGAGTTATGGCATGCACCTGTTGGGGCATACTTAGTAGAAAAAGAAGTAGGTATTACAGATCCTGAAATCCTGCAAGCTATTACATATCATACAAGTGGTCATGAGAAAATGACGATGTTAGATAAAGTAATTTATGTAGCTGATTATATTGAGCCTGGGCGAAAGTTTCCAGGGGTGGAGGAAGCTCGTAAACTCGCATATACGGATATAGATCAAGCTTTATTATTTGCGTTAAAGAGAACAATTCAATTTTTAATGGAAAAAGATCAAACGATTTATCCATTAACATTCCAAACATACAATGCAGTTATCAAGGAGGAAATGAGTAAATGAAAGATAAAGATTTATTAGTATTAGCAGCAAAAGCAGCTGATGATAAGAGAGCAGAAGATATGGTTGTCCTAAATATGCAAGGTATTTCACCAATTGCAGATTATTTCATTATTTGTCACGGTAACTCAGATAAGCAAGTGCAAGCAATTGCACGTGAAATTAAAGCGAAAGCACACGAGTTCCAAATCGACGTACAACGTATGGAAGGTTTTGACGAAGCTCGCTGGGTATTAGTTGACCTTGGAGATGTAGTTGCTCATGTATTCCATAAAGATGAGCGTAATCACTATAATTTAGAGCGTCTATGGGGCGATGTGCCACGTGAAGATATTACAGAAGAGTTAGGCCAATGAACTACGAGCAATTTGCGTTGCTGTACGATGAACTAATGAATGATGTCCCTTATGATAAATGGGTGGAATTCACAGAGGAAAGCTTGCAGCAAGCGGATATGAAAGAGGCGAAGATTCTTGATGTAGCATGCGGTACTGGTAATGTAACGCTTCCGCTTATACAAAAGGGTTACGATGTAATCGGTGTCGATCTTTCGGAAGAAATGTTAGCAGTCGCACAGCAAAAACTAGGCGAGGCAGGATATTTTATTCCTTTTTACCAACAAGATATGCGGGAGCTTGATGTTCCAGGTGAGTTTGACTGTGTAACTATCTTTTGTGATTCATTAAACTATGTATTGCAAGAAGATGGAGTGCAAGAAACATTCCGAAGAGTGTTTCATCATTTACGTCAAGATGGTTTGTTTTTATTTGATGTACATTCTTTATATAAAATACATCATGTATTTCAAAATGAAACATACACAGTGAATGGAGAAGAAATATCTCTTATTTGGAATTGCTTCCCTGGTGAAGATTCAAACAGTGTAGAACATGATTTAACATTCTTTGTTCAAGACCCAGAAGAAGATGTGTACCATCGTTTTGACGAATGTCACGTACAACGTGCATATCCGGTTGAAGAGTTAACGAAATGGCTTGAAGAAGCTGGTTTTACAGTGCTTCGTGTAACTGGTGACTTTGAGCGACTTGAAGTTACAGAACAAACAGAGCGTATTTTCTTCATGGCGAAGAAAAACGGATAAAACAAAAGCAACCGAGAAGGTTGCTTTTGTTTTGTGAAGAAGCTGTAATTTTAGTTCTAGGATAATAAGAAAATGACATACGTGAATTGTGAAAATGCTAGTTTAAGTAAAAATGTAATGTGAAAAATTAAGTATTTATAAAAAGGATTTGGAATGACGATGACGTATTTATTATGTGTGTTTATTGAATTGCTGATCAACGCATTTTAAATCTTCATCAAATTTCTCGTGTGTCCGCTCGATTAATTTATGAAACATATCTCCAACATGTTCTTCTAAAACCTGAATACCTTCTCCTGTAACGCCGCCTTTCACACATACTTTTTCTTGTAAAGTAGGCAATGTGAAAATTCCTTTTTCGAGTAGTTTCCCCATTCCAACGACCATTTCACTTACTAAAGTAGTGGCTTCTTCATGTGTAATATTTGTTTTATCTACAGCAGCATTAATGAAACATTGTAATAAATAACTAAAGAATGCAGGGCCGCAGCTTGCTATATCAGATGAAACGCGCGTTATATCTTCTTCTATTACAAGGGGAGTAGAAATGTTTTTGAATAAGCGAAATAGTTTTTGTTGCCATTCTTCAGAGCAGTTACTTCCAAATGTAAATAGTGATGCGCCGGATAGGGCGCGGTTTGTAATGCTCGGAATAATACGAGCAACATGGCAAGGTACAAGTGTCTCTAATTGTGATGGAGATATTGGACTTGTGATAGAAACTAAGCACTTTTCATCAGAAAAATGTTCGGCGTATTTTTGTAAGATTGGGTATATATCTATCGGCTTTACACAAATAAAAATAAGATGTGATCGTTCGATTACCTCATCAATAGTTTTGGCTATATGAACAGAAGGGTATTTTTCCTTTATATGATATGCTTTGGCGGGCGTTCGATTAATGATCGTAAGGCACGAAGGTTTGGTAGCACGGGTTTCTAAAAATGCATCGATTAGTATATTCCCCATGTTTCCTGTCCCTATAATTCCTATGTTCAATGTTTCATCCCTCCTTCGTAACAGCTTTCTCCTAAACAATATGAATGATGTTATAAATTTATGATTAGAGGTGAAAAATGATGTGGGATTTTCCAAAGAAATGGTTAGGATTAGCAGCTATTATTGGAACTGTGCTTTTTCTTCTTTTCTGGAAAACGAACGAGCATACAGAGCGATCAGCTATTGCAACGGATGTTCAAGCGAAAGATATAGAGAAGAAAAGTAAACCGAAAACATCGGATACAAAGCAGCAGAAAAAAATAATTGTAATTGATATGAAAGGGGCTGTTGTTAAAGAGGGGGTGTATGAAATGAAAGAAGGGGACCGGGTCAAGGATGCCATTGAAAAAGCAGGTGGTTTTTTGCCTGAGGCAGATAGGATGAAGGTAAATTTAGCGCAAATGGTACAAGACCAAATGCTTCTTTATGTACCGAATAAAAACGAACAAGTGCAAGAGGTAGCTGCTGTTTCAAAGGGAGAGGGAAAAGTTCAAATAAATGCAGCTTCTAAAGAACAACTTGAAAAAATTACAGGTATTGGTTCTCGGAAAGCAGAAAGTATTTTGAAATATCGAGAGGAACATGGTCCGTTTCAAAAAATAGAAGATTTGTTAGAGATTGATGGGATTGGTGTGAAGTCTTTGGAGAAAATAAAAGATCAAATTATTATTCCGTAAAAGATTGACGAAGTTTTTCTTCATTCGCTACACTACAAGTAGACAAAAAAGTAGGTGAAGAATATGGAACGAATTTCATGGGATCAATATTTTATGACGCAAAGCCATTTGTTATCTTTACGTAGTACATGTACAAGGCTTGCAGTAGGAGCGACAATTGTTCGTGATAAACGAATTATTGCTGGTGGATATAATGGTTCAATTAAAGGTGGCGTACATTGTATAGATGATGGATGCTACGTTATTGATAATCATTGTGTTCGTACAATTCATGCAGAAATGAATGCTTTATTACAGTGTGCAAAATTTGGCGTGAAAACGGAGGAAGCGGAAATTTATGTTACGCATTTTCCTTGTTTACAATGTTGTAAGGCGATTATTCAAAGTGGTATTACAGCAGTTTATTATGCACAGGATTATAAAAATCATCCGTATGCCGTAGAGTTATTTGAAAAAGCGAATGTAACAGTGAAACACGTTCCGCTAGAATACGATATTGCAGCATTAGAGGATCAAAAGCGTCATATGGAGTTAAAAGAACTATTTGCATCTTTAGAAAAAGAGAACTTATCAATGGAAGAATTACAGCATGTATTCACGAAAGCAAAAATGATGCTATAAGGAGTGAGTATGAGTTGCAAGGACAATGGGGCTATGTTGCAATCTCATTTATAATTGGGATTGCAATTGCCTTCTCCTCTTCAGTTGTATGGCTAATTTGTTGTCTCGTTCTAAATGTTTTCTTTTGTTTGTATCGTACTTCGCGTAAAACCTTCTTTTATTGTATGATAGCGTGTTTAAGTGGCGCTATGTACACCACGTATGTTCAAGGGCAAAACAAGCCTCTGGGAGAGTCCTACGAAGCTACAAGAGGGATGATACATAATACACCTCTTATTAATGGAGATCGCCTCTCGTTTCAAATTGAAGATCAGAATAAAAATATAGTGCAGTTAAGTTACAAAATGAAATCAGCCTTGGAAAAGAAACAGATGCGACAATTACATGCAGGAGTATCATGTGTATTCGAAGGTGAGAGGAAAGAACCACAAATAGCTCGGAATTTTCATGGGTTTAATTATCGTGATTATTTATATAATCAAAATATTCATTTCATATTGGACGCTACATATATTTCTGAATGCCATAAAACATCGTTATCACTCGTGCAATGGATTCTTCTTTTGAGGCAACAAGCAATCTCAGAAGTTACAGAAATGTTTCCAGAACAATCAGGTGCTTTTATGAATGCATTAGTATTTGGTGATAGACAACAAATGACATTTGAAGTTGAAGAGCAATATCAACAATTCGGTCTCGTGCATTTGTTGGCGATTTCAGGATCGCATATCGTATTGTTAATGGTAATCGTGTATTTTATTTTGCTAAGAAGCGGTGTGACAAGGGAGGTAGCAACAGTATGTCTTATCTTCTGCATTCCGCTATATATGATTTTAGCAGGAGCGTCACCATCTGTTATAAGAGCTTCTATAACAGGAGTTTTCATGTTAATTGCTTTTATGTGTTCTATTCGTTTATCTAGCTTAGATGCTTTAAGTATAACAGCTATATGTATGCTTATATTTGATCCATATCTCGTGTTTAATATTGGTTTTCAGTTTTCTTTCGTTGGTAGTTTTGCTTTACTTTTATCTGCCCCGCTTTTACTAGAGAGTGGTAATGGAGTAATTCGAAATTCTATTTATATTTCTTTCATTTCACAGCTCGTTAGTACTCCGATTTTGTTATATCACTTCGGTTATTTTTCTCCATATAGTATTTTCTTAAATATCCTATACGTTCCGTTTTTATCTCTCGTTGTATTGCCGTGCAGTATTGTTATTTTGATATGTATACCGATCATTCCGTTTCTTGCAAAAAGGCTTGGGAATGTATTATCAATAGGTTTGAATCTTTCTAATGATTTTTTAAGTTATTGCGAAAACTTACCATTTACCCGTCTTAATTTCGGACAAACACCTATACTTCTTGTAGCCCTATATTGCGTGAGTATTATTAGTATATTGATGGTTTGGGAAAGGCGAATGACGAAGGGGATTCTGTTTATATCTGCGGGTGTATTTCTTTTTATTAGTACATGCCATTATGTATATCCGTATTTTCGAGAAAGTGGGAGTGTTACCTTTCTCGATGTTGGACAGGGAGATGCAATATTAATTCGCCTCCCGTATGATCAAGAGATTTACCTTATTGATACTGGTGGAACAATTCGTCCAAACAAGGAAGAATGGCAACGTAAAAAGCATGAATTTTCTGTCGGAAATGATATTTTGATTCCTTATTTACAAAAGGAAGGTATTAAAAAGATCGATAAATTAATTATAACGCATGGAGATGCGGATCATATAGGTGCTGCGCAACAGTTATTATCAAATATAACCGTAAAAGAAGTTGTATTTGGCCGAAAGGAACAAGATGCGGAATTAGAAAAAATAGTAAAGAAACAGGCTTTAGAAAAGGAAGTGAAAATAAGAGAAGTGAGAGAAGGAGAAAGTTGGAGCATAAATGGAGCGGAATTTTTCGTATTAGCGCCAACAGGGAAGGAGAGCAGTGAAAATAACGCTTCAATTATAATGTTGGCAAAATTAGGAGGACTAAGGTGGTTGTTTACAGGTGATTTAGAAGAAGAAGGTGAGAAGTTTTTAGTAGCTACGTATCCAG
Organism: Bacillus cereus group sp. BfR-BA-01453; assembly: GCF_022662915.1. Classification (NCBI taxonomy): domain Bacteria; kingdom Bacillati; phylum Bacillota; class Bacilli; order Caryophanales; family Bacillaceae; genus Bacillus; species Bacillus cereus group sp. BfR-BA-01453. The sequence continues at coordinate 564,120 of NZ_JAKUEN010000001.1, read as the reverse complement.
AGTTGCGAGTGGATGTTTTAAAGGTTGCTCATCATGGGAGTAATACGTCATCTACAACAACTTTTCTGAGCGTCGTACAGCCTAATATAGCGGTTATTTCTGCCGGTGAGCGTAATAGGTATGGGCACCCTCATAAGGACGTTATAGAGCGTTTTGAGAAGAGGGGGATTGAAATATGGCGTACGGATAAGCAAGGGGCTATTTCCTATGTTTTTAAAGGGGAAAACGGAACCTTTCGCAGCAAAATCACATATGATGAAACACATAATAGATAAAAAAGACTGCCAGTAAGCAGCAGTCTTTAAGAACCGATAAATTTAATAACAGTTGCAATGATGAAAAGTGTTGCGAAAAAACCAAATGAGACGATAAATCCTACCCCTGAATCAATAGCGTCATTGCGTTTACTTTGAACGTTTTGTTCAAAATCATTCATTTAGAATCCCTCCCCAACATTCCACTTTAGTATAAAATATTGTCAGAAAAAAATCTACAATTTCCATGTGAGGAGAAATAGAGCGTTTTTACTACTTTTAGATCATGAAGTAATGTGAATTTTTGTTTCCAAGCATGTTAACAGTTGGCACTTATACTCGAATTTTTATTGCGAATAATAAAGGGAAGGTGATTACCGCACACCAATAAGAAACCCGGGGCTTATTGCGTGGCGTTTAATATAAATAAAGGGACGGGTTATATTGCCTGTTCCTTTGTACTTGTAAAACAAAAGCTAGGGCATTAGTATAAATATATATTGCCAAGTTAGGGAGTAGGAAAAAGTATGAGTGATATACATAAAAAGATTAAAAAGAAGCAGTTTGCTCCGTTATATTTACTGTATGGAACGGAAGCGTTTTTTATAAATGAAACGATAAAGCTTATTACAACAGAAGCGCTTGAAGAGGAAGATCGCGAGTTTAATGTTGTTACATATGATTTAGAAGAAGCATATTTAGAAGATGTGGTTGAGGATGCACGTACACTTCCTTTTTTCGGAGAACGTAAAGTGTTATTAATAAAATCACCACTCTTTTTAACTTCACAAAAAGAAAAGTTAGAACAAAATATAAAAATTTTAGAAGAATATATCGGGGAACCTTCTCCCTTTTCTATTCTTGTTTTTGTTGCGCCTTACGAAAAGCTGGATGAACGAAAAAAAATTACAAAACTATTAAAGAAAACAGCGGATGTAGTAGAAGCGAATGCAATGCAAGTGCAGGATGTTCAGAAGTGGATTGTTGCTCGGGCAGATGAAGTGCATGTGCATATTGATCATGCGGCTGTTAGTTTGTTGTTAGAGCTTGTGGGAAGTAATGTAACGATGTTGGCGAAGGAAATGGACAAGTTAACGTTATATGTCGGTATGGGCGGAGACATTACACCGAAACTCGTTGCAGAGCTTGTGCCAAAATCAGTTGAACAAAATGTGTTTGCTTTGACAGAAAAAGTGGTAAAAAAAGATATCGCGGGTGCAATGCAAATTTTGGATGGATTATTTACGCAGCAGGAGGAACCTATTAAATTACTTGCGTTATTAGTAAGTCAATTTCGTTTACTGCATCAAGTGAAAGAGTTACAGCAGCGTGGTTACGGCCAAAATCAAATCGCGTCTCATATTGGTGTGCATCCATATCGTGTAAAATTAGCGATGAATCAAACGAAGTTTTTCTCTTTTGAAGAATTAAAAAAAGTGATAATGGAATTAGCGGAAGCTGATTATAGTATGAAAACGGGAAAAATGGATAAAAAACTTGTGCTCGAGTTTTTCTTAATGCGGTTAAATCATATGTGATGAAACAAAAAAAGTTCACGTGCTAAGAGCGTGAACTTTTTTGTATATAAAAAAACGATCCGAATGGATCGTTTTTTAAACGCCTTACGCGTTTACTTGTTTCGCTAAGCGAGATTTTTGACGAGCTGCAGCGTTTTGGTGGATAAGACCTTTACGAGCTGCTTTGTCAAGTTTTTTAGAAGCAGTTTTGAAAGCTTCTTTAGCATTTTCAAGATCGTTATTAGTAACTAAAGCTTCTACAGTTTTAACAGCAGAACGCATGTCAGACTTGATAGAAGCGTTATGTGCACGACGCTCTTCGCTAAGTTTAGCGCGTTTGATAGCAGATTTGATGTTTGCCATACTTTTCACCTCCCTGGTGCAATCGAATGACTCGATTCTTAACATAGAACAAGTGATATTCTATCAAACGGTGAAGAGAATTGCAATAGTATATCTATGAAATTTCACGTAAAGGAAAGAATGACCTTATATAACTTTGGGAAATCTAACGATATTTACTATGAATGACGGAGGAGATACGATGAAAGAACCATTAGATTTAAGTAAATATAGTGTTAGAACGGATCTTGCTGTAGAGGCGCATCAAATGCTGCAAGAGCGTCAAGAAGAGCAAAAAGGGATACAAGGCGTTATTGTAAAAGAGAGGGAAGAAGAAGGTATTACCATTACAAAAGTTACAATTGATGAAGCTGCCTCTGACTCGATGGGTAAAAAACCTGGAAATTATTTAACGCTTGAAGTACAAGGTATACGTCAACAAGATACGGAGCTGCAACAAAAAGTAGAGCGTATTTTTGCAAAAGAATTTTCTTATTTCTTAGAAGAGGTTGGCGTTACGAAAGAAGCGAGTTGTTTAATTGTTGGTCTTGGAAATTGGAATGTAACGCCGGATGCGCTTGGACCGATAGTTGTAGAAAATGTATTGGTAACGAGACATTTGTTTCAATTGCAGCCTGAAAGTGTAGAAGAAGGGTTTAGGCCTGTTAGTGCAATTCGGCCGGGGGTAATGGGGATTACAGGAATTGAAACGAGCGATGTTATTTATGGAATCATTGAGAAGACAAAGCCAGACTTTGTCATTGCAATTGATGCATTAGCTGCTCGTTCTATTGAAAGGGTAAATAGTACGATACAAATTTCTGATACAGGAATTCATCCAGGGTCGGGTGTTGGGAATAAACGTAAGGAACTCAGTAAAGAAACATTAGGTATTCCTGTTATCGCAATTGGTGTTCCGACTGTGGTGGATGCCGTTTCGATTACAAGCGATACAATTGATTTTATTTTGAAACATTTTGGACGGGAGATGAAAGAAGGAAATAAACCTTCCCGATCTTTGTTGCCGGCTGGTTTTACATTTGGAGAAAAGAAAAAATTAACAGAAGAGGATATGCCGGATGAAAAGAGCCGGAATATGTTTTTAGGTGCTGTAGGTACACTGGAAGATGAAGAGAAGAGAAAATTAATTTATGAAGTGTTATCTCCTCTTGGTCATAATTTAATGGTGACTCCGAAAGAAGTGGATGCCTTCATAGAGGATATGGCAAATGTAATAGCAAGTGGTTTAAATGCAGCGCTGCATCATCAAATTGACCAAGATAATACAGGAGCATATACACATTGATGGGAAGTGACGATAATCATGTAAGCCGCTTTTCGCTTTTATGTATATGTAGTGTGGCAATATGCTTACTTATGGTAATAGCAGGGGTGGCACTTGCAAATCATGGGTTGAAAAGTATGAAAGGTTATCAGCAAATGTCGTATGAACAAATCGCTCATATGACAGGAACAAAAGGTGAGGCCACTGAATCAGAAACTTTGGAAGGTTCGTTTTCCGCTACTGAAAAACAAAAACAATTAGAAAGCTTAAAAAGTTTTAATATTGTAGAAGGAATGGGTATGGCGATAGCAAGCGTTGCCTACGAAATAACAAAGTTTGGAACAGATATAGTTGTTGGGAAAGTAAAAGGGATTTTTAGTTAAGAGTCAAACGGAGGACGGTTGTTTTACAGGTTTGTAAGACAGCCGTTCTTTAATTTGAAAAAGGTTTGTCTCTTATGGTTTGTTCGCATAAGATATAAATAGAATGATTTGTATTGTAAGCAGCACGAGTTTTCATTGAATCTTTGCTGCTCTATTGATATAATCAGTGCTAGTGTATATTGGCGAGACTATTAGGAGTTGAGAACATAGATGAACAAAGAAGAAAGAGCAAAAAGACAGTCCAAAATTCGTAATTTCTCTATCATTGCTCATATTGACCACGGAAAGTCAACGTTAGCAGACCGTATTTTAGAGAAAACAAACGCGTTAACACAACGTGAAATGAAAGCTCAGTTGCTTGACTCTATGGATTTAGAGCGTGAGCGTGGTATTACAATTAAATTAAACGCAGTACAATTAAACTATAAAGCAAAAGACGGCGAAGAATATATTCTTCACTTAATTGATACACCAGGACACGTCGACTTTACGTACGAAGTATCTCGTAGTTTAGCGGCTTGTGAAGGTGCAATTCTTGTAGTAGATGCAGCGCAAGGTATTGAAGCGCAAACGTTAGCAAACGTATACTTAGCGCTTGATAACAATTTAGAAATTTTACCGGTTATTAATAAAATCGATTTACCAAGTGCAGACCCAGAGCGTGTACGCCAAGAGGTGGAAGATGTAATTGGGTTAGATGCATCAGAAGCTGTACTTGCTTCAGCAAAAGCTGGGATTGGTATCGAAGAGATTTTAGAACAAATCGTTGAAAAAGTGCCAGCACCAACAGGTGATTCAGAAGAACCGTTACAATGTATGATCTTTGACTCTTTATATGATCCGTACCGCGGTGTAATTGCTTATATCCGTGTTGTAAATGGAACGGTAAAAGTTGGCGATAAAGTACGTATGATGGCAACTGGTAAAGAATTTGAAGTAACAGAAGTAGGTGTATTTACACCGAAAACTACGCAACGTGACGAGTTAACAGTAGGTGATGTAGGTTTCTTAGCAGCATCGATTAAAAATGTTGGTGATACACGCGTTGGTGATACGATTACACACGCGAAACGTCCAGCAGCTGAGCCATTACCTGGTTACCGTAAATTAAATCCAATGGTATTCTGTGGTCTGTACCCGATTGACTCTGCACGTTACAACGACTTACGTGATGCGCTAGAGAAATTAGAATTAAACGATTCTGCTCTTGAGTTTGAGCCAGAAACATCTCAAGCGCTAGGATTTGGTTTCCGTTGTGGATTCTTAGGACTTCTTCATATGGAAATCATTCAAGAGCGTATTGAACGTGAATTTAAAATTGATTTAATTACAACAGCGCCAAGTGTTATTTATAAAGTATTCTTAACGAATGGTGAAGACATGATTGTCGATAACCCGTCTAATATGCCGGATCCACAGACAATTGATCGTGTTGAAGAGCCATTTGTTAAAGCAGCAATTATGGTTCCGAATGACTATGTTGGAGCTGTAATGGAAATTTGCCAAGGTAAACGCGGAACGTTTATTGATATGCAATATTTAGATGAAACGCGTGTTACATTGACATATGAAATCCCATTATCAGAAATCGTATATGACTTCTTCGATCAGTTGAAATCAAATACGAAAGGATACGCATCATTTGATTATGAGTTAATTGGTTACAAGCCATCTAAACTTGTGAAAATGGATATTCTTTTAAATTCTGAGCAAGTCGATGCTCTATCATTTATCGTACACCGTGATTCAGCGTATGACCGTGGTAAAGTAATCGTAGAAAAATTAAAAGAATTAATTCCAAGACAGCAGTTCGAAGTGCCAATTCAAGCGACGATCGGAAACAAAGTTGTAGCGCGTTCTACAATTAAAGCGATGCGTAAAAACGTACTTGCGAAATGTTACGGTGGTGACATTTCTCGTAAGCGTAAACTTCTTGATAAGCAAAAAGAAGGTAAAAAACGTATGAAGTCTGTTGGTTCTGTAGAAGTACCGCAAGAAGCATTCATGGCTGTACTGAAAATGGATGACAACTAATAGTTGGAATGAAAAAAAGAAGTCGTTTATGCGGCTTCTTTTTTACGTATAATTACTTTTTAGACATCTGAGTAGCTCTCATTTACAATAGTGAGAGAGCTTTTTAGTTCATATAAAGTTAGGAGTTTGTTAATGTCCGAAAATATTCGAAAAGATATTCAAGAAAAAATACAAAATGGCAATTTTAATTGTGAAAAGGAATTGACGCTTTCTATTATTAGTGGAAAGTGGAAAGTTGTAATATTGTGGCATCTTGGTGTGGAAGGGCCTCATCGTTTTAGTGAATTACAGCGATTATTTCCGAGCATTTCTCATAAAGTTTTATCAAACCAATTAAAAGAGTTAATGGAAGATGGGATTGTTGATCGAACAGTATACCCGGAAATTCCACCGCGAGTGGAATATTATATGACGGAATTAGGCATGTCGCTTTTACCAATCGTTGAAATGATGTATGATTGGGGAAAAATGCGAATGGAACAAATTCGTAATACGTTAGAGAAGTAAAAGAAGCCTCCCGAGCGCGGAGGTTTTCTTTTTAGAAAGGTAGGAGTTATTTTGGTGCAAGCTGCATATATTCATATTCCGTTTTGTCAGCATATTTGTCACTATTGTGATTTTAATAAAGTGTTTATTGAACGCCAGCCGGTCGATCAATATTTAGAGTATTTAGAGAAAGAAATAATAAATACAGTTCAAAAGGTACCGTTTGATAGTATGAAAACGATTTTTGTTGGCGGGGGAACTCCAACAGCATTAAATATGGAACAGACAAAGAAATTATTAAATATTATAAATCGTCGTTTACGTCCGTTTGCCCCGAATTGTGAATTAACATTTGAAGCGAATCCAGGTGATTTGCCGAAAGAGAAATTAAATGTATTGCTAGAAGGTGGAGTGAACCGAATTAGTTTTGGGGTGCAAACATTTCGAGATGAATTGCTTGAGAAAATTGGACGTAAGCATACGAGAGAAGATGCGTTTGTAGCAATTAGAGAAGCGCAGGAAGTAGGCTTTAAAAATATAAATGTAGATATTATTTATGCTCTGCCAGGACAGACGATAGAAGATGTAAAAGAAACATTAGACATTGCTTTTACGCTTGGTGTACAACATTTCTCGGCATATTCATTAATTGTGGAACCGAAAACAGTATTTTATAACTTAATGAATAAAGGGAAATTAAGACTTCCAGGTGAAGACCATGAAGCGAAAATGTACGAAATGGTAATGGATGAAATGGAGAAACATGGCTATACCCAGTATGAAATTAGTAATTTTTCAAAAGGTAATAATGAAAGTAGACATAATCTCACATACTGGAATAATGAAGAGTATTATGGATTTGGAGCTGGAGCGCATAGTTATGTAAATGGAGAACGTATCCAAAATGTAGGGCCGCTCAAGCAATATTTCAATAAAATCGATGAAACCGGATTTCCGTATTTAGATGTTCACGTGGTGACGGAGAAAGAAAAAATGGAAGAAGAGTTGTTCTTAGGACTCCGAAAAACAAAAGGTGTATCTAAAATAGCGTTTCAAAAGAAATTTAATATGGAAATGGATCAAGTTTTCGCGAAGCAGTTACAAAACAACCAAGAACAAGGATTGCTTGAAGAGAGCGATGGATATGTTCGTTTAACGCGAAAAGGAAAATTATTAGGGAATGAAGTATTCCAATCATTTTTGATTGACTAATTAAATGTTCCATTAACGTGAAAAAGTTTCATTATTTCGTGACGTTTCCGTTGACAATTGAATGTCAATTTTGGTAAGTTATTAATAGATTTAGCACTCGAAGACAAAGAGTGCTAACAGAGGTGATGATGAGATGCTTACGGAACGTCAGCTCTTAATTTTACAAACAATTATTGATGACTTTATTGGATCAGCGCAACCTGTTGGGTCAAGGACGTTGGCTAAAAAAGATGAAATTACATTTAGTTCAGCTACTATACGAAATGAAATGGCTGATTTAGAGGAACTAGGATTTATTGAGAAAACGCATAGTTCTTCTGGACGCGTTCCTTCTGAAAAAGGATACCGATTTTATGTAGACCATCTTTTAGCGCCGCAAAATTTACCGAACGATGAAATTGTACAAATTAAAGATTTATTTGCTGAAAGAATTTTTGAAGCGGAAAAGATTGCACAACAATCAGCTCAAATTTTATCAGAGCTTACAAATTATACGGCCATTGTTCTTGGACCGAAGTTAAGCACAAATAAACTTAAAAACGTACAAATTGTTCCGCTTGATCGTCAAACCGCAGTCGCTATTATTGTAACGGATACAGGGCATGTACAAAGCAAAACGATTACCGTTCCGGAATCTGTTGATTTATCAGATTTAGAAAAAATGGTTAATATTTTAAATGAAAAGCTATCGGGCGTACCAATGTCGGAACTCCATAATAAAATCTTTAAGGAGATTGTTACGGTATTGCGTGGGTATGTTCATAATTACGATAGTGCAATAAAAATATTGGATGGTACATTTCAAGTTCCGTTATCGGAAAAGATATACTTTGGAGGGAAGGCAAATATGCTTTCGCAACCAGAGTTTCATGACATTCAAAAAGTTAGATCTTTACTTACCATGATTGATAACGAAGCTGAGTTTTATGATATTTTGCGTCATAAACAAGTTGGTATTCAAGTGAAAATTGGTAGGGAAAACTCTGCGACAGCCATGGAAGATTGTAGTTTGATTTCTGCAACATATTCGATTGGAGAAGAACAACTTGGAACAATTGCAATTTTAGGTCCAACGAGAATGCAATACTCTCGTGTAATTAGTTTGTTGCAGTTATTTACAAGGCAAATTACAGATGGACTAAAAAAATAAAGAATGAAGAAGAATACATTCGCTCAAGTGATAAGCAATACATCACTGTGTGTAATATATAACTATACTTAGGTAATCATGCTATGCATGATACCTAATACCTTTTAAGGAGGTGAAAATTGTGGAAGAGCGTAGCGAACAAGTTGTAGAAGAAGTGAAAGAAGAAGTAAAAGAAGCACAAGTTGAAGAAGCCGTAACATCTGAAGACAGCGAAGAAACTGTTGAAGAAAAAAGTGAGGCTGCTCTTTTACAAGAAAAAGTAGATGAATTGCAAGCGAAACTGACGGAAACGGAAGGCCGTATGCTACGTCTACAAGCTGATTTTGAAAATTATAAGCGTCGTGTTCAAATGGATAAACAGGCTGCTGAAAAATATAGAGCACAAAGTCTTGTTTCGGATATTTTGCCAGCTCTTGATAATTTTGAAAGAGCGATGCAAGTAGAAGCAACTGATGAGCAAATGAAGTCCTTATTACAAGGGATGGAAATGGTATATCGTCAATTGTTAGAAGCGATGACAAAAGAAGGTGTAGAAGCGATTGAAGCTGTTGGTAAACAGTTTGATCCTCATGAACACCAAGCTGTTATGCAAGTAGAAGACAGCGAATTTGAATCAAATGCGGTTGTGGAAGAATTCCAAAAAGGTTATAAATTAAAAGACCGTGTAATTCGCCCATCGATGGTAAAAGTAAATCAATAATTTACATAAAAGTAGGAGGATTAGCCATGAGTAAAATTATCGGTATTGACTTAGGTACAACAAACTCTTGTGTAGCTGTTATGGAAGGTGGAGAACCAAAGGTTATCCCAAATCCAGAAGGAAACCGTACAACACCTTCTGTTGTAGCTTTCAAAAATGAAGAACGTCAAGTTGGGGAAGTAGCAAAGCGTCAAGCAATTACAAACCCAAATACAATCATGTCTGTTAAACGTCATATGGGTACAGACTACAAAGTAGAAATCGAAGGTAAAGAATATACACCTCAAGAAATTTCTGCAATCATTTTACAAAACTTAAAAGCTTCTGCTGAAGCATATTTAGGTGAAACAGTAACGAAAGCTGTTATTACAGTACCTGCATACTTCAACGATGCAGAGCGTCAAGCAACGAAAGATGCTGGTCGTATCGCTGGTTTAGAAGTTGAGCGTATCATTAACGAACCAACAGCAGCAGCGCTTGCTTATGGTTTAGAAAAACAAGATGAAGAGCAAAAAATCTTAGTATATGACTTAGGTGGCGGTACATTTGACGTATCTATCCTTGAGTTAGCAGATGGAACATTTGAAGTTATTTCAACTGCTGGTGACAACCGTCTTGGTGGAGATGACTTTGACCAAGTTATCATCGATCACTTAGTAGCTGAGTTCAAAAAAGAAAATAACATTGATTTAAGCCAAGATAAAATGGCACTTCAACGTTTGAAAGATGCAGCTGAAAAAGCGAAAAAAGATCTTTCAGGTGTAACACAAACACAAATTTCATTGCCATTCATTAGTGCTGGAGCTGCTGGTCCATTACACTTAGAATTAACATTAACAAGAGCGAAATTCGAAGAGCTTTCAGCAAACCTTGTTGAAAGAACATTAGAACCAACTCGTCGTGCTTTAAAAGATGCTGGTCTATCTGCAAGTGAATTAGATCGCGTTATCCTTGTTGGTGGTTCTACTCGTATCCCAGCTGTACAAGAAGCTATTAAACGTGAAACTGGTAAAGAACCATATAAAGGTGTAAACCCGGATGAAGTTGTAGCATTAGGTGCTGCAGTTCAAGGTGGCGTACTTACTGGTGATGTAGAAGGCGTACTATTATTAGATGTAACTCCACTTTCTTTAGGTATTGAAACTATGGGTGGTGTGTTCACGAAATTAATCGAGCGTAACACTACAATTCCAACAAGTAAGTCACAAGTATTCTCAACAGCTGCTGATAACCAACCAGCAGTAGACATTCACGTATTACAAGGTGAGCGTCCAATGTCAGCTGACAACAAAACGTTAGGACGTTTCCAATTAACGGATATCCCACCAGCACCACGTGGTATTCCACAAATCGAAGTAACATTCGATATTGATGCGAACGGTATCGTTAACGTACGTGCAAAAGATTTAGGAACAAGCAAAGAACAAGCTATTACAATCCAATCTTCTTCAGGTCTTTCTGATGAAGAAGTAGATCGTATGGTAAAAGAAGCAGAAGCAAATGCTGACGCTGACCAAAAACGTAAGGAAGAAGTTGAACTTCGTAACGAAGCTGACCAACTTGTATTCCAAACAGATAAAGTTGTAAAAGATTTAGAAGGTAAAGTAGATGCAGCTGAAGTTGCAAAAGCAACAGAAGCAAAAGAAGCATTACAAGCTGCGATTGAGAAGAACGAGCTTGAGGAAATCCGTGCGAAAAAAGACGCTTTACAAGAAATTGTACAACAACTAACTGTTAAACTATATGAGCAAGCTCAAGCAGCTGCAGGGCAAGCAGAAGGTGCACAAGGAGCACAAGATGCTGGCGCGAAGAAAGACAATGTAGTAGACGCTGAGTTTGAAGAAGTAAAAGAAGACAAGTAATTCAACTTTAAACATAATAAGTAAGATGACAAAAAGTCAAAGTCAAGCGTGCCTTGGCTTTGGCTTTTTTCACGAATGAGAAGGAATGTGTGAGGGTCTTAAGTTTTTCACTTTGCATACTGTAAGTGAGGAAACTTTGTTGCAAAGCACTTTCTTTCGGTGTTAAAATTACGTTTATGTGAAAGATTCGGGGGTTGTAAATTTATGAGTAAACGAGATTATTATGAGGTCCTTGGACTTAGCAAGGGTGCTTCAAAAGATGAAATAAAAAAAGCGTATCGTCGTTTGGCTAAAAAATACCATCCAGACGTAAGTAAAGAAGAAAATGCAATTGAAAAGTTTAAAGAAGTACAAGAAGCATACGAAGTATTAAGCGACGATCAAAAGCGTGCGCAATATGATCAATTTGGTCATGCTGGTGCTAATCAAGGCTTCGGTGGCTTTGGCGGCGGAGGAGACTTCGGCGGTGGCTTCGGTTTTGAAGATATCTTTAGTTCATTCTTTGGCGGCGGTGGTGGCAGACGTCGTGATCCAAATGCTCCGCGCCAAGGTGCTGACTTACAATATCAAGTCACTTTAGATTTTGAAGAAGCTATTTTTGGTAAAGAGTTAAATGTTGAGATTCCAGTAGAAGATCCATGTGATACTTGTAAAGGTAGCGGGGCAAAACCAGGAACTTCAAAAGAAACATGTAAACATTGCTCAGGATCAGGGCAAGTAAGTGTAGAACAAAATACACCATTTGGTCGTATCGTAAACCGTCAAGCTTGCGGTCATTGTTCAGGAACTGGGCAAATCATTAAAGAAAAATGTACGACATGCCACGGTTCCGGTAAAGTTCGTAAACGTAAAAAAATCAATGTTAAAATTCCAGCAGGTATCGATAATGGTCAACAAATCCGCGTATCTGGAAAAGGTGAAGCGGGCGTAAATGGCGGCCCAGCAGGAGATTTATATGTTGTTGTTCATGTAAGAAATCATGAATTCTTTGAGCGCGAAGGAGATCACATTATTTGCGAAATGCCATTAACATTTGCGCAAATGGCACTTGGTGATGAAGTAGAAGTTCCTACTGTTCATGGTAAAGTGAAGCTGAAAATTCCAGCAGGAACACAAACAGGAACAGAATTCCGCCTAAAAGGAAAGGGTGCTCCGAACGTACGTGGATACGGCCAAGGAGATCAATATGTAGTCGTACGTGTTGTTGTACCGACGAAATTAACTTCACAGCAAAAAGATTTATTGCGTGAATTTGCAGGACAAGAAGAGCAGGATGATAGTTTATTCGGAAAGCTTAAACGTGCTTTCAAAGGGGAATAATGGAAATAAAAATTGGAGTTGGTAAATTGTGAAATGGTCAGAAATTAGTATTCATACAAAAGAAGAAGCAGTAGAAGCTGTCTCTCATATTTTACATGAAGCTGGTGCTAGTGGAGTTGCGATTGAGGATCCAGCGGAATTGACAAAAGAGCGCGAGCAACAATATGGTGAAATTTATGCATTGAACCCAGATGAGTATCCGGCGGAAGGTGTGTTAATAAAAGCCTATTTCCCACAAACGGATTCTTTACATGAAACAATTGCAAGTGTAAAATCATCTATTGATGCTCTTCCATCTTACGACATCGAAATTGGTACTGGAAATATTACCGTTAACGAGGTCAATGAAGAAGATTGGGCTACTGCTTGGAAAAAATATTACCATCCAGTACAAATTTCTGATACATTCACAATTGTGCCGACGTGGGAAGAATATACACCATCTTCTCCGGAAGAAAAAATTATTGAATTAGATCCAGGTATGGCATTTGGAACGGGAACTCATCCAACAACAACGATGTGTATCCGTGCTTTAGAAAAAACAGTACAGCCAGGTGATACGATCATTGATGTAGGAACAGGTTCTGGTGTACTGAGTATTGCAGCAGCAAAATTAGGTGCGTCTTCTGTTCAAGCATATGATTTAGATCCAGTTGCAGTTGAAAGTGCAGAAATGAATGTACGTTTAAATAAAACAGATGATATCGTATCTGTTGGACAAAATAGTCTTTTAGAAGGTATTGAAGGTCCTGTTGATTTAATCGTAGCTAACTTATTAGCAGAAATTATTCTTTTATTCCCTGAAGATGCAGCGAGAGTTGTGAAGTCAGGCGGATTATTTATTACATCGGGCATTATTGCTGCGAAGGAAAAAGTAATTTCTGAAGCGCTAGAAAAAGCTGGATTTACAATTGAAGAAGTGTTACGAATGGAAGATTGGGTAGCAATTATTGCACGAAATGCGTAATATAGATTTTAGTCTATAATGAAAAGGGGGGAGTCTCTCACTATAGGGTGAGGGACTTGCCGTTTGTTATATGAAAAATGATAACGTTTCGTTCTTTTCGTAAGTATTGGCTTACGAAAGGAACGAAACTCTACTAAGGTGATTATATGCAACGTTATTTTGTAGAAGAGAAATATGTAAATGAGACAAGTATTCGCATTGTAGGTGATGACGTACATCATATCGCAAGAGTGATGCGTATGTCAGCTGGAGATCACATTTATTGCTGTGTAAACGGAAAAACAGCCGTATGTTCAATTGATGAAATTACCAGTGAATTTATTCATACTGCTATTGTAGAATGGGTAGAGGCGTCAAGTGAACTTCCTGTTTTCGTGACGATTGCAAGTGGACTGCCGAAAGGAGACAAGCTAGAGTTAATTTTTCAAAAAGGAACTGAGCTTGGGGCAGCTGCATTCTTACCATTTCAAGCATCTCGCTCTATCGTAAAATGGGATGCGAAAAAAGCGGATAAAAAAGTTGAACGTTTAAGAAAAATTGTGAAAGAAGCTGCGGAACAATCACATAGAAGTGAAATTCCAGAAGTACACGCCCCAGCATCGTTTAAACAATTGCTATCAATGAGTGGTGAGTATGATGTTTGTCTTGTTGCTTACGAAGAGGAAGCGAAACAAGGCGAGAAATCTAATTTTGCGAAAGCTTTAACGATGATGAAACCAGGTCAAAAGTTATTGATTGTATTTGGCCCAGAAGGCGGTTTGGCTGAGGAAGAGATTACAGCGCTTCGTGAACATAAATTTGTACCATGTAGTTTAGGACCAAGAATTTTAAGAACAGAAACGGCGCCGTTATATGCGTTAAGTGCTGCTTCGTATCATTTTGAATTGATGGGGTGATGATCAATGTCAACTGTTGCGTTCCATACGTTAGGTTGTAAAGTAAACCACTATGAAACAGAAGCCATTTGGCAATTGTTTAAACAAGGTGGATATGAAAGAACTGAATATGAAAAAAAAGCTGATGTATATGTTATTAATACATGTACAGTAACGAATACGGGGGATAAGAAAAGTCGTCAAGTTATTAGACGTGCTGTTCGTCAAAACCCAGATGCGGTTATTTGTGTAACAGGATGTTATGCACAAACATCTCCAGCGGAAATTATGGCGATTCCAGGTGTAGATATTGTAGTTGGTACACAAGATCGTGAAAAGATGTTAGGATACATCGAAGAATTCCGTAAAGAGCGTCAGCCAATTAATGCTGTGCGTAACATTATGAAAACACGTGTATATGAAGAACTTGATGTACCTTACTTCACGGACCGTACACGTGCATCTTTAAAAATACAAGAAGGTTGTAATAACTTCTGTACATTCTGTATTATTCCTTGGGCGCGTGGTTTAATGCGCTCTCGCGATGGGAAAGAAGTTATTAAACAAGCGCAACAATTAGTAGATGCAGGCTATAAGGAAATCGTATTAACAGGTATTCATACAGGTGGGTACGGTGAAGATATTAAAGATTATAACTTAGCTGGATTACTTCGTGATATGGAAGCGGAAGTAGACGGATTAAAACGTCTTCGTATTTCTTCTATTGAAGCGAGTCAGATTTCAGATGAAGTAATTGAAGTGTTAGATAAGTCTGAAGTAGTCGTACGTCACTTACACATTCCATTGCAATCTGGATCTAATACTGTATTAAAGCGTATGCGTCGTAAATATACGATGGAATTTTTCCAAGAGCGCTTAGATCGTTTGAAAGAAGCGTTACCAGGTCTTGCGATTACATCAGACGTAATCGTTGGTTTCCCAGGTGAAACAGAAGAAGAATTCATGGAAACATACAATTTCATTAAAGAGAATCGCTTCTCTGAGTTGCACGTATTCCCGTACTCAAAACGTACAGGAACACCTGCAGCGCGTATGGAAGATCAAGTTCCTGAAGATGTGAAGAATGATCGTGTTCACCGTTTAATTGAACTATCTAATCAATTAGCGAAAGAGTATGCATCACAGTTTGAAGGAGAAGTACTTGAAATTATTCCAGAAGAACAATTTAAAGAGGGCGACCGTGAAGGCCTATATGTGGGTTATACAGATAACTACTTGAAAATTGTATTTGAAGGATCAGAAGAATTGATCGGTAAACTAGTGAAAGTAAAAATCACAAAAGCTGGTTATCCATATAACGAAGCGCAATTTGTTCGTGTCCTTGAAGATGATGTGAAAAAGGAATCAGCAAGCGCATAAAGTGAAACTTTAATGAGCGTGGGATTCATTCCCCGCTCATTATTAGCCCGGACCAATCGGGATAAAAAAGCATGCAAACGGAAACGATTTGCATGCTTTCTTTTTTAGTGGAGAAGTTAAGTACTGAAAATGTATGAAATGAGTAGTTGTTTCGTACGTTCCTGCATGAAAAAAGGTGTAATGATAAAAATATAGTTGCCTTCAGGGGAAAGGATAACAGCTATCTGCATAGTTTTTGAAAAAGGAAGAGCATCTATTCTTCTTTTATTCTGCCAAATAGTTGACCTGAAGTGATAAAATGTATTATAATCGTAAAAGACATGCTGAAGAAGTGTTTCTTTTTGCATGCTGGAGTTAGTATGTAAGTGTGATGTTTCGGAGGGAGGGAAAGAGAATGTCAAAAACAGTCGTTCGTAAAAACGAGTCTTTGGAGGATGCACTTCGCCGTTTTAAAAGATCGGTTTCTAAAACTGGTACACTTGCTGAAGCAAGAAAGCGCGAGTTTTATGAAAAACCAAGTGTAAAACGTAAGAAGAAATCTGAAGCGGCAAGAAAGCGTAAATTCTAAGAGAGGGTGTAAGTTATGAGTCTTCTCGGTCGTTTAAACGATGATATGAAACAAGCGATGAAGAATAAACAAAAAGAAAAATTAACCGTCATTCGTATGGTTAAGGCTGCTTTACAAAATGAAGGTATTAAACTACAGCATACTCTTACTGAAGAAGAGGAACTAACAGTTTTAGCTCGTGAAGTAAAACAGCATAAGGACTCCCTCCTTGAATTTAAAAAAGCTGGTCGTGAAGACCTTGTTAATAAACTGCAAAGTGAAATTCAGATTTTAAGCGCATATTTGCCGGAGCAATTAACGGAAGAAGAGCTAGTTGATATAATCAAGCAAGTAATTTCTGAAGTTGGTGCGACGTCTAAAGCAGATATGGGTAAGGTGATGACTGCTGTTATGCCGAAAGTAAAAGGTAAAACAGACGGATCGCTTGTGAATAAGCTGGTTATCCAGCTATTAGCATAAAAAAACGTCTCATTTCTTATGAGACGTTTTTTTATGCTTTTTTTCAGTTTGGACGTGATATTACAAGCTCTTTTTTCATACATATGGGATGAGAGGGGGTCTTTTGGGATGAAAAAATTAGAACAAATGAAGAATTGGTTAACGAAGCAAATAGACCTACCAGTGGATGTGCTAATGGATCTACCTCGGATCACGCTTGTTGGGCAAGTGCATATCTATATAGAAAATCATCGAGGTTTATTAGTGTTTTCAGATAAAGAAGTAAGATTGTTGTTAAAGCATGGTCAGTTATTAATTAAGGGGCAGTCCTTTGTTATTAAAACAATCCTTCCGGAAGAACTTTTGCTTGAAGGGATAATTGAGCAAGTGACGTTTTTAGAAGACGAACAGAAAGAGAAGTAAGGGAAACTTCCGTATGTGAAGTTTTTCTTCTTTATTCTAATGATTTGCCCCTACTATTTAGTTTATCCCGCTTTAATGGGCAGTAAGTCTACGCCTCAAAATTCAGCGAAAGCAAAGAAGTTAGGTGGGGATCGGGCCGTCCATTAAAGTCCGATTGGTGAGGGCTGATTAAAGTCTCACTTTATCCCGCTATTTATGGAAAATAAAACTCTTTATTTCATTTTCGTACGAGCTATTTTGCTAATTAAAGTGAAAAGTAGTGTGTCTACTTTTGGAAAGGTAGTGAAGGTAGTAGATGAAAAATAAATGGTTTATAAAGTGGCTTGGATATGTAAAGGTACGAATTGAAGGTAGAGGAGCGGAGCGGTTCGTTAACGAATGTGTGCGTAGAAAATTATTAGTTTGGGACGTTAAGAAAATTGCCGATGAAACGTTAGTCTTTTGTATGCTATTACGAGATGTGAAAAAAATAAAGCCGATTTATAGAAAAAATGAGTGTAAACTATATTTTATTGGGCGTTACGGTTTTCCATTTTGGAATAAGCGCTTAATTAAAAATAGTGGATTCTTAATTGGTTTTTTAATTTTCTTCTTTGGCATGATTGCATTATCGAATATGGTTTGGAAAATTGAAATTACAGGAGCGAAACCTGAAACAGAATATATATTGATGAAAGAATTGGACAAAATGGGTATTAAAAAAGGAAAATTACAATTCCAAATGCCTAGTGTAGAAGATGTACAACGTCATTTGACGGACAATATTAATGCGATTACTTGGGCAGGACTAGAAGTAAGGGGAACGACGTACCATTTTAAAATTGTTGAAAAAAATGAGCCGAAAAAAGAAAAAGAACAAAGGCCGCAAAATTTAGTGGCAAAAAAAGAAGCGATCGTTACAAAAACATTTGTTGAAGTTGGAAAACCAGTCGTTTTAAAAAATGATCATGTAGAAAAAGGGCAGCTTCTCGTATCAGGGATATACGGTAATGAGGAGAGTCCAACGATTGTTTCGGCGAAAGGTATTGTATATGGAGAAACGTGGTACACATCTGAGGTGAATGTACCACTCAAGACGCAATTTCAAGTATATACTGGTAATACGTATAATGAGCATTACCTTACATTTGGGAGCACAAAAATAAAAATATGGGGATTTCAGCATGATAAGTATAAACGTTCTCGTACGGAAAGTGTAAAACATGATGTGAAATTATTTGGTTTTACACTGCCGATTGCATATGAAAAAGATGTAGTGCGAGAAGAGGAAGAGGCGAACCGAGAATATACAGAAAAACAGGCAATGAAAGTAGCGAAAGAAATGGCTGAAAAAGAACTAAAGAAAAAATTGGATGAACATGCTATGATTGTAAGTGATAAGATTTTGAGTAAAGAGGTTGAGGCGGATCAACTAAAAGTCACTTTGCATTATACTGTGATTGAAAATATTGCAGAGCCACAACCAATATCCGAATCCGATATTCAAGGAGACTGAGTAATGGCAGAACAATTAGTAGAAATGAACCAACAATTGGAAAATACTAACGAAGCAATCGCTCTTTTTGGAGTCAATGATGCTCATTTGAAAGTAATTGAACGGGAACTGAATGTATCAATCGTAACTAGAGGTGAAACTGTTCATGCATCTGGAGCAGTTGAAACTGTGACACTCGTAGAAAAAATCTTACAGCAACTACTTGTTGTTATTCGAAAAGGTGTGTCAATTACAGAAAGGGATGTTGCGTATGCAATTCAGCTCGCACAACAAGGGAAAATTGCTCAATTTGAAGAGTTATATGAAGAAGAAATCTTTAAAACGGCAAAAGGTAAATCCATTCGTGTAAAAACGATGGGACAAAGAAGATATATTCATGCAATGAAGAAAAATGATATTGTATTTGGAATAGGACCTGCTGGGACTGGGAAAACATACTTAGCTGTAGTAATGGCTGTAAGAGCTTTAAAGCAAGGGTATGTAAAGAAAATCATTTTAACGAGACCGGCTGTAGAAGCTGGAGAAAGTTTAGGATTTTTACCAGGTGATTTGAAAGAGAAGGTAGATCCGTACTTACGTCCATTGTATGATGCTCTGCACGATATTCTTGGACAAGAATATACGCAGCGTATGATGGAGAGAGGTGTAATTGAAATCGCGCCTCTTGCTTATATGAGAGGACGTACGCTCGATGATTCATTTGTTATTTTAGATGAAGCGCAAAATACAACGGGTGCACAAATAAAAATGTTTTTAACTAGATTAGGTTTTAGTTCTAAAATGGTTATTACGGGGGACCCTTCACAAGTAGACTTACCAAAAGGGGTAAAATCAGGGCTTACGCTAGCCGCTAACATTTTATCTGGTGTATCAGGTCTTTCATTCATTACGTTAGAACAAACGGACGTTGTAAGGCATCCACTGGTACAACGTATTATTGAGGCATATGATAAAATGGAATGATCCTATTTGTCAGGATCATTTCTTTTTGTATTAAGGTTGGCGAACGGCATATTTTTTACTATCATAAAAGATAAGAGAAATAAACTATAGGTACTGGTGTATAAAAATGTTACCTAAAAGTATCGTTGGCTAGAAGAAATGAAAGCTATAAATAGTTTCACTTTATTTCTAGAGAGGAGAAGGTATTGAAATCATGTTAAGATCTCAAGAAATTTCTAAGTGGTTTCGTAATTTACAACATTCGAAAAAACTAAGTTGGATTTCTTACGTTTTATTAGGGGCGGTGCTGTTTTTTGCACTTATGAATAATGTGAAACCAGAGCAATTAGATGTTGATATGTATTCTATTGCGAAAAAAACAATTCATTCTCCTATTAAAATTGAAGATAAGGTTATAACGGAAAGAAAAAAACAAGAGGCCGCTCAAAAAGTCGGGGATCAATATACATATAGAAGTGAATATAAACAAAATAGAGTAGATATTGTAAATGATGTTTTTGCTAAGGTGAATGAAGTAATTCAGGAGATGAAAGCTGCTGGACCTGAAGAGCAAAAAAAGATGACCGATGCGAATAAATTAGAAAAGTTGAAGAAGAAGTTGCCATCCAATTTAACGAAGGAATTATCGGATGAGAATTTATTATACTTTATTAATGCAGAACCGGATCAATTAGAATTAGCAAAGAATGCGGCTTTAACGTCTGTTAGCGTTATCATGGGTGGAAATATTAAAATGTCCGAAGAAATGGCGGCGAAAGAGCGATTTGTTAATGAAATGAAAAGCCTGAATGTGAATAGCGGATTGAAAGAAGCTGTGAATGCGCTAGGATCATATGCGATTACAGCAAATTATTTTTATGATCCGGCTGTAACGAAAGAGAAGAAGAAAGCAGAAGAAGATTTAGTTCCACCTGTTTATATTCTTCAAGGACAAGTTATTGTTAGAGAAGGTGAAACAATTTCAAGTGATATGTATAATCAGTTGAAATTAGTCGGTTTATTAGAAAAAGGTAATAGTTTTCAGCCTTATGTTGGATTAGCGGTGCTCATTGGTGTGTTACTATACTTTATGCATAAACAGTTTGAAGTATTTTTACAGCGGAAAAGAGAAGACAAACCGTACATTTTAGCGTATATTACAATTTTGTCTATCACGATTGTTTTAATGAAAATCATTAGTTTGTTTCAAAAGCTTGAATATGCAGGAATTGCGTATGTTGTCCCAGTTGCGATGGGAACGATACTTGTAAAACTAATGATTGGCGATCGATTTGTATTTTTAACAAGTATGATTTTTTCTGTGTGCGGAAGTATTATGTTTAATGAAGGAGTAACAAGTACACTAAATTATAGTGTAGGCATTTATGTGTTATTAAGTTCATTATCAGTGAGCATTTTCTTAAGAGAAAAAAATCGTCGTACGATGATTTTACAAGCTGGTATACTCGTTTCAATCTTAAATGTAGTCGTCTTGGCGGCGTTATTATTATTACGTAATGGGAATTTTTCGCCTCTTGAAATTGGTACCCAATTATTAATGGCTTCCCTTTCAGGAATTATCTCATCCGTTTTGGCTATGGGGATATTACCATATTTAGAAAGTGGACTTGGAATTGTATCAAGTATGAAGCTTATGGAATTATCAAGTCCGAATCATCCGCTGTTGCGTAGAATTTTATTAGAAGCGCCAGGGACATATCACCATAGTGTAATGGTAGCGAATCTTTCTGAGGCGGCTTGTGAAGCAGTTGGAGCAAATGGTGTATTAGCGCGTGTAGGGGCGTACTATCATGATGTAGGAAAAACAGTACAACCACAATTCTTTATTGAAAACCAGATGGGAATTGAAAATCCGCATGATAAATTAGATCCTGTGACGAGTAAAGATATTATCATTGCTCATGTAACCGATGGAGTAAAGATGCTCGAAGAATACCATATTCCGCAAGAAATTATCGATATTGCTGGACAACACCATGGTACAACGCTCCTGAAATATTTTTATTATAAGGCGATTAAAGAAGATAAAGAAAAATATACAGAAGAGATGTTCCGTTATCCGGGATCAAAAGCAACTTCTAAAGAATCGGCAATCGTTGGTATTGCGGATAGTGTTGAGGCAGCGGTACGTTCTATGAATCACCCAACGCCAGATCAAATTAATAATTTAGTACAAAGTATTATTAAAGATCGCCTGCAAGATGGGCAATTTAGTGAATGTGATTTGACATTTAAGGAACTACAAATCGTTGGAAAAACGTTATGTGAAACGTTAAATGGTATTTTCCATTCGCGTATTACATATCCGGAACCACCGGAAGATAAGGAGAAAGAATGAGTTTATTAATTGATTTCATTGATGAAACAGAAGAAGTGAAAGAAGAGTATGTGAATTTAATTCGTGAGATATTAGGAAAAGCAGCTCAAATGGAAAAAATAGAGGATGGTGCAGAGTTATCAGTAACATTTGTAGATAACGAACGCATTCGCGAGATTAATCGTGATTACCGAGATAAGGATCAGCCTACTGATGTCATTTCTTTTGCTATGGAAGAAATGGGAGAAGGAGAAATGGAAATTGTAGGTGTAGAGATGCCGCGTATGTTAGGCGATCTTATTATTTCTATTCCGAGAGCGAAAGAACAAGCTGAAGAGTATGGGCACTCTTTTGATCGTGAACTTGGCTTTTTAGCGTTACATGGCTTTTTACATTTACTTGGTTATGACCACATGACAGAAGAGGATGAAAAAGAAATGTTCGGAAGACAAAAAGAAATTTTAGAAGCATTTGGATTAGGACGATGAAAAAAGGAAAACTTATAGATAGTTTTGGGTATGCTATAGTCGGTATATTCTTTTGTCTTCGTCATGAACGAAATATGAAAATTCATTATTTAGCCGCAGTTGTTGTTATATGCTGCGGCTTTTATTTCCATATTACAAAAGTAGAATGGATGGTATTACTTATTGTAATGGGAATTGTAATGAGTTTAGAGATGGTAAATACGGCTGTGGAAAAAACAGTAGATTTAGCGACTACCGATATACATCCGTTTGCGAAAGTCGCAAAGGATGTCGCAGCGGGAGCTGTTTTATTGTTTGCGATCATAGCCGTTATAATTGGTGCTATTATCTTTTTACCGTATGTGGTATAGTTGCATTCCAAAGCTTTTCTTAAGCTTTGAAGGTGCCGTAAAGGCCTTTAGTAAGAGAGTGTATCTATTCACAGCTGTGAACAGGAAGGATGCGGGAATATGAATGGTCAACAATTAATTCAAGAAGCAATCGAAGCGCGTAAACAAGCGTACGTACCATATTCTAAATTTCAAGTAGGTGCAGCATTATTAACGCAGGATGGAAAAGTATATCGTGGATGTAATGTTGAGAATGCTTCATATGGCTTATGTAACTGTGCAGAAAGAACAGCTTTATTTAAGGCGGTTTCTGAAGGAGATAAAGAGTTTGTAGCTATCGCAATTGTGGCGGATACGAAGCGTCCAGTACCTCCTTGTGGAGCATGTCGACAAGTTATGGTAGAATTATGTAAACAGGATACGAAAGTATACCTATCAAATTTACATGGTGACGTTCAAGAGACAACAGTCGGGGAATTGTTACCAGGAGCATTTTTAGCGGAGGATTTACATGAATAGAAAAGGTTATAAATCAGGTTTTGTCTCTATTATTGGCAGACCGAATGTTGGGAAATCTACATTTTTAAATCGTATTATTGGTCAAAAAATTGCTATTATGAGTGACAAGCCACAAACAACTCGTAATAAAATTCAAGGCGTATATACAGAAAATGATTCACAAGTAATTTTTATTGATACACCAGGAATACATAAACCGAAACATAAACTAGGCGACTTCATGGTGAAGATGGCGCAAACGACATTAAAAGAAGTTGATATCGTTCTGTTTATGGTGAATGCTGTTGAAGGCTTTGGTCGTGGTGAAGAATTCATCATCGAGAAGTTAAAAGAAACGAAACAACCAGTATTTTTAGTTATTAATAAAATTGACCAAGTTCACCCAGAACAATTATTAGAGTTAATTGATCAATATCGCAAATTACATGATTTTGCAGAAATCGTACCAATTTCTGCATTAGACGGTAATAACGTGGAGGCCCTAATTGGTACAATTAAAAAGTATTTACCAGAAGGACCACAATACTACCCGGATAATCAAGTAACGGATCATCCCGAGAGATTTATTATTGCAGAGCTTATTCGTGAGAAAGTACTACATTTAACACGTGAAGAAGTGCCGCATTCTGTGGCTGTTGTTATCGATGCAATTCAAAAACGCGAGGGCGGGGCAGTTTATATTAATGCAACGATTGTTGTTGAACGTCCGTCGCAAAAAGGGATTATTATCGGAAAACAAGGGAAGATGTTAAAAGAAGTCGGTAAGCGAGCTCGTTTTGATATTGAAGCATTACTTGGTTCTAAAGTATTTTTAGAAGTATGGGTAAAAGTGCAAAAAGATTGGCGAAATAAAATGTCTCAGCTTCGTGACCTTGGTTTCCGCGAAGACGAGTATTAAAATAGAGTAAAGCTGTAATCAGCGGATGTTTTGTTCATCCGCTGATTATTGGTTTTTACGAGTTTTGATAAATTAGGAAAAATTTTTCTCACATGAAAATGGACAAAATGGGTCAATTTAATAACAACAAAGGAAATTGGTTTATAGGCTACGCTTATTGAGAAAGGTGGATTCTTATGCTAGATTTTACCTGGAAGTTTTTCTCCAAAACAGGAAGCATTGAGACGTATTTGC
Source organism: Bacillus cereus group sp. BfR-BA-01453 (assembly GCF_022662915.1). Lineage (NCBI taxonomy): Bacteria > Bacillati > Bacillota > Bacilli > Caryophanales > Bacillaceae > Bacillus > Bacillus cereus group sp. BfR-BA-01453. The sequence continues at coordinate 539,681 of NZ_JAKUEN010000001.1, read as the reverse complement.
TTTTGAAAGAAATGGAAAAAGACGTAAACGATGAGATGGATCAACATGAAGAGGAGCTAGCGCATCTAGACTCTCCAATTTCTTGACCCGTTTTGTTCAAACCTTGGATGGTGACGAACATGTTTCAAAAAGTTGAGGGCATCGTTATCCGTACGACAGATTACGGAGAAACGAACAAGATTGTTACAATATTCTCAAGAGAATTGGGTAAGGTAAGTGCAATGGCAAGAGGAGCGAAAAAACCGAAAAGCCGGTTAGCATCTGTTTCGCAACTTATGACACATGGTCATTTTCTTATTCAAATGGGATCTGGACTTGGAACTTTGCAACAAGGCGAGATTATTTCAACTATGAAAGAAATTCGCGAGGATATATTTTTAACTGCTTATGCATCATTTATTGTTGAGTTAACTGATAAAGCAACAGAAGATAAAAAACATAATCCATATTTATTTGAAATGTTATATCAAACGTTGCATTATATGTGTGAGGGTGTTGATCCAGAAGTATTATCATTAATTTATCAAACGAAAATGCTTCCGGTATTAGGGATGCGCCCGTACTTTGATACATGTGCGATTTGTCATCAAGAAACAGATTTTGTCGCCTTCTCTGTTAGGGAGGGCGGTTTTCTGTGCTCACGTCATGCTGAGCAAGATCAGTATCGTATACCAGTGGGGGAAGCCGTTCATAAATTATTGCGTCTTTTCTACCACTTCGATTTACATAGACTTGGCAATGTATCAGTGAAGGATAGCACAAAAAAACAAATGCGTTTAGTATTGAATACATATTATGATGAATATTGCGGGATTTATTTGAAATCAAGACGTTTCTTAGAACAACTTGATAAGTTTCAAATATAATTTGGGGCCGTATACGGTCCTTTTTACATCCTTTCTTTTTCGAATAGCATATTTAGTATATAATATTTAAGAGATAGTATAACTTTTTTCGTTGTGCATTAAAGGTGGTGATTATCATAGAGCTGAATAAACGGCAAGAACATATCATTCAGATTGTAAAAGATCACGGTCCTATTACAGGGGAGTCAATTGCTGCGCAATTGGGATTAACACGTGCAACGCTAAGACCAGACTTAGCAATTTTAACGATGGCTGGTTATTTAGAAGCACGTCCACGCGTAGGTTATTTTTATACGGGTAAAACTGGGGGACAGTTATTATCTGAAGCTGTTAAGAAAATTAAAGTACAAGATTATCAATCTAGACCGGTTGTAATTGATAAAAATGTATCGGTATACGATGCGATTTGTACTATGTTTTTAGAGGATGTAGGTACATTATTCGTTGTAGATCAATCGACTCTATTAGTAGGCGTTGTATCTCGTAAAGATTTATTACGAGCTAGCTTAGGGAAGCAGGATTTAACCTCACTTCCGGTTAATATTATCATGACAAGGATGCCAAACATTGCGATGTGTCGTAGAGAAGATTCTTTATATGATATTGCGATGGAATTAATAGAAAGACAGATTGATGCGATGCCAGTTGTAAAAGATACGAAACAAGGTTTAGAAGTGGTTGGACGAATTACAAAAACAAATATTACACGTGCGTTTGTAAACTTAGTAAATAACGAATAAGTGTAATTTGTTTAAAGTGAGGTAATGTAATGGATAATAAAATCGTATATGTCGTATCTGACTCTGTAGGAGAAACGGCTGATTTGGTTGTTCGAGCAGCAATGGGGCAATTCCCATTTGCTCCTGATATTAGACGTGTGCCGTATGTAGAGGATACAGGGACATTAAAAGAAGTGATTTCGATTGCTAAGAGCAATCAAGCACTTATTTGTTTTACGTTAGTAAAGCCTGACATGCGCCAATATTTAGTGACAGAGGCTGCAAAAGAAGGTGTAGAGGCATATGATATTATTGGCCCTCTAATCGATCAAATTGAAGAAATTACCGGGCAAGTGCCTAGATATGAGCCTGGTGTTGTTCGTAGGTTAGATGAAGAATACTTTAAAAAGATTGAAGCGATTGAGTTTGCTGTGAAGTATGATGATGGTAGAGATGCACGTGGTATTTTAAAAGCAGATATCGTGTTAATTGGGATTTCGCGCACATCAAAAACACCACTTTCTCAATATTTAGCTCATAACAAACGTTTGAAAGTTGCCAACGTACCACTAGTACCAGAAGTAGATCCGCCTGAAGAATTATATCAAGTGGCTAAAGAAAAATGCTTCGGTTTAAAAATTACGCCAGAGAAGTTAAATCATATTCGAAAAGAGCGATTGAAATCACTTGGACTAAGTGATGGAGCAACATATGCCAATATTAATCGTATTAAAGAAGAGATTGATCACTTTGAGAATGTAGTTAATAAAATAAATTGTCAAGTAATTGATGTATCGAACAAAGCGATTGAAGAAACAGCTAACATTATTGTGAATGCAGTGCAAAACCAAAAAATGTTTTAGCACATTTACCAAAGGTGAATGTGCTTTTTTCGCTCGTGAGAAACACAGTGCCTGCTGATTTTGTAATAGATGATAGCGAAGTGGTTATGCTTATATTTTTCGGTCTTTTTATTATGCTAAAGGTAGGGTTTCGCTATCCTGAAATAGAAGATGAAAAAATAAAGGGATATGTAGCGTAGTTGAAGAAAATATATTATAATAAAAAATTGTGATAAAAACCTATATTTTACGTTTAGACTTTAATTTTTCAGAATAAACTAGGGATAGGATTTAAGAAATGACATGTAATTACGTTAAATCGACAAAATCTATACAAGAAAACGCACATTATGGAAGGATTCGCAGAAGGGATGTAGAATACAGAAATATGCAAAACATCAATATGGTATGAGTTGATGCAGATGCATATACTGTGAAGGCTGACAATTGTGCGAGTTGGAACGAAATTTCATGTCAAAATTTTGTTTGTCACATCGTATGCTCATCGTTTAAGGAAGTAGCGAGGGAATTTGGATCTATGTAGATGCTGAATAAGCAAAAGGTGATTTCTTTATATGTATCAACATGCAAAAAACAGATCTCGTGATCACATAGGATATGGTGCTTGCTAGTCTTCTTGTGAAAAAGTGCATATGTATTGTCTCCATGAGGTACATTTGTAATAGATGAGCAAATGGATACAATTTTATATAGTAGGTACGTATCTGCGAAGTTACGCAGAAAAGGGTCTGCAAAATCGCTTGATAACGTGATCGACAACATTTTCTAATAAGTTTAGAAAAAATATTGTCGAATTATAAAGGAATTTTTTAATTTATATCGAATACAAAATACGACACGGAGATGGAGTTATGGGGAACAGAATTCCTGAAGAAGTTGTTGAACAAATTCGGACATCATCCGATATTGTCGAAGTGATTGGTGAATACGTTCAACTTAGAAAACAGGGACGTAACTATTTCGGCCTTTGTCCGTTTCATGGTGAGAATTCTCCTTCATTCTCTGTTTCATCTGACAAGCAAATTTTTCATTGCTTCGGATGTGGAGAAGGTGGAAATGTATTTTCCTTTCTAATGAAAATGGAAGGACTGGCTTTTACCGAAGCTGTTCAAAAGCTAGGTGAAAGAAATGGAATTGCGGTTGCAGAGTATACATCAGGGCAAGGACAACAAGAAGACATATCTGATGACACTGTCATCATGCAACAGGCTCATGAACTTTTGAAAAAGTATTATCATCATTTATTAGTAAATACAGAAGAAGGAAATGAAGCACTTTCGTATTTGTTAAAACGTGGTATTACAAAAGAGATGATTGAGAAGTTTGAAATTGGTTATGCGTCACCTGCTTGGGATGCAGCAACGAAAATCTTACAAAAAAGAGGTTTATCGCTATCAAGTATGGAACAAGCTGGTCTTCTCATAAGAAGCGAGAAGGATGGTAGTCATTATGATCGCTTCCGTGGAAGAGTTATGTTTCCAATCTATACGTTACAAGGTAAAGTGATAGCGTTTAGTGGAAGGGCATTAGGAGATGACACTCCGAAATATTTAAATAGCCCAGAAACACCAATTTTTCACAAAAGTAAATTGTTGTATAACTTCCACCAAGCGAGGCCGTTTATTAGAAAACGTGGGCAAGTGGTCCTTTTTGAAGGGTATGCTGACGTACTAGCTGCGGTAAAAAGTGGTGTGGAAGAAGCTGTTGCGACAATGGGAACAGCTTTAACTGAAGAACAAGCAAAACTTCTGCGACGTAACGTTGAAACTGTTGTTCTTTGCTATGATGGTGATAAAGCAGGGCGAGAAGCGACGATGAAAGCAGGGCAATTATTGTTGCAAGTTGGTTGCCAAGTGAAAGTTACATCCTTGCCAGATAAGCTTGATCCTGATGAATATGTGCAACAATATGGGACAACTGCTTTTGAAAATCTTGTGAAATCAAGTATAAGTTTTGTTGGTTTTAAAATAAATTATTTGCGTTTAGGGAAAAATTTGCAAGATGAGTCGGGCAAAGAAGAGTATGTGAAAAGTGTTTTAAAAGAGTTATCGTTGTTACAGGATGCGATGCAGGCAGAATCATATTTGAAGTCATTATCGCAAGAATTTTCGTATTCAATGGAAACACTTTTGAATCAATTGCACCAATATCGCAAAGAACAAAAGGTACAGCAAAAACAAGTAAAGCAGGTTTCTAAGCCGTCTCAAATTGTTCAAACAAAACCGAAGTTAACAGGTTTTGAAAGGGCAGAAAGAGAAATTATTTACCATATGTTGCAAAGTCCAGAAGTGGCCGTTCGTATGGAATCCCACATAGAAGATTTTCATACAGAAGAACATAAAGGGATTTTATATGAACTATACGCATATTATGAAAAGGGAAATGAACCTTCAGTCGGAACATTTTTAAGTTGGCTCTCTGATGAAAAGTTGAAAAATATTATTACTGATATTTCGACGGATGAATTTATTAATCCAGAATACACAGAAGAAGTGTTACAAGGCCATTTGGAGACGCTTAGACGTCATCAAGAAAAACTTGAAAAGATGGAAATCATCTTCAAGATAAAACAAATGGAAAAAACAGATCCTGTAGAGGCTGCTAAATATTATGTAGCATATTTACAAAATCAAAAAGCGAGAAAATAGCTTTTTTGATAAATTTTTAGTATAATGAATGTTTGTATCTCGCGTAAGGAGGGGAACAGATGGCTGACAAACCAGCTCGTTCTAAACAAATTGAAACTGAAATGACCCTTGAGCAAGTGAAAGAACAACTCACTGAGCTCGGAAAAAAACGTGGCGTTCTTACATATGAAGAGATTGCAGAACGCATGAATGGATTTGAAATTGAATCCGATCAAATGGATGAATACTATGAATATTTAGGTGAACAAGGGATTGACTTAGTTGGCGACAATGACAACGACGAAGGCCCTAATAATCGCCAAATAGCAAAATCGGAAGAAGAATTCGACCTCAATGATTTAAGTGTACCACCAGGGGTTAAAATCAACGATCCTGTTCGTATGTATTTAAAAGAAATTGGTCGTGTAGATTTACTATCTGCAGAAGAAGAAATTCGACTTGCAACGCGTATTGAAGAAGGCGATGAAGAAGCGAAACGTCGTCTTGCAGAAGCAAACTTACGTCTTGTAGTAAGTATTGCAAAGCGCTACGTGGGCCGTGGTATGCTTTTCTTAGACTTAATTCAAGAAGGGAATATGGGTCTAATTAAAGCGGTTGAAAAGTTCGATTATCGTAAAGGTTTCAAATTTAGTACGTATGCAACTTGGTGGATTCGCCAAGCAATTACACGTGCGATTGCAGACCAAGCAAGAACAATTCGTATCCCAGTTCATATGGTTGAAACGATTAATAAGTTAATTCGTGTACAACGTCAATTATTACAAGATTTAGGACGTGAACCATCTCCTGAAGAGATTGGTGAAGAAATGGATCTTGCTCCAGAAAAAGTACGTGAAATCTTGAAAATTGCACAGGAGCCAGTTTCTCTTGAAACACCGATTGGTGAAGAAGATGACTCCCATTTAGGTGATTTCATCGAAGACCAAGAAGCAACATCGCCTGCGGACCATGCAGCGTATGAATTGCTAAAAGAACAATTAGAAGATGTGTTAGATACACTAACAGATCGTGAAGAAAATGTTCTACGTCTTCGTTTTGGTTTAGATGATGGACGAACTCGTACGCTTGAAGAAGTTGGGAAAGTATTCGGCGTAACGAGAGAACGTATCCGTCAAATTGAAGCAAAAGCACTTCGTAAATTGAGACATCCAAGCCGTAGTAAGCGTCTTAAGGATTTCTTAGAATAGGCTACCTTTAAGTTTACTTCACTTTTGTGAAGTAAACTTTTTTATTTTGTTAATTTTTGTTAAACTTTAGCTGTCAGCAACGATTACAATTTCTTGTAATTTATTTTACAGAATTGTCTTTTGATTTGCAAATGCTCATTTTTCGATTTTTCGATTAATTTTGTTTATTCTATACAAAAATATATGTAGAAAAGTGAAAAATATGATGAGAAACGTTAATAATTATCGAAATAATAAGCGATATAACAATAAAAAACAATAAACTGAATTTATGGAATATTTTTAACGATTAGTAGTTTACTCTTTTCTGATAGAGCGTTTTCAAGTACAATGGAAATGACTGAATCATCTAACTATTTAGGGGTATAGAGGGGGGAGAAGAGATATGAAACGTAATCCGCTGATTCCGTTCGCTCTTATTGCAGCATTGGGTATTATCGTTATGTTTGTATTTTCATTTCAGGGGCTAAATAAATCTAAAGAGTTAGCTGATGCAAAAAATGGCGGGAAGCCAGCACAAACAGCATCCAAGCCAGAGGATATTGTGAAGCAAAGCTGTACGAGCTGCCACGGTGATCAATTACAAGGGGCGGTAGGACCTAATTTACAAAAAATTGGTGGGAAACTTTCAAAGGATGAAATTAAAGAAATTCTTTCGAAAGGAAAAGGCAATATGCCACCGAATATAGTTCCAGCTGATCAAGCCGCTAAAGTAGCTGATTGGTTATCGAAGAAAAAATAAAGTTCCGTATGACAAGCCTTTTGCTTAAGCAAAAGGCTTGTTTTTCTATATTTTCTAAAATACGATGAATGATAGAGAAGTGAATTGTTGTTATAGGCTTGCAACAACTACTATAAATTCATTATCATGGAGACAGACTGACAAGAGAAGGAGTAATGGAAATACATGAATGAAGTAAAGCTTTCAAAACGATTAGAAGAAGTTGTGCGTGAAATACCAGTAGGATCTACAGTTGCCGATATTGGATCGGATCATGCGTATTTACCGTGTTATACAATTATAAATAATATTGCTACTAAAGCAGTTGCTGGAGAGGTTGTAGATGGACCATTTCGCTCTGCGCAGGCAACTGTAGCTGAAAGTGGCTTACAAGATCAAGTAGATGTGCGTAAAGGGAATGGATTAGCTGTTATCGCGCCAGGAGAAGTAGATGTAATTACGGTTGCCGGAATGGGCGGAGCGTTAATTCGTGATATTTTAGAAAGTGGTAAAGAAAAATTAGAAGGTGTAACACGTTTAATCTTACAGCCGAATATTGCAGCGCATCACATTCGTGAATGGTTTATTGAGAATGGATGGGAGCTTATCCATGAAAAAATCGTAAAAGAAGATGGGAAAATTTACGAGATTTTAGTAGGGGAGCGAGGAAATATCACGGTTCCTTACTCTGAAAATAAACAGGCTGAATTATTTATGGGACCATTTTTAATGAAAGAAAAAAGTGAAGCTTTCGTTGAAAAGTGGGAAGGAGAATTAAAAAACTTCCAAAATATTTTAAAGCAGTTAGAACGTGCGGCTGATTCTGAAGAAACAAAAGCGAAGCGTGCGGAAGTAGAAGCGAAAATGAAAATGATAGGGGAGGTTTTATCATGAGTAAAATTCCAAATGGCCATGAAATTATTTCGTTATTTGAAAGTATGTATCCGAAGCATTTGGCGATGGAAGGAGATAAGATTGGCTTGCAGATTGGAGCGCTTAATAAACCCGTGCAACACGTATTAATTGCGTTAGATGTAACGGAAGAAGTTGTGGATGAAGCAATTCAATTAGGAGCGAATGTCATTATTGCGCATCATCCTTTAATTTTTAACCCGCTAAAAGCGATTCATACAGATAAGGCATATGGGAAAATTATTGAAAAGTGTATTAAAAATGATATTGCAATCTATGCCGCACATACAAATGTGGATGTTGCTAAGGGCGGGGTAAATGATTTACTTGCTGAGGCGTTAGGATTGCAAAATACAGAAGTTTTGGCACCGACATATGCAGAAGAAATGAAAAAAATTGTTGTGTTTGTACCTGAAACTCATGCAGAAGAAGTACGAAAAGCATTAGGAGACGCAGGTGCTGGTCATATCGGCAATTATAGTCACTGTACGTTTAATAGCGAGGGTACAGGTACGTTTGTACCTCAAGAGGGGACAAATCCTTATATCGGGGAAACTGGACAGTTAGAGCGCGTAGAAGAAGTGCGAATCGAAACGATTATTCCAGCTTCACTACAACGAAAAGTGATTAAAGCAATGGTAACAGCACATCCATATGAAGAAGTAGCCTATGATGTGTATCCACTTGATAACAAAGGTGAAACGTTAGGGCTTGGAAAAATAGGGTATTTACAAGAAGAAATGACACTTGGACAGTTTGCGGAACATGTAAAGCAATCGTTAGATGTAAAGGGTGCGCGAGTTGTTGGGAAATTAGATGATAAAGTGCGCAAAGTAGCTGTACTTGGTGGCGATGGTAACAAATACATCAATCAAGCTAAATTTAAAGGTGCGGATGTATATGTAACAGGTGACATGTATTATCATGTTGCCCATGATGCGATGATGCTCGGTTTAAATATCGTCGACCCAGGACATAACGTTGAAAAGGTAATGAAGCAAGGTGTACAAAAGCAATTACAAGAAAAAGCAGATGCAAAGAAACTGAATGTACATATTCATGCTTCGCAGTTACATACAGATCCATTTACATTTGTATAAGAAAATAAAAACCGTTGCTCATATAGGCAACGGTTTTTATTATTGTTCTTTTTTCACTTTTACACGAGGTAATATTTTTTGTAACGGTACTTTTCGAACTCTTTCCCATGTAGCAGGATTCATTGGGTCATATTGCTCTAAGAAAGCGATAACCTCTTTTGTAATTGGTGTTGGAGTAGAAGCGCCTGCTGTAACAGCTACGTTCTCGACACCTTGTAGCCATTCTAATTTGATTTCACTTACGTCCGCAACGCGGTATGCTTTCGTACCAGCGATTTCTTGCGATACTTGTGCTAAACGGTTTGAGTTATTACTTTTCGGGTCACCAACAACAATTGTTAAGTCTGCAACATCAGCTTGTTTGGCAACAGCTTCTTGGCGAACTTGAGTTGCTAAACAAATTTCCTTATGGAACTCTGCTGTTGGGAATTTCTTCTGAATGTCCTCCATTAAATGTTGAACATCCCATTGACTCATCGTTGTTTGATTTGTAACTAAAATTTTATCCGTTGGGATTTCTAATGTTTTTAAATCATCGGCTCTTTCGATAAGATGAACGATGTCAGGTGCGATACCAACTGCGCCTTCTGGTTCTGGATGATTTTTTTTGCCGATATAAATGACATGGTAACCTTCAGCTTTCTTTGCTTCAATAAGGTCATGTGTTTTTGTAACATCTGGGCAAGTGGCATCGATTGTTGTTAAACCTTTTTCTTTTGCACGCTGTTTAACTTCTGGAGAAACACCGTGTGCAGTGAAAATAACAGTACCAGAATCAATTTTATCTAAAATGTCTAATCGACTTGGACCGTCTAATGTAATGATACCATCTTCTTCGAATGCATCTGTTACATGTTTGTTGTGAACAATCATACCTAAAATATAAATAGGTCTTGGTAATGATGTATCTAATGCGGCGTTACGTGCAATAACCATCGCGTCCACAACACCGTAGCAATAACCACGAGGGGAAATTTTAACAATTTTCATATGAGTAATCCTCTCCTTCTAAACAAGAGATACTTTTGTGCATAGTCTTTTACATTATAAAGGAGGAGTGGATAGAAAACAAAGGATTGTTACACATATAGTTTTGGTTTTGTTGCTATTTTTTGAACAGGCTCCTCGCGCACTTCTTTTTCTATAACTGACTCAATCACCATTTTTTTTCTTTTTCTTTTTTTTTGTGGAGGAGGTGGAGTTGCTACTTCAACCTTTTCTGTTACGTCTTCAGTTTGATCTTCGGTTGGATTTTCTTCCGTACTTTTTCCAGAGGTGAGGATTTTAACGATGCTTGGTAGGTTACGCATAATGGGACCGTACTGTTCGACGACAGGGCTTACAGATTGAACGACTTGTGATACTTTTTCGATATTATTTATCATATTAGTTGGATTCGAAATTAAATTCGAAAAAAAACTACCGATGCCGCTACTTGATGCGGTTGTAGTTGCTGCACCGCCGCGCGTTTCGTTTGATTCATACATTTGAGGAGGGATCATTTGCTCGGGATGATGCTGCATGTATGGTTGATATTGCTGTTGATATTGTTGCGGGTATTGGTGTTGGTATTGTTGCTGATATTGCTGTCGATATTGAGGTGGCGGTTGCTGGTGCATCATTGGCGGTCCTTCCATTTGTCGATAAGGCGGAACCATTTGCATGAAAGCTTCGGTTGGATCGTGTTTTTTAAAGAGTTTAGCAAGAAATCCTTTCTTTTTTTGTGCCATCGGTGGTAGTTGTGGAATTGGATATGGTGTATAAGGTTGCTGCCCTGGATTCGGATACATTTGCCTCATGGGGGATTTTGGAAACATGTGAGAAATCCTCCTTTCTTCAGTTAGGTATATACACATACAATATGCAATAAGAGGGAAGAAGGTTAGTTTTTGAAGTAAAAACCTAAACTAAAGATGGATTTTACTTGTAGATTTCGATATAATGTAGACTTGACTGATTTGTGCGCGCAGTAGAAATTTAGAAAGAAGGTGTAACTTATGACACAACAAACTTTTACACAGTATGATTTTAAACCATTTTTAATAGATGCAGTTCGTGAACTACGCTTTACAGAGCCGACAGGAATTCAACAGAAAATTTTCCCGGTCGTGAAAAAAGGTGTAAGTGTAATTGGACAATCCCAAACAGGTTCTGGGAAAACACATGCATACTTACTTCCTACATTGAACAGAATTAACCCAGGTCGTGAAGAAGTACAACTTGTTATTACAGCGCCTACTCGTGAGTTAGCACAACAAATTTACGAAGAAATCGTGAAATTAACAAAGTTCTGTGCGGAAGATCAAATGATTACAGCACGTTGTTTAATTGGTGGAACTGATAAACAACGATCAATTGAAAAGTTGAAAAAACAACCTCATATTGTAGTTGGAACACCAGGACGTATTAAAGACTTAGTAGAAGAACAAGCACTGTTTGTTCATAAAGCAAATACAATTATTGTCGATGAAGCAGACTTAATGCTTGATATGGGATTCATTCATGATGTAGATAAGATTGCAGCACGCATGCCTAAAAACTTGCAAATGTTAGTTTTCTCTGCAACAATTCCTCAAAAACTAAAACCGTTTCTGAAGAAATACATGGAGAATCCAGAGCATATTCATATCAATCCAAAACAAGTTGCGGCTGGAAATATCGAGCATTATTTAGTGCCTTCTAAACATCGTAACAAAATCGATTTAGTGAAAAGAATGTTGCTACAATTTAAGCCGTATTTAGCAGTTGTTTTCACGAATACGAAGAAAATGGCAGATCAAGTTGCTGACGGATTAACGGAACGCGGCTTAAAAGTTGGACGAATTCACGGAGATTTATCACCTCGTGATCGTAAAAAAATGATGAAACAAATTCGTGACCTTGAATTCCAATATATTGTTGCAACTGATTTAGCAGCTCGTGGTATTGATATTGAAGGAATTAGTCATGTTATTAACTACGAACTTCCATCAGATTTAGATTTCTTCGTTCACCGAGTGGGAAGAACAGCACGTGCAGGCTATTCAGGTATTGCAGTGACGATTTATGATCCAGCAAACGAAGAAGCGTTAGATAGTTTAGAAAAACAACGCCATATCGAGTTTAAACATGTAGATTTACGCGGAGATGAGTGGGCGGATTTAGGTGAACGTCGTCGTCGTAAGAGCCGTAAAAAACCAAATGATGAACTTGATGTTATGGCAACGAAAGTTGTTAAAAAACCGAAAAAAGTAAAACCAAACTATAAACGTAAACTTGCAACAGAACGTGACAAAGTGAAAAGAAAATATAGCAATAAAAAAAGATAAGGGATTTCCCTTATCTTTTTTTATCTAGCTATTTACGAGGATAATAATCAGTGGAGAATGGAAAAACAATTCACTACATATTTCTACAAATTATGCTATCATTATATCTATTGTATATTGAAGAGGTGATTGTATGTTAAAGATTGGATCTCATGTTTCTATGAGTGGTAAGAAAATGTTATTAGCAGCAAGTGAAGAGGCTGTTTCATACGGTGCAACGACGTTTATGATTTATACAGGTGCACCGCAAAATACAAGAAGAAAACCAATTGAAGAATTGAATATAGAAGCAGGAAGAAAACATATGGAACAAAACGGTATCGAAGAGATTATCGTACATGCGCCATATATTATTAATGTTGGAAATACGACGAAGCCAGAAACATTCCAATTAGGTGTAGATTTCCTTCGTATGGAAATTGAAAGAACATCAGCATTAGGTATGGCAAAACAAATCGTTCTTCACCCAGGTGCGCACGTTGGTGCAGGGGCAGACGCTGGTATTCAACAAATTATTAAAGGACTGAATGAAGTATTAACGCCAGATCAGACGGTGAACATTGCGTTAGAAACGATGGCAGGAAAAGGAACAGAATGCGGCCGTAGCTTTGAAGAAATTGCAAAAATTATTGATGGTGTAACATATAATGAAAAACTATCGGTATGCTTTGATACATGCCATACGCACGATGCAGGATATGACATTGTAAATGACTTTGACGGTGTATTAAACGAATTTGATAAGATTGTTGGTATCGATCGTTTACAAGTACTTCATATTAATGATAGTAAAAATGTACGCGGCGCAGGAAAGGACCGTCATGAAAATATCGGTTTCGGTCATATCGGTTATAAAGCATTGCATCATATTGTGCATCATCCGCAATTAATGCACGTACCAAAAATTCTGGAAACACCATATGTAGGTGAAGATAAAAAGGACAAGAAGCCGCCATATAAATTGGAAATCGAAATGCTGAAAAATGGTACTTTTGATGAAGGACTCCTTGAGAAAATTAAAGCGCAATAAGCAATAAGGAGGGGAATATCCCCTCCTTATTTTAGTAGTTGTTGAAATAAAGTATTTACTTGTTGGGCAGTAGCGGGCGAGGTTACTTGAGCTATTTGTTTTAAGAGCGCTAGTCGTTCGTCATTATCGTAAATGTTAATATTCTTTCCTTTCATAAGTCCAACAATTTGATCAGCTTGTGCAGTCGTAATTGGAACATCATATTCTTTACTATATTTCAATAATTCCTTTGTAGAAATATGATTTAATTTTTTATTTACAAGTTGTTTAATGAGGTTCATCGAGTTATCCTCCTTCACACGTTCTTCTATCGAAATATATGAGTACGTAGCTTGTACATATTCATATAGAGCTTCTTTTTTCATGAGAAAAAGAAGCGTATGTTATAATATAAGGACAAAAATATAGAAAAAGAGTATAGGGAGGACTTATGGAGCAGAAGCAACATCGAAAAGAAAGTGTTATCCATCTTATGTATCGTTTAGTTATGATTATTTTTGGAGCAGCATGCGCAGCGGTAGCGATTGAATTATTTTTAATGCCAAATAAAATTATTGATGGTGGAATTATTGGTATTTCTCTTATATTAGATTATCTTACTCCTAATATTTGGTGGTTAAGTTTCTCTACTTTGGTCGTTATTCTCAATATCCCATTTATGTATTCGGGTTATAAGCAAATTGGAAAAACGTTCATGTTATCTTCGGCGTTCGGTATTGTAGCTTTAGCGTTTATTGAATCAACGTTACATGCTGTTCCGCCATTTACAACAGAGCCAATTTTAGCTACAGTGTTTGGTGGTCTTATTTTAGGTCTTGGTGTAGGGCTCGTTATTCGTCATGGTGGATCAATGGACGGAACAGAAATTATGGGTATTTTATTAACGAAGAAATTACCTTTCTCCGTAGGCGAATTTGTAATGTTTGTGAACTTATTCATTTTTGCATGGGCAGCATTTGTATTTGGTGTTGAACAAGCGATGTATTCTGTTATGACGTACTACATTGCATTCAAAACAATTGATACAGTCATTCAAGGTTTAGATGAAACGAAAGCTGTTTTAATTGTATCAGATCAATATGAGGAAGTATCAAATGCGATTTTGCATCGTCTTGGTCGTGGAACTACAAAGCTTGTAGCGAAAGGCGGTTACACGGATAAAGAAAAAGAAGTTATTTATGCAGTGGTAACACGTCTAGAAGTGACAAAGTTAAAATCAATTGTGTATGAAATTGATGCGAATGCGTTTGTTACGATTATGAGTACACAAGAGACAAATGGTGGTAAGTTTAAATCGGCTATTCACTAAAAAATTAATTATAATATCTTTTGAAAGCAGAGAATTTTTCTCTGCTTTTTGTTATAATAGTAAGGTTTCTTGAAAAAGTAGATATATTTTAGGCAGATTGGTTTACAACTATAATAAGCTGTACTATAATTCAAATAGATATAAATCGGAATCATTCTGAATTAAAATAGGTGAGATGCTATGAACAATATATTAGAAATAGAAGGATTGTCATTTCGATATGAAGATCGAAATGTGTTAGAAGATATAAATTTGCAAGTTCCGAAGGGAGCTTTTTTAGGTTTAGTTGGGCCAAATGGTTCAGGGAAATCCACTTTGCTAAAATGTTTATTAGGCGTTTTAAAGCCAAAACAGGGAAGCATTCGTTTGTTTGGTGTTGATAGTAAGAAGTTTAAAGAATGGAACAAAGTTGGTTATGTGTCGCAAAAGGCAAATAGCTTTAATTCTGGTTTTCCGGCAACTGTGTTTGAAGTTGTGTCAATGGGACTCGTTTCGAAAAAAGGGCTGTTTCGCTTTTTTACGAAAAACGATAAGAAAAAGGTAGAAAAAGCGATTGCTGATGTAGGAATGAGTGAGTTTCAAGGGCGTAATATTGGAGAACTTTCTGGTGGACAACAACAGCGCGTATTTATTGCTCGTGCGCTCGTTAGTGATCCTGAATTACTTATTTTGGACGAGCCCACTGTTGGAATTGATGTGAAGAATGTAGAAAGTTTTTATGAGATATTAGAGGATTTAAACAAAAGGCTAGGAATCACATTAATTCTCGTTACGCATGATATGGGAGCTGTTACCGAGAAAGTAACACATGTTGCATGCTTAAACAAACATTTACATTTCCATGGAAATGTAGAAAAGTTCCGAGAGTTAGAAGATGCAGAAATGTCCGTCTTATATGGACACCATGTTCATCGTTTAGAACACGAGCATGAGCATCACGGGAGGATATAATGATACAAGATTTTTTACAATATGACTTTTTACGTAACTCTTTATATGCAGGAATTTTAATAGGACTTGTTGCACCGCTTATAGGTGTATTTGTTGTCATTCGCCGCATGTCGCTTATTGCGGATGCATTAAGCCACGTGACATTATCGGGTATTGCTGCAAGTTTACTACTAGAAAAAACAATTTTCACAGGGGGATTTTTAAATCCGTTATATATGGGGATGATTTTTTCTATTGGTGGGGCGTTACTTATTGAAAAACTACGTACTGTATATAAACATTATCAAGAATTAGCAATTCCAATTATTCTTTCAGCAGGAATGGGGATTGGCGTTATTTTTATTTCACTTGCAAATGGGTTTAACACAGATTTATTTAGTTATTTATTTGGTAGTGTAAGTGCTGTAACAAGTACGGATTTAATAATTATCGGCATTGTAGCAATTGTTGTTATTGTAACGATTACTTTATTATACAAAGAGTTATTTTTACTATCGTTTGATGAAGAATACGCTGTATCAACCGGTTTGAGTGCAAAGTGGATTCACTTTATTTTCATTATATTGGTTGCGCTTGTCATTGCGGTATCAATGCGTGTAGTGGGGGTTCTTCTCGTATCATCATTAATGACGTTACCAGTTGCAGCAAGTATTCGTATTGCGAATGGATTTAAACAAACAATTTTCTTCTCCATTTTATTTGGTGAAATTGCAGTAATTGGTGGAATGTTTGCTTCGTATCAACTTGATTTAGCACCAGGTGGTACAATTGTTATGATAGCAGTTCTTATTTTAATTGGTGCGATTTTATGGAAGAAGAAAAAAACTGCATAAAGTAGGGATAGATATGAATCTAACAGAAGCTTTACGCCTAATGAAAGATAAAGGATACAAACATACTGGGAAAAGGGAAGAAATGCTCAGGTTATTTGCAGCTCACAATCGTTATTTAACGGCGAAGGACGTTTTAGAGCATATGAAGGATGATTATCCAGGTCTTAGCTTTGACACGATTTATCGTAACTTAACGGTGTTTGCTGAAATCGGTGTTTTAGAACAAACGGAATTAAACGGTGAAAAACATTTTCGTTTTACATGTTCTATTATGGAACATCATCATCATTTTATTTGTTTAGATTGCGGAGGGACGAAAGAGATTACTTCTTGCCCGATGGATTTTATGAATAAAGATTTTAATGGTTATGAAGTAACAGGTCATAAGTTTGAAATATACGGACGTTGTCCAAAATGTGCAAAGTAAAAGCTCGTTAGTTCTATAACTGACGAGCTTTTTTACGTAGAAAAGAAGGTTGCTCACAAATGTTGTGGGCAACCTTCTTTTTATTGTTCTTGTGTTTCTTTTTCTTTTTCTCGTTCAGCAGCCATTTCAGCAGCAATTACGTCGATTTCTTTTTTCAGTTCTTCTACCATTATTTCTTCTGGTACTTTACGAACGACTTGCCCTTTGCGGAATAATAGTCCTTCTCCGCGCGCGCCGGCAATACCGATATCAGCTTCACGAGCTTCACCAGGACCATTTACAGCGCAGCCAAGTACTGCAACCTTAATTGGTACTTGTAGTGTAGAAATGTACTCTTCCACTTCGTTAGCGATGCTAATTAAATCAATTTCAATACGACCGCAAGTTGGACAAGAAATAAGTGTTGCTGCATTAGATGCAAGGCCGAATGACTTTAATAGTTCACGCGCAACTTTTACTTCTTCAACTGGGTCAGCACTTAATGAAATACGTAGTGTATTTCCGATGCCTTTGCTTAAGATTGCTCCAAGACCAGCGGCACTTTTTACAGTTCCGGCAAATAACGTTCCAGATTCTGTGATACCTAAATGTAGTGGATAATCAAAAGCACGTGCAGCTTTTTCGTATGCTTCAATTGCCAAGTTAACATCAGAGGCTTTCATAGATACGATAATATCATGGAAATCTAAGTCCTCTAAAATTTTAATGTGATGCAGGGCGCTCTCAACCATACCATCTGCAGTTGGGTATCCGTACTTTTCTAAAATGTGACGCTCTAATGAACCTGCGTTTACACCGATACGGATTGGAATGCCGCGTTCTTTTGCTGCATTTACAACAGCTTCTACTTTATGGCGACGACCAATGTTACCTGGATTGATACGTACTTTATCAATGCCGCCTTCAATTGCTTTTAAAGCAAGGCGATAATCAAAATGAATATCAGCAACAAGTGGAATGTTGATTTGTTTTTTAATATCAGCAATAGCATTTGCTGCGCGTTCGTCTGGAACAGCAACACGCACGACTTGGCAGCCAGCTTCTTCTAAACGTTTAATTTCAGCAACTGTTGCTTCAACATCATGTGTTTTTGTTGTTGTCATACTTTGTATAATTAATTCATTATTACCGCCAATTGTTAAATTACCGACTTTAACTGGACGTGTTTTTGTACGATGAGTCATTTCATTCACGAATAGATCGCTCTCCTTATAAAAGAAGTTTCTTATTTAGTCCCTTATATCAATGATAGTATACGTGATACAGGGCTATAGAAACCGAAGTGCTCGGTTTCACTTTTACTATTGTATCAGCGCCTTTATGTAATTGACAAGGATTAAGTGATTGCTTATTGATATAACGGGAATTTATAAGACTTTCCAAGTTGTATTTTTGTAGCAGGTGTATTTTTATTTAATTGTTTAAAATCATCAATTACTTTTTCGATAGAAGGAATTTTCTTCTTATTAATCGCTTCTGTAATGGAAAGAACCGTATCACCTGTTTTGACTTCAATTGTTTTATAAGTGACATCTGTTTCTTTTTCCGCTTTGTTTTCTTTCTTTTGTTTTGTATTTGTACTTTCTTGTTTTATCGTTTCGGCCGCATTTGTCTTTTTATATGAACTTAACATCGGTAAAGTGCCGATTTTTATATCGTAATAAAATATATAACCAAGAACAAGCACGAATAAGAATATACCTAATCTCTTCATATTCTTCACTCCTTTGCTAGGAATATATGCTTGTCCAAAAAAAAAATGCCTATTTAGGCATTTTTTTCGTTCGGTTTTGGAACTTCTTTAATTGTTAAGTATAGAACAATTAAAACAACTGCGATATAAATGAATGTTGAGCCAGGTACAACGATTTTGAATAAATCCATAATCATAAAGAAGATGGTTGGAATTGTGTAGCTGTAGGCAGTTAACGTCCATACTTGCTTATAAGATAATTTACGTTGACCACTCATAGCAGAACCGATAAACGCAAGTAAAGTAATTCCTAAGAAAGTAATGAACAATTGGAATAGATATACTAACACTCCGATAACAGCTAGTAAAATTGGATAAATACTATCGAATACAGAAATGAAATCTTGCAAATCTTTTTTCTCAAGAGATGTCCCTAATAAATCATTGTAGGAGTATGTTTGCGTCTGGCCATTTCCTATAGAAACTACTTTATCTTTTAAAATAAATAAACCAGTTTTATTTTGATACTTTTCGATATCTGTTGTATTTGGATCAAATACGAAAAGAGCATCTCCCTCTTCTTTTTGAATAGGTTGTTCAATATCAGCTTTTAGTTCACCATTTTCGATTTTAAAATCAGGTAAATCTTTTTCAATTGCTTGATTTACCATAGTAACACTATCTTGGATAAAGCTACCGTAAAAGAATGTTCTTGGAATAGTAGTGATTAGACAAAGTAGCATAATATACAAAATGGTTTTTCCGATTTTTTGAAAACGGAATAGCGCCATATCTTTAGGCGAATATACGCTTTTGACTAATTGGGTAAATATGGACATAGATTCACTTCCTTTATGTATGTATAAAATCATTGTAACGTAGGAATCTAGGGAATCTCAAGATATATTATATTTACATATAGTAGAGATAACTAAATTTCTTTTTATTAATTTTCTTCTTTTAAATGAGAAAAATACAATTGACACTTTTCTTTTCTATATGGTAAATTTATCTTACATTTCTTAAAGGATATATCCGATAGGAATTCCTTTATTTGATGTATTATTACATACATAATTGTGGACCCTTAGCTCAGCTGGTTAGAGCAGACGGCTCATAACCGTCCGGTCGTAGGTTCGAGTCCTACAGGGTCCATATCCATTTCACATGTTTATTATGTCAGTAGGAAGCTTCCTTGTAGAAGGGAGCTTTTTTTATGAAATATATGAGCATTTTAATTGAAAAGAAGTGGGAATTTTGCTACTTTAATGATAGCAAGACAATGTGATTTATTTGTTTGCACCCTATGGCAATTAGGGTAGAATGTAGTTGTATGTCACTTAAGTGGCAATACATAAACTGGGAGGAATATAACAATGGCAAAACACGAATTACCAAATTTACCTTATGCGTATGATGCTTTAGAGCCTCACTTTGACAAAGAAACAATGAACATCCATCATACAAAACACCATAACACGTACATCACAAACTTAAACGCTGCTTTAGAAGGTCATGCAGAATTAGCTGACAAAAGCGTAGAAGAATTAGTTGCAAACTTAAACGAAGTACCAGAAGCAATCCGTACAGCAGTACGTAACAATGGTGGCGGACATGCTAACCACACATTCTTCTGGACAATCTTATCTCCAAACGGCGGCGGACAACCAGTAGGCGAACTTGCAACTGCAATTGAAGCGAAATTCGGTAGCTTCGATGCATTCAAAGAAGAATTCGCAAAAGCTGGCGCAACTCGCTTCGGTTCTGGTTGGGCTTGGTTAGTAGTAAATAATGGTGAGTTAGAAGTAACAAGCACGCCAAACCAAGATTCTCCTCTAACTGAAGGTAAAACTCCAGTTATCGGTTTAGATGTTTGGGAACATGCTTACTACTTAAATTATCAAAACCGTCGTCCAGACTACATCGGTGCATTCTGGAACGTTGTAGATTGGAACGCTGCTGAAAAACGTTACCAAGAAGCAAAATAATTGTAATAACGATAGAAAAAAGCTAGGAGAATGCTCCTAGCTTTTTTCTATGCTTTCCTTTTACATAATTGAGCTTGTCTTTGGAAGACTAGAACATGAAGTAAAGGAGAGTTGTGTATGAAGTGGAAACATATAATTGGTGACGTTGAAGTGAATCGGGATTTAGTGTTATTACTCCTTATTGGAGGTTTATACACGCTCGCAATTTCTTTATCGAATACGTTTGTTAACATTTATTTATGGAAACAAACACAAAATTATGTGAATCTCGGCTTGTATAATTTGGCCAGCGTTGTATTGCAGCCCCTCACATTTCTTATAGGTGGGAAATTAGCGAAGCGTATTGATCGCTCGATCTTGTTACGAATAGGCGTAGGCACGTTAGCGATTTTTTTTATCGTTGTTTTAGTAGCGGGGAAAAGCGCTTCTCACTATATTTTATTAATGGGGGCTCTTTTAGGAGTCGGATATGGTTTTTACTGGCTCGCGTTTAACTTATTAACATTTGAGATTACAGAACCAGAAACAAGAGATTTCTTTAACGGGTTTCTTGGGCTTCTTACATCCTTCTCTGGCATGATTGGACCGATAGCAGCTGGATACACAATTTCACGTATGGAGAAGTGGAGTGGTTATACGGTCATATTCTTTCTCTCGTTATTGTTATTTGCAATTGCTGTCGTTTTAAGCTTTTTTGTATCTAAGAGAGAATGTGAAGGTCGTTATGAGGTTACACAAGTTTTGAAAGAGCGACGGATTGATAAAAATTGGGGGAGAATTACACGTGCTCATTTTTTCCAAGGATTGAGAGAGGGGACATTCATTTTTGTTATTTCAGTATATGTGTACTTAGCAACCGATAGTGAGCTTGCATTAGGGAAATATAGCTTAGTAAATTCTGCTGTATCATTTGTATGTTACTATTTAGTTGCCCGTATGTTAAAGAAAGAGTGGCGAAAAAAAGCAATTTTACTTGGAGGCATTATTTTATATGCTGTTGTATTTTTAGTTATATTCAATGTTACATACACAAAATTACTTATTTATGCAGCATGCATTGCGATTGCATACCCTATTTTACTCGTTCCATATGGATCGATGACATATGATGTAATTGGTAGAGCGAAAAATGCGAGAGAGTGGCGTGTAGAGTATGTTGTTGTCCGAGAATTATGGTTAAATGCCGGGAGAATTTGTTCAGTTTTAAGTTTTTTATGTGCTGTATTATTCTTTCCGCCTGAAAAGAGTTTACCTGTCTTACTATGTATTTTAGGTGCTGGACATTTTCTTATTTATTTTGCAGTTAAAAATGTCAAATATGATGAAGGAAATGCAGGGAACACAAGTGTCGTAGCGCAAGGAACCACGCAGAATCAAACAGAACCAGAAGGTTAACTTATCGTTTGTTTTATGCTAGAATAGAAAAAGATGTAAGACAGCAGTGAGGACACCTGTATGAAGGTGTCCCTTTCAAATTACATAGCTGTTGGTAGAGGGGGTTTGTATGGGTAAGAAGCAGAAACAACAAAAGAAAAAGACTCACGTTCCTTTTCGGTTAAACGTGCTGTTTTTCTGCGTGTTTTTAATGTTCTCCGCGGTTATTGTAAGGCTTGGTTATGTACAAATTGTTCGCGGTGAGGAATATAAGAATGAAGTGGAGAGGAAAGAAAACTCGACGATAAGTAATCCTGTACCACGTGGGAAAATATTTGACCGTTATGGGCGAGCTGTAGTAGATAATGCAGCTGTACGTACGATTACATTTACAAAAATGAAAGGATCAACTGCAGAGGCTCGCTTAGAAACAGCGAAAAAATTAGCAGATTTGATTGAAGTACCGACAGATAAATTAACAGATCGCGATAAAAAAGATTATTGGCTTGCTATTCATAAAGAAGAAGCGCAAGAAAAAATTACGAAAAAAGATCGTCAAGAGTTTAAAGATAAAAAAATTGACGATAAAGAATTAGATGAGCGTCAACGAAATCGCGTGACAGAAGAAGAAGTGAATCAATTATCCGCAAAAGATTTAGAAGTGCTAGCGATTAAAAGCAAAATGGACGGCGGATATGCGATGACACCACAAGTCATTAAAAAGGATGCTACAGAACAAGAATATGCGATTATTAGTGAAAATCTAGCAGCATTACCGGGTGTAGATACGAATGTTGATTGGGATCGAAAGTATATTTATGATGATTTATTCCGAAGTGTACTTGGCGGCGTGTCAACGTCTGATGAAGGTTTACCGAGAGAAAGACTAGATTACTATCTTGTTCGTGATTATAATCGAAATGACCGCGTAGGGAAAAGTTATCTTGAGCAGCAATATGAAGATAGTTTGCACGGTAATAAAGCGGAAGTGAGAAATATTACAGATAAAAACGGTAATATTTTAGAAACGATTAATGTATCAAAAGGGCAAAGTGGTAACAATCTGAATTTAACAATTGATATGGAATTACAAAAGCGTGTAGAAGAAATTATCACGAAAAATTTATTGAGATATAAAGGGGGACAACCTCTTTTAGATCGTGCATTCGTTGTAATGATGAATCCAAAAAATGGTGAAGTTTTATCTATGGCAGGGAAACAGTTAGTAGAAGAAAATGGCGAAACGAAAGTGCAAGATTTCGCATTAGGAACGATGACAAGTTCTTATCCGATGGGATCAACTGTAAAAGGTGCGACAGTACTTACTGGGTATCAGACAGGTGCCATTCAACCAGGTTCAGTTCAACTTGATGAACCAATCAGATTAAAGGGAACGCCACAAAAATCTTCTTGGAAGACGATGGGATACATTAATGATTTAACAGCATTAAAAATGTCTTCTAACGTATATATGTTTAAAACAGCGATGAATATCGCAGGTGTTCCATATGTAAGAGGTGGTACGTTAGATATACCACAAAAAGCATTTGATACGATGCGTTATTATTTCGGACAGTTTGGACTTGGTGTAAAAACAGGTATCGATTTACCAAATGAATCTGCGGGTCAAACAGGTAGAGGAAATCAGCCAGGTTTCTTATTAGATTTATCAATTGGGCAGTATGACACGTACACACCACTTCAATTAGCACAGTATGTTTCAACAATTGCAAATGGTGGTTACCGTATGCAGCCGCAAGTTGTAAAGGAAATTCGTCAACCGGAAGCGAAACAAGGCGAAGTTGGAAAAGTCGTTCATTCAATGGAACCAAAAGTACTAAACCGTATTGATATGCCTGAATCACAAATTAAACGTGTTCAGGAAGGATTTAGACAAGTATTTAATGAGTCTGGTGGTACAGCTGCGAAATACTTTACAGGCGCATCATATAAAGCTGCTGGTAAAACAGGTACAGCTCAAACTGTGTATGGCGGAGATAAAGAGATTGGTAGAAAAGCAAACGGTGAGCGTAAAGAAACATATAACTTAACATTAGTAGGTTATGCGCCACTTGAAGACCCTGAAGTAGCATTTTCTGTTGTTGTACCTTGGGTAGATGATAAATCAGGTATTAACGGTTATATTAGTCGTGACATTATGGACGCGTACTTTGATTTGAAAAAGGTAGAAAATGGCGAAGCTACACAAGAGGAAATAGATAAGAAAAATAAAAAGCAAGATGATGAATAAAAAAGTTGTAAAAAAAGCACACTATCTGAAAAGATAGTGTGCTTTTTTTTTTGATTCATGCATACGTTTTAATAAAGTGGACAAGCAGATCATATCGGAATTTTAAGGGACCTTGCAAATAATACGTATGCATTCACTATGGAAGTTATGGACCAATCCTCAGTGAAGATGAACAGTGGCTACGGATTAATAATTTACCTAATGTTGATTCTTGTGGAACTTTACAAAACTTTTACAAACAATTAAAACCGAATTAATAGTTTAGCAGTATTCTTATATCTGTAATCCTGTTATTTCCGGTTACTTCTAGGAGGAAGAACACGTGAAATGGATAAGTGCATCAATTAAAGTTTTCATACTGTCAACATGTTTCTTTTATGTTGGCACGTCTACTGCATTTGCTGCGAATGAAATGGGAGAAGTGAGAGTTGATGGATCCTCAACGGTTTTTCCTATTATAGAAGCGGTAGCGGAGGAATATACAAAGGTGCATCCAAGCGTGAAAATTTCCATCAGTGTTTCTGGAACAGGAGGAGGATTTAATCGTTTCAGTAAAGGAGAAGTCGATATAAATAATGCTTCGAGAGTAATGAAACAAGTGGAAGAAAATGAAATGAAGAGAAACTCCATTCAGTTTACACCATTTGAAGTTGCTTACGACGGTCTTACGATCGTTGTGAATCGCGAAAATACTTGGGTAGACAATATGACGGTAGACGAGTTACGTCTATTATGGAGTGAAGATGGAAACGAAAAGCGATGGTCACAAATTCATTCTTCATGGCCACGTGAACAGGTGAAGTTTTATGCGCCAGGTGTAGACTCTGGTACGTATGATTATTTTCAAAACGTCATCTTACAAAATAATCGCATTGTAAAAAAAGTCTCTTTGTCTGAAGATGATCAAGTTATTATGCAAGGGGTAATGAATGATAAAAATGCCATTGCTTTTGTAGGATATGCTTATTATATGGCCAATCGAGATAAGGTGAGAGCAATAAAAGTGGATGGTGTACTTCCGACGAAAGATACGATTCAATCAGGTAAATATAAGCCATTATCTAGGTCGCTATTTGCTTATGTAAATGATGCATCTATCCGAAATAAAATGAATGTAGCGAATTATGTTGAGTTTATGATTCAGCATGTTGGTAATCTTGCTGAAGAGGTAGGATATGTAAAATTACCAAAAGAAAAATACAATGAACAGCTGCGGATGTTAACAGAAATAAAAAGGTAATGTCAGGGTGGAAAGGGGTTTTCATCTTTGGCTCATAATGACAAAAGTCAAATTACATTTTCTGTACAACATTTGATTGAGAGAAATACAAAACAAAGAAAAAAAACGCAGCGAATCAATCAAATCGTTCCATTATTACTAAAAATAATTGCTAGTGTGTCTATTGTGACGACACTTGGAATTATTTTTACGCTGGCAAATGAAACAATGATGTTTTTTCAAAAAATACCATTGCTCTCCTTTTTGACAGAGAAAGAATGGTTACCTTTTTTTGAAGATCCTAAATTCGGTATATTACCACTTATATGTGGAACGTTCCTTGTAACAACAATTGCTATGTTCGTAGCAATTCCTATCGGTTTAGCGTGTGCCGTATTTTTAAGTGAATATGCTTCAAACAGTGTAAGAAAAGTATTAAAACCGATGTTAGAACTATTAGCAGGTATCCCGACGATTGTATATGGTTTTTTTGCATTAACAGTTGTCACACCGCTTTTACAGCGGATTATACCAGATTTACAGTTTTTTAATGCGATTAGTCCAGGTATTGTTATTGGCTTTATGATGATACCGACAATTGCATCTCTGTCTGAAGATGCAATGAGAGCTGTAGCGAAAGGGACGAAAGAAGCTTCGTTAGCACTTGGAGCAACTCGGTTTGAAATGGTAAAACAAGTCGTGTTTCCTTCAGCTTTCGCAGGGATTATGGCAGCGATTATATTAGCTGCTTCAAGAGCAATCGGTGAAACGATGATCGTTGTAATTGCAGCAGGGTCCACACCGAACGTATCTCTCGATCCGACACACTCTATTCAAACGTTAACAGCTTATATTGTGCAAGTGAGTTTAGGTGATGCTCCGCATGGAACAATTACTTATTACAGCATGTACGCTGTAGGCGCAATGTTATTCTTGTTTACTTTTATAATGAACATCATTTCGCAGTTTATTATGCGCCGCTTTAGGAGGGTGACATAATATGCGCATGTTGAATCATAAAAAAATACAAGAAAATATGGCATCACGTTTTTTAAAAGATCGAATTTACAAATTGTTATTTTATATGGCAATTTTGTTTTCAATAGTAATCCTGCTTATTTTGCTTTTTCAAATTTTTGAAAAAGGTGTCAGTTACCTTTCGTTAGATTTCTTTACAAACTTCGCTTCGCGTAATCCGAAAGAAGCTGGGATTGTTGCAGCTTTGTCAGGAACAATATTATTTATGAGTATTGTTATACCACTCTCCTTTATATTTGGGGTCGGAACTGCTCTTTATTTAGAGCAATATGCGAAGGAATCTATATTTAAAAAGGTAATAGAAATTAATAATCAAACGTTAGCGGGAGTACCTTCCGTCGTATTTGGATTACTCGGCTTAACCATTTTTGTATACGCTCTTCACTTAGGTGAGAGTATTATTGCAGCGGCACTGACGATGAGCTTACTCGTCTTACCGACAGTTGTTGTAGCGAGTCAAGAAGCGATACGATCTGTACCGAGGTCATTATTAGAAGCTTCTTACGGGTTAGGTGCTACGAAGTGGCAAACGATGTATCAAGTTGTATTGCCATATGCGTTCCCAGGAATTATAACAGGTTGTACGTTAGCGATATCAAGAGCGATTGGAGAAGCGGCACCGTTATTAGTTATCGGGGCACTTGCATTTGCAAATTATGTTCCGTTTAGTATGTTTGATAGATTTACAGTTTTACCAATTCAAATTTTTAATTGGATGAGTAGACCACAGGAAGAATTTCAGTATGTAGCAGCTGCTGGGATGATTGTTTTGTTAGGTTTGTTGCTCTTGATCAATATAGTTGTCCTATGGTTACGAAATCGAAAATAAGTTGGAAATGGATGAAAGGGGAATTCAAATGGTAGCAACAGTAGTAAATGTACAGGTGAAAAACGAGGAGAAAATCGAGACTGCGCCAAAGAAAGTAGTATTTGATACGAAAAACTTAAATTTATGGTATGGAGAAGACCATGCTTTAAAAGATATCAACTTAAGTATTCATGAGAATGAAGTTACAGCAATTATCGGGCCAAGTGGTTGTGGTAAATCAACGTACTTAAAAACATTAAATCGTATGGTAGAGTTAGTACCAATCGTGCGAACTACAGGCGTAATTGAATATAGAGAGCGCAATATATTTGATAAATCATATCCAGTTGAAGAATTACGAACACATGTAGGAATGGTGTTCCAAAAACCAAATCCATTTCCAAAATCTATTTATGAAAATGTAGCATATGGCCCGAAAATTCATGGGATTAGCGACAAGAAAACGTTAGATGAAATTGTTGAAAAAAGTTTACGTGGAGCAGCGATTTGGGATGAGTTAAAAGATCGTTTGCATGATAATGCATACGGTTTATCTGGTGGACAGCAACAGCGTCTATGTATTGCACGTTGTTTAGCGATTGAACCAGACGTTATTTTAATGGATGAGCCAACATCAGCACTAGATCCAATTTCAACATTAAAAGTAGAAGAATTAATTCAAGAGTTAAAGAAAGATTTTAGTATCGTTATCGTAACGCATAACATGCAACAAGCTGCGCGTATTTCAGATAAAACTGCTTTCTTCTTAAGTGGAGAAGTTGTAGAGTATACAGATACAAATAAATTATTTACGACACCTTCAGATAAGCGTACAGAAGATTATATTACAGGCCGATTCGGTTGATGTCGCTAGCAAGGCTAAGAGCAAATACCCTCTTAACAGAGGGTATTTCTTATTTTTACCTTATTTAAGATAGGAGAAGTAATACTCCTCCTATCTTAAGGTTTATTATAAGTAGGCTAGGTAGGAGAGTTATATATAGTGGTACATAATATTGAGGGGGAAGAAACAATGGTACGAGAACAATTTCAATGTGATTTAAAAACGTTACAGCAAAAGGTGATTGAGCTTGGTGAACTAGCGAGAGAAGCTTTATTGCTTGCTATGGAAGGGCTTCATAAAAAGGATGTAGAGAAAGCGTTAGAGGTAATAGATGGTGATTATCGTATGGATAATTTAGAAGAGGAAATAAATGATCTTGCGCTTATGCTCATTACGAAGCAGCAACCTGTAGCGAGTGATTTAAGAAGGATTTTCATTTCAATTAAAACAGCGACAGATTTAGAACGGATTGCAGATCATGCTGTTAATATTGCGAAATCAACCATTCGTCTCGGGGAAAAAGACGTGTCTGTTAGTTTGCACAATCTTGATGAGATGTTTGCGATTGCAAATAAGATGTTACAGTTAGCGCTAGATGCATATGAGCAAGAAAATTTAACTTTTGCGAAACAAATTGCCGAAATGGATGATTCTGTTGATGAAATATATGGGAAAGCGATTCGTGAATTTATATCTTCAGTTCCAGAACAACCAGAAGCAATTACACAAATTACACAATTATCCTTTGTAGCGAGATATATCGAACGTGTAGCAGACCATATTACAAATATTGCTGAAAATGTTTTTTATTTAGTAAAGGGAAAGCATTACTTATTAAATGAATAAAGAAAAAAGCAGGTGAAACATCACCTGCTTTTTTTAGTCAAAACATGACAAAAAAGCTCGTTGTTTCCTTTAGTTTATGATGATAAGATGTATCATAATATAATGGAAAAAATAGGGCGTATATGTTATTCGCTTATTAAGTAATATTTTAAAAGTTAATAGTAAGCGCTTTCTTCAGTTGTTGAAAGGTGAATGTATATAAGGGGAACTTTACTGCCTGCCGGCCCGATTGGTCAAGGCTAATAATCAGTAGGGGAGGAAGAAAACCCCCACTGATTAAAGTTTCACTTTATTTTATACTGCTAGTTAATGCTGGGTAGATAATATACATATCGTATATGAAGTTACTGAACATTATATAAGTGGAGGCTGAAGTATATGAAGGGGGTTATTTTAGCTGGAGGAAAAGGACGACGCCTTAGACCATTAACATGTAATACTCCAAAGCCGATGTTGCCATTATTAGAAAAGCCAGTTTTAGAATACAACATTGAATTATTGCGTCAGCATGGTATACGTGAGATTGCCATTACTGTTCAGTATATGAGTGCGGCTATTAAGCAATATTTTGGTGACGGTAGCAAATGGGGCGTTAACTTGTACTACTTTGAAGACTCTCCACCGCTTGGAACTGCAGGGAGTATTAAACAAGCGGAAAAATTTTTGGATGAACCGTTTGTTGTCATAAGTGGGGATGCGTTAACTGATTTTCAATTATCAGAAGGAATTACGTTTCATGAACAAAAGAAAAGAATGGTAACTATGTTTGTAAAGGAAGTAGAAAATCCACTCTCATTTGGTTTAGTTGTAATGAACAAAGAACAAGAGGTTACACGATACATAGAAAAACCGAGTTGGAATGAAGTAGTCTCTAATATTGTGAATACAGGTATATATATTATGGAGCCAGAAATTTTTTCTTACATACCGCCCCGAGAATTTTTTGATTTTAGTCAAGATGTGTTTCCGTTATTGGCAAATAAGAACGCATTATTTGCATATTTGTCAGAAGGTTACTGGTTAGATATCGGTACATTTGATCAATATCGACAAGCACAATTTGATTTGTTAACGAAAAAATTGCAAGTACCTATCCCATATACGGAAGTATTACCGATGGTATGGATGGGAGAAGGGGTAACGATTGGAAAAGGAACGAAAATTCACGGCCCTTCTTTTATTGGAGAAGGAGCAAAAATTGGTGCCGGGGCTGTAATTGAGCCGTACTCTATTATCGGGAAAAATAGTATTGTTTCGAGTTATTCTCATCTTCAAAAAAGTATTATTTTTGCAAATGCGCACATTGGGAAATATTGTGAGTTACTAGAAACGACAATAGGAGAACATACAATGGTGGAAGATGATGTTACATTGTTTCAAAAAAGCATTGTAGCGGACCATTGTCATATAGGGAAAAGTACGGTAATTAAGCAAAAGGGAAAACTATGGCCATATAAGGCGATTGATAGTCATTCGGTAGTAGGATCGGCTGGTGTTCAAGAAAGTGAGAAGAGTGCAGGATGGTTGCAAAAAAGCCGCATTGTAGGAAGAGGGAACGTTGAAATCACCCCTCAATTTATTGTAAAGGTTGCGATGGCGTACGGATCTCTTTTTACAAAAGGGGAAAGTATATTAATCGGGAGTCAAGAACATATAGAAACGACTTCTTATAAAAATCTTTTTCTTCATGCAATTCATGGTATTGGGATTCATACGATGGAATGCAAAGAAATGAACGAATCACTTTTTCAGTACAGCATTCAAGATTTGCAATGTGCGGGCGGGGTTTTCATTCAAGCGGAAAAAGAAAAAGAGATTGTTATAAAGTTGTATGGTAAGGATGGGGCACAGTTAACGTATAAGCAGCAAAAAGCGATAGAACAAATGTATATGTCTGAGTCGTTTTATTACGTATGTGAGAAGGAAATGGGGCGGAATAAGCTAGTACACGTTTCTTTACATAATTATATAGAGGCTGTATTAGAGCGTATTGATATTGAGAAAATAAAAAAACAGAAGTTCCATCTTCTTATTAATAAGAGAAATGATATGTTACAACATCTGCTTATGCTCTTTTTGCAAAGGCTCGGATGCACAGTTACGTGGATTTATGCGAGCGAACAAAAGGATCATGTGAAAGCTTTGATGAAATCAAGTAAAGCAAATATGGCGCTTATGTTTTCAGAGCAAGGAAATTATTTCGAGTTATATGATAATCATAGTAATATTTACCAAGGGACGGATTTTGAAGAGATTGATATTCCAGATTTATTACTGGAATCGGCAGGAAATATTTACCCAATGTCTTTGAAATTAGGAGAATGTTATCTTCTATTTTATACGCAGGATGAAAAAAAATCGTTTCAAGCGAGATGGAAGCGAGATATTTTATATCGAATTGGAAAATTATTCGAGTTAATAGCATTGCAGGGAAAAAACTTTCTCAGCATAGTAGAGCAATCCCCGCCGCTTTATTTACTTTGTGATGAAGTTGTATGTTCGTGGAATGAAAAAGGGAAGGTGATGAGGAAATTATTGGCTGATATCGAAAGGAAGGAAGAAGGCATATTTGAAGGAGTACAGTTCAAATATACCGAAAAAGAGTGGTCTTATATCGTTTCTGACACAAAACAACCGAAATTTTTAGTGTATTCACATGCTAGAAACCCAGTAATAGCAAGGGAAAACATGAAAAATCTTATAGAAAAAATTAGACAATATCAAAAGGTGTAGAATTTTTATTTTAAAAGTGGTATTATAGTATAGTCTGATTTAAGTTATTAGTACTGGAGGGAAATAAGAATGCGTGTGAATATTACTCTAGCATGTACAGAATGCGGAGATCGTAACTATATCTCAAAGAAAAACAAACGTAACAACGCTGAGCGTATCGAGCTTAAAAAGTATTGCAAGCGTGACAAGAAGTCTACGTTACACCGTGAAACAAAGTAAGCAGTAGGAATATTTTCCTACTGTTTCTTTTTTTATTCGATTCCTCTCTTAAAAGTGATACACTATCATCGTAGAGAAAAGTATCACTGTGAGGGGGGAAATGTGTGAGAGAAGAGAAACTACGTTTACGTAAACAAATAATAGAGCACATGAATTCTTTATCAAAAGAACGGTATACAACTTTATCAGAGCAAATTGCATGTTCGTTGTATGCACAAAAAGAGTGGGCTGAAGCTAAAACAATTGGAATCACTCTTTCAATGGAAAATGAAGTGAATACATATCCTATTATCGAAAAAGCTTGGGAAGAAGGAAAGAAAGTTGTTGTTCCGAAGTGTAATAAAGAAACAAGAACAATGTCCTTTAGGCAAATTAGTAATTTTGATCAATTGGAAACAGTGTATATGAATTTACGTGAGCCAATTCCAGCGCTTACGGAAGAAGTGAATGCAGATGAAATTGACCTTCAAATTGTACCAGGTGTAGCTTATACAGAGCGAGGAGAACGGATTGGATATGGTGGTGGCTATTATGATCGTTATCTCATGCATTATAAAGGGAAAACGCTATCATTAGCTTATAGTTTTCAAATGGTAGACCATATTCCAATAGAGCCGTTTGATAAAAATATAGAAAAAATTATTACAGAAAAAGGAACAATGGTTAAAAATGGGCTTGTATAGACAAATAAAAATTGACGAGACTTTTTCTTCTTGATTATAATAAAATATGTGAACGTTTTCTTATTATAATTTTTTATAGTAAGTGAGCATAGAGGGTGATGAAATGTTATCTATATATGATATTCAGCAATTGCTAAAGAAATTTGGTACGATTATTTATACGGGAGATCGAATTGCAGATTTACAATTAATGCAAGATGAATTGCGTGAATTAAATCAATCACAGCTAATCGATTCACAAGACTATCAAACAGCTTTATTTTTATTGAAGCAAGAAATTCAAAAAGAGCTAAATAAGAATTAGATAAAGGTAGGTAAGTAACATGGAAGAGAAATGGTTAGTTGGTGTTGACCTTGGTGGTACAACGATTAAATTAGCATTTATTAATGTATACGGTGAAATTTTACATAAGTGGGAAATCCCTACGAATACAAATGAGCAAGGAAAACATATTACACTTGATGTAGCGAAAGCTATTGATAAAAAGTTAGAAGAGTTAGGCGAATTAAAAAGTAAGTTAATCGGTATTGGTATGGGAGCTCCTGGCCCTGTACACGTGGCGTCTGGAATGATTTATGAAGCGGTTAACTTAGGATGGAAGAACTATCCGTTAAAAGATTTATTAGAAGTAGAAACAGGATTACCTGTTGTGATTGATAATGATGCGAACTTAGCAGCGCTTGGTGAAATGTGGAAAGGTGCTGGTGAAGGAGCAAAAGATTTAATTTGTATGACGCTTGGCACTGGTGTTGGCGGCGGTGTAATTGCCAATGGAGAGATTGTACACGGCGTAAGCGGTGCTGCTGGTGAAATCGGACACATTACAGTCGTTACAGAGAACGCTTTCCCATGTAATTGCGGGAAGTCTGGTTGCCTAGAAACTGTAGCATCTGCAACAGGTATTGTGCGTGTTGCTATGCAAAAAATACAAGAGACTGATAAAGAAAGTATTCTACGTTCTATGTTAGCAGAAGAAGGACGTATTACATCAAAAGACGTATTTGAAGCACATGGACAAGGTGATGAACTAGCAGGCGAAGTAGTAGAAAAGGTAGCTTCTTATTTAGGATTAGCTGTAGCGAACCTTTCTAGCACGTTGAACCCAGAGAAAATCGTTATTGGCGGAGGCGTTTCTAAAGCTGGAGATGCACTTTTAGAACCAATTCAACGCTATTTTGAACAATATGCTTTCTCACGTGCTGTAAAGAGCACGAAGTTAGCTATTGCAACACTTGGTAATGATGCAGGTGTTATCGGAGGAGCTTGGCTTGTAAAAAAGCACAAATACGAAGCGAAGATGATATAAGTTGTGAAGTATGAAAAGAGGAAGGGGAAACCCTTCCTCTTTTTGTGCGAAATCTTGATGAAGACGAGCATGTAAATGAATTAAGCTGCTGGTGGGTACCCGTTATATAGAACAGTCATGATTGTAAACCATCCGAAAACGAGTACAGTTGCAATTGCAAAGCCGCCCGCGAGAAAATTCTTTTCGCGAAGTGTTCTAAGCGTAGCAAATACAGCTAACAGAGTGACAAGCGTAAAAATAATAACAAGGCCCATACAATATCCTCCTCTGTCTACCCATTCCTTAATATGAGTTTTTGGAATATTTACTCTTTTATATTGTACATGTTTTAAAAATGATTGTCGAGATAGCATCCTTTCTTTTCCTAAGAGAAAAAAATGTTGTATCATTGAAAGTAAGTTTAATAATTGGAGGAGATTTTCATATGAAATGGATACAAATGCCGTTAGGCCCATTACAAACAAATGCTTATATTTTAACGAATGAGCAAAATGAGTGTATTATCTTTGATCCTGGTCACGAAGGAGAGAAGCTCGTTACATATTTACAAGAAGAACAATTAAAGCCACTGGCTGTTTTATTAACACATGCTCACTTTGATCATATTGGTGCTGTTGATGCGGTAAGAGACGCTTTTCATATTCCTGTGTACGTACATAAAGAAGAAGCAGATTGGTTAGGCGATGCAACTGTAAATGGTTCTCAAATCTTTATGATGAATCGCAGCATTACAGCAAAACCAGCAGATCATATTATTGATGCAGAAGGTGCATTAGCAATTGGTTCATTTAACTTTGAAATTTTTGAGACACCAGGACATTCTCCAGGCAGTATTTCTTATTACTGTAAAGAGGCGAATGCTGTATTTTCTGGAGATGTATTATTCCAAATGAGTATTGGAAGAACAGATTTACCTGGTGGAAGTTTTGCAGAGTTGATTGGAAGTATTGAAGAGAAATTATTTGTATTACCTGATGAAACAGCGGTGTTATGTGGACATGGTCCAGAAACAAGCATTGGTTTTGAAAAAGAAAATAATCCATTTTTACAGTAAGGAGCTAGTGTGGAGATGGAGCTCATTTTAAAAGAATGGATGGAAAAAGAAAAGGATTATTCAATTTCATACAGTACATATATGAACCTCGCATTATACGCAGAGGAACATGGATATTATATGAAAGAACGTGAAAAAATAGGAAGACAAGGGGATTTTTTTACAAGTAGCAACGTATCCTCTGTGTTTGCAAAAACTTTTGCTAAGTTTTTTATTCGTCTTGTTGAAAATGGTGAAGTTGCTCCACATATTTGTGAGATTGGTGGGGGGACAGGAAGGTTTGCCTATGATGTTTTACAAGAATGGAAGCAATTATCACCGGAAACCTTTATTGATTTAAACTATTCGATAATTGAAATGAGCCCTTTTCATAGAAAATTGCAGCAAAAGACTCTTTGTTCGTTTTCTAATGTGTCATATTATACGTCGCATAGTGAAATGGGAGAATCGTTCGAGGGGATTCTTTTTTCGAATGAGTTATTTGATGCATTTCCTGTTGAAGTAATTGAGAAGAGAAATGGAATATTGTATGAAGTACGTGTTACGTACACAGAAGAAGGGAAACTTGCAGAAGTATGTAGACCGTTACATAAAAGAATTGGTCGATACTTATTGAAATATAATATTCATCTCGCTGAAGGCCAGCGTTTTGAAGTGCCAATTGCGATGGAAGAATATATAAAAGAAATGGCGAAATGGTTTCAACGAGGTGTATGTATTACAGTTGATTATGGATATACAAAAGAAGAATGGATGCATCCTGCACATCAAGAAGGGAGTTTACGAGGATATTACGAGCATAAGTTAATTCGTAATCCTTTAGCGTATCCAGGTGAAATGGATCTTACTACTCATATTCATTGGGACGAACTGAAAGAAATGTTTAGCCTGCAAGGTATGAATATGGTATGGCATAAGAAACAATCTGAGTTTTTGTTAGCAGCAGGAATACTAGAGCTGCTTACGAATCATCAAGATCGGGATCCTTTTTCTGAAATTCAAAAACAAAATCGTGCAGTTCATTCTATGATTTTGAGTGGAGGATTAGGGAGTGCATGTGATGTTGTTATACATACGAAACATATGCAACAGTTACACTTGGATCGGTATTTGAAAATATAAAAAACAAGACACAGCATAGTTCTGTGTCTTGTTTTTTAATACGACTTATGTAGCATCATATATTTCCTCTCATGATATATATTTATATTAAAGATATGAGATGAAAAATATAAAATACGTCCTTTTTCTCTGTCTATGAGTCCCTAACCCAATAATACGCGAACGAGTTGAATAATTGTCTCGTTTTCTACTTTGTAATAAATTTCCAATCCTTTTCTTTCACTTGAAACGATTTTAGCACTTTTTAACTTTGCTAAATGCTGTGAAATTGTAGATTGTGGCATGTTTAAGCCAGTGTACATTGTAGAAACGTTGCTTGGACCGCGTTCAATTAATCCTTTTACAATACATAAGCGAACAGGATGAGCAAGTACTTTCAATAATTCTGCATTGCTTTCATATAGTTCTATTTCTTTTTGAAAGGTTTCTAACATGTTCTTTTCCACCTCCGTGTGAGCTGTTATACCATACTATACATACCAAAAAATTAAAGAAAAGAAAACAGTTGTTGCAGAAAAACATTCCTAAAGTAAAGAAATTGTAAGAAAAGAGACCCTGATGTAAATAAAGTAGATAATTTAGCACGGTTTTGTAAAATGACATTTTTGGGTGAAAATTTCGATGCGTTTTAAAAATTGAAAGATATAGATATATTTGTAACACAATTTTATCATGATTTTCTTATTCTTTCAAATGAATATACGAAATTTTTAAAATAATATGACAAAGGAATTATAATGTTATATATAGAATATAAAACAGGTTAAAAGAAAAGAAGCCGAATGTAGTCAGCTTCTTTATGGTGAAAATGAAATGTTTGAATATAGCTGATACATCTTAGAATTACCAAGACGTTAGTTATGTATTCTAGATTTCATCTTTCATCAATTTTAAAAATCTGTGGTTCCATATATTTTCATAAAAATCAATTGTCTCTTTTGCGGACATAAATGGATTATTTAACGTAGAGGTTGCTTTCTGGAACATGAAGTTTTCGTACCCTAGTCCATGGGCAAATTTAATTGTGGTATCCATACAGTACTCTGTTTGGGCACCACAAAATTCAATACGATGTACAGATAATTGATCTAAAATCTCTTTCAAGTTTGTGTTATAAAAAGAATTGGCATGTGTTTTTCTTACAAAAAAATCGTGTTTTTGAACATCTAAATCTGAATGGATAGCCCAAAGTTCTTTTTCAGGTACTAAATCATCATCACAATGTTGAACGAAAAGAATTGGTTTATTTGATTTTCTGTATGAAGAAATTCTTTTATTTACTTTTGTAAGTAAATTTTGTAAATTAAATAAATGCTCCTCACTATAACATACTCCATTTTGTAAATCGATAACGATTAAAACATCTGCACATGTATCCATTATTTTTGCCCCTTTTTTTTACTTCTTAATATATCAATTAATTCATTACTTGGAAATAGATAGTGATCTGTCATTTTTTTTATGAATTATACGAAGGGTTGACAAATATACTTATCAGCGTAAAAAAGAAGATATGATAACTTAATTTCATATCTTCTCTGCTCTCTATGCATTTACAGGCTCTTCTACATAAGAAAGGGCATTTTCAAAATCGGATATTAAATCGTCAACATTTTCAAGACCGACGGATAGCCGAAGTAATGAATTTGAAATCCCTCTTTCATCACGAGCTTCTTGCGATAGTGCTGCATGTGACATTTTAGCTGGGTAGGAAAGGATCGATTCGACAGCCCCTAAACTAACCGCAAAGACAGGTAATTTTACTTTTGATAAAAATTGGCGAAGTGCGTCTTCTGATTGTAAAGTGAAAGATAGGACAGCTCCTGCTGATGTAGCTTGAGATTGTTGAATGTTAAATCCAAGATGTGTTTGTAATCCTGGATAATAGACATTTTGAACTTTAGCGTGCTCTTGTAAATAGTGTGCAATTTTATTGGCATTAGCAGCTGAATGCTCAAGACGTACATGCAATGTTTTTAGACCACGAAGTACGAGAGAACAATCTTGCGGGCCTAGAATAGCGCCGAATGCATTTTGTAAAAAGCCAAGTTTTTGAGCGAGATCGGTATCTTTTACAACTGCTAATCCGGCAGTAACATCACTATGACCGGCAATGAATTTTGTGGCACTATGAAGAACGACATCAGCGCCAAGGTCAAGTGGTTTCTGGAATAGTGGTGTCAAAAATGTATTATCAACAAAAGTAAGGGCGCCAATAGATTTTGCAAGTTTAGAAACAGCACGAATATCTGTCACTTTTAAAAGTGGATTGGAAGGTGTTTCTACATAAAAGAGTTTTGTATTTGGCTTAATGTTTTGCTTTATTTCTTCTAAATTGGTCATATCAACAAATGTATGTGAAACACCGTAACGGGAGAGAACTTCAGTTATCATTCGATAAGTTCCTCCGTATACGTCTTCTGAAATGAGTACGTGATCACCTTGTGAAAGGAGGAGGAATGCAGTAGAAATCGCTGCAATTCCTGATGCGAAGGCAAATCCTTTTGTTCCGCCTTCTAATAAAGCAATGATGTCTTCAAGAGCTTCACGAGTTGGATTGCCTGACCTGCTATAGTCATATTTCCCGAACGTATCTACATCAAATTGGTGAAATGTTGATGTGTTATAGATGGGAACGTTAACAGCTCCTGTTTGCGAGTCATGTTTATATTGGTTGTGCAGTAAGAGTGTATCTATAGAATAACTCATATTCTTACACCTTCTTTTACAAGTTTAATGGCTTGCTTTAAGTCTTGAATTAAATCGTTACTATTTTCAATACCAACGGAAAATCGAAGAAGACGATTACATACACCGTTTGCTGTTCTAATTTCTTCAGGAATATCAGCGTGTGTTTGTGTTGCTGGATATGTCATTAAACTTTCAACACCACCGAGACTTTCGGCAAATGTAATTAAGGATAAAGATTGTAAGAATGGATTAATCCATGTTTCATCTTTCAGACGAAACGAGATCATGCCGCCTCTTCCAGGATAAAATACATCTGTCACCCCATCCTCATCATTTAAATAAGCAACAACTGCTTTTGCATTTTCTTCATGTTGTCTCATGCGAAGCGCTAACGTTTTCATACCACGAATTAATAGCCATGAGTCAAATGGACTTAAGACTGCACCAGAGGCATTATGATAATGAGCGATTTCCTCACAAAGTTCCTTTCCTTTTGCAACGACAAGTCCGCTTAGTACATCGTTATGACCACCTAAATATTTCGTTGCACTATGAAGTACGATATCGGCACCTTCTGTTAATGGCTGCTGTATATAAGGTGTGTAGAATGTGTTGTCTACAATAAGAAGTAGTCTGTGTCTTTTCGCTACAGTTGCAACAGCGGCAATATCGGTAACTTGCATTAATGGATTAGTTGGAGTTTCTATGAAAATAGCCTTCGTTTTCGTTGTGATGGCTTGCTCAATTTGTTTAATAGATTGTGTATTTACGTATCTACATCGAACGTTCCACTTTTTTTCGTGCTCAGAAAATAATCGATAAGTGCCACCGTATAAATCTTCGGAAACAATAAGTTCGTCTCCAGAGCGGAATAGGGAAAGGACAAGAAGAACGGCTGCCATCCCTGAACTACAGGCATAACCTTGTTCACCGCATTCTAAGTCTGCGATTGCCTGTTCTAATAGGCCGCGCGTTGGATTTCCAGTTCGTGAATAATCAAATCCAGTAGATTTACCAATTCCTTCGTGACGATAAGCAGTTGAAAAATAAACAGGTGGATTAACAGTTCCTGTTGTAGTTTCACTCCGGTTTCCGATTTGCGCTAATTTTGTTTCGATAGTTGACATGTGAAAATTCCTCCTTTTTAAATTGAACCATTAGTTGAATATAAAATAAAAAAGCCTTCTAAGAAGAAGGCTTTCGGTTTGAATAGAGTCTTCTTCTCATCTGTCAAATCTTTCACAATTTGCTGGAATTAGCACCTTATTAACAAATGTTAATGGTTGCTGAGGCGTCATAGGGCCAGTCCCTCTACCTCTCTAGATAAGAATGTTCGTATGAAATTTTATTATGTTTTTAACTTTACAACAAAAGATAATTGAATTGCAACTTTATTTTAAATAATTTTTATTTTTCCGCAAGTGTCATTGACTTTTATATTTGTGCGTGCTAAATTTATAAAAAAATTAACAAACATTGTTAAAAGGGGAACGCATTTCCTTTTAGCTACATAAATAAAATAATAAAGACAAACTCTTATTGAGAGCGGTGGAGGGAAAGGCCCTGTGAAACCCGGCAACCTTCAAACGAAATGTTTGAAACGGTGCTAATACCTGCAAAACGAATGTTTTGCATAATAAGAGGAGGATCGATTATGTCCCCCTCTTCAAAGTGAAGAGGGGGTTTTTATATTGATAGAAATGAGGGAGATTTGTGAAATTACTAGATTTATTATCAAAAGGAATTGTAATAGGTGATGGTGCGGTTGGGACGTTATTACATTCACATGGTTTGCAAAGTAGTTTTGAAGAATTGAATATATCTGATCCAGATTTAATTATATCGATTCATAAGCAATATGTAGCGGCTGGGGCAGATGTGATTCAAACAAATACGTACGGAGCAAATGAAGCGAAATTACGTATGTATGGATTAGAAAATCAAGTTACTGAAATTAATAGAGCGGCAGTAAAACTGGCGAAAGCATCTGTTACAGACAGAAATGCAATTTTAGGCACAATTGGTGGTATGAAACATATCGGGGCGGTTACGACAACTGATATGGAGCGAGAATTTATGTTACTGGAACAGGCAAGTGCATTATTAGAAGAACAGGTTGATGGACTGCTATTAGAGACTTTTTATGATGAGTTTGAATTACTTCATGCTGTCCAGGTGTTACGAAAAGAAACAAATATTCCAATTGTAGCGCAATTGGCGTTACATGAGGCGGGTACGACTCAAAATGGAAATGATGTAAATGAAATATTAAAACAGCTTTTAGATTACGGTGCAAATGTTGTTGGATTGAACTGCCAACTAGGGCCACTTCATATGACGGAAGCTTTTAAAATGATATCGATTCCGAAAAATGGTTACTTGTCAGCATATCCAAATGCAGGTCTCCCAAATTATGTAGAGGGACGATACGTATATGAGGGAAGTCCAGCTTATTTTGAAGCGATGACACCGAAATTTATTGAGCAAGGTATTCGGTTATTGGGCGGTTGTTGTGGCACGACTCCAGAACATATTGAAAGTATGAAACGTGCTACTCTAAATGTTACGCCTGTAATAGAAAAGGATACGGTTCAAAGACCGAAAGTAGTTCATACACATGAGAAACGTTCAAAAGCTCATGTCACTTTAGCAGAGAAAGCAAAAAAACAAACGACCGTAGTAGTGGAATTAGATCCACCAAAAACGTTAGATACGCAGCGGTTTTTTGAAGGCGCAAGAGCATTGAAAAGAGCTGGAGCAGATGCTATTACTCTAGCAGATAATTCATTAGCATCGCCCCGTATCTCGAATATGGCAATGGGAGCATTATTAACGAAGCATGATATTCCGGTATTGACGCACTTAACATGTAGAGACCATAACGTCATCGGACTACAATCTCATTTACTAGGATTATCAGCGTTAGGCATGGAAGAAGTGTTAGCTTTAACTGGAGATCCAGCGCGCGTTGGTGATTTTCCAGGTGCCACTTCTGTATATGATTTGTCCTCTATCGAGCTCATTAAAATGATTAAAGAAATGAACGATGG
Organism: Bacillus cereus group sp. BfR-BA-01453; assembly: GCF_022662915.1. Lineage (NCBI taxonomy): Bacteria > Bacillati > Bacillota > Bacilli > Caryophanales > Bacillaceae > Bacillus > Bacillus cereus group sp. BfR-BA-01453. The sequence continues at coordinate 497,887 of NZ_JAKUEN010000001.1, read as the reverse complement.
GCGTTCCGTTTTAGGGAAATCCATTGGACCGGCAACAAGGTTTTCTGTGGGCGGTGCATTTAACCCGCATGTAAGACATTTAAAAGCAGCGGTTAAGCGAATGGAACGGAAAATAGATGCTGGAGCAGAATATTTCTTAACGCAGCCAATCTATGATATCGCGTTAATTGAAGAAGTGTATGAAGCGACAAAGCATTTAGAACAACCTATTTTTATTGGAATTATGCCATTAATAAGTAAACGGAATGCAGATTTTCTTCATTTTGAGGTGCCCGGTATTACTTTACCTGAAGCAGTAAGAGAGAGAATGGATGGACATGAAACGAAAGAGGCAGCAATTGAGGAAGGGATTCGTATTTCTCAAGAATTAATCGATGCGGCGATGAAATACTTTAACGGCATTTATCTTATTACACCATTTTTAAAATATGAAATTACAGAACATCTTGTTAAATATGTGAGAGAAAAGCAAGAAGTGAAAGAAGGTATTAATTGATGAAATGTATAGAAGAAAAATTACAAAATAACATCTTAATATTAGATGGTGCAATGGGAACAATGATCCAGCAAGAGGACTTAACTGCGGAAGATTTCGGAGGAGAGGAGTACGAAGGGTGTAATGAGTATTTAGTAGAAACAAGACCAGATGTTATTTTAAAGATTCATAAAGCCTATATTGAAGCTGGAGCGGATATTATTGAAACAAATACATTTGGGGCAACCAATATTGTACTAAGTGATTATGAGTTATCTCATTTAGACGAGGAGCTAAATGAGAAGGCAGCGCGTTTAGCGAAGCAAGCAGTCGAAGAAAGCGGGAAGGAAGTATATGTTGCGGGAGCAATGGGACCGACAACGAAAGCGATTAGTGTTACTGGTGGTGTAACGTTTGAAGAATTAATTGAAGCTTATACACGGCAGGCAAGAGGATTGTTGAAAGGAGAAGTGGATGTATTACTCGTTGAGACGAGTCAAGATATGCGTAACGTGAAGGCTGCTTATATTGGAATTCAAGCGGCTTTTGATGAACTAAATACAGTTGTACCTATCATGATTTCGGGAACGATTGAACCGATGGGAACGACTCTAGCTGGGCAAACAATTGAGGCTTTTTACTTATCGGTAGAACATATGAAGCCATTATCTGTTGGATTAAACTGTGCGACTGGTCCGGAGTTTATGAGAGACCATATTCGTTCTCTATCTGATTTATCGGAGTGTTACATTTCTTGTTATCCAAATGCAGGTCTTCCTGATGAAGATGGACATTATCATGAATCTCCATCCTCGCTTGCCGAGAAAGTGAAGCGATTTGCAGAAGAAGGATGGGTTAATATTATCGGTGGTTGTTGTGGTACAACACCAGAACATATAAAAGCAATGAAATCCGCATTAATGTCTCTTAAACCTCGTGAACAGCAAGAGAGAGCGGGACATGGGGTTAGTGGATTAGAGGCACTGCAATATGATGACTCTATGAGACCGTTATTTGTTGGTGAAAGAACAAATGTTATTGGATCACGTAAATTTAAAAGATTAGTAGCAGAAGGGAAATTTGAAGAGGCTGCTGAAATCGCTAGAGCGCAAGTGAAGAAAAATGCTCATATTATTGATATTTGTATGGCAGACCCGGACCGCGATGAAATAGAAGATATGGAAAACTTCTTGGCAGAAGTTACGAAAGTGTTAAAAGTACCGATTATGATTGACTCAACAGATGAACATGTGATGGAGCGAGCTCTTACTTATATTCAAGGGAAAGCTGTTATTAATTCAATTAATTTAGAAGATGGAGAAGAGCGATTTAAAAAAGTGACACCGCTTCTTCGTAAATATGGTGCTGCAATTGTAGTTGGAACAATCGATGAAGATGGAATGGCAGTAAGTGCGGAAAGAAAATTAGAAATTGCGAAAAGAAGTTATGAGTTATTGACGACGAAATATGGTATACGCCCATCAGATATTATTTTTGATGCACTTGTATTTCCTGTAGGGACAGGTGATGAAGAGTATATTGGCTCGGCGGCTGCGACGATAGAAGGGATTCGCCTTATTAAAGAAGCATTACCAGAGTGTTTAACGATTTTAGGTGTAAGTAACATATCATTTGGTTTACCACCAGCTGGTCGCGAAGTGTTAAATTCCGTCTTTTTATATCATGCAACGAAAGCAGGGTTAGATTACGCGATTGTAAATACGGAAAAATTAGAGCGCTATGCGTCAATTCCTGATGAAGAAAAACGCCTTGCAGATGCATTGCTTTTTGAAACGACGCAAGAGACGTTAGAAAAATTTACAAACTTCTATCGCGTGGCAAAAAAGAAAGATGTTGTTGTCCAAGAAACATTAACACTTGATGAAAGGCTCGCAAATTACATTGTAGAAGGTACGAAACAAGGTTTACACGAAGATTTAAGTCTCGCACTTACAGAAGGAAGAAAACCTTTGGATATTATTAATGGCCCACTTATGACAGGAATGGATGAGGTAGGACGATTATTTAATAATAATGAGCTTATCGTTGCTGAAGTATTGCAAAGTGCTGAAAGTATGAAAGCTGCTGTAAGTTATTTAGAGCCACATATGGAATCTAGCGATAGTGCGAAAAAAGGGAAAGTATTATTAGCAACTGTAAAAGGTGATGTGCATGATATTGGGAAAAATCTCGTTGAAATTATTTTAGCAAATAACGGATATGAGATTATTAATTTAGGAATTAATGTTCGCTCGGATCGAATTGTGCAAGAAGTACAAGAAAAGAAGCCTGATATTATAGGTCTTTCTGGTTTATTAGTAAAATCGGCGCAACAAATGGTAACGACTGCTGAAGATTTAAAAGCGGCGGATATTGATATTCCAATTGTTGTAGGCGGGGCAGCGTTAACGAGAAAGTTTACAGATAATCGTATTTCGCCATCTTATAAAGGGCTCGTATGTTATGCGAGTGATGCGATGACGGGGCTGGATATTATTAATAAGCTTCAAAAAGAAGAAGAGCGTGAGAAGATGAAGCAGGATAAAAAAGAACGTCATCTTCATATCGTAACAAAAGAAGAGAAGAAAGTAGAAATTCCAGCAGTAATTGAGCCATTGCCGAAGGCTGAGGTTATCGTGCCGGATTCAACAAAACGAATTGTATTAAGAGATGTTCCTGTTTCACATCTCGCGCCATTTCTAAATAGACAAATGCTGCTTGGACATCACCTTGGCCTAAAGGGAAGTGTGAAGAAACTTTTGCGAGAGGGAGATAAAAGAGCGCATGAATTAAATGATTTAATAGATGAATTATTGCAGGAAGGACAATCTTGGTTAAAACCAAAAGCGGTGTATCAATTTTTCCCAGCGCAAAGCGACGGACAGAATATTGTAATATATGATCCAGAAGATCATACGCGTGTTATAGAGCGTTTCACATTCCCAAGACAAGGAAAAGCACCATATCGTACTTTAGGTGACTATTTACGCCCAGTTGGAGATGAAATGGACTATGTTGCTTTCCTGTCTGTTACGGTGGGAGAAGGTGTTCGTGACATTGCTGAAGAGTGGAAAGCGAAAGGTGATTATTTACGCAGTCATGCTATTCAATCGTTAGCGCTCGAACTAGCAGAAGGACTTGCTGAAAAAACACATATGCTCATTCGCGATCGCTGGGGGATTCCAGATTCGCCAGAATTGACGATGGAAGAACGCTTCCGTACGAAATATAGAGGGATACGAGTGTCCTTCGGTTATCCAGCATGTCCAGAACTCGCAGATCAAGAAAAGTTATTTCGCTTAATTCATCCAGAGGAAATAGGTATTTCATTAACGGAAGGATTTATGATGGAGCCAGAAGCGTCTGTAACGGCTATGGTATTTTCTCACCCCGAGGCAAGATATTTTAGTGTATTATAGTCTAGAAGGGGGAGACGTATGAAAAAAATAGTCTTTACAGGTGGCGGTTCGGCAGGGCATGTAACACCTAATTTAGCCATCATTCCACATTTACAAGAACAGAATTGGGATATTTCTTATATTGGTTCTCATCAAGGAATTGAGAAAACGATTATAGAAAAGGAAGGTATTCCGTACTATAGTATTGCGAGCGGAAAGCTACGCCGTTATTTTGATTTGAAAAATATAAAAGATCCTTTTCTTGTAATGAAAGGTGTTATGGATGCGTATGTAAGGATTCGAAAACTAAAACCAGATGTGATTTTTTCAAAAGGTGGTTTCGTATCTGTACCAGTCGTAATAGGCGGATGGTTAAACAGGGTACCAGTTTTATTACATGAATCTGATATGACGCCAGGACTAGCAAACAAAATTGCGCTCCGTTTCGCTTCGAAAATATTTGTTACATTTGAAGAAGCTGCGAAACATTTACCGAAAGAAAAAGTAATTTATACAGGATCTCCTGTACGTGAAGAAGTACTAAAGGGAAATCGTGAAAAAGGTTTAGCATTTTTAGGTTTTTCACGTAAAAAGCCAGTTATTACAATCATGGGAGGAAGTTTGGGCGCAAAAAAAATTAATGAAACGGTTCGAGAAGCGTTACCAGAACTTCTGAAAAAATATCAAATTGTTCACCTTTGCGGAAAAGGTAATCTTGATGATAGTTTACAAAATAAAGAAGGATATAAACAATTTGAGTATGTACACGGAGAACTGCCAGATATATTAGCCATAACAGATTTTGTTATTTCACGTGCGGGCTCTAATGCCATTTTTGAGTTTTTAACATTGCAAAAGCCGATGGTTTTAATTCCACTATCGAAATTTGCAAGTCGTGGAGATCAAATACTAAATGCAGAGTCTTTTGAGAGACAAGGATATGCTTCCGTATTGTATGAAGAAGATGTGACTGTGAAATCTCTTATAAAGCATGTCGAAGAATTAAATCAAAATAATGAAGTGTATAAAACAGCTCTAAAAAAATATAATGGAAAAGAAGCAATTCAAACAATCATTCAACATATTTCAGAGGCATGATGAAACAATCATGCCTCTTTTAGTAGGATGAAAGATTCCAAGAAACGGTGTTTTTATGTTACAATAGCAAATGGATTAGTAGGGAAATTCCAATTAATGAAGCGTGAAAATACGAATGGATTAGGAGTGACTGTGTTGGAGCTAAGTCTCTATGAAAATACTGCACTTATTATATGCTTTGTGTTGTACGTTGGTAGTGTTATTGTTTATATTTCAAGGAAATTTTCGCAAGAAAGAGAGCTTGAAAAATCAGAAATAACAGCTGAACTAGAAATGTTAGCTGATGAAAGTTATAAAAAACAAAAAATAAAAGAAGACCATGAGGCATCCCATCATTTAAACGCAAATAAGTTTTAAAGATGGGGATTTTTTTTGAAGGAGATGCAACTGAATTTGCATCTTATGTTATGAATCATGTGAAATAATAGTAACGGTATACAAGGTTATAAAAGTGATCTTTTGGGTACAGTGATGATAAGAAACATATATAAAGGAGTACATAATATGAAATTAGAAAATGGATGGGAAACGAGCTTTTTAGAAGTCGTACAAAATAGTGAATTTAAGAAAGAGGCACTTCTTAGCCAATTACTTTTTGCAGATAGTGAAGAAGTAGAAGAGCTTGTAGATGATTATGGTTATGAAGAAATCATTGACCGCGAACATGATGATGAATTAGCTCATATTTTAGGAGAAGAACTTTTTAGTGAGATGGAACGACACGTATTCTTATCTTCACAGTCAGAAGAAAAACTTATTTCATTCGTAAATGGATTAGGTTTTCATGTGTTAGATTGGATCGTTCTTCTTGAAACAGAATTTGGCATCGATAGTGCACACTTTACGTCAGACGCCGTGAAAACGTTAGAAAAGCGTTTTAGACAATTTCCATACATAGAGGACAAGACAATTTTTGATATGACATTTGGAGAAGCAATGGATGTATTAGAGTCTATTACAGGATTACAACTGAAAGAAAAGATGAATGTATAATGTAAAAAAAGAACGTGAGACTATCACGTTCTTTTTTTACATTATAATAATTTTATCATCTAGTTTCGTTTGTCCGCTAAGAAGTGCGTTTAAATATTCCACTTTTCTTATACAGGCTTGTATATGTCTTTCAACCTCTTGTAACTCTGCTTGGTGATGCGTTTCAATAGGATGAATTTGTACGTTGAATTTTTCAAATTGACTACTATATGTTATTTCTGCATAGCCGCTCATAATATCTGTTTCGTTATGAAATAAAAATTGCTTCGTTTTGTCACAGAATGATACATTCTGAAAGCCATATACTTTTAATGCTTCAATTACTTTTTTTATCATTTTTCTATTCATTTTTTTTAACCCTCTTTACGAAGTTCTACTTATACATTATAACATAAAAAATTACATAGAAAGCGCTTCCAAGTGTATTTTATTATAAACTTTACGTTTCAATCACAAAAATGAAACAAAGAAAAAATAATTGTAAAGAAGGGAGGACTCTTTTATTGTTTCGTCATATATATAGAGAAATAGTGCAATGAAAGGAAATTTTCCGAGGTGGAGATCGTATTTCCAATTTGAGCGCAGTAAAAGAGGTGAAGATCTTGAACTTTGATATTGTAGGACAAAAAGCATATATAAAAGATGGACCGCATCGGAACCGAATTGGAATTGTAAAGAAAAACGAGACAAAATTAGAATCGCAGTTTGCTATTGTAATTGGAGAACAAATCATTGATGTAGAGTTAAAGGATATCGTATTAGTTGGAGTAGACGTAGGACAATTTCATAAATGGTGCGAACAAAATGGTTATTTGTGAAAAGGACGGGCTGTGAGATAATGAAATATATTTGAAAGAAGAGAATATGTTATTATATTCTCTTTTTCTATGTGTAAGGAGACGGAGATGAAGTATACAGAACGAGATTTTACACTGGAATTAAAAGAGAAAATTCAATACATGGAGAAGGAAATAGAGGGAATATCATTTAAACTTCTTAAAGATTATTCACATTTGTACATAGAAAAAAACATGGAATTATTTATAGAACTCATCAGAGATAAAGACGATCCTTTTGAAACAGGATATTATTCATCGATTTCGATAGCTATATTAGATGAAGGAAAAGAGATGATTGAATTTCACCATATTCCAATTTGGAAATGCGAAAGAATCTTTTTAGGAATGTCAATTCAATCAAACATTTTTGGGAGTAAGAAAGTAGGGGAACTTGTTGATGAATCTTGTGATGAGATTGAGGAGGAGTTAAAAGAGCAATTAGAAGAGTTTTTAGTAGAAAAATAAAGCTCAGTTTTTATAAAACCTTACAAAAATGTAATTTTTACAAAAGTCAGAAAAGGTATATAATTTATTTGTAATTATCTATTCTAATATACAGGTGGTGTTTTACCATGGTTGAAGTAATTGGTAGAGCTTTATACATAGTGTTTGAAACAATATGTTATGCCTTATGTATAAAAGATAAAGAGGAAGATGAAAAGAACTAAAAAAGGACGCTAACAAAACTGTTAGCGTCCTTTTCATTATGAAGCAATTTCACCAGTTTTTGTATCATCTTGATTGTACGTATCTTGATCTAATTCGCCAAGCCATTTACTTGAAATAAGACCTGCTGTCATAGAACCACTTACGTTAAGAGCTGTACGACCCATATCGATTAATGGTTCAACTGAGATAACAAGAGCGACAATACCGATTGGTAAGTTCATTGTAGATAGTACGATTAACGCTGCGAATGTTGCACCGCCACCAACGCCGGCAACACCGAATGAGCTAATAGCAACGACAGCGATTAAAGTTAAAATAAATTGTGGTTGTAATGGATCAATTCCTACAGTTGGAGCGACCATCATTGCAAGCATTGCTGGATAAATACCTGCGCAACCGTTTTGTCCGATAGATACTCCAAATGATGCTGCGAAGTTTGCAATCCCTTCAGAAATACCAAGTTTTTCTTTTTGCGCTTCAATATTTAATGGCATTGCACCAGCACTAGAGCGAGATGTGAATGCAAATGTTAATACAGGGAACACCTTTTTCAAATATTGAATTGGATTTAAACCAGATAGAGCAATTAATAATAAGTGGATAACGAACATTACGATAAGTGCCACGTAAGACGCTAACACGAAGTTACCAAGTTTTAAAATAGCATTTATGTCGCTACCAGCAACTGTTTTTGCCATAAGAGCTAATACGCCGTATGGAGTAAGACGTAAAATTAATGTTACCATACGCATTACAATTGCATATACAGCATCAAGCATTTTCTTAAATAGCTCTGCTTGTTCTGGATATTTTCGTTTTACACCTATAAAAGCGATACCGATAAAGGCTGCAAATATTACAACAGAAATTGTTGAAGTTGGACGAGCACCTGTTAAATCAAGAAATGGATTTGTAGGTAACAGCTCTAATAATTTATCTGGAATTGTTGTCTTCTCAATAGAAGTAAATCTTTCTTCAACTAGCTTCAGACGAGCAGATTCTGCATCACCTTGTTGCAGACCAGTTGCAGATACATCAAATCCTGCACTTGCAGCGATACCGACAGCTGCAGCAATTCCTGTAGTCAGAATTAAAATTCCGATAATAAGACCACTAATTTTACCAAGGTTTTTCGTTAACTGTAATTTTGTAAACGCTGAAATAATAGATACTAAAATAAGTGGCATAACGATCATTTGAAGTAACTTCACATAACCGTTACCGATTAAGCCAAACCAAGTATTTGATTCAATAATGACTTTAGAAGTTGGCTCATAAATAAATTGTAATATAAGACCGAAGATAATTCCGACTCCTAAAGCAGTAAATACGCGTTTATTAAAAGATACATGCTTACGTTGCATATAATATAATACGCCAACTAAAATGAGCATGACTGCAACGTTAATTCCGACAAGCAGTGTATTCATGATGATTCCCCCTAATTCCAATCTGTTATATAGAATATAAATCAATAAAACCTATAAGTCAACTAGGGAATTCTGGAATTAAAAAAAGATGGCGAAATGCCACCTTTTAATGTCCAGCCCCAGGGACAAGTAAAAATGTCGTGTAGTATGTAAATCCTATGAAGAAAACAGTTAAATATGCCCCGAATACGTATATATACATACGCTCTGTTAAATTTAAATAGCTTAAAAGTACGAAGAATCCTGTTTGTCCTAAAAATAGTAGTGCGGCCTGTTGCATATCCCCTACGTAAAACATAACCGAGAAAATTCCAGTCCAAAAGCCGAGAACGCGAAACATGCGCTCCATGCATCTCCCTCCTTTTCTAAAAAAAGTAAACCTCACTTCATTATAGTTTATTTTTCTTACTATTGTAAATATTCGTTCATATAAAAAGAAGCCAATTATAATTGGCTTCTTTTTATATGAGAGATTAAATTGTTAGTTTATAATTACAAGATTTACATCCATCTAGTAAACTATCGTTTCGTGTTAATTCCGTGTTAGGGAATAGGATTTCAAAAATCCCTTTCATCATATCTCCGTGCATATTACAAATTTCAGTTGGGTGATGGACAGCAACTTCTTTAAATGGACAATTGTGTACATCATAGAAAATTTTCGTTCCATCTGCACTTAATTCAAATGCAGGTGATAAGCCAGCTGTTGAAAAGGCTTCTTTTGCAATTTGAATTTTTTGTTCAACTGTTAAGGCATCTTCACTCACATTTAAACGCTGCATATGTTGTTGCATTAATTCGGCCCCGAATTGTTTCCCTGTTTCGTAGAGCGCTTTTTCACCAGCAGCACCAAGGCTAAGTAAAGAATTAAACGCGATTCTTGCTAACAATTGATAGTCACGGAATGGAAATTGTAATTGGATAACATCTTCAGATAATACATATAATCTGCTTGGTCTTCCGCCTTTTCCAGTTTTCTTCGTTTCGGATTTCAGCATATGAACATCTTCTAATTTAGATAAATGTAAACGCGCTACGTTTGGATGAATTTCAAACTCATCTGCAATTTCTTGTACAGTTACGTAACTATGTTTTTGAGAAATATATTTATAAATGTAATAACGAGTTGGGTCAGCTAAAACACCTGTAATTTTTAAAGCTTGTTCCATGAGGATCTCCACCTTTATCACTTTATCCAAGATAATAACATTATAATACAGATAAACATGAGTATAGGTAATTTCAGACAATAATTCGGAAATTGTTCATAATTTCACAAACATATTTTTCCTTTTTCATCTAGTGAAAATGCAAAAATACCGATTTTTCAGATGGATTTCTTCATGCTATATACATAGTGGGGAGGGAAAAATGATGAATGGAATTGAAAGCTTTGCGAATATGATTTTAAAAGAAGCGTGCAGGGTACAAGCGTCGGACTTACATATTGTGCCCCGGCAGAAGGATGTAGTGGTTCAACTGCGCATAGGAAAGGATTTAATGACGAAACAATACATTGAAAAGGAATTTGGAGAAAAACTTGTTTCACACTTTAAATTTTTAGCATCCATGGATATAGGAGAGAGGCGGAAACCACAAAACGGTTCACTATATATACAAATAGATGGACAAGAAGTGTATTTACGCCTTTCTACGCTTCCAACCGTATATCAAGAAAGTCTCGTTATTCGTCTTCATTTACAAGCGTCTATTCAGCCGTTATCTCATCTTTCGTTATTTCCAAGTACAGCGAAGAAACTACTTTCTTTTTTACATTATTCCCATGGATTACTCGTATTTACTGGACCGACTGGTTCGGGGAAGACAACAACAATGTATGCATTATTAGAGGTAATTAGAAAAAAGAAAACACGTCGCATCGTTACACTGGAAGATCCAGTTGAAAAAAGAAATGACGATGTATTACAAATTCAAATAAATGAAAAAGCAGGTATCACATATGAGGCGGGACTAAAGGCTATTTTGCGTCATGATCCAGATGTTATTTTAGTGGGTGAAATTCGTGATGAAGAAACAGCAAAAATCGCTATAAGAGCAAGTTTGACTGGCCATTTAGTAATGACGACATTGCATACGAATGATGCGAAAGGAGCGATACTTCGGTTCATGGATTTTGGTATAACGAGGCAAGAGATTGAACAATCTTTATTGGCTATAGCTGCACAGCGACTTGTTGAATTGAAGTGTCCGTTTTGTAAAAGAAAGTGCTCAACTGTATGTAAATCAATGAGGCAAGTAAGGCAAGCGAGTATTTATGAGTTGTTATATGGATATGAGTTAAAACAAGCGATTAAAGAAGCAAACGGGGAATGTGTCACGTACAAGCATGAGACATTAGAGTCTTCGCTGCGAAAAGGATACGCTTTAGGATTTTTAGAAGAGGATGTTTATGTTTAAGAAAATATGGAGTTTAAGTGATCAAGTCATATTACTGAAACGATTAGGAGAACTATTAGAAAAAGGATACTCTCTTTTGCAGGCATTAGAATTTTTACGGTTTCAATTACCTTTAGAAAAGAAAGTACAATTGCAGCACATGATTGATGGATTAAAAAATGGAAAAAGTCTACACGATTCTTTTTATCAATTAAAGTTTCATCAGGAGATGTTAAGCTATTTATTTTATGCCGAGCAACATGGTGATATTTCTTTTGCGTTGCAACAAGGGAGTGCACTTCTTTATAAAAAGGATAAGTATAGGAAAGATATGATGAAAATAATGCAGTATCCTATGTTTTTGGCGTTCTTTTTAATAATCATGATTTTGATTTTTAACCGCATTTTATTACCACAGGTTGACATGGTATATAGTTCATTTGGTTCTACAGCACCGTTATTCACAGAACAAATATTAAGTACAATTAAGTTACTCCCCTACCTTATTATTAGTACTCTTTTTATCATTATGATTGTATGTGGTGTATATATAGTTTACTTTCGGAAACTCCCGCATATGAAGCAGATAAAAATTATGCTTCGAATTCCCCTCATAAAAACATTTCTTATTTTAAAGCATTCGCATTATTTCGCTACTCAATTGAGCGGCTTATTACACGGAGGACTATCAGTACTTGAGGCTCTAACAATAATGATGGAGCAAAAGTATCATCCATTCTTTCAGTATGAAGCGGGCCGAATTAAACACCAATTAATTACGGGAGAACCGTTGCAAGCTATTATTGCAAAAAGTGGATATTACGAGGAAGAGCTATCTTATATTATTACGCATGGACAAGCAAATGGTAATTTGGCGATTGAATTAGGTGACTATAGCGATCTTATCATGGAGAAGATGGAGCAAAAAGTTAAACGTATGTTAGTGATCATTCAACCGATTTTATTTACGTGTATTGGAGCAATAGTCGTTCTTATGTATTTAGCGATGATTATGCCAATGTTTCAAATGATGAATTCTATATAGGAGGCATTTACATGCAGAATGAGGAAGGATTTACCCTTTTAGAAATGTTATTAGTTATGGTCGTCATAACTGTACTATTACTATTAATTATTCCTAATGTAGTTACGCAGCGTTCATCCGTCGAAGGAAAAGGATGTAAAGCCTATGTGAAATCTATAGAAGCGCAAGTACAAGTATACCAACTACAACATAATAAAATTCCCACGCTAAAAGAGTTAAGTGATGAAAAATATATTACAGCTGATAAGTGTCCGAATGGTGAATCTATTCATATTTCCAATGATGGAACAGTAACAAGTGGGAAACTGTGAAGCAAAAAGGTTTTACACTTTTAGAAATGCTACTCGTTTTATTTGCCATTTCTGTATTAAGTATGGTCACGTATTTTCATGTACATTCATTATACGAAAAACAAAAAATCGAACAATTTTTAAGACAGTTTTCAAATGATATTTTGTATATGCAACAATTAGCGATAAACCGTCAAAAACACTATACATTACGATGGCATAAAGATAGACATATGTATTATATAGGGGAATCGAGTACGGATCATTCTATCATTAAAAGAGAATATGATAGCGATATACAATTGGATTTGAATACTTTTCCAAATCCGATGACATATAATCCGAGTGGGAATATTAATAGAGGTGGCACGATTTTACTTTCGTATCGAAGTTATAAATATGAGATTGTATTCCAGCTTGGAAGAGGGAGATTTACGTATCGTGAAATGTCAAAAAGGGTCAGTGATGGCTGAAATGCTTGTAGCATTAAGTATAGTAATGATGGCGGTATCTTTACTACTTCCGCAAACAATATTGATTATGCAAGAACGAAAAAACATACAAATTCGTTATAAGGCATTTGTATTATTAAAAAAAGAAGCAGCTTTATATATGTATGAGAATGAGGCAAAACAACAGAAAGAAAAAGTCATAAATGGAAATGTATATTACACATATTGGGGAGGAAATGAAGTTTGTGCGATGTGGAAAGATGTGAAAGGAAAAATGATGGAACAATGCTTTTATGCGGGAGAAAAAATGAATTAGAAGTTGGATTTACATTAATTGAAATGATCGTATGTTTTTTTCTGTTATCACTGTTCTTTTTACTCTTGCCACGTTTAAACTTTATTGGAATAGAAAACAAACAATCGAAAGGATTAAATAATTGGGAATGGGATGTGTTTATAGGACAAGTGCAATTAGAATTTCGTGAAGTATCATTTGTAGAAAAAATAGTCCCTGAAAATAAAGATAATCTTTTGCGCTTCCACCTTCGTACTGGAGATGAAGTGACGTACGAAAAATTGAATAATCATCTTATAAGAAAAGTGAATATGCGCGGACGAGAAGTTATATTACAAAATGTTGAAATGGTTTCATATGAAGTAACCCCTCATTTGCTGTTTATAAATGTGAAAGATAGGAGTGGGAAAACATATGAAGGTGTAGCTATAAGGTATAGCGAAATGGAAATAAATACATGAGAAAACAAGATGGATTTACGATGCCAGGAACAATCATTTTTCTTGTATTATTAACTTCGTTCTTTGTATACGAAACGAATATGTTGCTTATAGATAAAAAATTTTATATTGAAATAGAGCAAAAGTTTGTACTGGAGGAACTACTAAATCGATCTATTACAAATATAAAAAAAGACTTACAGCAAAAAGAAAAGGAAGATACTTTTTTCTTTTCATATGAAAAGGGCGAAGCAAGTGGAAATTACGTATTTGAAAACGATGTTATTCTCGTTTCATTGCAGTGCAAAATCAAACAAGAAATTTTCTATAAAGTAAGCTTTCGATATAGAAAAAAGGATGAGAAAATATTCGATTGGATAGAAGGATAGTATGTAAAATATACGGATGAAAACCATAATTTCTCATTTAAAAATAGGCTGTTTTTTTAGAGGAAATGGATAAATAAAACAATTAAAAGTTTAAATTTTCTCAAAAAAGAGAAAGGTAGAAAGAATATGATATATTCATGCTATCCAATCATTATTTTTAGGGAGAATAGGGAAATGACAAACAACAATCAAATAGGTGAAAATAAGGAACAAACTATTTTTGATCATAAAGGAAATGCAATTATGACAGAAGATAGGGAAATACAAATTATTTCAAAATTCGAAGAACCTCTTATTGTCGTGTTAGGAAATGTATTAAGTGATGAAGAGTGCGATGAATTAATTGAATTGTCTAAAAATAAATTAGCACGTTCTAAAGTTGGTTCATCACGTGATGTAAATGATATTCGAACGAGTAGTGGTGCATTTTTAGATGATAATGAACTTACTGCGAAGATTGAAAAACGAATTTCATCTATCATGAATGTTCCTGTTTCGCATGGAGAAGGATTACACATTTTAAATTATGAAGTGGATCAACAATATAAAGCACACTATGATTATTTTGCGGAACATAGTAGATCAGCTGCTAATAATCGTATTAGTACGCTTGTCATGTACTTAAATGATGTAGAAGAAGGCGGAGAAACTTTCTTTCCGAAATTAAATCTTTCTGTGCACCCTAGAAAGGGAATGGCAGTATACTTTGAGTATTTCTATCAAGATCGATCACTAAATGAGCTTACGTTACACGGAGGGGCACCTGTAACGAAAGGTGAGAAATGGATTGCAACACAGTGGGTGAGAAGAGGTACTTATAGATAAAGCGAGTATGTTACGTTTTGTTCTTCAGTGTATAAGAAGAACAAAACGTTTTTTTATTAAATAAAGTAGCATCTTTCGTTATAATAACAAGTAATACATGACGATTGAGAGGAACGAAAATGAAATCTATATACATAACCGGCTATATGGGAGCTGGGAAAACAACAATTGGAAAAGCATTAAGTAAAGAACTTCATATGGATGTTATAGATACAGATCAAAAAATTGAAGAGAAGCAAGAGAAGGAGATTCGTGATATTTTTGCCGAAGAAGGTGAAATGGCTTTTCGGGAATATGAAAGTGAGATGTTACGTTCACTACCTGTTGAAAATGTAATCATTACAACTGGCGGCGGAATCATTGAGCGAGAGGAAAACCGAAAGTGGATGAAGGAAAATGGAACTGTCGTGTATTTATATTGTGATCCACATGTAATTGCAGAAAGGCTTCGTGAAGATACGACACGTCCACTATTTCAGAAGAAAGATATAGATGCATTTGTAATGAAATTCGAATCGCGCCGAGCTTATTATGAAGAGGCTCATATTCATATCGATACGACGAATAAGTCTGTAAAGCAAATTATGAATGAATTAAAAGAAAAGATTAATGAATAAGAAAGTGGACATACTAATCAAGTAGAGGTGATGATAATATGTCTACTAATGATTATGTTCGCTTTGTGACACAACAGTTTGTGTCGTATATGGATGCTCCAAAAGAAGATCGTAAACAAAAGAAAGAACAACGCCGTGCTGAAAAAGAGCCATTTATGAATAAGTGGTTTGGTGTTATGCCGCTAAGTGCTGCTTTGTTTTATCAAAACGTAAAAAATAAAAGAAAAAAATCAAGTTAAAGATTTCGTAATATGTGTAGCAAAATGAAAATCCCCTAGTAGCATCATACTACTAGGGGATTTTCATTTACTGCATAGACTCTTTTTCTTCTGTAACGGCATGTATTTTATTGTTCACCCAGACAAATCCAATTCCGATACAAATGGAAATGCCCCATCCAACAGCGGTCATAATTGCTCTCATTTCACCGTAGCCATCTACACCGAAAACAGAGATGAAATAAATTTTTAAGAAGCTTTTTAATATGAATTGGAGACCGAAAAAGAGCGTTAAATATTGCAATGCTGGATAGATACGACTATCACGATACAGTTCACGACTTTTATCACGGTCATGGCCTTGCAGTGCAGCAATATCTGCTGCGAAATATAACATAAGTGGTTTTTTTATAAAAATTGTACATATAACGATAATACCGAGTACGATGTGATAATACGCATCGTTCCACAACATTCGTTCAGCTGATCCAGATAATAGATCTACCGTTGTATTAGAAATGAGTGTAATTAAAATAAAGAACCCTGTCACGTTAAACTGCTTTTCTTTTTTAAAGGTATACAGTGTATAAATAATTCCCGGAACAGAGGAAAGTAACATCGCGTAATACGGATCGATATAAGGTTTTGCGAATTTCCAAATGAGGAATGGGATTACGAGATAAAAGACAAGATCTAATATAGCTTTTTTATTTTGATTCATATACAGCCTCCTTAAGTCATACATATATTTTATAATATAATTTCTGAAAATTGTATAAGGTTTATTGAAAAAAGAAAAAGTATATGATTAGTAGATTGAAAAAATTGCCCCTAGCGTAGTAAGTTTTTTTAGTATATAATAAAGGAAACGCTTTCATTTTTAGTTTGTTCACAAAATGGACGGAAAATCACATATTTACTATCGATATGTTGCTTTATAATGAAACTAATTAAATATACATGCATACAATATTGTGAAATAAATAACATAAATAATTTATATAAATGTAAACGTTATCAAAAGAGAGAGGTGGAGGCAATGAGTAAATTTTTCTTCAATCATAATCCAGCAACAGTAGAGGATGGAAGGCTTGTTGAATATGCGGAAATTATTTATGGAGAAGGCGGCCGTTCTGTATTAGAAAATTTAATGGTGAAGGCATCTATCAGATTGCGTGATCGTTATCCGAATAAATCTGACGAGCAGATCTCGAACCTCGTAAATAAAGGCATCCATGATATGTTTCAAAAATATGTGAGTGAGTAAGAGTAGCTATTGGCTACTCTTATTTTTTTGTATAAGGATGGTGTCTCTAGCTGAAAATAAGGGTGTATTTTGAAAGATATAAAAGGAGTGAAACAGATGAGCAACGGAATTGGCCGTTCAAAAGAAAATCTTCCAACTGATGCAAATCATGTGAGTGCAAAGGATCGTGCGTATCAAAAACGTATGGCAAAGCAAAAACAACAAGAGCGTAATGGCGATAGAGGATAATTCAAAAAAGCTCCTTCAAAAATGAAGGGGCTTTTTAAGTTAGAAAATGATTCGCGGTAACATAAAAGAGTCCACCGTTAATAATTTGTACTGTAATGCGGGGTTCATATTGTTCTTGCAAAGCTTGTTTTTCAATTTCATAGCTTTCGGGAAGTTCATCACTTTCTTCATAAAAACGATTTAAAAGGTCCAAATCGTGATTCCAGCGCACTCTTGCTTCTTTCGCCCACGTATGGTCATCTTCTGCAATGATATTTTTTAAAGCATCCTCTATACGTTGTAAACCGCTTTGCGGTTTAATAATAGGCGAGAGCGTAAAACAAAAGTCAGGTATTTTCGGTGTAAGTTTAATTTTCGTTAATGTTTCATGAAAGTTTGCAATCATTGTGCCAGAAATAAGATGAATGCCAATGGAGTGGAGGATATCTTTTTTTCGATCACATTGATAGGAAACTTTTATATTTACACCGAGCCACGGATGGAGCGGTGTATGTGTCGCTCCGCTATGCCGTACTTCCTCATATAAGCGTATGTAAGAGCCTAATTCTTTTGTCGTTTGAAAAATTTGATGAAGACGTGGTGAACCGTAGTGGATAAGCTCACCATCGTTTTCTTCATTTTCTGGATTTGTAATAAGAGTAAGGCGCATCGGATTCGGTACGCCTCCTGTTTTTTCAAGATAGTGCCAATAAAAAGGGCGATTCATTAATAATTTATCCATCTCAATTGTTAATTGCACATCCAATAGATGAGGAGAACGTTCTAAAATTTCACAGTTATTCGCCTCAAAAAAATTGTATAAGTAATTATGAATTTCATGTTGCTGCATAGCCTTGCACCTCAGCTTCATTTCGCTTCGCAAAGTCGATAATAGATGTTAAGTTTTCCATCTTAATTCGGATTTCTCCTTCGCTTTTTGATTGCGCAAATATTTCTTGAATGTGTGCGTCGATGTTTTTCATATTAATTCTCGTTAAAATTTCATCAAGTTCACCGATCACACGCTCAAATAAATTAATTTTTTCATATAACAGTTTCAAAATATGTTCTTCCACAGTGTGTTTTGTAGCTAAGTTATAAATATGAACATCATTCTTTTGACCAAGGCGGTGAATACGTCCGATTCTTTGTTCAAGGCGCATTGGGTTCCATGGTAAATCGTAATTGATCATATGGCTACAAAATTGTAAGTTAATTCCTTCACCACCAGCTTCCGTTGCGATTAGCACTTGCGCATGATTTTGGAAAAGTTCCTTCATCCAATCTTTCTTTCCTCGTTTAAATCCGCCGCGGAATGGGACAGAAGAAATACCGTGCTGTTGTAAAAACCATTGTAAGTACATTTGTGACGCTCGGTATTCTGTGAAAATGACGACTTTATCGTCAATTTCTTTTATAAGCTCTAGCGCTTTATTTGCTTTTGAGTTAAAAGGAATACGGTTAATTTTGTCCATTAGCACATCAATATGCGGATCTTTTACGTAATTCTCATTTTCCTTCTGTCGTTTTTCTACATGTTTTTTTAATGAATAGTAAACGGCCTCGCGACTACTACACGCTTCCCGTTTTAAAGTTAATGATGAGAAAGCAGATGTGAAGGCGTCTTGTCCTCGCCAATTTTCGATATCATTATATAGAGCTTGCTCTTCTTCATTAAACTCAACAAAAATTGTACGTACATGTCTCTTTGGCCAATCAATCCCGGTATTATGACGCCGATTTCGGACCATTACTTTGTTAATAAGAGCTTTTAAATCTTCATCAGATTCGGCTGAACGATTTTTTGAAGCATAATATTCTTCAAAATTGGATTGATTGCCTAAATGTCCTGGTTTTAATAAAGAAACGAGGTTGAAAATTTCATCAATCTTATTTTGAACAGGAGTAGCCGTTAATAATAAACAAAATTTCTTTTTTAATCGCTGTGCAAATTCATAGTTTTTTGTTTTATTATTTTTAAGTTTATGTGCTTCATCGATAATAATAAGGTCATATTCTAAGTTCAAAACGATATCACGATGTGGTGAACGTTTTGCAGTATCAATTGATGATACAATCACATCGGCTTGTTCCCACGAGTAGCTTTTCTTTTGAGCTACAGCTGGAATGAAAAACTTTGTATTTAATTCGTATGCCCATTGTGATACGAGAGAGGCTGGAACGAGTATAAGTACTTTTTTCACAAGGCCGCGGACCATATATTCTTTTAAAATAAGTCCAGCTTCAATCGTTTTTCCAAGTCCTACTTCATCTGCTAGAATCGCTTTACCATTCATTTGTTCAATAACATTTTGAGCGACTTCTAATTGATGAGGAAGTGGTGTGAAATGGGATAAATGTTTCGGTGCTTGTAATCCATCAAAAGTAGGAATAAGTAATGATTTTTCTGTTTCATAAGCTAAATGATATAAATCCCAGTTTGTCCAAGGACCATCTTCATCAATTCTATTTAAAAAATTGTTTTGCCACGTTCGATCTATGGAAATATCGACATTCATTACGACTCTCCCACCTTTTATAAACTAAAGTAATTATGAAAAAATCTTTACTATATAAGCCTTGTAATAAGGCGCTATTACACTTACTGAAAGGTAAACAATAAGTAAAGATAAAGGACTAAATCTTAAAAACTGTATGTAATAAGATTAAGCGTAAAAAATTCTAAATTATTTTTTATGCTAGAATATTGATGAAATATAGCGAATAATGTTAGGATAATGGTGTGAAATGTGTGGAATCTTTCGTATTTTATCCAAGAAAGTGATTTTTTATTTACGCTTTCATAAAAAAATATAATGAGATTCCGTATATCCTATCTTTTTAGAATGAAAATGTTTAGAAATGAGTAACAACTTTTATTGATTTGTCAGAGCATAAGGGGGAGAGATCATGATTACATTACAACGTACACCGTTATTTGATGTATACGCGAAGTATGGTGGGAAAACAATCGACTTCGGTGGTTGGGAGTTACCAGTTCAATTTTCAAGCATTAAAGAAGAACATGAAGCTGTACGTACAGCGGCAGGTTTGTTCGATGTGTCTCATATGGGAGAAGTTGAGGTAAAAGGTGTAGATAGTTTAGCATTTTTACAACGTGTTGTTACAAATGACGTATCTACCTTAAAGGTAGGGGGCGCACAATATACAGCAATGTGCTACGAAAATGGTGGTACAGTAGATGATTTATTAATCTACAAACGTGGTGAAGAAGACTATTTATTAGTTATCAACGCATCAAATATCGAGAAAGATTATGAATGGTTAGCTAGCCATGTAATTGGCGATGCGACAGTAGTCAATGTTTCTAGTGAAGTTGCACAGCTTGCAATTCAAGGACCAAAAGCAGAAGGCATTTTACAAAAAGTTGTGTCAGAAGATTTGAAAGAAATTAAGTTCTTTAAATTTAAAAACGATATTCTTGTAGATGGAATTCCAGCACTTGTATCTCGTACAGGTTATACAGGTGAAGATGGATTTGAAATTTACTGTAAGAGTGAAGATGCTGCAAAACTTTGGGAGAAACTTCTTGAAGTTGGAGCAGAAGAGGGCTTAAAACCATGTGGTTTAGGTGCTCGTGATACACTTCGTTTCGAAGCAACATTACCACTTTACGGTCAAGAATTATCAAAAGATATTACACCGGTTGAAGCTGGGATTGGCTTTGCGGTAAAACCAAATAAAGAAGCAGACTTCTTTGGGAAAGCGACTTTAAAAGAGCAAAAAGAAAACGGTGCGCCTCGTAAGTTAGTCGGCATCGAAGTAATCGAACGTGGAATTCCTCGTACGCATTACCCTGTATTTATTGGAGAAGAAAAAATCGGGGAAGTAACGAGTGGTACACAATCTCCAACGTTAAAGAAAAGCATTGGTTTAGCACTAATTGATGTAAAATACGCAGCAGTTGATACAGAAGTAGAAATTGAAATTCGTAATAAACGCGTCAAAGCAGTAGTTGTTCCAACACCATTTTATAAACGTTCAAAGTAACGGGGAGAGGGGTAGATTTCATGTTGCATCGTTATCTTCCAATGACAGAAGAAGACAAAAAAGAAATGTTACAAACGATCGGCGTTCAAACGATCGATGAGTTATTCTCTGATATTCCAGAGAGTGTTCGTTTTAAAGGGGATTTAAAAATTAAAGAAGCAAAATCAGAGCCAGAGCTTTTAAAAGAGTTATCTCAAATGGCTAGTAAAAATGCTAACTTAAAAGAGTATGCTTCTTTCTTAGGGGCAGGCGTATACGACCATTACGCTCCAGTAATCGTAGATCATGTTATCTCTCGCTCAGAATTTTATACAGCTTACACGCCATACCAACCGGAAATTTCACAAGGGGAATTACAAGCAATTTTTGAATTCCAAACAATGATTTGTGAATTAACAGGAATGGATGTAGCAAACTCTTCTATGTACGACGGTGGTACAGCTTTAGCTGAAGCGGCAATGCTAGCGGCTGGCCATACTCGTAAAAAGAAAATTCTTGTATCTAGTGCAGTGCACCCAGAATCAAGAGCAGTACTTGAAACATATGCAAAAGGTCAACATCTTGAAGTTGTTGAAATTAATCATAAAGATGGTGTAACAGATTTAGACGTATTACAAAGTGAAGTAGATGATACTGTTGCTTGTGTAATCGTTCAATATCCAAACTTCTTCGGACAAGTTGAAAAATTAGCTGATATTGAAAAAATCGTTCATCAACAAAAATCATTATTTATCGTTTCTTCAAATCCATTATCATTAGGCGCATTAACACCACCAGGAAAATTTGGTGCTGATATTGTAATCGGTGATGCACAGCCATTTGGTATTCCAACGCAGTTTGGTGGACCGCACTGTGGTTACTTTGCAACAACGAAAGCATTTATGCGTAAAATTCCAGGACGTCTTGTTGGACAAACTGTAGATTCAGATGGGAAACGTGGGTTTGTATTAACGTTACAGGCACGTGAACAGCATATCCGCCGTGATAAAGCGACATCTAACATTTGTTCAAACCAAGCGTTAAATGCATTAGCAGCTTCTGTTGCAATGACGGCACTTGGTAAACAAGGTGTGAAAGAAATGGCACGTCAAAACATTTCTAAAGCGCAATACGCAAAACGTCAATTCGAAGCGAAAGGCTTCACTGTAACATTTGCTGGTCCATTCTTCAATGAGTTCGTTGTAGATTGTAAGCGTCCAGTGAAAGAAGTAAACGATGCATTATTACAAAAGAATATTATCGGCGGTTACGATCTAGGCCGTGATTATAAAGAGCATGAGAACCATATGCTTGTAGCAGTAACTGAGCTTCGTACAAAAGAGGAAATTGACACACTTGTAAACGAAATGGGGGCTATCCAATGAAGAACCAAGACCAAGCACTTATCTTTGAAGTGAGTAAAGAAGGACGCATAGGATATAGCTTACCAAAATTAGATGTAGAAGAAGTGAAACTAGAAGATGTATTTGAGAGCGATTATATTCGAGTAGAAGATGCAGAGCTACCAGAAGTATCTGAACTTGATATTATGCGCCACTATACAGCACTTTCAAACCGTAACCACGGCGTTGATTCTGGATTCTATCCACTTGGATCTTGTACGATGAAATATAATCCGAAAATTAATGAGAGTGTAGCTCGTTTCGCAGGATTTGCAAATATTCATCCGTTGCAAGATGAAAAGACAGTACAAGGTGCAATGGAATTAATGTACGATTTACAAGAGCATTTAATTGAAATTACAGGTATGGATACTGTTACATTACAACCAGCAGCTGGTGCACACGGAGAATGGACAGGCTTAATGTTAATTCGTGCATACCATGAAGCAAATGGTGACTTTAACCGTACGAAAGTAATTGTTCCTGACTCTGCTCACGGAACGAATCCAGCATCTGCAACTGTAGCTGGTTTTGAAACAATTACGGTAAAATCAAATGAACATGGTCTTGTTGACTTAGAAGACTTAAAACGTGTTGTAAATGAAGAAACAGCAGCACTTATGTTAACAAACCCTAATACATTAGGTTTATTCGAAGAAAATATTTTAGAAATGGCAGAAATCGTCCATAACGCAGGCGGTAAATTATACTATGATGGTGCAAACTTAAATGCGGTATTAAGCCAAGCGCGCCCAGGAGATATGGGATTTGACGTTGTGCATTTAAACCTTCATAAAACATTTACAGGCCCTCACGGCGGCGGTGGCCCAGGTTCTGGTCCAGTAGGTGTGAAAGCTGATTTAATTCCGTACTTACCAAAACCAATTTTAGAGAAAACGGAAGATGGCTATCGCTTTAACTATGATCGTCCAGAAGCAATTGGGCGCGTAAAACCATTCTACGGTAACTTCGGAATTAACGTTCGTGCATACACATACATTCGTTCTATGGGTCCAGATGGATTACGTGCAGTAACGGAGTATGCGGTATTAAATGCGAACTATATGATGAGAAGATTAGCACCATTCTATGATCTTCCGTTCGATAGACATTGTAAGCATGAGTTTGTATTATCAGGTCGTCGTCAAAAGAAACTTGGTGTACGTACATTAGATATCGCAAAACGCCTGCTTGATTTCGGTTACCATCCACCGACAATTTACTTCCCATTAAATGTGGAAGAATGTATTATGATTGAGCCGACGGAAACAGAATCAAAAGAAACATTAGACGGTTTCATTGATAAGATGATTCAAATCGCTAAAGAAGTAGAAGAAAATCCAGAAGTTGTACAAGAAGCACCTCATACAACAGTCATTAAACGTTTAGACGAAACGATGGCTGCACGTAAACCAGTTTTACGTTATGAAAAGCCAGCTCCTGTACAAGTTTGATTAGAATAACAAAGGAAGAACTCGCTATATGCGAGTTCTTTTTTTTGTATGGAGAATTTGTTCCGCAATTTGTGGCCTGGTAATCAGTAGAGATGAACAAAAACACCCACTGATTAAAGTTTCACTTTATGCAGAAGTGGTGAAGAAAATGTTAAAAATTTATATTTTTTGTTTCATAATGGTGTAATGAGGCAGTTTTATAGGTGATTTTGTTGAAAAAGTCAGTTTGATAAAAGTATTTATTTTTGTTAGAATTTTATTGAAATTAAGAAGATGTGATGAGGCAAAAATTACTCATTTTTATGTATATGTGAAAAAACGAGCAAGACGGGGGTGAAAGTGTGGGATATCGATGTTATAGAATGGTATACCATTTAGAAAATGGAGAAACAATTAAAGATGTAAAAGAATTTTGCTATCGAGACCAAGGAAAAGTGTTAGAAAGAGTAGCGCATCGTGTAATGGATAATAGAGAAGTGACGGCAATTGATAAGCAAGGAACGATCATTTCAATAGCATGTGAGGACATTGTAAAGGTGGAACTTGATTACATAACAGAAAGTTAACCTTGAGTCATATCGAATTATTCGATAAAATATACTGTTGAATGGTGAAGTGAGAAGAGAGGAGTTTATCATGGGTAGTACAAGACACTTTTATATGTTTATCTTAGCGTTTGTTCTTGTTGTGGCATTAACGATTTATTTAATTGTTGATAGCACTTGGTACAACACAGTTCATCCGGCGTTCCTTCTGTTTATGTATGTAGGAATTGCGGTAGTGAGTTTCGGAATGAGAGATGAGATGTTAGATCGCTTTGAAAAGTGATACATATACGAAAGACCAACAGGAAAATGTTGGTCTTTTTTTCTTGCCAAAAATAGGATGATGTGTATATACTGTGTATATAAGGTATATACAGTATATACACACTGGAGGAAAACATGAATATTATTATTTCGAATTCTTCCCAAGACCCTATTTATGTACAGATAAGAAAACAATTAAGCCAGCTTATTTTAAATGGTGGTTTAAAGGGTGGAGACCAATTACCGTCTATTCGTAGCTTAGCAAAGGAATTACAGATTAGTGTAATTACTACGAAGCGTGCGTACGAGGAGCTTGAGAAAGAAGGATATATAGAAACTGTTGCTGGGAAGGGGACTTATGTTTCACGTAAAAATAATGAACTATTAAAAGAACAAAGGCTTCGTCTATTGGAAAGCAAAGCGGAAGAGATTGTAAATGAAAGTAAAGCGTTACAGCTTTCACTTGAAGAATTACAGCAGATGATTGCGTGTTTATATGAGGGGGAATAAGAGATGTTAGAGTTAAAAAACGTATGTAAAAGTTATGAAGATTTTGCAGTAAAAAATATAAGTTTTACATTACCACGCGGATATATTATGGGATTTGTCGGACCGAACGGGGCCGGGAAAAGTACGACGATCAAAATGATTATGAATTTAATTAGAAAAGATAGCGGCGATATAAAAATTTTTGGCAAGGACAACAAGAAAGCCGAAAAGGAAATAAAGCAAAATATCGGCTTTGTATATGATGAAAATCATTATTACGAAGATTTAACGTGTGAGCAAATGAAGCGTATTATTGCACCGTTATATAAAAAGTGGGATGAAGAGCAGTATCAATCGTATATGCATAGATTGCAAGTTCCGAAGTATAAAAAAATTAAAGAATTATCAAAAGGAATGAAAATGAAATTTGCGATTGCCATCGCACTTTCGCACCACGCGGAGTTTATCATTATGGACGAACCGACAGCAGGATTAGATCCAGTTGTTCGAAGTGAATTACTTGATATGCTGCAAGAAATTGTAATGGAAGATGAAGTATCTGTATTATTCTCAACTCATATTACAACAGACTTAGAGCGTATCGCAGATTATATTACGTTCATCAACGATGGAGAAATTATATTTACTGGTGAGAAAGACGATTTAATGGAAAACTACGTAATCGTAAAAGGAAGTAACGATTTATTAGATCGAGAAGGAAAAGAGCTATTTGTTGGACTACGAAAAAATAAATTTGGTTTTGAAGGTTTAGCAAAGGATAGACAAGCAATTATCGACTGGTTTGGAAATAAGGTTGTACTAGAAAAGCCTACATTAGATGATATCATCGTTTACACCGCGAAAGGGAGAGGTGCCTATGCGTCAGCTAATCTATAAAGATTTGTTCTTTTTTCGGGGGATATGGTTCGTATACTTTATTATACCCTTTATATTCTTTTTATTTGAACCCGGTGAGGGAATGCTGTTTCCTATGAGTTGTTTATTTATAACTCTTTCCTCAGTTATTATATTAATCATAATAGATGAACGGAATACAAGTGACATTATGATGAATAGTTTACCGCTAAGTAGAAAGGATATCATAATTGCTAGATATATTTCCTGTGCGATATTCATTGTAGGGGGCATGATTTCTACTATGTTGATTGTTTTTCTTATAAGAGGTATTACTTTTATTGCGGATATCGGTACATACCACCTTAATCTATATATTGAGATTTCATGGTATGAAGTAATAAATGGAGCTGTTTACGCCATATTTTTTGTTGTAATATTCCTTCCTAGTTATTATGTTACAAGGTCACAGATAGCACGGAGTATAGTGTCAGGAGCATCAATGGTAGTTGGTGGAATTGCTTGGATATTCATAGGAGATGGATTGGATGAAACAGCACCTTCATTCATTGAGTGGATTATGAATCCGCTGCATATTGGTGTATTTATAATTGGAGGAATTATATTAGCTAGTGTCTATATCGTTTCTATGCTTCTTACAATTAAAATTTATGAAACGCGTGATTTATAGAGAGGAGAATTCATATGCAACAGTTGATTTTGAAGGAGTTTTTTTTACAGAAGAAGATGTTTCCTTTTTATTTTTTAATCCCTATTTTATCTGTTTTTAAGAATTCCGTCGAACCAATGGGGATTGCAATAGGATTATTTATAACATGTAGTACGATTATATATATTTCTTTTTATTATGACGAGAAAAGTAAAGCGGAAAAAGTATTAGTGAGTTTACCTATAACGAGAAAAGAGATAATTATAGCTAAATATATTTCAAGCACATTATTTATTATGGCTGGTTTAAGTGTAACTTTTATAGTCGTAATATTAGGAAATATTTTATTGGACAGGGATATAGTCATGCCTGGATATGCAGTGTTTTCAGCGATAGTAGCAACTTTGATTTATTGTGTAGTAACGATACCGACTAATTACATTGGGGGATATAAAGTTATTACAGTCTTGAATTTGATTATGCTGTTTCCTTTAATAGGTATGATTGGTCTTATGTGCAATATTTTTGGTGATAAAACAATTATGTTAAAAGTACTTCACTCTCAAGAGGCTACACAAGCAATGGGTGTTCTTGGTATTGGAGTATTAGTGAGTATATTCATATCAATGTTCCTCTCAATGAAAATGTTTCAGGAGGCAGAGTTATAGATGGGACATTTTCATATTAGGAGGTGCAAAACATGATCAAGCAATTAGTTTTAAAAGATATGATGATGCAAAGAAAGTTAGGGTTTGTTTATCTTATATGTTTTTTGTTCCTGCTCATTGTTGATTTTAGTAGTGATAGTTTTTTGATGACATTTAGTATGTTTGTACCTGCTCTTGGCATGATACTGTCAATGAGTTATGAGGGGAAAAATAAAAGTGAACTGATAGTAAATAGTTTACCGTTTGACCGTAAAGATCTTGTCATAGGGAAATACATATTTGTAAGTATTTTAGTTGCTCTAGGTGGATGTTTCTCCCTAGTGGTTGGTTTCATACAGCTACAAAATGAGCATATGACTGGATTTATGCTGTGGGGAGAAATTCTCGGTGGTATAACAGGTGGGGTTGTTTGTAGCATAATTGTACTTCCGATTGAATTTTCAGTAGGATATAACAGTGCAAAACAAATTGCTCCGTTCGCTGGACTTGCGTTGGGGTATTTAAGTGGACTGATTGTAAGTAACGTCTGGTTAGATGTAGAAAATGCTTGGAACACGAGTCTAGTCGTAAATATTTGTTTTATAGCAGGACTCATTCTTTTGTATATCATGTCCATGTTGCTTTCAGTTAGCTTATATAATGAGCGTGATTTATGAGGGGAGGAGTAATCGTGAGGCAACTCATAATAAAGGATTTTATCATGCAATGGAAGCATTTAATATGGTACTTAATATACCCTCTTTTCTTGTATATGACATTAACAGATGTTAAAAGCTTTTACGTAATTATGTCAGCTATAATTCCAGTTATAGCAATTTTAAAAACATTTAATGATGATAAAAAATATGATGGTGAAGTAATGTTAAATAGTTTACCGCTAGCAAAAAAAGAAATTGTAGTAGCAAAATACATAATGGCATTTATTGTTTTTATTATAAGTATGATAGTGTCTAGTCCTTTAGTAATCAATCAGTTTGAAGGTGGAACTTTTGAATTTATAACGACAACATTAGTTACGATTACTGGCTTTGTTTTTATATATTTAAGTCTTGTCTTACCGATATCGTTTTGGCTAGGATATAAAAAATCTATTTTTATTACGCTTTTTATACTAATGGCACCGATTGTTATTATAGAAATGTTCTTTCAAGTTAATATAGAACAAATTCATTTACATAATGGAGTATTGTTAAGTTGTTCTATTTGTATGTTGCTTTTATCTGTACTTGCTTCGGTAAAGCTATATGAAAAAAGAGAATTTTAAAAGGTGCCCTATATAAGGCACCTTATTCAATAACGACAATAGGAAAGTAAAAGTTTATAAACAGAGAGATTACTCGGTACAACATCTTTTGGAGTATGTAATATAAAGCTGAAAATGATAACAAGAATGAGAAAGAGGAAAAATAAAAATAAAATCTGCTTATGTATAGAGTTTTGCATATTATTCACTCCTTTTTTAGGTAGTATGCCCAAAAGAAAGGAGTGTATGAAAAATGTTAGGGGGAGAATGATGAACAAAAGAAGATGGTTATATAGAATAGGGGTACTTTTCGTTTCAATCGGTCTCATATTAGCAAATTTCTATTCAGATATCCCATCACCATTTCCTAATTTGCATAAAGGGATTGGTATAAGTATTGTCATAGTTGGTCTTCTTTGTCTTATCACATCAAACTTCTACAGAAAGTCTGAATGAATATAAAAAAGGACAGTTACTCTTTTTCAGAAGAACTGTCCTTTTTAAATAACTTATTCCATAGCTTGGCGATATTCCATATAATGACGATTGTAATGGAGGCAATAATGGACCAAACGATTGATATCATTTCAAGTGTCAAGTTAGGAAGGAATGTGAGAATGGATACTATTTTATGAAACAACCATTCTATTATGTGAAAACTGATTTGTAATAGAATGACGATACTAAGCGTGATCCATGCTAACAGTTGCTTCCCTTTTTCTTTCCACATGACATTCACCTCACGTTAGCTCAATAGTTTTAAGCCAACAGCGCCGCATAGAATGCAGCTTAAGAAAGCAAGACGACGCCAATCCGCTGATTCGCGGAAAATAAGGATGCCTAGAAGTGCACTTCCGGCAGTTCCGATTCCAGTCCAAATCGCGTAAGCAGTTCCCATCGGTAATGTGTTCATCGCAAGGGATAAGAAGAAGAAGCTTACGCCGAAGTTAGCGATTAAAATAACTTTTGGTGCCCAGCCTTTCTTTTCAGTGGCTACTTTCATAAAGAGTACACCAATAATTTCACAAATACCAGCTAGAATTAAAAATACCCAAGCCATTTTATGCGGCCTCCTTCGCTTCTTTTTCTTCTGTTACTCGTTTTAAACCAATTACGCCAAAGAAGATTAAACCAATTAATAATACTTTTACGATAGAGAATGGCTCTCCGAAAACGAAAATTTCTGTAAGAACGATTCCACCAGCTCCAATTCCAGTGAAGACTGCGTATACAGTACCAACAGGTAAATCTTTATAAGCTCTAAATAATAAGACGAAACTAATTGTAATTAATAACGCAACACCAGCCCATTCAAGTGGTGCCTCCGCGTGTTTTAGTCCAATTACCCAAAAGATTTCAATAATACCAGCTAAGATTACATAAATCCATGCCATATGTCAGTTCTCCTTCCTACCAGTCGTTAGGTAAAGGGCTTAAAAACGACGCATTGCAAAAGAGCAATCCGTCAGTTTGAAAGTCCACGCCAAAATACTTTCCAAGAAGCGTCTAAACGTGTCTCAAAACGATTTAAACCTGCGTATAGTAGTTCAACCATAAGACCGTCAAGTAAGCATAGAAAAGCCTCTAAGGCGTCTTTTACTTCAATGTTATGCAACTCATCTCGTTCGCTTGCTCTTTTAAATACAGGGAATAAAAGTTTTCCGACGTTTTCAATGTGTACATTTGCTTTATTAATAATTTGTTCGCGAAATGCATCAGGCGGAAAATAAGAAGTTCGTAACCAAAACATTGATTCTTCACTTTCACCAAATCGTTTTGCATAGCCCTTTAGTAGCTGTAAGAGCAATTCTTCAGTAGACGAATTGGAAAACTTTTCGATATCGCCTGTGAAGCTCTGTAAATCTTTTTGAAGAGCGGATTCTAAGCATATAAAATATAGCTCTTCTTTTCCTTTAAAGTGTGCGTAAATTGATGGTTTTTTAATCCCGACTTCTTGAGCAATATTTGCTAATGAAGTTCCTTCGTAGCCGTAGCGTGCGAAATGAGAAAGTGCTACAGCTTTAATGCGGTTTGCTGTCATTTTCATCCCCTACCTACCGTTCGTTAGGTCCATTATATGCGAGTAAAAATATAAAGTCAATAGGTGAAGAGCTGAAAAAGAGCGCTATAGGTAACGCTCTTTTTAGATAGTATCTCGTTCAATTAAATGGAATGAAAGCTCTTTTGCATTCCCGATAATTTGCTCGCTTTGGATTTGTTTATGGAATAAAGAAAACGCATGTGAGCCCATTTCGAGACCGGGATGTTCAATTGTTGAAATTTCTAACGCCTTTGAAATTTCATGATTATCAAATCCGAGGATAGCAAGATCTTCGGGTACTCGAAGACCTTGCTTTCGAGCCTCTGTTAATAAACCAGCTGCAACTTGATCGTTAGCTGTAAAAATAGCGGTTGGACGATTTTTCATGTTTACAATACGATGGAGTATTTGTGCACCGTCTTGCATTGTATAGCATTGATGAAAAATCCATTCGGGATGTAACGTTTTGCCTTCGTTACGAAGTGTATCAGCAAACGCTTTTTCACGTTCCATAGAATTTACACTTGTTTTTCTTGCTAAACAAATCCCGATTTTTTCATGGCCTTTATTGAGTAAATAGGCGGTGCCGAGACGGAAGCCTTCATAATGATCTACGTAGACAGATGAAATGAGGGGGTGCTTCATTTTTTCGCATGAAATAATAGGAGC
This sequence comes from Bacillus cereus group sp. BfR-BA-01453, assembly GCF_022662915.1. Lineage (NCBI taxonomy): Bacteria > Bacillati > Bacillota > Bacilli > Caryophanales > Bacillaceae > Bacillus > Bacillus cereus group sp. BfR-BA-01453. The sequence goes on along the minus strand of NZ_JAKUEN010000001.1, from coordinate 466,252 downwards.
AAATTTTGCGAAAGGTTCAATTTGTTCCCATGAACTCGTTCGAGAGCAAATAATCATCCCGTCGAATTGTTTCATTTTCATCATTTCAAGAACACGAATTTCTTCAATACTATCGTAATTCGTTTGACATAAATTAATGTGATAGCCAGCAGCTAACGCTTCGTTTCCGATTCCTTCAATAATGGTACTGAAGTATGGAAGGTTAATGAAAGGGAGCATAACGCCGATCGTATATGTTTTTCCCTTTATTAAATGAATAGCATTTATATTTTTGGCATAGTTCAATTCTTCAACAGCATCTAGAACACGCTTACGTTTTTCTTCTTTTACGTAAGGGTGATTATTCAGGACACGAGAAACAGTTGATATGGATACACCAGCGGTTTTTGCAATTTGTTTTATATTGGCCATATGTATCACCTCTCTCCTTATTATAAAGGGAAAATAATAAGAATGAAAAAATCTTGACCTGAAAAGCTTTTCACAAACTATGTTATAAATATGACTTCTGTTATTCGCGTAACCTTTTTATTTGGGCGTGAGAATGATAGGGGTCTTTTTTGCGTTTATAAAAGAAGTTTTGTCAAAATGTGTGAGAATAACGTGGAAAGTTTTCAAATGAAAAAACTAGCTGAATTATTCAGCTAGTTTTTGTATGTTATTATTTCTTTTTAATTTTTCCAGTCCACGTTTTGAATCCACCTTGTAATTGGTAGAAATCTTTGTAGCCTTGTTTCTTTAAGTATTGAGCCGCACGACCAGTACGGAATCCGCTTTGACAGTATAAGTAAACTGGTTGATCTTTACGAAGTTCTTTATGACGAAGGCGAATTTGTGATAATGGAATGTTACGTGCGCCTAAAATATGCCCTGCAGTATATTCGTCTGCTTCGCGAATATCGATAAGCTGTGCTTTACGGTAGCCAGCGCGAAACTCTTCTTCTGAAAGTGTTGTAATTAATTTTTTCTGATAGAAATACATCCATACAGTGTAACCGATGAACGCTACGATTACGGCTAATAAAATAATCCAAGTTGTTGACACGATTCTATCGCTCCCTTTTTTCTTATCCTACTTTCAATATTATAATGCCCGTATGTATTTATGCAACAGATTCATTTGTATATAAGAAGAAATTTCGTATTCTTTCACAAATTTTGTCGAATTTGGTAGACTAGAGAATGTGAAAAATAATTGGTTATATGAGGTGCAGGATGGGAAAAGAAAAATGGTGTTATATTAACTCTGGTCAATGTTCACCGGCATTTAATATGGCGTTAGATGAATGTTTATTAAATTGGCAAAGTGAAAAGAAAATGCCACCAACCATTCGTTTTTACGAATGGGAAGTACCAACATTAACAGTCGGGTATTTCCAACGTGTTGAAAAAGATATTAATATGGATGTAGTTAACGAAAAGAAATATGGATTCGTTCGTCGTCAAACAGGCGGTAGGGGTGTACTACATGATAAAGAATTAACGTACAGTGTTATTGTGTCTGAAGATCATCCGAATATGCCAAAAACAGTTACAGAAGCGTATCGTGTTATTTCGCAAGGTTTACTAGATGGTTTTAAAGCATTAGGGCTAGAAGCGTATTATGCAGTTCCCAAAACAGAAGCAGATCGTGAAAATTTAAAAAATCCACGCTCAGGCGTATGTTTTGATGCGCCGTCTTGGTATGAAATTGTAGTAGAAGGAAGAAAAATCGCAGGTAGTGCGCAAACACGTCAAAAAGGTGTTATTTTACAGCACGGGTCGATTCCGTTAGAAATAGATTTAGATGAGTTATATGATCTGTTTTTATTCCCGAATGAACGTGTAAAAGAACGTATGAAGAGTATGTTCTCTTCTAAAGCGGTAGCAATTAATGAATTAACAGACCGTACGTTTACAATCGAGCAGTTAATTAAAGCGTTTGAGGTTGGGTTTGAAAAAGGATTAGATGTAGAGCTTGTTCCGTATGAATTAACAGAAGAACAATTACGTGAAGTGCAAACATTGGCAAAAGAAAAGTATGAAAGTAAAGAATGGAATTATAAAAAATAAGAGGTGGCAATTGCCGCCTCTTATTTTTTATAGTAAATTAAGTACTTTTTCTACTTTGATTCCTTTATCTTGTAAAGAACGAAGGCGATTGACAACGTCCATAATTTCTTTGTCAAATGTAACGCTAATACCTTGGCTTTGTAGTTCTTCTTTTAAGCTTTCAATAGAATCATCTATGTCGATGCCAAGCTCGTAATCTTGACAAACTTCAATTGTCTTTTTCACGAGTTTCACATAATTTTCTTGTAGTTTTGAATTTGTTTCAGTCAAAGCAGGTTGCTTCGGTTTTGCAGGCGCGACCGGCGTTGTCTCTTGCTTTGTAACTGGAGTTGGTACTTCTCGTTTCACAGGTGCTGGAGTAGATAATTCCACAGCTGCTTCTACACTTACTGGCTTCGGTGCCGGAGTAGGCTTAGGTGTTGGTGCTATAGCAGGTGTTTCCACACGTGTAACAGGCTTTGGAGCAGGTGTAACTGCTTTTGGAGCTTCTACAATTACTTCTTTTTTCGGAGTAGCTTCTACAACTGTTTCTTCTTGTTCAGCAGCCTCTTTATTTTCTTTACTCCACATAACGCGTTCTATTTCTAGAGAAACATTATTTTTGTTCATCGCTGTTAATGTAACTTTACCAACTTCAGCGTTTCCAGTGAAATCAACAATTTTATAAATAACACTCTTGTTCCAATCCACGTTTCCGCTCAAAAATAATTCTTCGTTACATTTCGGCGTTAAGCCCTCGATTTTAATTTCTGCGTTTACACCGTTTTCACTATATACCATAATTAGCGAAGCATTTACATCTTCGTCTGCTAACATTAGTTCACGTACCATTTTGCCGGTGCGTACTTGCGTTTTCTTCTTAACTGACATCTAATTTCTCCTCTCAAAAATTCAGTAATAATAAAAAAATCGTATAACGAAAAATAATTGCTCACGAAGATTTATGATACCGATAATAAAAGCATCACGTCAACAATTAACTTTAATTATTTTGCATTTTTCTTATTTTCTTTATGAAATTTTTCAATTTGTAAAATTAGACAGAAGAAAAACAGCCTTTTGAAGGGCTGTTAAAACGTGGAAAACTTTAATGCGTTTTAATTTTTCCACGTTCCCCATACTAACGAGAGGAGGGAAGCGTATGAAACCATTTATGCCAAAAATCGTTTACTTTGAACCGAAGGCACTTGAATATCCACTTGGAAAAGAGCTATATGAGAAGTTTACGAAGATGGGATTAGAAATTCGTGAAACGACATCCCATAATCAAATTAGAAATTTACCAGGTGAAAATGATTTGCAAAAGTACCGTAATGCAAAGGCAACGCTTGTTGTTGGGGTAAGGAAGACATTAAAGTTCGATACGTCAAAACCGTCAGCTGAATATGCAATCCCGCTCGCAACAGGGTGTATGGGGCATTGTCATTATTGTTATTTGCAAACGACACTTGGGAGTAAGCCTTATGTTCGCGTGTATGTGAATCTTGAAGAAATATTTGAGAAAGCACAGCAATATATGGATGAAAGAGCACCTGAAATAACAAGGTTTGAAGCTGCTTGTACATCAGATATCGTTGGGATCGATCATTTAACACATGCATTAAAGCGCGCGATCGAATTCATTGGAGAAAGTGAGCATGGACGTTTACGTTTCGTTACGAAATATTCGCACGTTGATCATTTGTTAGATGCAAAACATAACGGGAAAACTCGTTTCAGGTTTAGTATTAATTCACGGTATGTAATTAAAAATTTTGAGCCGGGGACGTCACCGTTTGAAGAAAGAATTGAAGCGGCTCGTAAAGTAGCAGGCGCGGGTTATCCGCTTGGATTTATAGTTGCACCACTTTATATGCATGAAGGATGGGAAGAAGGATATCGTGAACTATTTGAGCGACTGTACAATGCACTAAAAGATTTGTCGATACCGAATTTAACGTTTGAATTAATTCAACATCGCTTTACAAAGCCTGCAAAAAAAGTCATTCAAGAGCGTTATCCGAATACGAAACTTGAAATGGATGAAGAGAAGCGTAAATATAAATGGGGACGATATGGAATCGGGAAATACGTATATAAAAAAGATGAAGCGGAAGTATTAGAAGAAACGATAAGAGGTTATATACATGAGTTTTTTCCTGATGCAGAAATACAATACTTTACTTAAGAGGAGTCTGTATACAAATACAGATTCTTTTTTGTTTTATATATTTAGGCTTGTTTTCAACTTGTCACGTTATTCTTTCTGGTGTATCATTTTATTGATTGCTTCGTACGGAATGAGCAAAATGAAATTGGATGGAGGAAACCGATGCCTACCCCTAGTATGGAAGATTATATTGAACAAATTTATTTGTTAATTGATGAAAAGGGTTATGCCCGCGTATCTGATATTGCTGAAGCGCTTAGTGTACATCCATCCTCTGTAACAAAAATGGTGCAAAAATTAGACAAAGATGAATATCTAATTTATGAAAAATATAGAGGGCTTGTATTAACATCAAAAGGTAAAAAAATTGGAGAACGTCTCGTATATCGTCATGAATTGTTAGAGCAATTTATGCGTATTATCGGTGTGGATGAAAGTAAGATTTACAATGATGTAGAAGGAATTGAACATCATTTAAGCTGGGAAGCAATTGACCGCATTGGTGATTTAGTGCAATACTTTGAACAAGATGAGGTTCGAGTGGAAACACTTCGTGGTGTTCAAAAGGCAAATGAAGAGAAAAGTAATTAAGGGGAACGTATGTCGTTTCCTTTTTTATTTCAATCGAAAAGGATGGGAGAATTATGAAAGCAATTATTTTTGATTTTGATGGATTAATTGTGGACACAGAAACAATATGGTTTCACTCTTTCAGAGACGCCGTTCGTGAGTACGGTGGAGATTTACCTTTAGAGGAATTTGCAAAATGTATTGGAACGACAGACGATGTACTGTATGCATATTTAAATGAGCAATTAAAAGAGAAGTTTAACAAGCATGCATTAAAAGAAAAAGTGAAAATTTTACATAAAGAAAAAATGAAAACACCAGAAGCTCGTGACGGAGTAAAAGAATACTTACAAGAAGCGAAAGAAATGGGATTAAAAATCGCATTAGCTTCCAGTTCATCTAAAGAATGGGTGATTCCTTTTTTGGAAGAACTACAAATTCGAGATTATTTTGAAGTCATTAAAACGAGAGAAGATGTTGAGAAGGTAAAACCAGATCCAGCACTTTACCGAGTAGCAATAGAAGATTTAGGAGTAGATTCGTCTGAAGCAGTTGTATTTGAAGACTCGTTAAACGGATTAAAAGCAGCGATTGCAGCGGGATTAACGTGCGTTGTTGTACCGAATGATGTAACACGTAATTTACCATTTGAAAATCATCACCTTCGAATTGAAAGTATGAAAGATAAAAGTTTGAAAGAAGTACTGCAAAATATAAAGAAAGACCGTATTTCCTAAAAGGAAGCACGGTCTTTCTTTTTGTTTTTTTTACCTTCAATGACAGTTAAATGAGATTGTTTTCTTTTTCGCTTTAAAGAAGAAAGATTCCCTTTTTTCCCTTTGTCATTAGAAGCGTTTGATTTAAAGAAAGAATTGCTTAGGGGTGCTACATTTTGTTTCCCATGCTTGCGGCTCGATTGTTTTGCAGCGCGCTTATATGAGCTTTGCGAATTTGCTGAACCGCTAGAGTTTGTAAACATTTTGTAGAGTAAATAAAAGATACCAACGACAGCCAACATAATACCAATATTTCTTAACACTCCCATTGGGTTTGTAATGACAGATGAAACAAGGCCGAATATTGCTAATCCGATAATAAGCACAAATATAGCGAAAGTAAACGAACGACCGTTCATAAGGAACACCTCCTAAAAACATATATTAAAATTAGTATATTAACGATGAGGAAAGGAGTTGAACACCATTTTTAAATAATTATTGTTTGTTTTCTAAACGTAATAATTCTTCAAACGATGCAATAGCTACTTCCACTTGATCATCTGTTGGTTCTTTCGTTGTTAATAGTTGTAGCCATAATCCGGGATATCCAAGTATGCGTAATACTGGAATATCGCGTAATCGATTCGTAAATTGTAACACTTCAAAAGAAATGCCGAGAACGACAGGGATTAATAAAATTCGGTTTACCACTCTGGCCCAAAGTGGATCTGTAGGGACAAGGAAATAAACAAACATTCCGATAATGACTGTAAATATAATAAAGCTACTGCCACAGCGATAATGAAGGCGAGTTTGTTTTTGCACATTTTCTACAGTCAATGAAAGATTATTCTCATAGGCATTAATTACTTTATGCTCCGCACCATGGTACTGAAATACCCGCTTAATGAGTGGCGTTAAAGAAATAAAGTATATATAGCTCAATAATAACATGAGCTTAATAACACTTTCGACAATGATTTGCCCTGTATGAGATGGGAAAATCGGTCTCGTTAATTCAGCTAGTAATGCAGGAACTGCTGTGAAAATGACTTTACCGAATATGAAAGATAAAACGCCAACTGCTGCAACTCCTAATACCATCGTTAACTTCGATTGTTCTTCTTTTTTATTTGCAATTTGTTCATCTTCTTCTGGGTGAACATCAAATCGTTCTGAAGCAAAGTTTAAATGTTTTGCCCCGTTCGCGCTTGCATCCACAATAGCGGCAATCCCTCGTAAAAATGGAATTTTTTTTAGGATAGATAATGCTTTATTACGAACGCGTGGTAATCGATAAAATTCAATCGATTTATCTTTACGACGAACCGCTGTAACAGTATATTCTCTACCGCCAAACATAACTCCTTCTATGACTGCTTGCCCGCCATATATTTGTTTTGACTCTTCTGCCATGTTAACACCAACCTGTATTTGTTTCTCTCTTATGTAGAAAAAGAGGCAATTGTCATACTGGGTTCTGTCATTTTGAAATAAGACAATCACCGAGTTTCCTTTATTTTATCGACAAATACAAGTATATGACAAGGAAAAATGTTACGAGAGTCGGACATTTCTTATTCTTTTTATAGACAAATTTCGCAGTATTTAAACATGGTTCAAAATAGTTTCGGGCATACTATTGAGCGGAGGTGTTGATGTGAGTCAAGAACATATAGGAACAAGAAATTTTGTGCAAATTGGTTTATTTGGTGGACTGTTTTGGGGAGGGATATGGTATTTCCTTCATATATTTTCATTTACGGAAGCCGGACCGAACTATTTACTTCTACCATTTGCCTTTGGAAGCTGGAAAGAAGGGGTATGGGGCAATGTGTCAGGAATTGTTTGTATGGGAATACTTTCGATTTTAATTGCCTTTTTGTATAAAGCGTTTTTGGCAAAGTTTGAAGGAGTTCTTCCAGGGATGATTTATGGTCTATTTTGGTGGGCATTACTATTTTTCGGAATGGGGTTAATAGCGCCTGCTATTAAAAGCGCACTCCGTTTACCGAAAGAAACAATTGTGACGACGATATGCATTTTTATATTGTATGGTGTATTTATAGCATACTCTGTTTCTTACGCAGTAAATACCAATAAGGCCGAGCGAAAAGAGGAAGAGAAGACAAACTATTCAAACAAGTAACTCCTATGTTAAAATGTTATATAGACATTTAATATTAAGGAGTTTTAAGCATATGAAAAAGGTACTCCTCGTAAACGGTCCTAACCTAAATCGCCTCGGTGTCAGAGAGGTAAATGTATATGGAAAGGGCACGCTAGCGACACTTGAAGCAGATATGAAGCAAGAAGCAGAAACAATGGGAGTGGAGTTAGAATGTTTCCAATCGAATCATGAAGGTGCGATTATCGATCGTATTCATGAGGCGGAAGATATATATGAAGGGATCATTTTAAATCCTGGAGCATTTACGCATTATAGCTATGCGATTCGAGATGCAATTGCGAGCATTTCGATTCCTGTTATTGAAGTACATATTTCTAACATTCATCAGCGTGAGTCGTTCCGTCACGAATCTGTGACGGCAGCTGTTTGTGCGGGACAAATTGTTGGATTTGGTTTTTATGGCTATAAGTTAGCGTTATTTGCATTAATGGAGAAATTGAGGGAGGCATAAAGTAATGGAGAAAATCGAAAGATTAAGAAGTGCATTTGATGAGGCTGGTATTGACGGTATTTTGTTAACAAATGAACATAGTCGTAGATATATGGCTAACTTCACAGGAACAGCTGGTGTTGTACTCATTTCGAAAAAACGCGCTCAATTTATTACAGATTTCCGTTACGTAGAGCAAGCTACTAAACAAGCGGTTGGATACGAGATTGTACAGCATGCGGGATTAATTATCGATGAAGTTGCAAAGCAAGTGAAAGAATTAGGAATTCAAAAGCTTGGCTTTGAGCAAGATACTCTTACATATAGTTCTTATTCAGCTCATAAAGAAGCGATCGATGCTGAATTTATCCCAACTTCTGGGCTTGTAGAAAAGTTACGCTTGATAAAGACTGATTCAGAGATTAAGATATTAAAGGAAGCTGCACAGATTGCAGATGCTGCCTTTGAACATATTCTATCATTCATTCGCCCGGGAGTATCTGAAATTGAAGTGTCAAATGAACTTGAATTTTTCATGAGAAAACAAGGAGCAACATCTTCTTCGTTTGATATTATCGTTGCTTCAGGTCTTCGTTCGGCATTACCGCACGGCGTGGCATCTGAAAAAGTGATAGAAACAGGAGATTTCGTTACATTAGACTTCGGCGCTTATTACAAAGGATATTGCTCTGATATTACTCGTACGATTGCAGTTGGTGAACCATCTGATAAATTGAAAGAAATTTATAATATCGTTTTAGAAGCACAATTACGTGGTGTGAACGGTATTAAAGCTGGTTTAACTGGCCGTGAAGCGGATGCGTTAACGCGTGATTACATAACGGAAAAAGGATACGGTGAATACTTCGGACATTCTACTGGTCATGGAATCGGTCTTGAAATCCATGAAGCACCAGGTTTAGCATTCCGTTCTGATACAGTACTTGAACCAGGTATGGCTGTAACAGTAGAGCCAGGTATTTATATTCCAGGTATTGGCGGCGTACGTATTGAAGATGATATCATTGTGACAAGTGAAGGTAATGAAGTAATTACGAAATCACCAAAAGAACTTATTATTTTGTAATACACAGGAGGATTTTTTTACATGATTTCAGTAAACGATTTTCGTACAGGTTTAACAATTGCAGTGGATAATGGCCTATGGCAAGTACTTGATTTCCAGCACGTGAAGCCAGGTAAAGGTGCTGCATTCGTTCGTTCTAAACTACGTAACCTTCGCACAGGTTCTGTTCAAGAGAAAACATTCCGTGCTGGTGAGAAAGTGGAAAAAGCACACATCGAAAACCGTCGTATGCAATACTTATACGCAAGCGGTGAGTCTCACGTATTTATGGATAACGGAACTTATGAGCAAATCGAACTTGGTGAAAAACAAATCGAGCGCGAGCTTAAATTCCTAAAAGAAAACATGGAAGTATCTATTATGACTTACCAAGGCGAAGTACTTGGTGTTGAACTTCCAAACACAGTTGAATTACAAGTTACAGAAACAGAGCCAGGTATTAAAGGGGATACTGCTTCTAACGTAACAAAACCAGCTACATTAGAAACTGGCCTTGTTGTACAAGTACCAATCTTCATTAACGAAGGTGAAACACTTATCATCAACACTGGTGAAGGTAAATACGTTTCTCGTGCATAGTAGAAAAGCACTCGTGATTATCACGAGTGCTTTTTTTGCAGCCTCATTATATCCTTTTCCCCAGTATGGATAGCCGAGCCAGCTGCCAATGTGAGATTGTTTCTTCTCGTAATTAATATGTTTAAGTGTGGTGAGACCAATTATTTCATGCTCTGCATTTACAATCACTCTCGATAAAGACTTCTTTTGGCGTTCTTCTTCTATGGCGAAAAGAAGGAATGCTTTCGTGTCTTCGATTGTTTCTACTTTTATTCCTAATGCGTTTTTTACATGTGGATCACTTGATAGCTTGAAAATCGCATTTGCATAACGGAAATCGAGTGGTAATAAAGTAACTCGTTGCATCATTTTCCCTCCTTTTCAATAAATATACCATAAAATACCACTATTATTAAGAATATTCAAATTATTATAGGCGGTAGATAAAAATTATGTTTTTAATTCTGAAATAGACAACCTCTGCATATGGTTGTACAAATATATTCTTTTTTAGCACACGCACTAGTAACCGTTATGGGAGAAGGTGGGAGAATGAAACAGTGGCTAGCGGCAATGGAAACATCTGTGCTTGTAATGGGGCTGCTTCGGTTGTTTTCAGGTAGCGCGGAAATATTCGCCGCTTTGCTTATGCTTTATGTGAATGATGCGAAGAAAGCATTGTTTATAAATGGTATGTTGGCGTTTGTTGGACCGACCGTATTAATTTTAACAATGACAATAGGCATAGCGAGTGTGGCAAGTGAGATCTCTTTCTTGAAACTCTTTTTTCTAGCGCTTGGAATTGGCTGCATTTTTATCGCGTTGTTGAAATAAGTAAGTCGAGTATAGTGGGGCGAAGCTGATGAAAGAAGTATTAGAAGTTTTACCAAAAACGATGAAGCAGTTAGTGGAAAGTTGTAAGTGCTGCGATGCTCTAGAGGAAATCCGTGTTCGAATTGGAAGACCGCTAGAGTGTATTGCTCAAGGTGAAGTGTTTTTTTATGACTATATCGTTACAGCAGAGGATGCTATTTACTTATTGAATAAGTTAAGTCACTTCTCAATTTATACAATGGAAGAAGAATTAAAGCGTGGGTATGTGACACTCCGAGGTGGGCATAGAATAGGCTTAGCAGGAAAAGTTATTACAGAAAAAAGCACAGTGAAAATGATTCGAGATGTCTCTTCTTTTAATATTCGTATTGCTCGTCAAAAAATAGGCATTGCTGAACCACTTTTACCGTATTTGTATGAATCACGATGGTTAAACACGATGGTAATTGGCCCGCCACAAACGGGAAAAACAACACTTTTAAGAGATGTAGCGCGTTGCATGAGTCAAGGTGTAAGTACTTCGAAAATTCCTTCTTGTAAAGTCGGGATTGTTGATGAACGGTCAGAAATTGCTGGCTGTGTGAAAGGCATCCCGCAATATGACTTTGGCACACGAGTAGATGTGTTAGATGCATGTCCAAAAGCTGAAGGAATGATGATGATGATCCGTTCTATGAGCCCAGATATATTAATTGTGGATGAAATTGGTCGTAAAGAAGATAGTGAAGCAATTATGGAGGCTGTACATGCAGGGGTTCAGCTTTTTATAAGTGCACATGGATTTTCTTATGATGATGTTGTGAAACGCCCATCATTAAAGGCAGTGCTAGAGCTCGGCATTTTTGATAGGTTTGTGGAATTGTCAAAAGCAAGAGGGCCAGGAACAGTTATGCAAGTGAAAGATAAATATGGAAAACCGGTATTACCTCATAGAAAGGCTGAGGGCGTATGGTGAAAATATTTGGTGCAGTGTTAATCGTTGCGGTCAGCACCTTTTTCGGGTTTTCATACGCCAAAAGATACAGTGAGAGACCGAGGCAACTTAGATTATTAAAAGCGGCACTGCAATCATTAGAGGCAGAAATTATGTATGGGCATACACCATTGTCTGAAGCCGCTGAGCGATTAGTGAAACAAATGCCGAAGCCGTTAAATTGGATATTTCAAAGTTTCGCTAGCAGGCTAGAAAGTGGAGAACAAACAGTTAGAGAAGCTTGGATAGATAGTTTGAAAGAAAATTGGAAGCTAACAGCATTTCAACAAACTGAGTATGAGATTTTGCAGCAATTTGGTGAAACGCTCGGACAACATGATCGTGAATCACAACAAAAACATATTCGGTTATGTATTACACATTTAGAGAGAGAAGAAGAAGAAGCGAAAGCATTACAGCTGCAATATGAAAAGATGATTAAGAGCTTAGGAGTACTAGCGGGGCTACTTATCGTAATTTTACTGCTATAGGGGGGAGAAAGGCGATGTCCATTGATGTTGGATTAATATTTCAAATCGCCGGAATCGGCATTGTTTTAGCTTTCATTCATACTGTACTAAAAGAATTAAAGCGTGAGGATATTGCAAATTGGGTTATCCTCGTCGGTTTTGTCGTTATTTTATTTCATGTCGCATTTTTAATTAATACACTATTCGACAAGATTAAAAGTGTCTTTCTCTTCCAGTAAAGGGGGCGGTTCGAATCGAAATTATACAAATTGTCGGATTAGGCCTCGTTGCTACGTTTTTAGCGGCTGTATTGAATCAGCATAAATCTAGCATTACGTCATTATTTATTGTGTTCGTAGGTAGCGTAATGTTCCTTCTTTTAATCGATCAAATTCACGCTATTTTACAAATGATTGAGAGAGTAGCGAGTGAAGCGAAAGTTAGTAACGTATATGTAGAAACGTTGCTAAAAATTATTGGGATTGCTTATATCGCTGAGTTTGGAGCGCAAATTACAAAGGATGCAGGGCAGGGGGCAATCGCTTCGAAAATTGAATTAGCTGGAAAGATTTTAATTCTCGTTATGGCGATCCCTATTTTGACGGTTGTAATTGAAACTATTCTCGGATTTTTACCGACGGGATAAGGGGGAGTGAATGTTGAGGGGGTTTGGAGCTAAGCTGCTATTTGCTTGCTTCCTTTTCTTTTCTTTACCGGTTGTTGTACAAGCTTCTCCTGTAGAGACAAACGTCGTTGATCAACAATTGGATAAGCTCGGAATTGAAGATGTGAAGCAATTTTGGGACGGGCTTGTTACAAAATATGGAGGTTACTTACCAGAGAGTCAAAAAGGTAGCTTTATGGAGTTTGTAAAGGGAGAAAAAGAAATCTCTATAAAAGAGTGGATGCTAGGTTTATTAAAGTACTTATTTCACGAACTTGTTGCAAATGGGAAACTACTCGGAACGCTCATTATGCTCACAATTTTTAGTGCATTGTTGCAATCGTTGCAATCTGCATTTTCAAAGAGTAGCGTAAGCAAAATAGCCGATGCAGTTGTATATATGGTACTAATTATTTTCGCTTTAAATAGCTTTTATGTCGTTATGACATATGCAAGAGAAACGATACAAACAATGGTAGATTTCATATTAGCGTTATTGCCAATCTTGCTTGCACTTATAGCAACAGGGGGTGGTGTTGTATCCGTATCGTTTTTTCATCCGATTATCATCTTCTTAATGAATACGAGTGGACTTTTGATGAATTATATCGTTCTACCGCTTTTATTACTTGCAACGATATTAAGTATTGTAAGTACGATGAGTGATCAATATAAAGTTACGAAATTGTCCAAGCTTCTGCAAAACGTTAGCGTTGGGATTATCGGTATTTTTTTAACGATTTTTTTAGGCGTATTATCTGTACAAGGAACAGCGACAGCTGTTGCTGATGGAATCGCTGTGAAAACAGCTAAATTTGTAACAGGAAACTTTATTCCCGTAGTAGGAAGAATGTTTACAGAGGCGGCGGATACAGTTATTAGTGCGTCGGGATTATTAAAAAACACAGTCGGGATTATCGGACTCGTCATTCTATGTTTAATTGTCGCTTTTCCAGCGATTCAAATTTTTTGCATAGCATTTATTTATAAGTTCGCAGCAGCAGTATTGCAACCAGTTGGCGGCGGAGCAATTATTCAATGTTTAGATATCATTGGAAGGAGCATCATTTATGTATTTGCTTGCTTAGCTATCGTATCGTTTATGTTCTTTTTAAGTATCACAATTATTATTGCTGCGGGGAACATTACACTTATGATGCGGTAGGAGGTGAAGGGTATGCAATTTGTTACAGAGTGGATTAGAAATATTATCGTTTTTTTACTCTTAGCGACAATGCTTCATCTCATTCTTCCAAATTCTAATTTGCAAAAGTACGTTAAATTCGTTGTAAGTCTATTATTAGTTGTTTTAATTTTAACGCCCCTTTTTAAACTTTTGCAAACAGATGTAAATGAAGTAATCGCAAATTTTAATGAAGAGAAGTACGTAGCAGAAGGATCTGTAAAAAATTCAATAGATTCGAAGAAAAAAGAAATACAAGCTCTAACACGTGCATATAGTTTAGAAGAGATGGCTACCAAAATGAAAAAAGAAGTAGGAAAAGAGTTTGAGAAACAGTATGGTATGTCAGTCTCTGAAATACAAATAGTCGCAGCGGAAAGCACAGCGGAAGTAAAGTCAGCGAAAGATATTCAATCTGTTGTTGTGACGTTAAAAGAAAAAGAACGTAGTAAAAATGATGCAATCGAAACAGTAAAACCAGTTGAAATTAACACGAAAGAACCACCGAAAAAAGTAGAGGAAACGAATGTAGAAATGAAAGACTTCTTTTCAAGCAGGTGGCAACTAGAGAATAAACAAATCCAAGTTCAAATGGAAGGGAGGACAGGTAGAGTAAATGGACAATAAAGATAAAAATTCGAAGTTCTCATTTTTTCGAAACTTATTGAATGGAGATGAAAAAGAAAGTAATGAGAAGGGAAAAAAGGTAACACCTAAGTTCTTACTTGTCCTACTCATACTTGGAATGTTGCTTATGTTTTCTAGTAGTTTTTTTTCAAGTAAAAAAGAAGAAGTACCTGTATTTAAAGAACAAAAAACTCAAAACCAGGAAAAAGATGTACCAACTTTTGGACAAAAAAATAATGATAATATGTCAAATGTAGAAAAATATGAAAAAGCGTATGAACAAGAATTAAAAGCAGCCTTAGAAGAAATAGCAGGAGTAAAAGATGTAACGATTAATGTGAATTTAGATTCATCAGAGGAAAAAATATTAGAAAAAAATACAGTGAAACGTTCACAAACAACAGGTGAAACAGATAAAACAGGCGGCAAGAGGGAAGTAGAAGACGAGTCTCTTGATGAAAAGACAGTCATTATACGTGAAGGGGATAAAGAAACTCCCGTTGTTTTACGAACAGAGAAACCGAAAGTGCGAGGTGTTCTTGTCGTAGCAAAGGGAGTGGATAATATACAAGTTAAAGCGATGGTAAAAGAAGCTGTCATACGGCTACTAGATGTGCCAGCCCATCGCGTTTCAGTTTCACCGAAAAATTGATAGGGAGGAAATAAAGTGTTAAAAAAACAAACGGTTTGGCTATTAACAATGTTAAGTTTAGTTGTTGTACTATCTGTGTATTACGTAACAACTCCAGACAAAATGAATACAGCATCGCCGGCAACAAGTGAAAAGATTGGACAAGAAAAACAAGGTACTGATAAAGCAGTAACAAACGAAGCACCTAAAGAAACGCCTAAAAAAGAAAATACAAACAAGGAAACATCAAATAAAGAAACAAACAAAGAAACAGATAAAAAAGAGAGCGCTACAAAAGAAACAAGCAAAAAAGAAGCTAACGTAACAGTTCAATCAAGTGATGAAAATTTCACAGCATTACGTATGCAAATGGAAGATCAGCGAAGTGAACAAAAAGCAAAATTACAAGAAGTGATGAGTTCAACAAAAGCTTCAGCAACAGAAAAGAATAAAGCGAAAGAAAATTTTGATGCAATCACTACAATGGAAACGAAGCAAGAATTACTTGAGACAGTAATTAAATCTCAAGGTGGATATAAAGATGCCCTTGTAAGAGCTGATGGAACTGACATTAAAGTAACTGTAAAAGCAGCAAAGCATTCACAAAA
Organism: Bacillus cereus group sp. BfR-BA-01453; assembly: GCF_022662915.1. Taxonomy (NCBI): domain Bacteria; kingdom Bacillati; phylum Bacillota; class Bacilli; order Caryophanales; family Bacillaceae; genus Bacillus; species Bacillus cereus group sp. BfR-BA-01453. Next base: position 450,506 of record NZ_JAKUEN010000001.1, on the reverse strand, counting down.
AGAAGCGAATAAAATTATACAACTTGTAAGAAGTGAAGGCGGATCAAAAGATGTAGGTGTAAAATTTGATCCACCAACAAAATAAAACGAATAATCCGCGGGGAATTCCTCCGCGGATTATTCGTTTTTAGTAATCGGATTGTTTGAAAATAGTTAGATAAAAATAATAATAGAAAAAAGCTATCATTTTCGATAGCTTTTTTCTGTTTCGTCTTTGTTTTTACTATGTTCAACTCGGAACGGAGAAATACGTTGTGAGTAAAAGATTAGCGGTTCATGGTAGTGATGATTACTTTTTCCGGATTTGACGTGGATGAAGAGAACGAATGCCCAGACCATTACGGCAGGTAAGAAGAGAATGAGCCATATCATATGTCCACACCTCGATACGATATATTGTCTACACTTTGAACATACTATTCTTATATGAAGGAATGATGAACGACGTGTAAACAAAAAAATAATATTTGGTAAAAATATGTTATTGACTATAGATGAGGTGACGAGTAAAGCGGTAATGGTAGGTTTACTTTATAGTATTTTGAAAAGTAAGGAATGTTTTTTTGGAAGTGGTCTTGCCAATTTTGTGTGAAACTTGGTATTATTACTAGGTAATAAATTTTTATTGGAATAATATTTTTACAGGAGTTTCGATTTATTATAAAGAAATATAAATTGGAATGTTTAAAAAATTTATCGTAAGATGGAAATAGTAACTATTTCTATTAGTAAATGAAATACATTTTCTAATAGAGTACATCGTATTTTTACAGTCAATCTAGTTTTAGTGAAGAGAAATCTGTAAAAACGGGACAAACAAGAGTATGGGAGTGGATTTTACATGTTTAAAATTCAAGAAGTTCGTGAATTAATTAAATTAATTGATAGCTCTAATATTGATGAATTTGAATACAAAAAAGATGGTACGACAATCAAAATGAAAAAGCGTGGTAATGAAGTTGTTGCGGTGCAAGCACCTGTAGCAAAACAAGCCGTGCAACCAGTAGCACCTGTTGAAGTTGAAACGACAGTAGCGGCAGCACAAGTGGAAGTGCCAAAACAAGAAGAGAAAAAAGCTGTTCAGAATGAAAACCTACATAAAATTACATCACCAATGGTAGGTACATTCTATTCTTCTTCTTCTCCTGATACGCCTCCATATGTAAGTGTTGGGGATAGAGTATCGAAAGATTCTATCGTATGTATTGTCGAGGCTATGAAGTTATTTAACGAAATCGATGCAGATGTAGATGGAGAAATTGTTGAGATTCTTGTTAATAACGGACAGCTTGTTGAGTATGGACAACCGCTATTTCTTGTAAAAGCGTAATAAGGGAGTCTTTGTGATGATAAAAAAAGTATTAATAGCCAATCGTGGGGAAATTGCTGTACGAATTATTCGTGCTTGTAAAGAAATGGATATTGAAACAGTCGCAATTTATTCAGAAGCAGATAAAGAGTCACTTCACGTACAAATTGCTGATGAGGCGTATTGTGTAGGACCAACGATTTCGAAAGAAAGCTACTTAAATTTAACGAACATTATTAGTGTTGCGAAGTTAACAGGCTGCGATGCAATTCATCCAGGATACGGATTTTTAGCAGAGAATGCAGATTTTGCAGAGTTATGCCGTGAGTGTAACTTAATTTTTATCGGTCCAAGTCCAGAAGCTATTTCAAAGATGGGCACAAAAGACGTTGCTCGTGATACAATGAAAGAAGCAGGGGTTCCGATTGTACCAGGTTCACAAGGAATTATTAAAAATACCGAAGAAGCGATCGAACTTGCGAATCAAATTGGATATCCTGTTATTATTAAAGCGACTGCAGGTGGCGGCGGAAAAGGTATTCGTGTTGCGCGCCATGAAGAAGAGCTTGTAAAAGGAATTCAAATTACACAGCAAGAAGCTAGTACCGCTTTTGGGAACCCTGGTGTATACTTAGAAAAGTACGTTGAAGATTTCCGCCATGTTGAGATTCAAATAATGGCAGATACACACGGAAATGCCATTCATTTAGGAGAGCGTGATTGTACGATTCAGCGCCGCTTGCAAAAACTACTAGAAGAAAGTCCATCACCAGCACTTGATGAAAATGTGCGTAAGCAGATGGGTGAGGCGGCAGTTAAAGCGGCGGTAGCGGTTGATTATACAGGTGCTGGTACGGTTGAGTTTATTTATGAATATAAAACGAAAAGCTTTTATTTCATGGAGATGAATACGAGAATCCAAGTTGAGCATCCAGTTACTGAAATGGTAACAGGGGTAGACTTAATTAAAGAACAAATTCTTGTTGCTTCTGGAGAAAAGTTATCGTTACAGCAAGAAGAAGTACAATTTAATGGTTGGGCAATTGAATGCCGAATTAATGCGGAAAACCCTGCCAAAAAATTTATGCCATCTCCAGGTAAAGTAGAAATGTACTTGCCACCAGGCGGATTTGGTATTCGCGTCGATTCAGCTGTATATCCGGGATATTCAATCCCACCTTTCTATGATTCGATGGTTGCTAAATTAATTGTTCACGGAAAAACACGTGAAGAGGCAATTGCAAAAATGAAGCGTGCACTCAGTGAGTTTGTCGTTGAAGGCGTACATACAACAATCCCGTTCCATTTGCAATTGTTAGATCATCCTGATTTTGTAAAAGGTGAGTTTAATACGAAATTTTTGGAAGAGCATGAACTTGTGACGCAGTGATACATTAAAGGAGGTTTTTTTCATGGCTGAACATATGTTAGATATGGGTCAAGATACAACTCTTGGTAAAGTAGAAATTGCACCAGAAGTAATTGAAGTAATCGCAGGTATTGCAGCTGCTGAGGTAGAAGGCGTAGCGGCAATGCGTGGTAATTTTGCTACAGATGTTGTTGAGAAGTTAGGTAAGAAAAATCATGGTAAAGGTGTAAAGGTTGAATTAGCAAACGAAGATATTATCGTTGACCTTTATGTTGTAATGTATTTTGGCGTAGCAATTCCAGTTGTTGCACAAAAGATTCAAGACAACATTCGTCAAGCACTCTTTACAATGACAGGGCTTGAGCCAAAAGAAGTGAATGTTCACATCGTTGGCGTAACATTCGAAACACAAAAAACAGAAATCGAACCAGTGTAAGAATGAAAAAGGTGCCTAGTAACATAGGCATCTTTTTTATCGTTTCATTTCTTCACAAATTACAACCCTCTAATTATTATACTATTTCAAAAAATGAGAAATAAAAAAGAAAATGTTTCGTTTTACCAAAAAACGTACATTGTGATAAGATATGGAACTTGAAGTTAATCTTTTTATTATTTTTCAGCCTTGTAACCCGTGTGTGAAACGATAAATTGTGTTATTATCATTGTATTATAAGGTTGGAAAATCAATGAAAACTGTAAGAGTAAGTGAATTGACGGCTTATAAATTATAATAATATAACAAAGCATAAGGAAAGACTTGAAGCATAAAGGAGAGTTACAATGAAACGTAGGACGGCTAGAGAAAGAGCTATGCAAGCATTATATCAAATGGATATTACAGGTGAATTAGAACCGAAAGTAGCAGTGGAAAACACGCTAGATGAAGGTGAAGAAACAAATGAGTTTCTAGAATCACTTGTTGTAGGTTTTGTAGAAAATAAAGAAGTAATTGATGAAGCGATTCGTCAAAATTTAAAAAAGTGGAAGCTTGAGCGTATTAGTATTGTTGATCGCAGTATTTTACGTGTAGCTGTGTATGAAATGAAATACATGGAAGAAATTCCACACAACGTAACAATTAACGAGGCAATTGAAATTGCTAAAACATTTGGGGATGAGGAATCTCGTCGTTTTATTAACGGCGTTTTATCTAATATAAAAGATACACTGTAATTTCTTTAAGGGGGAATCTTAAAATGGTAGCAGTAATCATCAAAGGAAATGAAGTTGCGGAGAAAAAACGAGCACAATTAACAGAAGAAGTTGTGAAGTTGAAAGAGCAAGGGATTGTACCAGGATTAGCAGTTATTTTAGTTGGAGAAGATCCAGCATCTCGTTCTTATGTAAAAGGAAAAGAAAAGGGCTGTGAACAAGTAGGAATCTATTCAGAGCTAATTGAATTTCCTGAAACCATTACGGAGGAGCGTTTGCTTGCTGAAATCGATCGCTTAAATGGCGATGACCGCATTAATGGCATATTAGTGCAATTACCTTTACCAAAACATATTGAAGAAAAAGCTATCATTGAAAGAATTTCACCAGAAAAAGATGTAGATGGATTTCACCCAATCAGCGTAGGACGTATGATGACGGGACAAGATACATTCCTTCCATGTACACCGCATGGTATTGTAGAGTTAGTAAAAGAAACAAATCTTGATATCTCAGGAAAACATGTTGTAGTAATTGGAAGAAGTAATATTGTCGGCAAGCCAGTGGGACAATTGTTCTTAAATGAAAATGCAACTGTCACATACTGTCATTCTAAGACGCAAAATATGAAAGAGTTAACGAAATTAGCTGATATTTTAATCGTAGCAGTAGGACGACCTAAAATGGTAACAGCTGATTATATGAAAGAAGGAGCAGTTGTAATCGACGTTGGTGTAAACCGTTTAGAAACAGGAAAACTTTGTGGTGATGTTGACTTTGACAACGTGTTAGATGTTGCAGGTTACATTACACCTGTGCCAAAGGGTGTTGGTCCAATGACGATCACAATGCTTCTTCATAATACTGTTGAATCGGCTAAGCGTGCAGGTGTCGTTTGTAAATAATTTGAGTCGGCTATGAGGAGAGAGCAATGGAGAAACAATATTTAACCGTTACAGCGTTAACACGCTATATAAAAACAAAAATAGAATATGATCCGCATTTACAGTCTGTTTGGTTAAAAGGTGAAATTTCCAACTTTAAAAATCATAGCCGTGGCCACATGTATTTTACATTGAAAGATGAAAATGCAAGAATCGCAGCGGTTATGTTTGCGGGTCATAATCGTAATATTAAATTCAGACCTGAAAATGGGATGAAGGTACTCGTGAAAGGGAAAATTTCTGTTTACGAGGCGAGTGGTTCTTATCAAATTTATATTCAAGACATGCAGCCTGACGGAGTCGGAAACCTGCATTTAGCTTACGAACAATTAAAGGTTCGTTTAGAGGAAGAAGGATTGTTTTCTCAAGTTTATAAAAAAACAATCCCTCCTTATGCGAAAACAATAGGTGTGATTACGTCACCAACAGGAGCAGCGATTCGTGATATTATAACAACGATTAAACGTCGTTATCCAATTGGAAATGTTATTGTGTTTCCAGTACTTGTACAGGGGGAGTCAGCAGCTCCCTCAATTGTACAAGCGATCCGTACAGCGAATGAAATGGAAGGGATAGATGTCCTAATCGTTGGGCGCGGTGGAGGTTCTATTGAGGAATTGTGGGCGTTTAACGAAGAAATGGTTGCAAGAGCTATTTTCAAGAGTGAGATCCCTATTATTTCAGCAGTAGGCCATGAAACAGACTTTACAATTGCGGATTTTGTTGCCGATTTAAGAGCACCAACACCAACTGCAGCGGCTGAGCTGGCAGCGCCTAATATTATCGAGTTACAAGAAAAGGTATTACAAAGAACTCTAAGGTTGCAAAGAGCAATGAGAGAGTTAGTACATAAAAAAGAAGAAAAACTACAAGTATTGCAAAAATCTTATGCGTTCCGTTATCCAAGACAAGTATATGAGCAAAAAGAAGAGCAATTGGATAGAGCGTTAGAACAGCTTGTGTTAGCGAAAGAGCGCTATATTGATAAAAAGGTAAATCAGTTAAAACAGCTTTCATTTTATTTAGAGAAGCACCACCCATCTCAAAAAATTATGCAAACAAAGGTAGCAGTTGAAACGTTGCAAAAGCAATTGCAACGTGAAATGCAAACGTTACTCCAAACGAAAGAATTTGCCTTTGTAAGAGCTGCTCAAAAACTTGAAGCGCTAAGTCCGCTTAAAGTAATGATGAGAGGGTACGGGCTTGTATATGATGAAGAGAAGCAAGTGTTAAAAAGTGTGAAAGATGTTAGCCTTGGAGATGCTGTTTCAGTTCAATTACAAGATGGAATATTAGATTGTAGCGTATCAGGAATAGAGGAGCGTGAATTGAATAATGGAAAATAAATTAAGCTTTGAAGAGGCAATTTCGCAACTTGAGCACCTCGTTTCTAAATTAGAGCAAGGTGACGTACCTTTAGAAGAAGCAATTTCTTATTTTAAAGAGGGTATGGAATTATCTAAGCTTTGTGATGAGAAGTTGAAGAACGTACAAGAACAAATGGCAGTTATTCTTGGGGAAGATGGAGAGCTTGAACCGTTTACTGCTTTAGGAGATGAAGCATAGTGACAATTGCTTTTGATACTTTTTTGAAAGAAAGTAAAACTTTCGTAGAAGAGAAGCTTGTAAGCTATGCAAATGAATTACAATGTCCAAATGTACTTCGTGAAGCGATGGCATATTCTTTGGAAGCGGGTGGAAAGCGTCTCCGCCCGTTACTTTTATTTGCAACATTACAAGCGTTTGGTAAAGAAAAAAATCTTGGTGTAGGTGCAGCTTGTGCTCTTGAAATGATACATACATACTCGTTAGTTCATGATGATTTACCTTGTATGGATGATGATGATTTAAGAAGAGGGAAGCCCACAAATCATAAAGTATTTGGTGAAGCGATGGCAGTTTTAGCAGGAGATGGTTTGTTGACATATGCTTTTCAAGTTATTATGGCATATGGGCAAAAGGAAATCTCTGCTGAGAAAAAAGTGAGACTTGTACTTGAGCTTGCAAAGGCGGCAGGGCCAGAGGGAATGGTTGGCGGACAAGTAGCAGATATGGAAGCGGAAGGGAAACAGCTTACGATCGATGAGCTAGAGTATATTCATAAGCATAAGACTGGGAAACTACTTGAATTCGCTGTACTTGCAGGGTCGATACTTTCTAATGCCACAGAAGAACAGGAAGAAAAATTACTTGAGTTTGCAAAATATATCGGCCTAGCTTTCCAAATTCGAGATGATATTTTAGATGTGGAAGGAACCGAAGAAGAGATTGGAAAACCGATTGGTAGTGATGTTTCCAACGAAAAGAGCACATATACGACGTTATTTACTGTAGATAGAGCAAAGGATATTTTAGAAGAAACGATTGCAAAAGCAAAAGATGCTATTAGTTCCTTGCAATTACAAGATGAATATTTACTATCTATTTGCGATTTGATTGCAAAACGTAATAACTAATATAACAGCGTTTTCATTTGTTGAGTCATTCGTCATTTTATGATATAAATGTAGGAAAAGGTTTTTCTTTTCTTGTTATTGGCAAAAATATATGTAGATTACATTGCCGTTATCACTTCGTGTTAGCGGCTATTTTTTTCATCGCCTAAAGAAATATGGTTTATAATAAGATTAGGGCGCAATAGACTGGTTAATAGCAGGACAAGGTGAAAAATAAAAAAAGAGAATTTCTTGTTTTGTGTAAATGTTTTTTATAATATTTGACATGTTGACAGATTATGAAATGAAAGTGAGTGATCCATGTGGATCTAACGCAAATTCAAAACCCTAGTTTTTTGAAAGAGATGTCTATCAGTGAACTAGAGGGATTGAGTGAGGATATTCGTAAGTTTTTAATTGAAGAGCTCTCTCAAACAGGTGGACATATTGCGCCTAATTTAGGTGTAGTAGAACTCACAATTGCTCTGCATAAATTATTTGATAGTCCGAAAGATAAATTTTTATGGGATGTAGGACATCAATCCTATGTACATAAAATTTTAACTGGACGTGCAAAAGAATTCGGCACATTAAGGCAATATCAAGGTCTATGTGGTTTCCCAAAACGTTGTGAGAGTGAGCACGATGTATGGGAAACTGGCCATAGCTCGACATCATTATCTGCTGCGATGGGAATGGCTCTAGCACGTGATTTAAAGAAAACGAAAGAATATGTTATACCAATCATTGGTGATGGCGCTTTAACGGGCGGAATGGCTTTAGAGGCATTGAACCATATTGGACATGAAAAAACAGACATGATTGTTATTTTGAATGATAATGAAATGTCAATTGCGCCAAACGTTGGTGCGCTTCATAATGTGCTTGGACGTCTACGTACCGCAGGAAAATACCATTGGGTAAAAGATGAGCTAGAGTATATTTTGAAGAAAATCCCAGCTGTCGGTGGGAAAGTTGCTGCGACAGCAGAGAAAATAAAAGATAGTCTTAAATATTTACTAGTATCTGGTGTCTTTTTCGAAGAGTTAGGCTTTACATATTTAGGTCCAGTCGATGGGCATGATTATGAAAAGTTATTCGAAACGTTGCAATATGCAAAGAAAACAAAAGGCCCAGTGCTTGTTCATGTTATTACGAAAAAAGGAAAAGGTTACAAACCAGCTGAGAGTGATGTTATTGGCACTTGGCATGGAACAGGACCTTATAAAATTGAATCAGGTGACTTCGTTAAACCGAAAGAAGTTGCACCAGCATGGAGTGCTGTTGTTAGTGAAACAGTACTTAAGTTAGCGAGAACGGATGAGCGTATCGTTGCAATTACACCTGCAATGCCTGTTGGATCGAAACTTGAGAAATTCCAAAAAGAATTCCCAGATCGTATGATTGATGTAGGTATTGCAGAACAGCATGCTACAACAATGGCAGCGGGTATGGCAACGCAAGGTATGAAACCATTCTTAGCGATTTATTCAACATTTTTACAAAGAGCTTATGACCAAGTTGTTCATGATATATGCCGCCAAAATTTAAATGTTTTCATCGGAATTGATCGCTCTGGTTTAGTAGGAGCAGATGGTGAAACGCATCAAGGTGTATTTGATATCTCATTCTTACGCCACTTGCCGAATATGGTACTTATGATGCCAAAAGATGAAAATGAAGGGCAACATTTAGTATACACGGCGATGCAATATGAAGATGGACCAATCGCATTACGTTATGCGCGAGGTAATGGACTTGGCGTTCATATGGATAAAGAATTAAAGGCAATTCCAATCGGTTCATGGGAAACGTTAAAAGAAGGTACACAAGCAGCTATTTTAACATTTGGTACGACAATACCAATGGCAATGGAAGCGGCTGAGCGTCTTGAAAAGGCTGGTATTTCAGTGAAAGTAGTGAACGCTCGCTTCATTAAACCAATGGATGAAGCATATTTACATGATCTCTTAGGAAAAAATATACCAATTTTAACGATTGAAGAAGCTTGCTTAATTGGTGGTTTTGGAACAGGAGTAGTTGAATTTGCGTCTGAGAACGGGTACCATAGTGCGTTAGTTGAACGAATGGGTATTCCAGATCGTTTCATAGAACACGGTAGTGTAACAAAATTATTAGAAGAAATCGGTTTAACGACAGATGCTGTTGTAGACCGTATTCATACAATGATTCCATCAAAACAAAAAAGGGCGTAACAAATGAGTGCGAAAAAAGAAAGAGTAGATGTACTATTAGTAGAGCGAGGGCTTATAGAAACACGTGAGAAAGCAAAACGCGCCATTATGGCCGGCCTTGTATATGCGAATGAGATGAGATTGGATAAGCCAGGGGAGAAAATCCCACAAGATACAGAGATTACGGTGAAGGGGCAAGTTATGCCGTATGTAAGCCGTGGTGGTTATAAACTTGAAAAGGCATTAGAGACATTTCATCTTGATTTACAAGATAAAGTTATGATAGATATTGGTTCATCAACTGGTGGCTTTACCGATTGCGCGCTTCAAAATGGAGCGAAATTATCTTATGCATTAGATGTAGGGTACAATCAACTTGCGTGGAAATTGCGTCAAGATGAGCGTGTTGTCGTAATGGAACGAACGAACTTCCGTTACGTAACACCAGCAGACTTAGAACGTGGTTTACCGCAATTTGCTAGTATCGATGTTTCGTTTATATCATTAAAACTTATATTGCCAGTTTTAAAAACAATGCTTATGCCGAATGGGGATGTAGCAGCGTTAATTAAACCGCAGTTTGAAGCTGGAAGAGAGCAAGTTGGTAAAAAGGGTATCGTTCGCGATCGAAAAGTACATGAGGCTGTCGTAGAAATGATTGTCGACTTTGCTATAAAAGAAGGATACGACGTAGAAGGCTTAACATTCTCACCGATTACGGGCGGGGATGGTAATATTGAATTTTTAATTCATCTGAAATGGCATGGTGAACGTGAGAAGGGCGAAAATCATTCTCCAATTTCTGTTGAGCAAGTAGTTACAGAGGCACATGATGTCCTAAAACAAAAAGGGAAAGGGGAATAACATATGTTGTTCCTCTTTTTGTTGTAATTGTATAATGATTGTAAAAACAATTGTGTACAAGTAACGAATTATAAGTTAACATAAATAAGTGAAGTATACCAATGTTTAAACTATGGTAAGAGATAGTGTGAGGTGCAAATGTATGAATAAAGGTCAGCGCCATATTAAAATCAGGGAAATTATTGCGAACAAAGAAATTGAAACACAAGATGAATTAGTTGATATTCTACGTAATGAGGGATTTAATGTAACGCAAGCGACAGTATCGCGCGATATTAAAGAATTGCACTTAGTGAAAGTGCCATTACATGATGGTCGCTATAAATATAGCTTGCCAGCAGATCAACGATTTAACCCGTTACAAAAATTAAAACGCAATCTAGTGGATTCATTTGTAAAATTAGACACGGCAGGACATATGCTTGTGCTAAAAACATTGCCTGGTAACGCTCATTCACTTGGGGCACTTATTGATCATTTAGAGTGGGATGAGATTATCGGAACCATTTGTGGTGATGATACTTGCTTAATTATTTGCCGTACACCTGAAGATACAGGTGTTGTCTCTGATCGTTTCTTAAATATGCTGTAACAAAAAATCTTGTTTGCTTTCCTCTGTAAAGTGGAAAGCGAACAGGATATTTTTATTGGTTAAAAACGTGAATTCTTAATTGTAATATAATATTTTCTTTGAATAAAATTAGGAAATAGGTGGATTGACCCGTAAAACAAATGTTTGGTACAATGGAGCGGTTAGAAAAGTAATTTATACATACAAACATATAGTATGACTATTTGAATAAAGAACTGAGAAAAGCCCTTCATAGGGGATTAGTTTATAACGAGGTGAATGGGGCATTGTTATCGGAATTATCGATTAGAAACTTTGCTATTATTGAGGCATTAAATATTTCTTTTCAAAAAGGATTAACGGTTTTAAGTGGTGAAACAGGGGCCGGAAAATCGATTATTATTGATGCGATTAGTTTACTTGTAGGTGGCCGTGGTTCAGCAGAATTTGTTCGATACGGAACAGAAAAAGCTGAGATAGAGGGGCTATTTTATGTGGAAGATGATAAGCATCCATGTATTGAAAAAGCAGAAGAGTTGGATATAGAAATAGAAGACGGCATGATTATTTTGAAGCGTGATATCGCTGCAAACGGAAAAAGTGTATGTCGTGTAAATGGAAAACTAGTTACCCTTAGTGTATTAAAAGAAATTGGAAAAACACTTGTTGATATTCATGGACAACACGAAACGCAAGACTTAATGAATGAAGAACGTCATCTATTTATGCTCGATCATTTTGATGGAGAGCGTATCGTTAAACAATTAGATATATACCAAAACGTATATGCTGACTATGAGAAATTAAAAAAACAGTTGAAATCGTTAAGTGAAAATGAACAACAAATGGCACATCGTTTAGATTTAATTCAATTTCAGCATGAAGAAATTCGTAAAGCGGATTTAAAGATAGATGAAGAAAATGACTTAACTGAAGAACGATTGCAAATTTCTAATTTCGAAAAAATTTACAAAGCATTAGGGGATGCGTATCGCTCGTTAAGTGCTGACGGACAAGGGTTAGATAATGTACGAAGCGCAATGGGACAAATGGAGAGTATTACACATTTAGATGAAGTGTATCAAGAAAATCATGATTCCATTGCCAATAGTTATTATTTATTAGAAGAAGTTGCCTATCAACTAAGAGAAAAGCTCGATATGATGGAATATGATCCGAATCGCTTAGATGAAATTGAAACGCGTTTAAATGAAATTCGTATGCTAAAGAGAAAATATGGAAATACTGTAGAAGAGATTTTAGCGTATGCTGATAAAATTGAACAAGAAATTTTTACGATTGAAAATAAAGACGTTCATATTGAAACGACGAAGAAACAGTTGAAGGAATTAGAAAGTGTTATTCTGAAAGAAGCAACGTTGTTAAGTAATATGCGTCATGAACTTGCAGAGCATCTTACAAATGCCATTCATCAGGAATTAAAAGAATTATATATGGAAAAAACAAAATTTGAAGTGAGAATTATGAAGCGAGAAGGAAATGCAGAAGAGCCTCTCGTGGAGGGAGCACCGGTAAGGCTTACAGCGGATGGTTACGATCATGTGGAATTTTATATTTCAACAAATCCGGGTGAGCCGCTAAAACCACTTTCAAAGGTTGCTTCTGGTGGAGAGTTATCCCGTATTATTTTAGCTTTAAAAAGCATTTTTTCTAAGCATCAAGGTGTTGCATCTGTTATTTTTGATGAAGTGGATACTGGTGTAAGTGGCCGGGTCGCACAGGCTATTGCGGAAAAGATTTATCGAGTATCAGTAAACTCACAAGTACTTTGTATTACGCACTTACCTCAAGTAGCTTCAATGGCGGATTCGCATTTATTTATTCGAAAACAAGTAGCAAATGATCGAACAATTACATCAGTTACCGTTTTAACTATGGAGGATAAAGTAACAGAAATAGCTCGAATGATTTCTGGTGTGGAAATTACAGATTTAACGACAGAACATGCGAAAGAATTACTTACGCAAGCGCATCATTTTAAACAGACAGCAGAGGCTATCCAGTAATGGATAGCTTTTTTTCTCAAATGATGATTTCTTAATTCTTCCGGTTATAAATAAAGCATTGCAAGGAGAGATTAAAAAGTGAAGCCAAAAGGCTGAATGTGGGGTAGGAGCGAGGAGAGTGAACAAATTGAAATTAGAAAGATTTCGCAAAATAATAGGTATTTTTCTCCTTGTTTCTTTAGTTTTTATTGGGTGTTTTAAACCGCTTCGGACGTTTATTTCATCTCCGAAGCAACTTGTTGTTTTTGAAGGACAACAATCAGAAATAGCTTCATTACCAGTATTTAAAGCTTCATCTACAGATCGTCATGTGTTTACAGTAAGTTCAAATGAACAAAAACAAGGACTTATGGTAAATTCTCATCAAAATGGTGAAGCAGATATGGTGTTTCAGCTTGCTGGTTTTCCAGTGAAAAAAGTAAATGTGAGAGTATTAAAAGATTTCAAAGTTATTCCAGGTGGACAATCAATTGGTGTAAAGTTAAACACAAAAGGGGTACTTGTTGTAGGCCATCATTTAATTCAAACTGAAAAAGGGAAAGTATCTCCTGGTGAAACAGCTGGTGTGCAAATTGGAGATATGATTACTGAAATTAATGGTAAAACAATTGAAAGAATGAGTGATGTAGCACCATTTATTCATAATAGTGGGGAAACAGGCGAACCGCTTAATCTCGTTTTGCTAAGGGATGGAAAGCATATCCGCACTAAATTAACACCACAAAAAGACAGTGGAGAATCGTCTTATCGCATTGGTTTATATATTCGTGATTCGGCAGCTGGAATCGGAACAATGACATTTGTTCATCCTGATTCTATGAAATATGGGGCACTTGGTCATGTTATTTCTGATAATGATACGAAAAAGCCGATTCAAGTCGAAGATGGACAAATTATGCGTTCGACAGTTACATCAATTGAAAGAGGTAGTCATGGGAATCCAGGGGAGAAATTAGCGAGGTTCTCACCTGATCGTGAAGTGATTGGCAATATTACAATAAATAGTCCATTTGGTATTTTTGGCAAATTGAATACAAATATGACAAATGGCGTAATGGATAAAGCAATGCCGATTGCACTATCTCATCAAGTAAAAGAAGGACCAGCAAAAATATTAACGGTTATTGATCAAGATAAAGTGGAAGCGTTTGATATTGAAGTTGTGAGTACAGTACCGCAAAAGTTTCCGGCAACAAAAGGCATGGTAATAAAAGTAACAGATAAACGTTTATTAGCGAAAACAGGTGGTATCGTACAGGGGATGAGCGGAAGTCCAATTGTACAAAATGGAAAGGTAATTGGCGCTGTTACACATGTATTTGTAAATGATCCAACATCAGGATATGGTGTTCATATTGAATGGATGTTACATGAGGCTGGAATTAACATTTATGATCAAGAAAGAAAAGCGAGCTAATTAATAATTAGCTCGTTTTTCTATTGAAAAATTCGTTGAAATTTTGTAAAAGCTCCGCAAGAGGTGTTTTTTGTTGTAAAATAAAAGGAAAGGGTTGAACGTTTCGTTGTTTTTCTATGATGGAATGTGTTGCGAAAAGGAATAAATAAACGATAAACATATTTTTTTGTGATTTTATCGGAAAGTAACAAACTTTAAAAGGGAATTTTCACACAATTGTCGAACAATTCATGTAGCCTAGAAGGATACACATGTCGGAGAATCGATTCGGTAAGGGAGGAAAAGCTGTGGAGAAAATTAAAGTATGTCTTGTGGATGATAATAAAGAATTAGTATCAATGCTAGAGAGTTATGTAGCTGCTCAAGAGGATATGGAAGTAATTGGTACTGCTTATAATGGTCAAGAGTGTTTAAATTTATTAAAAGATAAGCAGCCGGATGTACTTGTATTAGATATTATTATGCCACATTTAGATGGGTTAGCTGTACTAGAGAAAATGCGCCATATTGAAAGGTTAAGACAGCCTAGCGTAATTATGTTGACAGCGTTTGGACAAGAAGATGTGACGAAAAAAGCAGTTGACTTAGGTGCGTCATATTTCATATTAAAACCATTTGATATGGAGAATTTAACGAGTCATATTCGTCAAGTGAGCGGTAAAGCGAACGCTACTATTAAACGTCCACTGCCATCTTTCCGATCAGCAACAACAGTAGATGGAAAACCGAAAAACTTAGATGCAAGCATTACGAGTATCATTCATGAAATTGGTGTGCCTGCTCATATTAAAGGGTACATGTACTTAAGGGAAGCAATTTCTATGGTGTACAATGACATCGAATTACTTGGATCTATTACGAAAGTATTGTATCCAGATATCGCGAAGAAATATAATACAACAGCAAGCCGTGTCGAGCGTGCAATCCGTCACGCAATTGAAGTAGCATGGAGTCGTGGGAATATCGATTCTATTTCGTCCTTATTCGGTTATACAGTATCTATGTCAAAAGCAAAACCTACGAACTCTGAGTTCATCGCAATGGTTGCGGATAAGCTGAGACTTGAACATAAGGCTAGCTAATCGTTGTTGTATCAAGGTGTTAAGCGTATTTCATAACAAAATTTAATAACCAACGAATTGCGTATGTAGGCAATAAAGTACATAGGTAATTGGCGGTTAATTTAAAAACCTCTTAATTATTGGGATTTTAATTCCAAGAATTAGGAGGTTTTTTGTTGATAGAAAGCACACAATTATCATATTGAGATTTAGGTGATTTATCTCGCATTAATGGACGGTAAGACTCCTGTCTTGAAAATTGGCGGGAGATCAACTGCCTGTAACCGCCCAATTGGTTCGAATAATAATTAATGGGGACGAACAAAATCGACTGATTTATATTATATAAATCACTCCGAAAGAGTAAGATGGATGCTTGATTCTGCAAAGAAGAAGTTAAGTGGAGGTATATTTTTGATAGGATTTCCGTGTTTATTTGTTTTAAATAGCAGACAGCTTCGTTTCAACTTCTTTAAAAGGTGGGATTAAAATTTTTTCGGGTCATAAATTCCGAATATTTAGTACAGTGAAATAGCTCCACATGATATAATTCTTGTGTGAAATATTGTATGGAGAAGGGGTAGCGTGACGCAAATAAAGGTTACGCCAGAACGGCTAGAACAGTCAGCAAAGCTTGTTCTTGAAACTAAAAATAGGTTAGAACAGATACATAAAGATTTATATAACCAAACGGAATACGTAGCTGCAATGTGGAACGGTGCAACGAGTCAAAGGGTTTATCAGATGTTTAATGAAACAAAACCTCAAATGTTTAATGTGTTTCGGGAATTTGATAAGATTGCAGAAGAACTAATGCACGCTGCTGAAAAGTTTCGTAATGCTGATGAACGTTATGATGGTAATTTAGTTGATGGGAATTTATCAGATGAAAAGGTAGAAGAAGGGGCAATGTGCGGCAAACCCTCTGAAAAATCTATGCTTAGAAAAATTTGGGACGGTATATACGTTGGTTCTGGGCAAGTTATTGGGGGGATTGTAGAAGGATTTGATTCACTAGACGATACAGTAACAAAAGAAAATATTAAGTATGCTATAGGTCACCCCATAGAGACAACCTTTACTGCTTGGAATGCTGTTTCGGATTCATTTATGAATGATTTTTGGCATGGTGATGCGGAAAGTCGTACAAAATGGGGAACGAGTGTTTTTATGGGGCTTGGATTGGGATGGCTTGGGGATAAAGGAATAAGTAAAGTAACTACACTTTCAAAAGGTACCAATCTAACAAAATTCTCAGAAGGTATCTCGTCCGTTTCGAATCAATTACCATTAAAAGAACGATTTGCATTTGCAGGTACTAGTGGCTTTGGTAGCAATCAGATAAAAACTTTTGAAGCTTTACAAGAAGCCCGTGATACATTTATGTTTTCTGAAACTGGTGGAAGAAGTAGAGTTAAAGGTGTACAAGAAGTAATAAAAGATTATGCGGATAAAGTTCTTGATAGAGTTGAAGTGAAAAATGAGTATCCTGATTCGTATACAGCATCTAAAATATTACGTGAAGAACTTAAGGATGCAGGGATTGAACCACCCCCATATTCTAATGCAGCACATCACATCGGACCTTGGAATGATAAAAGGGCGGCACTCGTACAAGAATTATTAGAAGAGTTTGGGATACATCCTGATGCTGCTGCTAATGGGGTATTTTTACCATATAAATTGAATGATTATGTAACTACTGAAGCATTACATATCGGTAGTCATTCAGCAGAATATGCAGATGAAGTGGCTAGAGTGTTAAAAGAAGTTAAAGTATACGGTGGTACTCAAGCTGATGCTATTGCAGCCCTACATGACATAAGGATACGTTTATTAGAGGGGAGTTTAAAATTAAATAAATCGAAATAATTTGTAAATATATTAAATCTCGAAGGAGAATAAAAAATGAAAATTTGGGAATTGAGAAGTTCGTTTGATGATTGCCAGTCTTTCCAGCTATTGAAATATAAAGAGGATAAAAAATATTTTGAAGGGAAGTTCAACTCCACTGCAATTTTACTAGATTCATGGGGAGAAATATTTATTGAATGTATAGAAGGAGATAAACCTAGCGACTGTCCGCATTTTTGGGGGGAAACTGGTTCAATAATGATTAGTGAACAAGCAAAAAAATTATTAGAACCTTTAATAGGTGCTGATGTTGAGTTTCTTCCACTTGTTCATAATAAAACAAATGAAGTATATTATGTAGTCCATGTTTTAAATGTACTAGATGCAATTGATAGTAATAAAGCAATCTTTAAAAAATTAATCACAGGTTTAGTAATAGGATGTGAAAAATTCGCATTTATTCCTAACATTGTTCACAATGAAATGATTTTTAAAGTATATATAAATCAAAGAATCCATCCTACTTCCGTTTTTGTATCAGATGAATTTAGAAATGCAGTGTTAGAAAGTGATTTAAAAGGTTTTGAATTTATAGAGGTATGGGATTCAGAAACGGACATGTAAAAAAAGTCCTAAAATAACTGATAGGAGTTAGTAACATAGATGCAAAGGTTTCAGAAATTCTAAGAATGTTAAACAATTATGAGGGAAATGAAAAAGAAATTTTTGAACAGATTCAAGCTGAAGCAATGGTGAAATTTATATGTGGAAAAATCTGATTTTAGAAATTGAAGATATACTGAAAAGTGTTAACTTTAATCTGAACACACCAGCAACAGATACTGAAGTTCATAGATTAAGAGAACGTGTGAAAGAGAAATTTAATGTTGATTTACCGAGTGAATTTGAGGAGTTTATTAAAAACGTAAATGGTTTAGATTTTGGTGGACTAGTTATTTATGGAGTTGACCCTTCTTTACTAGAAACAGAAAGAAACGAACCGATTTGTGGATTTATAGACACGAATAAGATTTGGTATGAAAATGAATTTCAAAAAGAGTATCTTTTCTTTGGAGATTCAAGTATTGCTTGGTTTTGTAAAAACTTATCTGATGGTACTTGCTTAGAACTTGATAAACCATCTGGCACAGTGATGAAAACATATAATGATTTCAATACAATGCTTGAAGAAGCATTGAAAACAGCCCTTCTGTAATAAGGAGGTAGTAAAAATTATGTTTAACTTTTTGAAAAAACATATTGTAGCAGACGAAAGTATTAAATCTAATCAAACCCCTATTTTTTAACTTTTGCCAAAAGAAGAGATAGAGGAAGCAGAAGATTTATTAAAAATGAAATTCCCTAAAGAATTGAAAATTTTTTATAAAGAAATTGGTTATGGTTTTTTAGAGGCATCAAGTAAGTTCTTTTTTAACAGATTTATGGACCCATTTTCTGTTGCGGATTTTCGTTTGAGACAAGATATCTATGAATATGACCCTAATATAGATGGTGTAGATGATGAAGAATCTACCTGAAGGAACGAAACAAACAGTTCGTGTTGATATTAGGGGACAGGAAGTAAGTCCTGATGAAATTATTGAACTAGTGCAGAAAATCAAGACAAAAACAAATGATAACGCTACTATTGAAATTAAAGATTAGTATATTGGAGTGATAATATGTCAAACGTAGGATTTGGAATAGATTTTATGTTTTATGAAGTAGGGCATCCTGACTTTTTGCATAGCTTCTTTTCAACAATGTCATATCATACAGAACCTGAAGGTTGGGGAACTAAATATCCTTTACTTATGAAGAATTTGTATTTTGATAAGTTAAGTTGGGAAGACGTAGAAGAAGCGAGAAAGAATTTAAAAGAAATTCAAAGCATATTACAAAAGAAGAAACCCGAAGAAATTATTTGGGATATTGAAGATATAACCAAAAGACCGCCGTGGGAAGGAAAAGCATTACCACCACAAGTTGTTGACCTTGTTACGTATTTTGCTAGAGAAGATGGAAAGACATTTTCTGATTTATTATTTAAAGCATTTGATTTCTCAGAAACTCTAAAACATGAAATTGTAATAAGAAAAAGTCTAACTGATACAACATTTTAACTTTTGTTGTAAGTATTTTCTTAATCCGAAATATTCTTCAATCCCCAACCATTGTACTTTAGGAACACGAAGAAAAAGAGATGGAAAAAGCTATTTTTCCTGTTTGTTCGTCTTTTACAGAATTACTTGATAGCTTACATGGGTTTGAAGATGAAGAATAATCAATTATGAGTAACAAAAGTGGGACTTATGTGAATTACGCATAAGTCTTTTTGATATATAATTACATAGCTAAGGGGAAGTTTTTATTGTTTTAATGGTAATTAATATGTACTATACGAAATGTAAGACACTATTAGTATGAGTGTTAAATAACAGAACAAGAGAAGGAGATTGCGGTTGGAATTATTTAAACGCACTAACTTAGATAAAACAGAACTATTATTACTATATATTATGAAAGAACTAGAAGCTGATAAAGCACCAGTGAAACTATCATATAACCAGTTACAGGATTATTTATGGGCTAATCGTAATACAACATCAAAGGCAATAAAAGGACTGAAAGAACTAAAAGAACTAAAAGAACTAAAAGAACTAAAAGAACTAAAAGAACAGGGGCTATTGTTGGTTACAGTAGGACAGGGGAAAGCTTCAAATACGTACCAACTTAGACTATAGGAATAAGGATATAGTCGTAAATCAAGAAGCTGAATAGAGGGTAACGTGAAACAGTACGTGGATATCATTGAATTCTATTGACGTTTGCCCCTGTGAATATGTATTATATTCTTATACACATTAGTAATGTAATGTTACCAATGAATTAAGAAAAACGAAACCAATAAAGGGCGTGAAATTTAACGTATTTATTGGACGAAAAGAAAATGTTAGAAACGTATATATATCAACGTTTAAAGCTTTCGGTTATACAGTATCTATGTCAAAAGCAAAACCTACGAACTCAGAGTTCATCGCAATGGTTGCGGATAAGCTGAGACTTGAACATAAGGCTAGCTGAGAATAGAAGAAGTAAGGGATTTAAGTTTTAATAAAGCTTAATAATTCTTGAAATGTATACTCGATAGTAAATTTAAAACCAATGAACTTTTTAATTAATGACCAATGAATGTTAGAATTCGTTGGTCTTTTTATTGTACATGTTCGAAGTGAAGGTTAAATTGAATCATGGTATATCCAATGAGGGATTTTAGCAAGCAAGTCATCCGTGATATAATAGAAAATAATAAAAAGTCCTGTGAAACAGGACTGTATTATTCTTCGTCTTTATTTTGTTTTTCTAATTCAACTAACTTTTGAATTAAAATGTGCTGCGGCATATGCATAAGTTGTTCAAGTGGAACACCTAGTGCTTTTGATAGGCGGACTGCAGTGTCTGGAGAAATTTGTAATGGTCTCATAGAAGTACCTCCTTTTTCGTATAGTATAGCATAAGATTGGGGGAGTGAGGATGACTCTTATATTTGCACATCGTGGTGCAGCGGGAACATACCCAGAAAATACGATGATTTCATTTGAAGCAGCTGAATCTTTTAAGGCAGATGGAATTGAGCTTGATGTTCAATTAACGAAAGACGGAAAGGTTGTCGTCATTCATGATGAAACAGTGGACCGGACAACGAATGGAAAAGGTGCGGTTCGAAATTATTTATATGAGGATTTATGTAAATTAGATGCGAGCTATAAATTTGGTGATAAAGTAGGATTTTGTAAAATACCTCTTTTAGAAGAGGTGTTACAATGGATTGAAAAAACAGAGTTGCTACTTAATATTGAACTTAAAAACAATAAAATTCCATACAGAGGTTTAGAAGAAGAAGTTATAACGCTTGTACGGAAATTTAATTTAGAAGATCGTGTTATATTTTCTTCATTTAATCACTACAGTATGAAAAGGTGTCATATGATGGCTCCTGATATTCAAACAGCGATTTTATATCGCGAAGGCCTGCATAGCCCGTGGGCATATGCAAAAAAGATGGGAGCTACTGCGGTGCATCCGAATTATCGTTACCTTCAAGATGCCATTGCTGAATTAACGATGGAAAGTGATGTAGAAGTTCGGCCCTATACAATTAATGAAGAAACACTTATGCGTAAATATTTTGATATGAACATATCGGCGATTATTACTGATTATCCTGAAACGGCAAGAACGTTATTGCAAATAAAAAAATGAGACCGCTTGTAACGGTCTCATTTTTTTATTTGTAAATAGTAGAGATTTCCTATCCTATCTTCGAAAGCGAGCTTGTACTTTATTTCGTTTACGATCTCGGTGTAAGACGAAACCACCAAAGATATAAAATCCGAGCGCGAAGCAGAGAGCCCCGATTAAAAATTGTAACCATAGTATAGAGAGTGGAGGAAATAAAATCCCGAATACGGTATCTCTCATTAACTTAATGCCAAACACAGCTAATGAAATAGGGATGAGTGCTAATAATAGAGCAAGGTAACGCTGCATATAAACGCTCCTTTTCAGATTATTTTGTTTATTTTAATGATGTTATATGAAAAGGGGGTTTGTCAAGAGGGGGCTGAACGAGTAAGATAAGGGTGTGAAAAATTTTGCAGAGATACTCCGAGAGGAAGTGTAATATATGAAACAAAAAGTTTTAATTGTTGGTGCAGGTGAAGGTGGTAGTACACTGCTGCGTCTGTTACAGAGTTCGAATATATTTCAAATTATAGGGATTATTGATATAAATCCGATAGCAAAAGGGTTACAGATGGCAAAGGAATACGGGATTGCAATTGGAGAGAGTGTGACTCCATTTCTTTCTATGCACATTGATGTAATGTTTGATATGACAGGTGACGATGATTTACATAAAGATTTATTAAAGAAAAAGCATAAAGATACTCTTCTTATACCAGGTGATATTGCAAAGATTGTTACGAGATTAGCACATGAGAAGGAAGATTTAATTGGAAAGTTAGAAGAGCAAACGCAGCAAGGTGATTTGATTTTAAATTCTACGCATGACGGTATGATTGTGATTGATCGAGAGGGACAAGTTCGCCTATTTAATAAAAGTGCAGAGCGTATTATCGGGTATAAAAAAGAAGATGCGGTAGGGAAATATATTTTAGAAGTTATTCCGACTAGTAAGTTGCTTCGTATTATACGTACGAAACAAATAGAAGTAAATTATGAATTGACGCTTGAGAATGGAAAGAAAATTATTACAACCCGTATTCCAATATTAAAAGAGGGAGGAGAAGTGCAAGGGGCATTTGCGATTTTTAAAGATATAACAGAGGTTGTAGATCTTGCGGAAGAAGTTACAGATTTAAAGGAGATTCAAACGTTACTTGAGGCGATTATTAACTCGTCTGAGGAAGCTATTTCGGTCGTGGATGAAAAAGGTCGAGGATTAGTAATTAACCCTGCATATACGAAATTAACAGGTTTAACAGAAGAGGACATTATTGGAAAGCCGGCTACAACCGATATTGTAGAAGGTGAAAGTATGCATATGAAAGTTCTTCGAACACGTAGGGCGGTACGAGGAATACATATGAAGATTGGCCAAAAAAAGCGAGACGTAATTGTAAACGTAGCACCGGTCATTGTAGATGGAATATTAAAAGGAAGCGTTGGTGTAATTCGTGATGTATCAGAAATTCAAAAGTTAACAAATGAATTGAATCGAGCGAGGCAAATTATTCGAACGTTAGAAGCAAAATATTCATTTGATGACATTGTCGGAAATTCAGATGAAACAACGGCTGCTATTGAACAGGCGAAACTGGGGGCGAATACACCAGCAACAGTGTTGTTACGCGGGGAGTCGGGGACAGGTAAAGAATTGTTTGCGCATGCTATCCATAATGGAAGTAATCGGAAATATAATAAGTTTGTTCGTGTAAACTGTGCGGCTATTTCGGAGACGTTGTTAGAAAGTGAATTGTTTGGTTATGAGGAAGGGGCATTTTCTGGTGCGAAAAGAGGGGGAAAACGTGGATTCTTTGAGGAAGCGAATAACGGCAGCATCTTTTTAGATGAAATAGGGGAACTATCTGCAAATACGCAAGCGAAACTCCTTCGCGTTTTGCAAGAGAAAGAAATTGTAAAAGTTGGTGGAACGAAAGCAATTCCTATCAATGTCAGAGTAATTGCAGCGACGCACGTGAATTTAGAAAAAGCCATTCTAGAAGGGAAGTTTAGGGAGGATTTATATTATCGATTAAATAAAATTCCAATTCAAATCCCATCTCTTCGTCAGCGTAAAGGGGATATACCGGCAATCGCAGACAGGTTAATTCAAAAAATTAACCAAGATTATGGCCGAAATATAGAGGGACTCACTAATTCGGCTATTTCATATTTACAATCATATGAATGGCCAGGAAATGTGAGGGAACTTGAAAATATTTTGGGGAGAGCTATAATCTTTATGAATTATAACGAGACCTATATAGATGTACAACATTTACCGCCATTACATAACGAAGAGCAGGTGGAGTCAAAGCAAGCTCATTTATTACCTGAGTTAGAAGAAAAGCCACTTGAGCATTTAGTGACGGAGTTTGAAGGGAATATCATTCATGAATATTTAGAGAGATTTGGTGGAAATAAAACACAAACAGCCAGAGCGTTAGGGATTTCGGTTCGAAATTTATATTACAAGCTAGAAAAATATGAGTGTGCAAAAAATAGCATGCAATAAATTGCGTACCATGCAATTTATTGCATGGTATACAAAAAGCGACAAAATAAGATAGAATATTTTGTTATTTTCCAAAGTATTGATTTTACTGTGTTTTGAATGCGTTTCCATTATTGGTAAGACCACTTTAAAAAGTTGGCACGGTATTTGCTTAATAAAAAGACGAGGGACGACGGAAAGGGTTGATTACAAAATATGAAGTTAGAACACTTAATTGATCAAGCGGCAGGCCAGCCTAAAAAAACTGTGGCTGTAGCAGTAGCTGAAGATCATGAAGTAATTGAAGCTGTAGCGAAAGCAATTACATTACAGCTAGCTCAATTTCGTCTATATGGAAATCAAGAAAAAATAATGGGGATGCTACAAGAACATAGTTTACAAACTTCAGAACATATTGAAGTGATTGCAACACAGTCAAGTGCTGAGGCTGCAGAACTTTCTGTTAAAGCTGTAAGAAATGGCGAAGCAGATGTGCTTATGAAGGGGAACATCCCAACAGCAAATATTTTGAAAGCTGTATTAAATAAAGAGTGGGGACTTCGTAAAGGTAGCGTACTTTCACACGTTGCAGCATTTGAAGTTCCAAACTACAATCGTCTCATTTTTGTTACAGATGCAGCAATGAACATTGCACCTGATGTAACACAAAAAGCTGCTATTATACAAAATACTGTAGAAGTTGCCCGGGCAATAGGAATTGATTCGCCGAAGGTAGCCCCAATTGCAGCGGTAGAGGTTGTGAATCCTGCGATGCAAGCGACAATTGATGCAGCGATGTTAACTCAAATGAATCGCCGCGGACAAATTAAAAATTGTGTCGTTGATGGACCACTTGCTTTAGATAATGCAGTATCACAAATTGCAGCAGAACATAAAGGCATAGTAAGTGACGTAGCAGGTAAGGCAGACATTTTACTCGTCCCAACAATTGAAGCTGGAAATGTGCTATATAAATCACTCGTATACTTTGCGGATGCAAAAGTAGGAGCAATGATTGCTGGCGCAAAAGCACCGATTGTTTTAACATCTCGTGCTGATTCAGCAGAAACAAAAGTATATTCATTAGCATTGGCAGTTGCCACTGCTTCAAAATAAACCAAATAGGGTAAAACATTAGGGGGAAACGACAATGGCATTAGAAATCTTCGAATACTTAGAAAAATATGATTATGAGCAAGTAGTATTTTGTCAAGATAAAGAATCAGGTTTAAAAGCAATCATTGCAATTCATGATACAACACTTGGACCTGCTCTTGGTGGAACAAGAATGTGGACATATGATTCTGAAGAAGCGGCGATTGAAGATGCATTGCGTCTTGCAAAAGGGATGACATATAAAAACGCAGCAGCTGGTTTAAACTTAGGTGGTGCGAAAACAGTAATTATCGGTGATCCACGTAAAGATAAGAGCGAAGCAATGTTCCGTGCATTAGGTCGTTATATTCAAGGACTAAACGGACGTTACATTACAGCTGAAGATGTTGGTACAACAGTAGATGATATGGATATTATCCACGAAGAAACTGACTTTGTAACAGGTATTTCACCATCATTCGGTTCTTCTGGTAACCCATCTCCAGTAACTGCATACGGTGTTTATCGTGGTATGAAAGCTGCTGCGAAAGAGGCTTTCGGTACTGATAATTTAGAAGGAAAAGTAATTGCTGTTCAAGGTGTTGGTAACGTAGCATATCACCTATGCAAACATTTACACGCTGAAGGCGCAAAACTAATCGTTACAGATATTAATAAAGAAGCTGTACAACGTGCAGTAGAAGAATTCGGTGCAACAGCAGTTGAGCCAAATGAAATTTACGGTGTTGAATGTGATATTTACGCACCATGTGCATTAGGCGCAACAGTTAATGACGAAACTATTCCACAACTTAAAGCAAAAGTAATTGCAGGTTCTGCAAATAACCAATTAAAAGAAGATCGTCACGGCGACATCATTCATGAAATGGGTATTGTATACGCACCAGACTATGTAATTAATGCAGGTGGCGTAATTAACGTAGCAGACGAGTTATATGGATACAATAGAGAACGTGCATTAAAACGCGTAGAATCAATTTATGACACAATTGCAAAAGTAATCGAAATTTCAAAACGCGATGGCGTTGCAACTTATGTAGCAGCTGATCGTCTAGCTGAAGAGCGCATTGCAAGCTTGAAAAACTCTCGTAGCACATACTTACGCAACGGTCACGACATTATTAGCCGTCGCTAATCATTCATATATTACTTTTACAAAAGGTGTGGTTACCTCTTATGAGGTTTCCACCTCCTTTTGAATTTATTAGTGGAGGTAGCAACAGTGTCTGTAAATCGAATTCTTGTTATTAATCCGGGTAGTACATCCACAAAAATTGGTGTTTTTGATAATGAAAGACCCGTTTTAGAAGAAACTATTCGTCATGACGAAGAACAGATTGGAAAATATAAGCGAATTATCGACCAATATGAGTTTCGTAAAGAAACGATCTTAGAAGTTCTACATTCTCACGGTATTAACATTTCAAAATTAAACGCAGTTTGTGGCCGTGGGGGATTACTTCGTCCAATCGAAGGCGGAACATACACAGTAAACGATGCGATGTTAGAAGATTTAAAAAATGGTTTTAGCGGTCATCACGCTTCAAACCTTGGGGGCATTTTAGCATATGAAATAGCTTCTGGATTAAATATTCCGGCATTCATTGTAGACCCTGTCGTTGTAGATGAAATGGAGCCTATTGCTCGTATAAGTGGTATTGCTGGTATGGAACGCAAAAGTATTTTCCATGCATTAAATCAAAAAGCAGTTGCTCGTAAAGTAGCTGAACAGTTAAATCACAAATATGAGGATTTAAATTTATTAGTTACACATATGGGCGGCGGTATTACAGTTGGTGCTCATAAAAAAGGAAGAGTAATCGATGTAAATAACGGTTTAAACGGAGAAGGCCCATTTAGTCCAGAGCGCGCTGGTACAGTACCAGTAGGGCAACTAGTAGAAATGTGTTTCTCTGGTGAGTATTACCGAGATGAAATGATTAAAAAACTTGTCGGACAAGGTGGACTTGTAAGTCTTATCGGTACAAATGATGCGATTAAAGTAGAACAAATGGTTGAAAAAGGTGATCCTGAAGCAACTCTTATTTATAAAGCTATGGCATATCAAGTTGCAAAAGAGATTGGCGGAGCTAGCGCTGTACTTCACGGGAAAATCGATGCAATCGTATTAACTGGTGGACTTGCTTACAGTAAAATCCTTGTTGATGAAATAAAAGAACGAGTAGACTGGATTGCAGATGTTATCGTACATCCAGGAGAAGATGAATTACAAGCATTAGCAGAAGGGGCACTTCGTGTACTACGTGAAGAAGAAGCTCCAAAAGAATATATTGTACGTGAAAAAGAAACGGTAGCTAGGGGTTGAGATAATGGCAAAAGAATATGATTTAGTCATCGTTGGCGGCGGTACTGGTGGATATGTTGCTGCAATTCGTGCATCACAACTAGGGTTAAAAACTGCACTTGTTGAAAAAGAAAATCTTGGTGGTACTTGTTTACACAAAGGATGTATTCCTAGTAAAGCCCTTTTACGTAGTGCGGAAGTATACGCAACTGCTAAAAAAAGCGAAGAGTTCGGAGTTATTGCAAGTAATGTAGAACTAAACTTTGCGAAAGTACAAGAGCGTAAAGAGAAGATTGTAACGCAACTTCATAAAGGTGTTCAGCACTTAATGAAACAAGGTAAAATTGATGTGTTTGAAGGTATTGGCCGTATTCTTGGCCCATCTATTTTCTCTCCGATGCCAGGGACAATTTCAGTTGAACTTGCAAGTGGAGAAGAGAATGAAATGTTAATTCCAAAAAATGTACTTATTGCAACAGGTTCTCGTCCGAATTCATTACCAGGTTTAGAATTAGACGGAGAGTATGTAATGTCTTCCGATCATGCCCTAAAAATGGAAACGCTTCCTAGCTCGATTATTATCGTTGGTGGCGGTGTAATTGGTATTGAGTGGGCATCTATGCTTGCTGACTTCGGTGTAGAAGTTACAGTATTAGAGTATGCGAAAACGATACTACCACTAGAAGACCAAGACGTTTCAAAAGAAATGCAACGTCTATTCAAGAAAAAAGGTATTAAAGTGGTAACTGGTGCAAAAGTATTACCAGAAACATTGGTAAAAGATAATGGAGTAACAATTCAAGCTGAACATAACGGTGAGAATAAAGAATTTAAAGCAGAAAAAATGCTTGTATCTGTAGGACGACAAGCCAATACGCAAAATATTGGTTTAGAGAATACGGATATCGTTGTGGAAAAAGGATACATTCAAACAAATGAGTTTTATCAAACGAAAGAATCTCATATTTACGCAATCGGTGATGTAATCGGTGGCTTACAGCTTGCTCACGTTGCTTCTCATGAAGGAATTGTTGCAGTAGAACATATTGCTGGTAAAGAAGTTACACCAATTGATTATTCTATGGTATCAAAATGCGTATATAGCAGTCCGGAAGTTGCTTCTGTCGGTTTAACAGAACAAGAAGCGAAAGAAAAAGGCTATAAGCTAAAAGTAGGTAAGTTCTCATTCCGTGCAATCGGAAAAGCGCTTGTATACGGCGAATCAGATGGTTTCGTAAAACTTGTAGTTGATGAAGAAACAAATGATATTCTCGGTGTTCATATGATTGGACCGCATGTAACAGATATGATTTCTGAAGCGGGTCTTGCAAGAGTACTTGATGCAACACCTTGGGAAGTAGCACATACAATTCATCCGCATCCATCATTATCTGAGGCGATTGGTGAAGCAGCATTAGCTGTAGATGGAAAAGCGTTACACGCATAAAAATGTGGATTTAGGAGGTTATGAAAAATGGCAGAAGTAAAAGAAAAGCGCCATGAAGAGCTTGGCTTAAGTGATGAGCAAGTATTAGAAATGTTCCGTACGATGTTACTTGCACGTAAAATCGACGAACGTATGTGGTTATTAAACCGTGCTGGTAAAATTCCATTCGTAATTTCTTGTCAAGGACAAGAGGCAGCACAAGTTGGAGCAGCATTCGCTCTTGATAGAGAGAAAGATTATGCATTACCATACTACCGTGATATGGGTGTTGTACTAGCGTTTGGTATGACAGCGAAAGAACTGATGCTATCTGGTTTCGCGAAAGCTGGAGATCCAAACTCTGGTGGTCGTCAAATGCCTGGTCACTTCGGTCAAAAGAAAAATCGTATTGTGACAGGTTCATCTCCAGTAACAACGCAAGTACCACATGCAGTTGGTATTGCATTAGCTGGAAAAATGGAAAAGAAAGATTTAGTAACGTTTGTTACATTCGGTGAAGGTTCTTCCAACCAAGGTGATTTCCATGAAGGTGCAAACTTTGCTGGCGTACACAAGTTACCTGTTATTTTTATGTGTGAAAATAATAAATACGCGATCTCTATTCCAGTTGAAAAACAATTAGCATGTAAAAATGTATCAGACCGTGCAATTGGATACGGTATGCCTGGATATACAGTAGACGGAAACGATCCGCTTGCAGTATATAAAGCTGTAAAAGAAGCAGCAGACCGTGGCCGCCGTGGTGAAGGTCCAACTTTAATTGAAACAGTATCATATCGTTTAACAGCACATTCAAGTGACGATGATGATCGTGTTTATCGTGATAAAGAAGAAGTAGAAGAAGCGAAGAAAAATGATTCAATTGTAACATTTGCTGCTTATTTAAAAGAGGTTGGCGTGTTAACTGAGGAATCTGAAAAACAAATGTTAGACGAAATTATGCATATCGTAAACGAAGCAACAGAATATGCAGAAAATGCTCCGTATGCAGCACCTGAAGATGCATTGAAGCACGTATACGCAGAATAGGGGGGAACGTTTCATGGCTGTAATGTCTTATATTGATGCTATTACATTAGCAATGCGCGAGGAAATGGAACGCGATGAGAAAGTATTCGTTTTAGGTGAAGATGTTGGTAAAAAAGGTGGCGTATTTAAAGCGACACACGGATTATATGATCAATTTGGTGAAGATCGTGCGCTAGATACACCACTTGCAGAATCTGCAATCGCTGGGGTCGCAATTGGTGCAGCAATGTATGGAATGCGTCCAATCGCTGAAATGCAGTTTGCGGATTTCATCATGCCAGCAGTAAACCAAATTGTTTCTGAGGCAGCAAAAATTCGTTACCGTTCTAATAATGATTGGACTTGTCCAATTACAGTTCGTGCGCCATTTGGCGGCGGTGTTCACGGTGCATTGTATCATTCGCAATCTGTAGAAGCGATGTTTGCAAACCAACCTGGTTTAAAAATCGTTATCCCTTCTACACCATATGATGCAAAAGGCTTACTAAAAGCTGCAATTCGTGATGAAGATCCAGTATTATTCTTTGAGCATAAACGTGCATATCGCTTAATTAAAGGTGAAGTGCCAGAAGATGATTACGTATTACCAATCGGAAAAGCAGATGTAAAACGTGAAGGTGATGATATTACTGTTATCACATACGGATTATGTGTTCATTTTGCTCTTCAAGCGGCTGAAAAGTTAGCGCAAGATGGCATCTCTGCACACATTCTTGATTTACGTACTGTATATCCATTAGATAAAGAAGCAATCATTGAAGCAGCTTCTAAAACAGGTAAAGTTCTTCTTGTAACAGAAGACAATAAAGAAGGAAGTATTATGAGTGAAGTGGCAGCAATTATTGCTGAAAACTGTCTGTTTGATTTAGATGCACCAATCGCACGTCTTGCAGGTCCAGACGTTCCAGCAATGCCATATGCACCAACAATGGAAAAATTCTTTATGGTAAATCCAGATAAAGTTGAAAAAGCAATGCGCGAGCTTGCGGAATTTTAATCGGGGGGACTATACATGGCTGTAGAAAATATTACAATGCCTCAGCTCGGGGAGAGCGTTACAGAGGGTACAATTAGTAAATGGCTTGTTAATGTTGGCGATCACGTAAACAAATATGATCCGCTTGCAGAAGTAATGACTGATAAAGTAAACGCTGAAGTACCATCTTCTTTCACTGGTATTGTGAAAGAGTTAATCGCTAGTGAAGGTGATACGTTAGCTGTAGGTGAAGTAGTTTGTGTGATTCAAGTAGAAGGCGCAGATGAAGTAGCAGCAACAGCTGTTGAGGAAAAAACAAAAGAAGAATCAAAGGCAGAAGTAGCTACACCTGAAAAAGCACCGAAAGCAAAACAACCAACTGATGGAAAACCTCGTTTTTCACCAGCTGTGTTAAAACTTGCGGGTGAGCATAACGTTGATTTAGATCTAGTAGAGGGTACGGGAGCAAACGGCCGTATCACTCGTAAAGATATTTTAAAGCTAGTGGAATCTGGAAATATTCCGCAAGCAGGTGCGGCGAAGAAAGAGGAAACGGTAGCAGCTGTAGTAGAAGCGCGTCCAGAAGCACCAAAAGCAGCGCCAGTAGCGCAAAAAGTAGAATCTGCGAAACCAGTTTCTGTACCAACAATGCCTGGCGATATCGAAATTCCAGTAACAGGTGTGCGTAAAGCAATCGCAGCGAACATGTTACGTAGTAAACACGAAGCGCCACACGCTTGGATGATGATTGAAGTAGATGTGACAAACCTTGTGTCATACCGTAATTCAATTAAAGGTGATTTCAAAAAGCGTGAAGGCTTTAACTTAACGTTCTTTGCTTTCTTCGTAAAAGCAGTAGCACAAGCGTTAAAAGAATACCCTCAAATTAATTCAATGTGGGCTGGCGATAAAATCGTTCAGAAGAAAGATATTAACCTTTCTATCGCTGTTGCAACAGAGGACGAACTATTTGTACCAGTAATTAAACATGCGGACGAGAAGACAATTAAAGGCATCGCTCGTGAAATTACAGAACTTGCAGGAAAAGTACGTACGAAATCGTTAAAAGCGGACGAAATGCAAGGCGGAACATTTACAATTAATAACACAGGATCATTCGGTTCTGTTCAATCTATGGGTATTATTAATTACCCACAAGCGGCTATTTTACAAGTTGAATCAATTGTAAAACGCCCAGTAATTATGGATAATGGCATGTTTGGTGCTCGTGACATGGTTAACTTATGTTTATCACTTGATCACCGTGTACTAGATGGCTTAATTTGTGGTAAGTTCTTAGGACGTGTAAAAGAAATTTTAGAAAATACGTCAGAACATAATACATCTGTATATTAAATAAAAAGCTCGCTTATGCGAGCTTTTTATTATCTTATTTCTTCATCTACATCCTACTATATGTATAATACCTTTCCCAGTAATCTTACAATGAACGATTATGTATTAGGAATTTATGAAAATACATTGCTGATATATGGTATATGGATATAAAATAAGAAAAGAATAATTTTTTTGGCAAATCTTACTGACGAAACTGTAGTATAATATATTGTATTGTATGAAAAAGAGAGTTATTCTATATAAGTGTTTTATAGATAATGTGTAATCAGTCGTCAAAACATGAGGAATGTTGACTCCTGGTTTTTTATTTTGCTGTAACAATGTTTCAGGAGGATGTCATGAAAAGAAGTACCGAGTTTCTAAAAAGTTTAGATGTAAAATTAATATTAATTTTGTTAGCATTATGTGTTACAAGTATAGCTGCTATATATAGCAGTCAACAAACTGGCCAATATGGAGAGGCAAACTTTGCAATGAAACAAGGTTTGAACTACATAATTGGGGTTGTATTGTTATTGCTTGTTGCAAGCATCGACTTAGATCAATTACAAAAATTGTCTTGGCCACTTTATATCGTTGGATTTGCTTCACTTATTCTTTTGAAAATACTACCGGTTTCCAATTTCACACCTGAAAAATTAGGTGCAAAAAGATGGTTTGTATTTCCACTAGTTGGACAAATTCAGCCATCTGAGTTTTTCAAAATTTCATTGCTTCTCGTAGTAGCAAGTATAGCAGTGAAACATAATGCGCAGTATATGGCAAGGACATTTCAAACGGACTTAAAATTAGTAGGTAAAATTATGCTAGTATCCCTCCCGCCTATGGCTGTTGTATATAGCCAACCGGATACGGGGATGGTGTTCTTATACGCTGCTGCCATTGCATGTATTTTATTTATGTCAGGTATTCAGAAGAAATTGATAGCGTTATGTACAGTTATTCCAGTCACCATACTATCCACGTTAATATTTATTTACGTAAGGTATGAGGATTTCTTCTTTAATAAGTTAGTTACGCTACTAAAACCGCACCAACAATCACGTATTTTAGGTTGGTTAGATCCATTTGAACATACAGATCAAGGCTATCAAACACAGCAATCAATTTTAGCTGTAGGTAGTGGCGGTATGGAAGGGAAAGGGTTTGGCGAAGGGAATGTTTATATCCCTGAGAAGCATACAGACTTTATTTTCGCTACAATTGCCGAAGAAGGTGGATTTATCGTAGCAGCGTTAGTTGTATTCTTGTTCCTATTACTACTATATAGAACAATTATTATCGGTTATTCTGCTGATAATTTATTCGGTACATTATTATGTGCTGGATCGATTGGGATATTAACGGTTCAAATATTCCAAAATATCGGTATGATTGTTGGATTAATGCCTGTAAAAGGGATTGCATTACCTTTCTTATCGTATGGGGGAAGTTCCTTGTTCTCGAATATGATTATGATGGGTCTCATATTATCGGTACGAAAAACGTATAAAAAGTATATGTTTTCCGTTAAGTAAAAAAAGCTGGTTCGTTTTTAAACGAACCAGCTTTTTTACATATATACTCATAAACGTTGCAAACTAAAACAGACTCGCAGTTTGGGATGTAAGGAGTGCAAAGTGATGCATATGCATATTTTTGAAGGAGCACGGCATCTTTCTAATAGTGAATGGGTTATTCGGGCTATTATAGCATACATATTTTTAATATTAGTTGCGAAAGCAATGGGGCAAAGGTCCATCGCACAACTTCGCTTTTTAGATGTTGTATTGGTGTTATTGCTTGGCGGGAATATTTCTAACGCATTGTCTGATGAAAAAGTAGGATTAATGGGCTCGATGATTACAACGTTTATACTCGTTGTACTTCATATTATAAGTTCAGTTTTAATGTTGAAATGGGATAGATGGAGACGCTTTTTAGAGCCAGCACCTATCATTCTTATACACAATGGCTCCATTGATTTTAGCAATTTGAAAAAAGCGAGAATTACGGTGGAATATTTATTTTCAGAACTTCGTATGCGAAATGTGAGCGATATTCAAACGATCAAATTAGCATTATGGGAAGCGAACGGTGTCGTTTCTATATTTCGGTATCCAGAATATGAGGCAGTTTCCCGACTTGATCTAAAAGTGGCAGGAAAAAAATCTCCAGTTTCTTTTATATTAGTAAAGGATGGGAGCATTCAGCAAGATGTTCTTGCTTTATTAGGGAAAACAGAAGAATGGGCGAGAGAATTTCTAGAGAAAAACGCAGAAGTTGAATCCATTTTGTTAGCTACAGTTGATGAAACACATAAAATAAATATTTTGTTAAAAAAATGAAAAATATACGCATTTTGTCGTTTCATACATATGATACAATAGTGTGGACAACGAAAAAGGAGGGATACGATGGGATATGTAGAAGAATTACGGAAAATAGTTGGTCATCGCCCTTTAATTTTAGTTGGTGCTGTTGTACTCGTTATAAATGAAAATAGATATGTATTATTACAACAAAGAACAGAGCCTTACGGAAAATGGGGGCTGCCTGGCGGATTAATGGAGCTTAGTGAATCACCAGAAGAAACTGCTTTTCGTGAAGTATACGAAGAAACAGGAATAAAGGTGAAGAACCTACGATTAATCAATGTGTTTTCTGGAGCGAACTATTTTACAAAATTAGCAAACGGTGATGAATTTCAATCTGTAACGACCGCTTATTATACGGACGAATACGATGGAGATTTTGTTATGAACAAAGAAGAAGCGGTTCAGCTTAAATTCTTCCCTCTAACAGAACTACCTGACTATATTGTTGGGTCGCATAAAAAAATGATTAGTGAATATATGAAGATTATGGAAAAAAAGATATAATAATAGTGAAAGAAATACAAAAACATAGTTCTGGTTGGTAGTCCAGACGCATGATTTCATGTCAGTAACCTTCCCCTCCGGGATGTCCCGTATTTCTAATTTTTTTTAGGGGGGGCTGTCAATGGATTTGACAGTATATCACGATGGCCAATTTTTTGTTGGAATCATTACATGTAAAGAAAAAGGGAAGTTGTATGGAGCGAGGTATATTTTTGGAACGGAACCTTCAGACGAAGAAGTGCTTATATTTGTGAACGGTTCAATGTTAGCGTATTTTCAGCACTTTGCAAAATGTGGCGTGGAAGTGAAAGAAAAACAGCGTCCCAAAAATATAAAGCGGATCATACGACAAGCAGCAAAAGAAGTAAATGTAAACCGCTTTACTAAGGCGCAAGAGGCAATTAGCTTATCTTATGAACTGCATAAACAAGAAAAGAAAGTGCAATCTAAGGAGAAGCGAGAGGCTGAAAAACAAAGAAGACGTTTAATCAAAGTACAAAAAGCAAAGCAAAAACATCGTGGTCATTAAGAAAAGGTGTTAGAGCAAGAGCTCTAACACCTTTTCTATGCTGAAATACAAGTAAACTTACTTGTATTTCATAAACATTAACTGGTAAGATACAAATAGGTAGTTTTAGAGGAGGGAAAAGATTGATTAATTTTAACTTTTTTATGAATGATGTTGTCCGCCAAGCGCGTGAAGAGATTGTCTCTGCTGGATATACAGAATTGACGACGCCAGAAGCAGTAGACGAAGCGTTTAAAAGAAATGGAACAACACTTGTAATGGTAAACTCTGTATGTGGTTGTGCAGGCGGTATTGCTCGTCCTGCTGCTGCGCATTCCGTACATTATGATAAACGACCTAACCATCTTGTAACGGTGTTTGCAGGTCAAGATAAAGAAGCGACAGCAAGAGCTCGTGAATATTTCGAAGGGTACCCACCATCTTCTCCATCATTTGCTTTATTAAAAGATGGAAAAATTGTAACAATGGTAGAACGTCATGAAATTGAAGGTCATGAACCGATGCAAGTTATTGCAAAACTACAATCTTATTTCGAAGAGAATTGCGAAGAATTATAAAAATAAGCAAAAAGGCGGTACGTCCACACTCAAGTGGATGTGCCGCCTTTTTTATTTAGTATTAAAACTTATGGGATATACATAGTTATGTTTTTTATACAGTATTTTATACATACGAAATGGTATTTGTACTGATAATTTATTTATTTTTATTTTATATATTGCATAAAAATGAAAGTGCTGATACAATACAAACATCGAATAAATATTCTATTAAACTTTTAAATATACATTATTAGGGGGAAGAAAGATGAAGAAGTTATTATCAATATCATTTGCACTTATTTTAATTGTAAGTATGTTCAGTGCTTGTAGTAATGGGGAAGAAAAGGTTACTGGGAAAAATAAGAAAGTACTGGTTATGGGGACTTCAGCAGATTATAAACCATATGAATACGTAGAAGCTTCAAAAAGTGATGAAATTATTGGCTTTGATGTTGATGTTGCTAAATATATCGGAAAAGAACTTGGTTATGAAGTGAAAGTGAAAGATATGGATTTTGGTGGTTTATTAGCATCTCTTAGCTCAGGAAAAGTTGATTTCGTAATGGCAGGTATGACGCCAACTGCAGAGCGTAAAAATAATGTTGATTTCACAGATATTTATTTTGTTGCGAAAAACATGGTTGTTTCTAAAAAGGACTCTAACATTAAATCTGTAGAGGATTTAAAAGGGAAAAAAGTAGGGGTACAAACAGGATCTATTCAAGAAGAGAAAGCTGCAGAATTTAAAAAACAAGTAGATTTCAAAGTTGAGGGACGTGACCGTATACCAGAAATCGTACAAGAAATTAAAGCTGGTCGTTTTGACGCTGCAATTATAGAAGACACAGTTGCTA
This sequence comes from Bacillus cereus group sp. BfR-BA-01453, assembly GCF_022662915.1. Lineage (NCBI taxonomy): Bacteria > Bacillati > Bacillota > Bacilli > Caryophanales > Bacillaceae > Bacillus > Bacillus cereus group sp. BfR-BA-01453. The sequence continues at coordinate 413,548 of NZ_JAKUEN010000001.1, read as the reverse complement.
AAAATTATTTAGAGAAAATGAAAGATTTACAAGGAATTGAAATTAAAGAAGCGCCAGAAGAAGTTGGAGCAGCAATTGCCCTTCCGAAAAATAGTGATAAAACAGCTGAATTTAATAAAGTAATTAAAAAAATGCAAGAAAATGGAGAAATGGATAAATTAGTGAAGAAATGGTTTGGCAGCGAAAAATAAGCTGCCTTTCACTTTTCTGTGAGGGGAATGAAAAGAATGAACTTAGATTTTTCGGCGATTACGCCTTCGATACCGTATATATTAAAAGGCTTAGAAGTTACTTTGAAAATTGTAGCAGTATCAGCTTTAGCAGGGTTTATTTTAGGAACGCTATTAGCACTTTGCAAAATTGCTAGAATACGAGCATTAAATATAGCGGCAGATCTTTATACATCAATTTTCCGTGGTACACCACTTGTATTGCAATTAATGATTATTTATTTCGGTGTCCCGCAAATAATTGGTTATGAAATACCAGCATTCGTAGCAGCTGTACTTGCATTTAGCTTAAATTCAGGTGCATATATGTCAGAAGTAATCCGTGCTGGCATTCAAGCGGTTGATAAAGGACAAACAGAAGCGGCGATGGCTTTAGGAATTCCATACGGAAAAATGATGCGAAATATCATTTTTCCTCAAGCTTTAAAAAATATATTACCGGCACTTGTAAACGAGTTTGCGACACTTACGAAAGAATCGGCTGTAGTAACAGTAATAGGCGCAACGGATTTAATGCGCCGTGCTTACATCGTAGGCGGGGAGACATTTAAATATCTTGAACCATTACTTTTTGTTGGACTCATTTATTATATGCTAGTCATTATTCTTACATTAGTCGGGAAGGCAATTGAAGGGAGAATGAAGAAAAGTGATTAAAATTGAAAACCTTCATAAATCATTTGGAAAAAACGAAGTATTAAAAGGAATTACAACAACGATTGGAAAAGGGGAAGTAGTAGCAATTATTGGACCGTCTGGATCAGGGAAATCAACATTTTTACGTTGTATGAATGTGTTAGAAGCACCGACAAATGGTCACATTTGGATTGGAACGGAAGAAGTAACGAATCCGAAAACGAATATTATGCACGTCCGTGAAAATGTCGGAATGGTATTTCAGCATTTCCACCTATTTCCTCATATGACTGTATTAGAAAATATTACGTATGCTCCTATCAATGTAAAAGGAGTAACGAAACAAGAAGCTGAAAAGAAAGCCGAAAAACTTTTAGAAAAGGTCGGTTTATTAGATAAAAAAGATACGTATCCGAATCGTCTTTCTGGCGGACAAAAGCAACGTGTAGCAATTGCAAGAGCGTTAGCAATGGAACCAGAAGTAATGTTATTTGATGAACCGACATCAGCACTAGATCCAGAGATGGTAAAAGAAGTGTTAGAAGTTATGAAATCATTAGTTACGACAGGAATGACAATGGCAATTGTTACACATGAAATGGGATTTGCAAAAGAAGTAGCAGATCGTGTCCTCTTTTTAGATGGTGGAAAACTTGTAGAAGATAGTGCGCCAGCACAATTTTTTGCAGCACCGAAAAGTGAGCGTGCGCAACAATTTTTACAAAAAATATTGTAATATGTAAAGGATACGTGAATAATAAGTAGAAAAGGATGACATTGTGTCATCCTTTTTTTATACTAACTGTAAATACGTTTATACATATAGGAGCAATGCTATGTTCAAAATTGGATACCGTACAGTAAAAACAGCAATAGGGACAGGCGCAGCCGTTTTTATTGCTCAGTTATTAGGATTAGAATTTTATAGTTCAGCGGGTATTTTAGTTATATTATGTGTACAAAATACGAAACGTAAATCACTTCAAGTATCGTTACATCGTTTTTTAGCTTGTGTATTATCAATGGTGTTCGCATTTTGTATTTTTGAAACAATTGGATATACACCACTAGCAATTAGCCTATTATTGCTTACATTTATTCCGACTGCAGTTATGCTTAAAATTCAAGAAGGTATTGTCACGAGTTCAGTTATTGTGATGCATCTATATTCATTGAAACAAATTACATGGCTTATTGTTGGAAATGAAATTGCGATATTAACGATAGGGATTAGCGTGGCTCTCTTAGTGAATATGTATATGCCAAGTAGTGAAAATAAGCTAAAAGAGTATCAAGGTAAAATAGAAAGTAATTTTAAAACGATTTTGTTTGAAATGGTTGTGTATTTACGAAATCGAGAAAGTAGTTGGAGCGGGGCAGAACTTATTGAAACTGAACAGATGCTAAATGAAGCTAGAGATTTATCGTTTAAGAAACTTGAGAATGCATTTATGCGAGAAGATGACTATTACTATCGCTATTTCAATATGCGCATGCAACAATTCGAAATTTTAGAGCGAATGATTCCGTTAGCAGCTTCTTTATCGTGGACATATGAACAAGCTGACATGATTGCGGACGTGGTTGAAAACATTAGTAATGCTATTAGCCCTCAGAGTACCGGGGTTATTTCTTTAAGACAGCTTCAAGAAATGAGAGAATTATTTAGAGAGATGCCATTGCCGGCTACACGTGAAGAATTTGAGATACGTGCGAAACTTGTTCAACTTGTATACGAAATGGAACAATATTTACTCATTAAAAGTCGTTTTAAGGGAAAGGATAATATAAAAGAACTTATATAGAAGGTAGGAATTATTTATGCCGTATCTTCTCTCTTTCCTATTATGTCTTTCTTTATCGCCTATTTGGCCCCTTGGTGATAATCCACGTGCCGGTGATCCTTTTATTATTGTAAATAAAGCGACGAATAAACTAGCTTATATTGACGATGGGAAGATTCAAAAGGTTTTTCCAGTCGCGACAGGAAAAACAAATGAATTAACCCCAGAGGGAACTTTTGATATTGTAATGAAAGCAAAGGATCCGTATTACATTGCAAAAGATATTCCAGGGGGATCACCGAAAAATCCACTTGGATCTAGGTGGATGGGATTCAATGCACGAGGAACTGATGGGAGTAAGTATGGAATACATGGAACAAACCAACCGAGTTCAATTGGAAAGTATATTTCACAAGGGTGTATAAGAATGAAGAAAAATGATGTGGAGTATTTATTTGATCGTATTCCAATTGGAACGAAAGTGTGGATTGTAAAATCGAAAAAGTCATTTCAGCAATTGGCAAAAGAAAAAGGAGCCATTGCATATGAAAAAGCCAACGAAAAAGTTGGTTTTTTCTATTGTAATAAGTTGTCTTGACATGTGTACATAACCATGCGTTAATGAGAGTATAGAAAGATCAAATTAGATAAAGGAGTTGCTCATATGTACTTGAATCCAAAACTTTCGTATATGCAGTTTTTTATGGGATTTTTATTTATTATTACATTCATATTGGCAACTTTTAATATATGTTCTTATCTTGTAGCGATTGTATGTATGGCATTACTTAATCTTACTTTTGTTATTGGGGCATTTCAGCAGAAACAATATACAAGTTTTGTGCTAGCACTTGTAATGTCATTTTCCTTTAGTATTGTAGCGATTGTGCTTTACATAAAATAAACCATCTCGATTTCGAGATGGTTTATTTTGTTATGTGTAAAAAGTAAAAAAAGGACGAACAGATCGTCCTTTTTACCAAAACATACTTGCGCCAGCAAGTAATGTTGTTACAAGCATAGAAATTAGCATTACATAAATCATAACTTTTTGAGCTTTTTTATGCATCGTTAAACCTCCTTGCAAATCAGTACAATATCATTGTAACGAGAAATGATATTGTGGACAAGGGGGAGAGAAATGACAAAATTCGAGAAGTGTGTGTAAAGTATAACAGGAAATTTGTATGTACGTAGAGAATATATAAGAATGATAGGGTATAAGTTTTTTGTTATGCAAGCTGAAGAATGGAGATACGATGATGAAAATATATGAAACAAATCGTTTACATTTAAGGGAAATTGATGAGTCGTATGCTGAAAAAGTTCTTCAATATTACGACAGAAATCGTGAATTTTTAAAAGCCTGGGAAGAGTATAGACCGGATGATTTTTTTACGTTAGATTATCAAAAGAAAAAGTTACAAAAGGATAGAAAAGAGATCGCAGAAGGTAAAATCATTAGGCTTTGGATTTTTAAAAAAGGTGATGATACGAAAATAATTGGATGTATTTCATTTAATTTAATTGTTCGTGGAATTTACCAATCTTGTGTACTCGGCTATAAATTAGATAAGGAAGAGTTAAACAAAGGTTATACGACAGAAGCGCTTAGAAAAGCGATTCAAGTTGCTTTTGAGGAATTTCAATTACATCGTATAGAAGCACCGATTATGCCACGAAATTTAGCATCTATACAAGTCGTGACGAAGATAGGTTTTCAGTATGAGGGCGTGTCTAGGAAGATGTTAATGGTTAATGGAGTGTGGGAAGATCATATGCGCTGGGTATTGTTAAATGAGTAATAGAAAGCAGATGGTTATCTAGACATATAAACCGTCTGTTTTTTGTCTTGTATTTCGAAACTTTTGCGAAATTCTGTTATAATTAATAGTGTTACATACATAATGGTAGTGCAGGAGGCGCAGTCTTATGATTAATCAAGAACGTTTAGTAAATGAATTTATGGAGTTAGTACAAGTAGATTCTGAAACGAAATTTGAAGCAGAAATTTGCAAAGTATTAACAAAGAAATTTACAGATTTAGGTGTAGAAGTATTTGAAGATGACACAATGGCTGTTACTGGGCATGGTGCAGGTAACTTAATTTGTACATTACCAGCAACAAAAGATGGTGTTGATACAATTTACTTTACTTCTCATATGGATACAGTAGTTCCTGGTAATGGAATTAAGCCTTCTATTAAAGATGGATATATCGTATCAGATGGTACTACGATTTTAGGTGCAGATGATAAAGCAGGATTAGCATCCATGTTCGAAGCAATCCGTGTTTTAAAAGAGAAGAATATCCCTCATGGTACAATTGAATTTATTATTACAGTTGGAGAAGAATCTGGTCTTGTTGGTGCAAAAGCATTAGATCGTGAGCGCATTACTGCGAAATACGGTTACGCATTAGATAGCGATGGAAAAGTTGGTGAAATCGTTGTTGCAGCTCCAACACAAGCGAAAGTGAATGCGATTATTCGCGGGAAAACAGCTCATGCTGGTGTAGCACCAGAAAAAGGTGTATCTGCAATTACTATCGCAGCGAAAGCAATTGCGAAAATGCCACTTGGCCGTATTGATTCTGAAACAACTGCAAATATTGGACGTTTTGAAGGTGGTACACAAACGAATATCGTTTGCGATCACGTACAAATCTTTGCAGAAGCGCGTTCTTTAATCAATGAAAAAATGGAAGCGCAAGTTGCGAAAATGAAAGAAGCATTTGAAACAACTGCAAAAGAAATGGGCGGTCATGCAGACGTTGAAGTAAACGTTATGTATCCAGGATTTAAATTTGCTGATGGCGATCACGTTGTAGAAGTTGCAAAACGTGCAGCTGAAAAAATTGGTCGTACACCTTCTCTTCACCAAAGTGGTGGCGGAAGTGATGCAAACGTAATTGCAGGACACGGTATTCCAACAGTTAACTTAGCAGTTGGTTATGAAGAAATTCATACAACAAACGAAAAGATTCCTGTTGAAGAATTAGCAAAAACAGCAGAATTAGTTGTTGCAATTATTGAAGAAGTAGCGAAGTAATGTAATAGAAAAAGCGTGTAAATCACAACTGATTTACACGCTTTTTATTTTGATTCGATTGCTTTTACAAGGCGGATAAGCCAATACAAGAAAATCCATGGCAGTATGTAAGTTGTTACTACATGGACTAGGCGAGGGAGAAAACCAGCTATGTTCATATCAAAAATAGGAAGAAGTAAATAATTGATTGCGACGATTAGTATAATTACGAGAAACGTATAATTGAGTTTATCAGTCGATTTCATAATAATCACCCCTGATTACAAATATATCCACTTTGTTTAAATTATAGCAATAAATATGATAGAAAAGAACAAGTAATAATTATAATTATTGTGCAAAATTTGATATAATAAAAAGAACGAACGTTCTGATTAGGGGGGTGAGTACTATGCGAGAAATGTATCCCAAAAAAGGTCGTGTTATTTTACATGTAGATATGAATTGTTTTTTCGCATCTGTTGAAATTGCTCATGACCCATCATTACAGGGGAAGCCGTTAGCAGTTGCTGGAAATGAAAAAGAAAGAAAAGGAATTATCATCACATGTAGTTATGAGGCGAGAGAATATGGAATACGTACAACGATGCCACTTTGGGAAGCGAAAAGGTTATGTCCGCAATTAATTGTAAGGCGCCCTAATTTTACATTATATCGCGAAGCTTCATTTCAAATGTTTCAAATTCTTTCCCGTTTTACGGAAAAAATACAACCAGTATCAATAGATGAGGGGTATTTAGATATTACAGACTGCTACGCACTCGGTTCGCCTCTTGAAATAGCAAAGATGATCCAGCAGGCGTTATTAACAGAATTACAGCTTCCGTGTAGCATTGGAATTGCTCCGAACCTTTTCCTAGCAAAAACAGCTTCTGATATGAAAAAGCCTCTCGGTATTACCGTACTTCGAAAACGAGATATTCCAAAAATGATTTGGCCACTTCCAGTTGGAGCGATGCATGGGATTGGAGAAAAAACAGCTGAAAAATTAAATGATATTCATATACAAACAATTGAACAGTTAGCAAAAGGAAACGAACATATCATTCGCGCTAAAATTGGAAAGCACGGTGTTGATTTACAAAGGCGGGCAAACGGTGTGGATGATAGGGAAGTTGACCCGAGTCAAATGGGACAACATAAAAGTGTTGGTAACTCGATGACTTTTTCAAAGGATATGGATGAAGAGAAAGAATTACTTGATATGTTACAAAGGCTATCAAAATCAGTGAGTAAAAGATTACAAAAGCGAACTCTTGTCAGCTATAATATTCAAATTATGATTAAATATCATGATAGGCGGACAGTAACGCGGAGTAAGCAGTTGAAAAATGCCATTTGGGAAGAACGAGATATTTTTCAGGCAGCCTCTCGTTTATGGAAGCAACATTGGGACGGTGATTCCGTTCGTTTATTAGGTATTACAGCTACTGAAATAGAGTGGAAGACTGAATCGGTGAAACAATTAGATTTGTTTTCATTTGAAGAAGATGCGAAAGAAGAGCCGCTACTTGCTGTTATTGATCAAATTAATGATAAGTATGGAATGCCGCTTTTACAACGAGGTAGTCAATTATTACGTAAGCAAGAAAAGTCTTTTCAGCAAAAATTAGAAAGTAAGTTTATGTAGAAGGTGTCATGAAGCTGTACATATCATGACACCTTTTATTTTTATAAAAAACAAATTGTCGTTTTTGCACTACAAGCAAAATAATTATGTAATAATTCAAGTAAAAAGATAATTTTAGATGAATTTGATTTAAGTATGTATTCAAATTTTTTGACAGAATATGCCGATTTGCTAAATAAGTATAAATAAAAAGCACTGTAACCAGTGCTTTTTACGATAGATTAAGAGATTGTATGATTTTCAAAAATAACAATCTCTGAGTTATTTGCTGTTGAAACACGTTGTGCATAATATGTTAAAGCTGAAGAAATATATGTTGGTAACGAATCATTTGTATGTGTTGTTGTATATTCATGGATTAATTCTTTCAAAGTCGTCCATTCTAATTGTGCTGGGTGATCAGACACGAAAGAACTTACCCAGCGATCAAATGAAGATGAAAAATCAGTTTGTAAACGAAATGCTTCTTTCATAATAAAACGCTCCCTTAAAATGTAGTATAATCATTTTAACATAAAACACGAACAATTGCTAAGTTTTTTAAGTATAACGTTCGTGATATATAGTTGTCTAGATGATTGGTTATGTAAATTCGATTTGCCATTTGAAATAACATTCCGTAAGATGAAAGATAGATTATATAAAGAGCTGGAGGAAAGAAAGTGGAATTTGTATTTTTAGGAACTGGTGCAGGTGTTCCTTCAAAAGGAAGGAATGTTTCGGCAATTGCTTTGCAATTGTTAGAAGAACGAGGACAGACTTGGTTATTTGATTGTGGTGAGGCGACGCAACATCAAATATTACATACATCAGTACGTCCACGCCGCATTGAAAAAATATTTATTACGCATTTACATGGGGATCATATTTTTGGTTTGCCTGGTTTATTAGGAAGTCGTTCGTTTCAAGGAGGGACTACACCTTTAACAGTGTATGGACCAAAAGGAATTAAACAGTTTATTGAAGTCGCATTATCAGTAAGCACGACACATGTAAAATACCCGCTTGAAATTGTTGAGATAACAGAAGAAGGTACTGTGTTTGAAGATAATGAATTTCATGTGGAAACGAAAAGGTTGTCACACGGTATTGAATGTTTTGGATATCGGATTATAGAGAAAGATATACAAGGCGCCCTTTTAGTTGATAAATTGCTGGAGATGGGCGTGAAACCAGGTCCACTCTTTAAACGTTTAAAAGATGGAGAAGTGGTTGAATTGGAAAATGGTACGATACTAAACGGAAAAGATTTTATCGGCCCACCTCAAAAGGGAAGAATTATTACCATTTTAGGTGATACGAGATATTGTGAAGCGAGTAGAAAGCTAGCACAAGACGCTGACGTACTTGTTCATGAAGCAACTTTTGCAGCAGAAGATGAACAACAAGCTTATGATTATTTTCATTCCACATCTAAGCAAGCTGCAAGTATTGCACTTCAGGCAAATGTAAAACGATTAATATTGACTCATATTAGTTCTCGTTATCAAGGAGATACATATAAGGAATTATTGAAAGAGGCAAGAGAGCTATTTTCTAATACAGAAATAGCTACAGATTTAAAATCATTTCCAGTGGACAGATAATAATGTTGTGAAAAAATGGTGACGAAAGGTTGCCATTTTTTTATTTCTAAAAAAAATAAAAATAAAACTGTTATCATTTTATGCTTATATAGGATGAAACAGAAAATTTTAATGATGTAAAGATATAAGATGAAACTACATAGTATCGAGTGTTTAGAAAAACTGTTATATAAGTCGGACGACATACAAGTAGTACAAATAGCAAAAATGGATTTTTATTCAGAACTTTTAAAATTTATTAAAAGTAAGCGTTTTATTAAAAACAAGCTATAATGAGGACAGATTATAATTTACTGTAGGCTACATGTGTTTGAGACGTTTATCATAACAAGTGAAGTTGAATAAATTGTGAGAGAGCAACATGGAAATTATAATAGGAAGGACATTACTATTATTTGTATGAAGCCTTTTTCACTTTTTAGCTTTAAGGCATCAAAAGGTATGAAAGCAATGGGCGTTTCACTTGTTTATGCTATGCTTGTAAGGGGTTCTGTGTTAAACTTTGGATTGCTACAAGACTTTACTGTAGATTATCTTATATTATGTGTAAATGAAGGTAATGCTAAGTTTCTTATTTCATATTATAACTGGTATTATTTCAGGATATATCGCTTCACTGTTATTCAAAAACGATCCAATTCGTATAGCGGAACAAATTCGTAGTACAACTGGAAAAGCAACCGATTTGGTAGCTTAATAGAATAGTAAAAAATTTTTTCATAGAGGTTTAGGGGGAGTTATGATGAAGTATCGCTCAGTATTTGATATTATCGGTCCAGTTATGATTGGTCCATCAAGTTCACATACAGCAGGCGCAGCAAGAATGGGGCAAGTTGCTCGCCAGCTGTTTCGTCATGAACCAGAAAGAGTAAGCATTTCATTATATGGATCATTTGCAAAGACGTATCGTGGGCATGGTACAGATGTAGCGCTAATAGGTGGGATATTAGGGTTTGAAACAGATGACTTACGTATTCCAGAGGCGCTAGAGATAGCAAAAGAGCGCGAAATTGAAGTGGAATTTATTGAAGAGGATGCCAATGCACCTCACCCAAATACAGCGAGAATTCGTTTGTATAAAGGTGAAGAAGAAATTGAAGTTGTTGCTTGCTCAATTGGTGGCGGTAAAATTGAAGTTGTAGAATTAAACGGATTCGATCTTCAATTATCAGGCACGAGTCCAGCACTACTTATTGTAAATAACGATCGCTTCGGTGCTATTGCAGCAGTAGCTTCAATCCTTGCGAAACACGAGATTAACATTAGTACAATGAGTGTTTCTCGTAAGGAAAAAGGAAGAAGAGCGCTTATGGTCATCGAAACAGATGAAATATTAGCAGATGAAGTGATTGAAGAAATAAAAGCACAACAAAATATTTGTCAAGTAACTATTATGGAATAATTGCAGGGGGGACACACCATGTTTCGGAACGCAGCGGAACTAGTGGCGCAAGCTAAAGAACAAAATGTAAAAATCGCAGAAATTATGATTCAATGTGAAATGGAAACAAGAAGTATTTCACGTGAAGAAGTAATTGCTGGTATGGAAAAGAACTTAGTCGTGATGGAGCAAGCGGTAGAACGTGGTATTCGCGGAGTGAAATCACCAACTGGTTTAACTGGTGGAGATGCTGTAAAAGTTCAGGCGTATATGAAGAGTGGAAAAGGCTTATCTGGAGATACGATTTTGGACGCAGTGAGTAAAGCTGTTGCAACAAATGAAGTAAACGCAGCGATGGGAATTATTTGTGCAACACCAACAGCAGGATCTGCTGGAACAGTGCCAGGTGTACTATTTGCACTAAGAGAAAAATTGCAGCCTACACGTGAAGAAATGATTGAATTCTTATTTACAGCGGGAGCTTTCGGTATGGTTGTTGCGAATAACGCTTGTATTTCTGGTGCAGCGGGAGGATGCCAAGCTGAAGTTGGTTCAGCAAGTGGAATGGCAGCTGCAGCTGCAGTTGAAATGGCTGGTGGAACACAAGAGCAAGCAGCTACAGCGATGGCAATTTCATTAAAGAACATGCTTGGTTTAGTATGCGATCCTGTTGCAGGACTTGTAGAAGTACCTTGCGTAAAACGTAATGCAGCAGGAGCTGCAAATGCGATGATTTCAGCTGATTTAGCATTAGCCGGTGTAACGAGTACTATTCCATGTGATGAAGTAATTGAGGCGATGTTTAGAATCGGACAAACGATGCCAGTAGCACTTCGTGAAACAGCTGAAGGTGGACTTGCAGCAACACCGACTGGTCGTCGTCTACAAGAAGAGATTTTTGGGAAGACGAATAACTAAAAATATATGTTTATAAAAAATGGAGCTCAAGTAAGATTGAGCTCCATTTTTTATTTTTCTTTTGTTAATTGTTCTAACGTTTTCCCAAGATTATGTGATCGTTGCGCTGCCTGTGTAATACAGGAAATAAGCGCTTGTTGAAATTGGTGTTCTTGTAATACTTCAATGCCCGCTTCGGTCGTTCCACCAGGAGAGGTAATTTCCTTTCGCAAAATAGACGGGTGTTTTTCACTTGCTTTTAGCATTTCAGCAGCACCAATCATCGTTTGGAGAATAAGTGACTTTGCAACATCTTCTTTTAAACCGATTTTTTTTGCAGCTTCTTCCATCGCTTCTACTACGTAATAAATATAAGCAGGCCCGCTTCCGGATAATGCAGTGACAGCATGCATATCTTCTTCCTCTACAACAGAGACGAGACCGATCGTTTCAAATAAAGCTATGGCAGTTTGAATATGTTCTTTTGTTGCATGTTTAGAAGGCGAGATAGCAGTAGCTGATTTTAAAATAGCTGCAGATGTATTTGGCATGGCACGAATAATCGGAACGTCCTTTTGAAGTAGATTTCTAATTGAATGAGTAGAAACACCTGCTAATAACGAAATAATGAGCAGGTTATTATGTATGTCTTCTTTAAAAGGGGTAAGCGCTTCTGCAACATCTTTTGGCTTCATTGCTAGAAAAAGAATATTTGTATTAGTAAGTAGTTCTTTTTTATTATGTGTACCTTTGACACCGTATTTGTTATGTAGCTCCTGTAACCTTGTCTCATTAGAACGATTACTTACAGTAATTTGTTCGCCTTTCACAACATTTGCATGTAACAAGCCACCAATAATCGCTTCAGCAATAGAGCCCGCACCGAGAAAGGAAATGTTTTGAATAGACATGATGTTCCTCCTTTAATTTTGGTTAGAAATTCTTATAAATGTACATACATTCGTTTTTTTCTAGGAAACACCTCTTTTTATCTGAAAATAATGACAAATATATAAGGAAGTTGTAAACTGAAGAAGTATTCATTTTTGAACCGGAAAGAGACAGGGGGGCTAAGCATGACGGCGATTCACCGAATGGAGATTCCTGTGCCATTTGCAGTTGAAACTGTGAATGTGTTTTTAGTTGAGGGGGAGACATTAACATTAATTGATACAGGGACGAATACAGAAGAGGCAAGAAATGCGTTAGAAAGTCAGTTAGGTACATTAGGATATACGATAGAAGATATTAAAACAGTAGTTATTACGCATCATCATGCGGATCATTGTGGGCTTTTAAATATATTTTCTGAGAAGACGAACATTATTGGACACCCTTGGAATGAGCCGTGGATCACGCAAAATCCAGAATTTTTAAAGCGATATCATGATTTTTTTAGAGAGACGGCTTTACAATTTGGTGTTCCAGCAGCATTTTTGAAAGACGAGGCGTTATTGACGACAAGGACATTGAAATATTCTTGTAATAGATCGTTAACGCATACTGTGAGAGAGGGAGATCGTATTGATTCAATGCCTGGTTTTACAGTAATTGAAACACCGGGTCATGCTTCCACTCATATTTCATTATATAGAGAATCTGATGGAATACTAATTGGAGGGGATGCTCTCATTAGTCATATTTCTTCGAATCCAATATTAGAACCACCATATGAAGGACAAACAGAAAGGGCGCGCCCGTTATTACAATATAATCAAACGTTAAAGCGTTTAAGTGAAATGAATATTTCACGCATTTTATCAGGACATGGAGAAGATGTTCTAAATGTGAAACAACTTATTGAAACGAGATTACAAAAGCAAGAAACACGTGCATTTAAAGTGCTTGAGTTATTAAAGGAAAAACCAATGACAGCATTTGAAGTATGTGTAAAACTATTTCCGGTATTATATAAGGAACAATTACCGCTTACTATTTCAGAAACGGTTGGACAATTAGACTTTTTAGCATATAATCAACAAGTGATGATTGATGAATCTTCGCAACAATTGATTTATTATGCAAAGTAGGTGACAGCAATGACGGGACGTTTACAAAATAAAGTAATCGTCATTACAGGTGCTTCTAGTGGAATTGGAGAGCAAGTTGCAATGCAAGTTGCAGAGCAGGGGGCGACTCCAGTATTAATGGCTAGAACAGAAGAGAAATTAAAAGCGCTAGCAGACAAAATTAAAGAAACTTATAATACGCCTTGCTATTATTATGTATTAGATGTAAGTGAAGAGACGGAAGTACAATCTGTTTTTTCAAAGGTATTACAAGAAGTGGGACGTATTGATATATTAGTAAACAATGCGGGATTTGGTATTTTTAAAACGTTTGAAGATGCGTCAATGGATGAAGTGAAAGATATGTTCCAAGTAAATGTATTTGGATTAGTAGCTTGTACGAAAGCAGTACTACCTTATATGGTAAAAAGAAACGAAGGACATATTATTAATATTGCATCACTTGCTGGGAAAATTGCAACGCCGAAATCGAGTGCGTATGCAGCGACGAAACATGCAGTACTAGGATTTACGAATAGTTTACGCATGGAGTTGTCTAGTACGAATGTTTTCGTAACAGCGATTAATCCAGGTCCGATAGATACAAACTTTTTTGAAATAGCTGATCAATCCGGTACATATGTGAAAAATATGGGACGATACATGTTAAAACCAACATATGTAGCAGAGCAAATTGTAAAATCGATGCAAACGAAAAAGCGTGAAGTAAACTTACCGAAATGGATGGGCATTGGTCCGAAACTGTATGCCTTATTCCCAGGTTTATTTGAGCGCGTAGCAGGTAAATCATTAAGTAAAAAATAGGAGATTTCCATATGGAAATCTCCTATTTTTTTATCCCGCTTTAATGGGCAGTAAGACCCCCACCTCAAAATGCAGCGAAAGCAAAGAAGTTAGGTGGGGGGCGGGCTGCCCATTAAAGTCCGATTGGTGAGGGCTGATAATCAGTGGGTGATGAAGAAAACCCCCACTGATTAAAGTTTCACTTTATTTTCCAGTCACATAATCGTAAACGATATCCTCAACTGCCTCGTATACATCAATTTTAGTATTTGAATGAATAATCGTTTGAATATGTTTAACAAGCATTTCCTGATCCTCATTTGACATAGGACTACATTGATATTGCTGAAAACTTTTTATAATCATTTTCTCAATTAATTTTTCATTCATGTTTTCCCCGCCTGTATGTACGTATGTATTGTTTTATTGTACTTGAAGTGAAATGAAAAAACTACTATGCACTATTTATGTATAAAAATTCGGTTGCGCATATTATTTTTCTAGTAAAATTAAGTTTTTTAAGTTTATAAAATTTATAAATATTTAATTGACTCTATAAATATACAATATTATAATCATACTTAATTTAAAGAATCGATATGAGGAGGAGCATATGAAGGTCGCGATTATTGGAGCAACTGGGTATGGAGGTATTGAATTAATTCGGTTATTAGAGCAACATCCATATTTTTCGATAGCATCTCTCCATTCTTTTTCACAAGTTGGCGAGTGTATAACAAATGTATATCCGCATTTTCAAAATGTTCTTGTTCATACGTTACAAGAAATTGATGTGGAGGAAATAGAGAAGGAAGCAGAAATTGTATTTTTAGCAACCCCAGCAGGAGTATCAGCAGAGTTAACTCCCAAATTATTAGCAGTAGGCTTAAAAGTAATTGACCTATCTGGAGACTTTCGTATGAAAGATCCTTTCATATATGAACAGTGGTATAAAAGGGCAGCTGCAAAAGAAGGAGTCCTTAGGGAAGCTGTATATGGGTTAAGTGAATGGAAAAGGTCCGAAATTCAAAAGGCAAATTTAATTGCAAATCCAGGATGTTTTGCTACAGCTGCATTATTAGCGATATTACCATTAGTTCGTAGCGGCATAATTGAAGAAGATTCCATTATCATTGATGCGAAATCAGGAGTATCTGGAGCAGGCAAAACGCCAACAACGATGACTCACTTTCCTGAGTTATACGATAACTTGCGTATTTATAAAGTAAATGAGCATCAACACGTTCCTGAGATTGAGCAAATGCTCGCGGAATGGAATAGAGAAACGAAGCCAATCACGTTTAGTACACATTTAATACCGATATCACGTGGGATTATGGTTACACTTTATGCGAAAGTAAAACGAGAAATGGAAATAGAACAACTTCAAAAATTATATGAAGAAACGTATGAACAATCGCCTTTCATTCGAATTCGTCTGCAAGGAGAGTTTCCAAGTCCGAAAGAAGTGAGGGGCTCAAATTATTGTGATATGGGGATAGCTTACGATGAAAGAACAGGAAGAGTGACAGTCGTTTCTGTTATAGACAATATGGTGAAAGGTGCGGCTGGGCAAGCAATTCAAAATGCAAACATAATAGCGGGACTAGAAGAAACAACAGGTTTACAACATATGCCGCTTTATCTATAAGGGGGACATGATGATTAAAGTAGCGTCTATTACAAAAGTAGAAAATGGTTCGATTGTAACTCCAAAAGGTTTCTCGGCCATTGGCACTGCAATTGGTTTGAAAAAAGAGAAAAAGGATTTAGGGGCAATCGTTTGTGATACACCAGCATCATGTGCTGCTGTTTATACAACAAATCAAATACAAGCAGCTCCCTTGCAAGTAACGAAGGATAGTATAACGACTGAGGGGAAATTACAAGCTATTATCGTCAATAGTGGAAATGCAAATGCTTGTACGGGAATGAAAGGATTACAAGATGCTTATGAGATGCGTGCATTAGGGGCGAAACATTTTGGAATGAAAGACAATTACGTTGCAGTAGCTTCAACAGGTGTAATTGGTGTTCCGCTGCCGATGGATATAATCCGAAATGGGATTGCTACTCTTATCCCGGCGAAGGAAGAAAGGGAAGCTCATTCTTTTTCTGAAGCGATCTTAACGACGGATCTTATAACGAAAGAAACTTGTTATGAAATGGTGATTGATGGGAAGAAAGTGCTGATTGCTGGTGTTGCGAAAGGTTCAGGGATGATTCATCCAAATATGGCAACGATGCTAAGTTTTATTACGACAGACGCTCATATAGAGCATGACGTATTACAAACAGCATTATCACAAATCACGAATCATACATTCAATCAAATTACGGTAGATGGAGATACTTCTACGAATGATATGGTCATCGTTATGGCAAGTGGATTATCAGAAACGAAACCAATTGATATGGAACATGCAGATTGGGAAACTTTCGTAGTTGCTTTACAGAAGGTATGTGAAGATTTAGCGAAAAAAATTGCACAAGATGGTGAAGGTGCTACGAAGTTAATAGAAGTAAATGTGTTAGGAGCTCGAACGAATGAAGAGGCAAAGAAAATTGCAAAGCAAATAGTCGGTTCGAGTCTTGTGAAAACAGCAATACATGGTGAAGATCCAAACTGGGGGCGAATTATTAGTACCATTGGACAAAGTGAAGTCGCGATTAACCCAAATACAATTGATATTACTCTTCAATCTATTGCGGTGCTGAAAAATAGTGAACCTCAAATGTTTTCTGAAGAGGAAATGAAAATGAGGTTACAAGAACATGAAATTATGATTGATGTGTATTTACATTTAGGAGAAGAGACCGGATCAGCTTGGGGCTGTGACTTAAGCTATGAATATGTGAAAATAAACGCTTGTTATCGTACATAAGGAGAGGGAAGATGAGTGATTATATTGTAGTGAAATGCGGCGGTAGTATGTTGGATCAATTAAATGATGTGTTTTTTGATTGC
Organism: Bacillus cereus group sp. BfR-BA-01453; assembly: GCF_022662915.1. Taxonomy (NCBI): domain Bacteria; kingdom Bacillati; phylum Bacillota; class Bacilli; order Caryophanales; family Bacillaceae; genus Bacillus; species Bacillus cereus group sp. BfR-BA-01453. Next base: position 396,572 of record NZ_JAKUEN010000001.1, on the reverse strand, counting down.
ATAAAGAAATTGCAACAGAAGTATAAAGTAGTGATTGTCCATGGCGGTGGCCCAGAAATTGATGCCCAATTAAAAGATTGTAACATCAACGCAGAAAAAAGAGATGGATTACGAGTAACACCAAAAGAAGTTATGGATGTTGTTCAAATGGTGCTATGCGGAAGTACGAATAAAAAACTCGTAATGAATTTACAAAAGCATAATTTACTTGCAGTAGGTTGTTCAGGATGTGACGGCAATCTACTTCAAGTTCAACCTGTCAGCGAGGAGATAGGATATGTGGGAGAAGTAAGTTATGTCGAAACGGCCTTACTAAAAGGATTAATAAATATGAATTATATTCCTGTTATTGCTCCGGTCGGCATAAATGATAATGAGATTTATAACATAAATGCAGATACCGCCGCAGCTGGAATTGCAGCCGCATTATCTGCAAAAGAACTCATTTTTATTACAGATGTAGATGGGGTATTACATGAAGGAAAGTTAGTAAAGAAAACCGACGAATTTGAGATTGTTAATTTTATAGAAAACGGTGTTATTACCGGTGGGATGATTCCGAAAGTACAGGCTGCACTAGCATCATTAAAAATGGGAGTGCAAAAGGTTAGTATCGTAAATGGGACGAAGGATTTTACCGAGGTTACAGGTGAGTGTATTGGAACAACGGTAACGAGGGGCGTGAGTATTGCATGATAAGTCATCTTTTTCAAACGTATGGGAGAAGAAAGATTGAGTTTGTAAAGGGGGAAGGAACGAAAGTCATTGATAATAACAGTAAGCAATATTTAGATTTCACATCAGGAATTGGTGTATGTAATTTAGGACATTGTCATCCTACTGTTATGAAAGCTGTACAAGAGCAACTGCATGAAATATGGCATATATCTAACCTGTTTACAAACAGCTTACAAGAAGAAGTCGCGTCATTATTAACAGAAAACATAACATTAGATTATGTGTTCTTCTGTAATAGCGGGGCAGAGGCGAATGAAGCTGCTTTGAAGCTAGCCCGTAAGCATACTGAAAAATCTCTCGTCGTAACATGCGAGCAATCTTTTCACGGTAGAACATTCGGAACGATGAGTGCGACGGGACAAAATAAAGTGAAAGAAGGGTTTGGTCCGCTCCTTCCCTCTTTTTTACATACGCCTTTTAACGATATAAAGGCATTAGAGGAAGTAATGAATGAAGAAGTTGCGGCAGTAATGATAGAAGTTGTTCAAGGAGAGGGAGGAGTCATACCTGCTGATCTATCTTTTTTGAAAGCGATTGAAGCATTATGTAAGAAGTTCGGGTCCTTATTTATTATAGACGAAGTCCAAACAGGAATCGGAAGAACAGGGACATTATTTGCTTACGAACAAATGGGAATAACACCTCATATCGTTACTACTGCTAAGGCGCTTGGAAATGGCATTCCAGTTGGAGCAATGATTGGCCGGAAAGAACTTGGAATATCGTTTCCTGCAGGGTCACATGGTTCAACGTTTGGTGGAAATTATATTGCAATGGCTGCGGCGAAAGAAGTATTGCAAATAACTAAGAAACCATCGTTTTTAAAAGAAGTAAAGGAAAAGGGCGAGTACGTATTACAGAAGTTGCAAGAGGAATTACAACCTGTCGAATGTATTCAAAATATACGTGGTAAGGGGCTTATGGTTGGAATTGAATGTACGCATGAAGTTGCAAGTTGTATAGAACAACTAGAAAAAGAGGGACTTCTCGTATTACAAGCAGGGCCTAATGTTATAAGACTATTACCGCCACTCATTGTAACGAATGAAGAGTTAGAACAGGCAGTATATATGATAAAAAAAGTAGTTTGTACAAAAAACGTATCAATTATATAAGGGGGAAGTTTCATGTCAACTGTACAAGTACCGAAATTAAATACGAAAGATCTTTTAACATTAGAAGAACTAACGCAAGAAGAAATTATTTCTTTAATTGAGTTCGCTATATATTTAAAAAATAATAAGCAAGAGCCTTTACTACAAGGGAAAATATTAGGCCTTATCTTTGATAAGCACTCGACTCGTACTCGTGTATCTTTTGAAGCAGGAATGGTACAGCTCGGGGGACATGGTATGTTTTTAAGTGGAAAAGAGATGCAAATGGGCAGAGGAGAAACTGTTTCAGATACTGCGAAAGTATTATCGCAGTATATTGACGGGATTATGATACGTACATTCTCACACGCGGATGTAGAAGAGCTTGCAAAAGAATCGAGCATTCCTGTTATTAACGGTTTAACTGACGATCATCATCCTTGTCAAGCATTGGCAGACTTAATGACAATATACGAAGAAACAAATACATTTAAAGGAATAAAATTGGCTTACGTAGGTGACGGAAATAATGTATGTCATTCATTGTTGTTAGCGAGTGCAAAAGTTGGAATGTATATGACTGTTGCAACACCTGTAGGGTATGAACCGAATGAGGAAATTGTAAAAAAAGCGTTAACGATTGCTGAAGAAACAGGAGCGAAAATTGAAATTTTGCATAACCCTGAACTAGCGGTGAATGAAGCAGATTTCATTTATACTGACGTTTGGATGAGTATGGGGCAAGAGGGAGAAGAAGAGAAATATACTTTATTTCAACCATACCAAATTAATAAAGAACTTGTTACGCATGCGAAGCAAACATATCGTTTCTTGCACTGTTTACCTGCCCATCGTGAAGAAGAAGTAACAGGCGAAATTATAGATGGGCCAAAATCTATCGTATTTGAGCAAGCCGGTAATCGATTGCATGCGCAAAAAGCATTATTAGTAAGTTTATTTAAAAATGTAGAAGAACTTTCCTAAATGATGTACACCTCCAGTTGTGAGACACAAATAACAATTGGAGGTGTATTTTTTTTATTGAAATGTCATATGTATATTTAGTTAACCATTTCGATATCATCTATAATAAAAGAGAAAATGAAATTTGTTTTTCGGAGTGGGTAAGGGCATACTAGGTATAAAAATATAGTTAAAGAGATGATGAGAGTGAAAACAACTAAGAAAACATATTCGTTTTTTCAGCGGATGTGGAGAATATTAAAGTTTCAATATTATAAGTTGCTTCGATCACCAGAAGGAGCGAAGAAAGTATCGTTAGGTTTTGCGATTGGTTTTGGTTTAGAGATGTTGGTTATATATACAGCATCGCTCGTCTATTTAATATTTTATCCAATCGTCAGGTTAGCAAAGGGATCTTTTCCTGCAGCGGTGATTGGCAATATTATTGGAAAAATATCGTTTCTCCCAGTAGTTTTATTTCCGCTTGCGTATGCGCTAGGGAAAATGATTTATCCATTTCATGTGCAAAAAATACATCATGAACCCTTTACGATATCGGACTTGTTTTCAAGTCACATTTTTACGATATTAAAGAGCTTATTACAGAGTGAAGTGTATGTGTTAATTGGAATGACGATTTTAGGGGTTGTGTTTGGTGTAGTTTCATATTTCGTTGTGCATTATTTATATGAAAAGAACCGTAAGTTACGTTTGAAGAACAGAAAGAAAAGAGTGAGAGAACCACTCATGCAAATATAAAGAGTGTCACACTCATTTTCTCCTTTGAATATGTTTAAGAAAAAGGAGGAGAGAATGAATGTATTATTATTACGTACCGCAAGTATATCCATATGTAAATTATTATCCGGTTTATGATACGAGTAGGCAATATGAATTATATCGACAACAACAACTACCGCAAATACCATCGCAACAACCTACGCAAGATCAAAAACCATATTTAACGACATGGCCATATTCAAATGTATACTATGGTAATTATTACGAATCATAAAGCTGCTTCTATTTAGAAGCAGCTTTATGCGTTTGTTTTCAAAATTAAATTTTGAATGGTTTGAAGAGAGTGAATGAGTTTTTCACGTTCTTCCTCAGATAACGTTTGGAAATTTTCTTTTAATTTGTCTAAAATGAATTGTTGATACTGATTTACTAACAATTTCCCTTCAGCTGTCAGGGAAATTAAAATGACCCGTCGATCTTTTTCGCTATAATGACGCTCTATTAGTTCTTCTTGGATCAGTTTGTTTAATAGAGGTGTCATGTTAGGCCGTGAAATCGCTAGCCGCTTGCCGATTTCGGAAACTGCTAATGTGCCATTTTCATGCAGAAGCAGTAATACTTGTGTATGTGATGGCGGCATATGTCTTTGAGAAGAAAATTCTCCAGGAAGCATAAATTTGCGATAAAAAAGAGGCACTAGCGAAAGAAGATGATCAACAATACGTTCCCACTCGCGTGATTCCATATAAAGGCCCCCTTCCACTCTCATTGTAACAAAAAAGACATGTTATAAAAATAGAATTGTTTCATGCGAATTTTAATATTTGTAGGCCAACACTTTTTTTGTAAAGGAATCGGCAATAATAGAATAGCCTTTATCATTTGGGTGTACTTGGTCAAAGAGTAAATCTTTCTTATCATTCGATATTAATTTGCGGATTGGTAAAACGATAGATGGTTGATTTGCTTTTGCAATGGAATAAACGGATTCATTCCATCCGTCTAAAAACATATCTGCATAACTTGCGATGGAGTCATCGAGTTGTAACGGGTTATAGAGTTCAGAAAGAATGAGTAAAGCATCCGGATTTTGATCTCGGACTGTCTTTACAATATTTTTTACATCCGCTTCAAAATGAGCTTTTTCTTTATTTAACATTTTAATACCGTCTATAACACCGACATCACGATTTAAGCGAAACAAATTATTTCCCCCAATGTTAATTGTAATAATATTGGCTGCTCTAATTTTTTGCTTTACATCTTCTGAGTCAACCTTTTTAGCGAGACGATCGGTTGTAAGACCGTTTATCCCAAGGTTTTCTACAGTAATTGGTTTATGAATTTGTGCTTCTATTTGTTTAGAGGCTAATTCAGCAAATCCACCTTGTGTCGATCCATATCCTTTGGCGAGCGAATCACCTAGTACGAGATGATAAAAGGAATCGTTTGTTTGCTTATCAATCCAACTTGGAGTAGATGTTTTTTCTGTTTTTTCTTCGGGTTCATTTTGTTTTGTCTCATCGTTCTTTTCAAAATAAGAATAAGAAATGATTAGAAGGAGGAGACAAACAATTGTTAAGATGACTTTTTTCATAAATTCATCCTCCTTGTAATTGGTAATTGTATCATATTCAGCAGTATTAACAATGTAAGGGCATATTATATGTTTATGAAAAGTTTACAATAACTTTACAGAAAATTTGTAGAAGTATGTCAAAAAATATTGACGATATGAAAGTACATTATATATGATAATGTCAGATAAGGTGAAATTTTAATTAGTAGGGCTTTATTTCCCGATGAGTAAAATCTCACCAATCGAGCGTTTAAGAGGACTACTCATTAACGCAGGATGAAATGAAAATCTTATCTCCAATAGAAGAAAAAAGGTATGTGATTAGAGACAGATTCATTTCATTATTTTTGGTAATTGTATAAGGGGGATTTTTTGTGAAAAAGTCAAAAAAAATGCTAGCTGGAGCAACTCTTGCTATTGGTGTTATAGCGCCGCAAGTATTGCCAGCAACAGCTCATGCGGATGAGCAAACTGGGGAGAGTACGGTTAACTTACGAATTCTAGAAACATCAGATATTCACGTTAACTTAATGAATTACGATTATTATCAAACGAAAACCGATAATAAAGTAGGTCTCGTGCAAACTGCAACACTTGTGAATAAAGCACGTGAAGAAGCGAAGAACTCTGTCCTGTTTGATGATGGGGATGCATTACAAGGGACACCGCTTGGAGATTATGTAGCGAATAAAATAAATGATCCGAAGAAGCCTGTGGATCCTAGTTATACGCACCCATTATATCGTTTAATGAATTTAATGAAGTATGACGTCATCTCTCTTGGGAATCATGAATTTAACTACGGTTTAGATTATTTAAACAAAGTAATTAGTAAAACAGAATTCCCGGTTATTAACTCGAACGTCTATAAAGATGATAAAGATAATAATGAAGAGAATGATCAAAATTACTTTAAACCATATCATGTTTTTGAAAAAGAAGTAGAAGATGAATCAGGTCAAAAACAAAAAGTGAAAATTGGCGTAATGGGATTTGTTCCACCTCAAGTTATGAACTGGGATAAAGCAAATCTAGAAGGAAAAGTGAAAGCAAAAGATATAGTTGAAACAGCGAAAAAAATGGTGCCAAAAATGAAAGCAGAAGGTGCCGATGTTATCGTTGCACTAGCGCATTCAGGTGTTGATAAGAGTGGATACAACGTTGGCATGGAAAACGCATCGTATTATTTAACAGAAGTTCCTGGTGTAGATGCGGTATTAATGGGACATTCACATACTGAAGTGAAGGATGTATTTAATGGTGTTCCAGTTGTAATGCCTGGTGTCTTTGGAAGTAACTTAGGTATTATTGATATGCAATTGAAAAAAGTAAATGGAAAATGGGAAGTACAAAAAGAGCAATCGAAGCCGCAACTTCGTCCGATTGCTGATAGTAAAGGAAACCCACTCGTACAATCTGATCAAAATTTAGTTAATGAAATTAAAGATGATCATCAAGCGACAATTGATTATGTGAATACAGCTGTAGGAAAAACGACAGCGCCAATTAATAGTTATTTCTCATTAGTACAAGATGATCCTTCTGTACAACTTGTGACAAATGCACAGAAATGGTATGTAGAAAAGTTATTTGCTGAAAATGGGCAGTACAGCAAATATAAAGGAATTCCAGTTTTATCTGCAGGAGCACCATTTAAAGCAGGTGGCCGAAACGGTGCTACATATTATACCGATATTCCAGCTGGAACGTTAGCAATTAAAAACGTGGCAGATTTATATGTATATCCAAATACGTTATATGCTGTAAAAGTAAATGGGGCACAAGTAAAAGAATGGCTTGAAATGTCTGCAGGTCAGTTTAATCAAATTGATCCAAAGAAAACAGAAGAACAGCCGTTAGTAAATATAGGTTATCCTACATATAACTTCGATATTTTAGATGGCTTAAAATACGAAATTGATGTAACACAACCGGCGAAATACGATAAAGATGGAAAAGTTGTAAATGCTAATACGAATCGTATTGTAAATATGACATATGAAGGGAAGCCAGTAGCTGACAATCAAGAATTCATCGTCGCTACAAATAACTATCGCGGAAGCAGCCAAACGTTCCCGGGTGTAAGCAAAGGGGAGGTTGTATACCAATCACAAGATGAAACGCGTCAAATCATTGTGAAGTATATGCAAGAAACGCCAGTTATTGATCCAGCAGCAGATAAAAATTGGACGTTTAAACCGATTGTTGCCGATAAATTACATACAACATTCGATTCTTCACCGAATGCACAAAAGTATATAAAGAAAGATGGAAACATATCATATGTTGGACCATCTGAAAATGAATTTGCTAAATATGCAATTGATATAACGAAGAAGAACGATGATGATAAAGAAACTGGTGGAGAGAACCCGACAACACCGCCAACAGGTGAAGGAAATAATGGAGAAAATCCAACGACACCACCAACAGGTGAAGGAAATAATGGAGAAAATCCAACGACACCACCAATAGATGAAGGTAATAATACAGGATCTGGACAAACTACAACGGATAATCAAAACGCAAAAGAAACAACAACTGTAAGTGAAAAGAAAGAAGAACGTGATTTACCGAAAACAGGTACAAGTGTTGTTTCTACAATTGGAGCAGGTTTGGCGTTTGTTGGAGCAGGATTCCTTCTGTTATTTAGAAGAAAGAAAGCAAATAGATAGTGGAGAAATATAAAAAGGATTACCGATTCAGGTAATCCTTTTTCGTATATTATGAAATTGTTACTGCTTTTTCTTTCTTCCATGAAAGGCCAAATCCTGTGAAACCAACAATAATTGTTAAGACTGGGCAAGCTAAACAGAAAATTGCGAATGGAAGGTAATCAAATGTCGGAACGCCAAGGACGTTCGATAAGAATACACCACTTACTCCCCATGGTACGAGCGGGTTAATAACTGTACCTGCATCTTCTAGTACGCGTGATAAATTACGACGTTCTAAACCGACTTCATCGTATTTATTAGCAAATGCTTGTCCCGTTAAAACGATGGATAAGTATTGCTCCCCAAGTAAGAAGTTTACACCAATTGCAGTTGAAGCAGTAGAAATAATTAAGCGTGTGCTATTTTTAACGAAGCTAGAGATGATATTCATTAGCTGCGTAATAATACCCATTCCTTGTAATAATCCTCCCATACAAAGAGCTAGGAAAATAAGGGCAATCGACATCATCATACTTTGTAGACCACCGCGAGATAGTAAACTATCAATGTCTTTAATACCAGTTTTAGAAACGTATCCGTCTTGCATAATTTTCATTAAATCAGCTAAAGAAGTGCTAGGTTTAAAAATAAAGAGAATAATAATTCCTACCACGATTCCTGCAAGCAATGTTGGTACTGCTGGGACTTTTTTAAATGCGAATAGGAACAGTAATAAAATTGGGATTAGTGTAACGATAGAAATCGTTGTATTTTTCTCTAATGTACTAATAAAGTTTGTGAAGTCAACGTCTCCACTCGTACCTCCTCCTAAAATGAAAAAGGCGATAAAAGCAATAATGAATGCTGGAACTGTTGTCCAAAGCATGTTACGAATATGCTCAAATAGATCTACACCTGTTACAGCAGGAGCTAAGTTTGTTGTATCAGATAAAGGAGACATTTTATCTCCAAAGAATGCACCAGAAATAATTGCGCCAGCGATTAGAGCTGGATCGTATCCGAGAGCACTACCCATACCCATAAAGGCAAGTCCTACAGTTGCGGCAGTTGTAAAAGCACTACCGATACTCGTTCCAACAATTGCACAAACAACGAAAACAGTTGGAATGAAAATTTTAGGAGATACAAGTTGGAAGCCGTATACCATTAAAGTTGGGATTGTTCCAGCGGCGATCCAAACACTAATTAATACGCCTACAAGTAAGAAAATAAAAATAGATGGAATACCAGCTGAAATACTACTAATCATCCCTTTTTCCATCGTAGACCAAGAGATTTTTTTTATAAATCCAAATGCTAATAAAAGAACGATGCCAAATAAAATTGGGATGTGTGGTGAAACTTCTAATTTGATAACACTAAAGCCAATGCAGAAAAAGATAAAAAATGTTAATAGAACAGATTCAATTTTTGAAACCATTGTTTTTCCCTCCTAAGTAATCTAAAATAGCTCTTTTTTATATAAAATTCGCCAATATTGTTTATTTCCTTCTAAAATTTAGAATTTTGTGACAAATTACTGGTAATTGTTAATCCTTCAATATGATACGGAAATGTTTGGATAAAAAAACGTCCCTGCATATAAATATGCAGGGACGAAGAAATCGCGGTACCACCCTAGCTTGTGAAATGAATGTATCACAAAATAAAGGGTCGTATGATATGCGCTAATAAAATAAAAACGCCCCTGCAATATATGCAGGGACGAAAAGTTCGCGGTACCACCCTAAATTGTGAAACAGTATCGTTTCACCACTCTTTAGATATAACGGTCTATAACCGTCTTTCACTACTCCTTACGTTTCGCAAAAGAAGCTCCAGGGGGTAATTCATATTCGCTCTGTACTGGTTCGCACCGACCACCAGCTCTCTGAAATCAGAAATCGAAATACTACTAAATCCTATCAATGCCGATTCATATGATGTTAGTTAAATTTTTATCATATATTCATCATACATGTCAATGAAAATGTGTAATATTTTTTTAGGGAAATAAAGGAGATAGGTTTTAACACCGAAAAATGTGCGTTATAATGAATTTGAAAGGGGAGGAAAGAGTGAAGAAAAAAATAATTCTTTTTACCACCTTACTAGTCATTGGCGGAAGTGCTGGAATTTACACAGCTTTTGCAGCTGAATCAGAGCAGGCGAAGCAAAAGCAAATGCAGCAGTCAGAAGTGAAGAAAGCGAAAGAAACTGAAGAGAAGAAGTCGATGGAGAAAGCAGCTACGAAACTAGGAGTTTCTACTGATGGAAAAACAAAAGAAGAAATTACGAAAGAAGTAAATAAGGCTAGATTTGAGCAGCGTCATGATTTATTAATTGAGCATGCGAAGCAACTTGGAATTGATACAGAAGGAAAAAAGGATGAAGAGATTATTTTAGAAATCGGAAAGATACAACATGGAAAGTAGAACAACTTATCTTATGATAGGTTGTTCTTTTTTAAGAACTACTTGATTTAAAAATAATTGACAGTCATTTAGTTTTAATGTTAACTATATTTATAAACTAGTTAACATTAGGGGTGACAATTGTGACTTTTAGTAAGAGTACGACTGACAAACCATCTTATACATATGAAGAATTATCGGAGAAAAACAAAGCCTACGTATGGCACCCATTTACACAAATGAAAGATTATTTAGAAGAAGATCCTGTCATTATTGAACGTGGAGAGGGAAGAAAGCTATACGATGTAAATGGAAATGAATATTGGGACGGTGTTTCGTCTATTTGGTTAAATGTTCATGGGCATCAAGTGCCGGAACTAGATGAGGCAATTCGTAAACAATTAAATAAAATTGCCCATTCTACTATGCTAGGACTTGCTAACGTTCCATCTATTTTATTAGCAGAAAAAATAATTGAAGTTGTACCAGAAGGTTTGAAGAAAGTATTCTATTCCGACTCCGGTTCTAGCGCTGTTGAAATTGCAATTAAGATGGCATTTCAATATTGGCAGCATAAAGGAAAACCGAAGAAACAAAGATTTGTAACATTAAAAGAAGCGTATCACGGTGATACAATTGGGGCTGTTTCAGTAGGAGCAATAGACTTGTTTCACCAAGTGTATAGTTCACTTTTATTTGAGGCAATTAAAATGCCTTATCCATATACATATCGTTCTCCTTATGGAAATAATAAGGAGGAAATTGTAAAAAAACATTTAGAAGAAATGGAAGAGCTGCTGAAAGACAAACATGAAGAAATTGCAGCGATAATTGTAGAACCTTTAATGCAAGGTGCTGGCGGTATGATTACAATGCCAAAAGGATACTTAAAAGGGCTACGTAATTTATGTACAAAATATAACGTTTTATTTATTACAGATGAGGTAGCGACTGGATTTGGGCGTACCGGGAAAATGTTTGCATGTGAACATGAAAATGTAACGCCGGACATTTTAACAGCCGGAAAAGGTTTAACGGGCGGATATTTACCAGTTGCAATCACCGTAACGACAGATGAAATTTATAATGCCTTTTTAGGAGGCTACGAAGCACAAAAAACGTTTTTCCACGGTCATAGTTATACAGGGAATCCGTTAGGGTGTGCGGTAGCAATTGCAAATTTAGAACTATATGAGAAAACAAATTTAATAGAAGAGGTGGCACGTAAAACAGAATATGTGGCGACGCAATTAGAAGAACTCTTTGCATATAAACATGTAGGGGATATTCGTCAGTGCGGGTTAATGGTTGGAATTGAACTTGTGAAGGATAAGGAAACGAAAGAAGCGTTTGAATGGACAGAGAGAGTCGGTGTTCAAGTATGTAAACGCTCAAGAGAACTAGGCATGGTTATCCGACCGCTCGGTAATACGATTGTCTTTATGCCACCTCTTGCTTCTACAATTGATGAGATTGATGATATGTTACGTATTTTGTATAAAGCAATCTCGGATGTTACGGAGGGAGAATAATGAGCGGTTTTTTTATAACAGCAACGGATACTGAAGTGGGAAAAACTGTCGTTGCCGGTGCATTAGCAGGTGTATTTAGAGAATTGGAATATAACATCGGGGTATATAAACCGTTGCAAAGTGGACATGTTGCATCAAATCCAGAGGGAGATGCAGCAAGGTTAAAGGCATTATCAGGTGTACCGACAAAAGAAGATGAAATTTGCCCATATTCTATTGAAGAGCCGCTTGCTCCGAGACTTGCTATGAAAAGAGCTGGAAGGACAGTAACGTTAAAAGACATTATTCATCACTATAATGAACGATTGAAAGAGTTTAATAGTCTGCTTGTAGAAGGAGCAGGTGGATTAGCTGTTCCGTATACAGAGGACGCTTTAGTAATTGATTTCGCAAAAGAATTACAACTTCCACTTATTGTAGTAGCACGCCCTACATTAGGAACAGTAAATCATACAGTTTTAACGATTGCTTATGCAAAGGCACATGGTTTAACAGTAGCAGGTGTAATTTTATCTGGCTGCAAAGAATGCGAAATAGAAAGAGTGCAAGAAAATAAAGAAATGATTGAAGAGCTAAGTGGGGTACCGGTTTTAGGTTTATTACCATTCTTAGCAGGTGAGTTTACAAGAGAAGAAGTCTTGGAATCTGCTAAAGAATATATAATGATTTCAAAATTAGAGGAGCTTATCCGAAATGAATCAAACGTGGCGCACACATCTTCAATCTAAATTGCAACAATTACATGAGCGAGAGCAGTATCGTAATTTGCATGTAACAGAACAAGCAGAAGAGACATGGCTTATTCGAGATGAGAAAAGGATGCTAAATTTAGCATCAAATAATTATTTAGGGTTAGCTGGAGATGAAAGGTTAAAAGAAGCTGCTATCGCATGTACAAGAAAATATGGAACTGGGGCGACAGCATCAAGGCTCGTGGTAGGAAACTATTCACTGTATGAAGAGGTTGAGAGAAGTATATGCGATTGGAAAGGCACTGAAAAGGCCTTAGTTGTGAATAGTGGATATACCGCAAATATTGGAGTGATCTCTTCATTAGTGAGTCGTCACGATATTGTGTTTAGTGACAAATTAAATCACGCAAGCATTGTTGATGGAATTATATTAAGTGGGGCAGAGCATAAAAGGTATCGTCATAATGATTTCAATCATCTGGAGACGTTGTTAAAAACAGCATCTCCTGAAAAGCGGAAATTAATCGTAACAGATACTGTTTTTAGTATGGATGGTGATACTGCGTATTTGAGGGAGTTAGTGGAGCTGAAAGAGAAATACGGGGCAATTATTGTAGTGGATGAAGCGCATGCGAGTGGAATATATGGAATCGGCGGAGCTGGATTATCTCATATAGAAGAAGATCTTGCTCAAAAAATAGATATACATATGGGGACGTTTAGCAAGGCTTTAGGGTGTTATGGTGCGTATTTGACAGGCGATGCAATTTATATAGAGTATTTACGAAATACAATGAGAAGCTTTATTTTTACTACTGCATTACCGCCAGGAACATTAGGAGCGGTACAAAAAGCAATTGAAATTGTAAAAGAAGATAATGAAAGAAGAGAGAGGCTTAGAGAGAATGGAGCATATTTCAGAAACCATTTACGAGAAGCTGGTTTTGATATAGGAAATAGCTCAACTCATATTGTACCGATCGTAGTCGGTTCAAATGAAAATACTTTACGGTTTAGTAAAAGGTTACAAGAGGCAGGTATTGCAGCTATTGCAATTCGTCCGCCCACTGTACCGGTCCATAGTTCTCGAATTCGCTTTGCAGTTACATCTGAACATACAATAGCTGATTTAAAATGGGCTATTGACCGAATTACCCACATTGCGAAAGAAGAGGAGCTTTTCGTATGAAAGAGCTGAAGATCATTTTTATCCCTGGATGGGGAATGGAAGAAAATATTTGGGATTTAGTACTTCCGCATTTTAAAGGATATTTTGTTCAATGCATTGATTGGCGTAACGTGAAAGAACAAAGTGAATTTGCAGGGCGAATAATAGATGTAGCAAAGGATGAAAATGTAATTTTAGTTGGATGGTCACTAGGAGCGTTAGCGGCAATTCAAGCTTATAAAAAAATTAAGGCAAAGGGTATCGTACTAATTGGTGGTACTGCTAAATTTACAAATGCAAGTGACTATAGTAATGGTTGGAATGCTTTGCATGTAGAACGGCTGAAAAGAAATTTGGCGAGAAGGAAAGAAGATACGCTCAAGCGATTCTATGAAAATATGTTTACGAAAGATGAGTTGAAAGAAAATAAAAGTTTTGAAGACATCGTAAAACATTTTAAAGGTGATTCTATTCAGTCTTTACAATTCGGTTTGGATTATTTAATAGAAACAGATATGAGAGAAGAATTGAAAGAAATAAAAGTACCTATACTGCTTATTCATGGAGAGCAGGATGTAATATGTCCATTGTCTGCAGCGCGTAGTATGGCTGAGAATGAGACTGCTACGCTCAAGGTAGTAAATGAGGCTGGGCACGCATTATGCGTAACGAATTTTGAATATTGTGTAAATGAGATAATTCAATTTGTAGAGGGGATACGACATGATCAACAAAACGTTACTACAAAAACGGTTTAATGTAGCAGCTGTATCCTACGATCAATATGCAAATGTACAAAAAAAGATGGCACATTCATTACTTTCTACATTGAATCGGCGATATAGTGTAAATGCATCGATACGTATTTTAGAACTTGGATGCGGGACAGGATATGTTACAGAGCAATTATCAAACTTATTTCCGAAAGCACATATTACAGCTATTGATTTTGCTGAAAGTATGATCACAGTTGCCAAAACTAGACAAAATGTAAACAATGTAACATTTTATTGTGAGGATATCGAAAGATTACGACTAGAAGAAACGTATGATGTCATTATTTCAAATGCCACATTTCAATGGCTAAATGATTTAAAACAAGTGATAAGAAATTTATTTCATCATTTGTCTATAGATGGGATATTACTCTTTTCAACATTTGGACAGGAAACATTTCAAGAATTGCATGCTTCGTTCCAGCGAGCGAAAGAAGAAAAAAATATACAAAATGAAACATCGATTGGGCAACGTTTTTATTCGAAAAATCAGTTGCGCCATATATGTGAGATAGAAACAGGGGATGTACATGTTTCTGAAACGTGTTACATAGAGAGATTTACAGAAGTTAGGGAGTTTCTACATTCTATTCGTAAAGTAGGAGCGACCAATAGTAATGAAGAATCATATTGTCAAAGTCCCTCACTCTTTCGTGCGATGCTTCGCATATACGAAAGAGACTTCACGGGAAATGAAGGGATAATGGCAACGTATCATGCTTTATTTGTGCATATAACAAAAGAGGGGAAGAGATGAAATGAAACAAGTACAAACAAAAAGGGATTGGAAAAAACTTGCATACGACGTCGTAGAAGAGAAAGTGATTACGAAAGAAGATGCAATAGCGATATTAGAGGCTGACGATACAGAGATTTTAGAAATTATGAATGCTGCGTATATCATTCGCCACCATCACTTTGGTAAGAAAGTAAAATTAAATATGATTATTAATACGAAGTCTGGATTATGCCCTGAAGATTGCGGATATTGTTCACAGTCTATTATTTCAGAAGCACCGATTGATAAATATGCATGGCTAACGCAGGAAAAGATTGTAGAAGGAGCACACGAAGCAATTCGCCGTAAAGCGGGTACGTATTGTATTGTGGCATCTGGTCGTCGTCCGACTGATAAAGAGGTAAATCACGTAATTGGAGCCGTTAAGGAGATTCGTGAAACGACAGATTTAAAGATTTGTTGTTGTTTAGGTTTCTTAAACGAAGATCAAGCAGGACGTTTAGCGGAAGCGGGTGTACACCGTTATAACCACAACTTAAATACACATGCGAATAATTACGAAAGTATTTGCTCCACTCATACGTATGACGATCGTGTTGATACAGTTCAAAAAGCGAAACAAGCGGGTATTTCACCATGTTCTGGGGCAATCTTTGGAATGGGAGAGACAATAGAAGAACGCGCTGAAATTGCATTCGAATTACAACGTATAGATGCAGATTCCATTCCATGTAATTTCCTTGTTGCTGTGAAGGGTACACCGCTTGAAGGACAAAAGGAGTTAACGCCAGTAGAATGTTTAAAAGTGCTGGCAATGATGCGTTTTGTAAACCCAACAAAAGAAATTCGCATTTCAGGAGGGCGTGAAATCAATTTACGTTCTGTACAGCCAATCGGTTTATTTGCAGCGAACTCTATTTTTGTTGGAGACTACTTAACGACAGCTGGACAAGAACCGACTGCAGACTGGGGTATGATTGAAGATTTAGGGTTTGAGATTGAGGAATGTGCATTATAAGATGGAAAAAAGCAAACTTGTAAAAGAGTTTGCTTTTTTTGTAAATAAAATGTAATAAATAGTTGTGAACGCTTGATACTAGTGACTTTTGAGCGAAAAAAAGAATTTTGGTGGACGAATTTTCCAAGCACCAATTGTACATAGTAAATATGTAATTTATCCGACTTTAATGGGCAGTAAGACCCACACCTCAAAAAGCAGCGAAAGCAAAGAAGTTAGGTGGGGGATCAACTGCCCATAAAAGTCCGATTGGTTCAACTAATAATCAGTGGGGGATGAAGCCCCCCCACTGATTAAAGTTTCACTTTATATTGGGTTGGAGGATTTTACATGCACAAATATATATTAGCGATTATGACTTGTCTCATTTTACTAAAAGCGATAAGTGCTGATCCAGTTAAGGCCGCCGAAAATCCTGAACAAAAAGAGATGCAACAACGAATTGAACAACATTTTCGAACGAAAGCTGAACATTTTGGATTGAAAACAGAAGGGAAAGATTTAAAGGAAGTACGAAAAGAAATTACTATTATAGAAGAAGCGAAGAAAAGAGAGAATGTATGGAGAACAGCACAAACACTTCGTATACAAACAGAAGGAAAAACAATGGATGAATTAATAAAAGATGTACGGAAAAAAGTAAAAAAATAAAAAGAGGCCGCAGCCTCTTTTTATTATGCCCATTGTTTTGATAAGTGAGCCATTTCGATTGCAGCAACGGCGGATTCATAACCTTTATTACCAGCTTTCGTGCCCGCGCGTTCAATCGCTTGCTCGATCGTTTCAGTCGTCAATACACCGAAAATAACGGGGATGTCTGTTTGTAGTGATAAAGAGGCAACACCTTTTGCTACTTCATTACAAACGTAATCGTAATGTGTTGTAGCACCACGAATGACAGTGCCTAACGTAATAACAGCATCATATTTCCCGCTATTCGCCATCTTTTTAGCGATTAAAGGAATTTCGAATGCGCCAGGCACCCAAGCAACATCAATATCAGTTTCTTCTACACCGTGACGCTTTAATCCGTCTAAAGCTCCGCCAAGTAACTTACTTGTAATAAATTCATTAAAACGTCCAACAACAACCCCAACTTTTAATCCTGTACCAACTAAATGACCTTCGAATACCATAATAAATCTCTCCTTTAATTATAAATTTAGTAAATGTCCTAATTTGTTTACTTTCGTTTGTAAATACGTTTTATTTTCTTCTTTTGTTGGCATTTGTAACGGTACACGCTCGATTACTTCTAAATCGTAACCTTGTAAGCCAGCAATTTTTCGTGGATTATTCGTTAATAATCGTAAATGTTGTAAACCTAAATCTTTCAAAATTTGAGCACCGATACCATAATCACGCAAATCCGCTGGGAATCCAAGCTTTTCATTTGCTTCTACAGTATCGAACCCTTCTTCTTGTAACTTATAAGCGCGAAGCTTATTTAGAAGCCCAATACCTCGTCCTTCTTGTCTCATATAAAGAAGAACGCCTTTTCCTTCACGCTCAATTTGAGCAAGGGCAGCATGGAGTTGTGGTCCGCAATCACAGCGGCACGAGCCAAATACATCTCCTGTTAAGCACTCTGAATGAACGCGTACAAGTACAGGCTCTCCTGTTGAAATATCACCTTTTACGAGTGCGATATGCTCTTTCGAGTCTAATGAATTAGAATAGCCAATTGCATGGAAAGTACCGAAATCTGTAGGTAATGTAATTTCCACTTCTCGCGTCACTAATGTTTCATGGTGGCGGCGATAAGCAATTAAATCTTCTATTGTAATCATTTTTATATCAAATTGTTTTGCACACTGTAGTAAATCAGGTACGCGTGCCATCGTACCGTCCTCATTAATAATTTCGCAAATGACGCCAGCTGGTTCCGCTCCGCAAAGCTGTGCTAAATCGACAGCAGCTTCTGTATGACCAGCACGGCGCAGGACACCGCCTTCTTTCGCAATTAATGGAAAGATATGTCCCGGACGATTGAAATCAGCACCTTTTGATGCAGGATTTAACAATTCTTTTATTGTAGTTGCACGTTCGTGGGCACTAATCCCAGTTGTTGTAGAAACATGATCAATGCTCACTGTAAATGCAGTATGATGCGAATCTGTATTATGAGCTACCATTGGTTCTAATTGTAGACGTTCTGCGTACTCTTCCGTAATTGGTACACAAACGAGGCCGCGCCCATGTGTAATCATAAAGTTAATTGTTTCTGGCGTAATATACTCTGCTAAAGCGATAAAATCGCCTTCATTTTCACGGTTTTCATCATCACATACGATAACGACTTTTCCTTGTTTTAAATCTTCTAGAGCTTCTTCAATACGATGAAACATCATGCTTCCCCCTTATAGAAATCCGTTTTCTTGTAAAAAGCTTTCGGTCATTGAATTTGTTCGTTTTACAGGTTTAGAAATAAAGCGTTCAATATATTTACCAATCATGTCACACTCAATGTTTACGATGTCACCGGCATTCTTTTCTCCGATAACAGATTCACTTACTGTGTGCGGGATGAGTGAGATTGTAATGGAAGATTCGTCTATATCAAATATTGTTAAACTCGTTCCATCAACAGCAACGGATCCTTTATGCAAACAATAGCGCAATAATTCATCAGCGATAGCTATTTTGTAATAGACGGCATTATAGTGTTGTTTTTTACTTACTATCGTTCCGATGCCATCAATATGTCCTGAAACGAAATGTCCACCGAATCGTCCGTTTGCAGCCATTGCACGTTCTAAATTTACTTTACATTGCGGTTTAAGCATGCGAAGTGATGTTGATTGCATCGTTTCAGGCATTGCGTCTACTGTGAATGAAGTTGTTGTGAAACTCGTTACAGTTAAGCAAATACCGTTCACCGCGATACTATCACCTAAGTGAACATCTGATAAAATTTTATTTGCATGGATTGTTAACTTCATCGCTTCTCCGCTTTGTTGCATGTTTGCAATCGTTCCTAATTCTTCTACAATTCCTGTAAACATTCCGTCACCTCACTTTGGGCATGAGCAACAATCTTTATATCGTCGCCAATTTGTTTCATCTCTTGAATTTTCAAGGAAAGTGCATCTTGTAATGTTGAAAAACCATTGCCGCCAAATAAAGTAGGGGCATCTTTCCCGCCAATTAATTTTGGGCTTATATAAGTTACAATTTCATTGAAATTGTTTGTTTGTAAGAACCTTGCATGAACTGTTTGCCCACCCTCAACGAAAAGAGATAGGATTTGTTTTTCGCCGAGTAAATCTAAAATATCTTGTATTTCAATTTGCTTCGTTTTCATTTGGAATATCACTATATTTTCAGATTCATAAGAAGCTATTTTCTCTTTATTTACATCCTTACCAACAAAAATCCATGTCGGTGCTAAACCATCTGTTATGACATGAGAAGATGGTGGCGTTCGTAAATGAGTATCTAAAATAACGCGTATAGGATGTTTACCCCCGTTAGGAATTCTTGTTGTTAAATGCGGATTATCAGCTATAACTGTATTCACTCCAACGAGAATAGCATCATGTGTATGGCGGTATTGGTGAACATCAGCTCGTGCTTCTTCACCTGTAATCCACTTACTTTCACCAGTAACGGTTGCTGTTTTTCCGTCTAAGCTCATCGCTGTTTTTATTGTTACAAATGGACGTTTCGTTTTCATGTAGTGAAAAAAGTAGCGATTTAATAAAACTGCTTCTGCTTCCAGAACACCGGTAGTTACTTCGATGCCAGCTTCCTCTAATTTTCTTTTTCCGTTACCAGAAACGAGCGGATTGCAATCAAGAGCAGCAATTACAACCCGTTTGACTTCTTTTTTGATGAGCAATTCACAGCAAGGTGGTGTTTTTCCAAAATGGCTACACGGTTCAAGTGTTACATACACGGTGGCTCCTTTTGCTTTGTCACCAGCCATATGAAGAGCATGAACTTCTGCGTGTTCTTCACCAGCACGTAAATGAGCTCCCATACCGACGATGTTTCCGTCTTTTACAACAACAGCACCAACCATAGGATTTGGACTTGTTTGCCCAGATGTTCCTTCTGCTAACTGCAGGGCAATCCTCATATATTCTTGATCTGTCATTCTTTTCACCTCTCCTGAAAAAATCAAAAAACCTCAAGGACTTAATATCCTTGAGGTTTGGGAGACGTGATTTCTAGAAATATAGTTCGAATACGAAAGTATAGGAAAGAAACCTAACGATGATTGATATTTTTGCATAAGGAAAAAACCTAGCAAAAATATCAAATTTTTCAAGCGCTAGTCGTCTCTTTTTATTCCAGTATAGAAAGAAAAGTATACAAAATAAAACATATATATAGATTTGAATTGAATCTATAAAAATATGCATACTGAAATAAAAGTGTATTCGCTATATAAAATTACTAGAAAACATATCCTTCTCCCATCCAGACTATACTGTCGGCCCTAGAGTTTCACTAGATCCACCGTTTTCGAGTTGAAAACGGGTCACGGACTTAGAAGTTTGCACTTCATCACCGCCGGTTGGGAATTTCACCCGACCCCGAAGGATGTTGTTTGCTCAAATTATAGCACAAAAAAGAAAAAAGGCTAGTGAAAAATATTCGAATGTGAAGAATTGTGTGAAAATACAGGCGGTCTGGCATGGAGACAAAAGTATGAAAAATGTTGTAAGGAGAAGGGATGTAACGGAGTTGTAAAAAAGAAAAACATGCACAAAAAAATGTGCATGTCACATGTGAAATTATTCTGCCTCTGGTGCTCTAACAACAGATTCAAATTTTCCTTTATGCGAAGCATCGCAATAAGGCATATTTTTTGATAAACCACAACGGCATAAAGAAAATGCCGGTTTTGCTGGGAATACATTCCCTTGTGAATCAACTAATTCCACGTCCCCTGTAACGCGAAAAGAGCCATTATCATTTACTTTAATTTGTACTTTAGCCAACGCTATCCCTCCTTCCCAAACGCTTAATTTCATCATATAATCAAGAGAAGTACTTGACAATATGAAAAGAGCACTTTCTTTGGAAGAGAAGAGAGTGTTATAATGTTTTTTATAACTGACTAGAGTAAGGTGACGAAAGATGGATAAACAATTACGTACATTACGAAATATTGCAAATGAGCGCACGTGGGCATCATTTTTGAATGATAATCATCCATATAGTTTGTTGCACTGGTCCATTGCTGGTGTAGGACAAGAGTCAAAGGATGTTTGGTTACTGCAAGATGAGGTAACATTTCAAACGACAGAATTTCCAACGCTAGATGATGCAATAAAGTGGATTTCTGAAAATATGGAACAAGTTACAGACGTTTTAGCGCAATAAAAAAACAGGCTTATGCAAGCCTGTTTTTTGTTTCTTTTACATATGAGTTTAAAAATTGATCAATGGCTGCTTCATAATCTTCTTTATTTTCGTTATAAGAGCAAGCGTGTGCGCCGTGTTCTGCAATATAAAGTTGTTTATTATTCTCTTTTGCTTCATATAACGCTTTTGTCATATCAGCTAAAATATAATCGTCATCTTTACTATGAATAAAGAGAACGGGATTGTTAATGTTTTTTATACAATCGATTGGTGAAACTTCGCGAATCGTATAACCGTCACGCACTTTTAAGAAAGCATTTGCTAAAGGTAATAAAGGCCATTTCGGTAAATGGAATTCAACCTTTAAACGGTGCTGTAATTGTCCGTAGAAATCAGAGAAAGGACAATCTGCAATATAGAAGTCAGCACCATCTTCTACAAGTCCTGCGTACTGAAGAAGTGTTGCAGCGCCCATCGATTCACCATGAATACCGAGTGTTATATTTGTTCCAAAACGATCTTTTAGCCAGTCAACTACAGATTTTAAATCATGCTTTTCATAGTATCCATAGCTTGTTGTTTTTCCGCCAGTTTTACCATGACGACGATGATCATAAATAACGACATTATATCCTCTGTTTAAAAATAACCTTGCATATTTTACAGAGTTCATTTTATTTACAGTTACGCCGTGACAGAAAATCATAAACTTATTGGAATGACCAGCAGGAATGTAATATCCGTGAAGATCATATCCGAATTGCGAAGGAATATGAATTTCTTCTTTATGAAGAGCTTCAAAATCCTCTATACGAAAATGTTTTTTCGTTTCTCTTTCGAGTATTTCTTCCTCTGTTTTTTTCTTTAAGTACATCACCTTATTTGTAAAGAAAATCCCAAGGGCAGTTATCGCACCTAGTATAGTAAACAATGCTGCAAAAAAACGTTTCATACTTTACCTCATCCTCCAAATACCGTTACATGTGATACACTTATATTGTATCACAAGGATAGAAAAGGGGAGAAATAGGAAATGGTGCATATACAAAAAATTACGCCAGCGATGAAAGAAACAATTCGAATGTTCATGTGTGAGAACTGGGGGAGTTCATTGATGGTTTCACGTGGTAAGGGACATCAGTTAGAAGAGTTGCCAGGATTTGTTGCGCTCTCAGAAGACAGAATAATCGGAATTGTAACGTATGAATTGATCGGAAATATGTGCGAAATTGTATCGTTAGATAGCTTTGAAGAAAGAAAAGGAATAGGGACAAAACTTGTGGATTGTGTATTACGAGTTGCAGAAGAAGAACGGTGCAGGAAGGTTTGGCTTATAACAACAAATGATAATATGAATGCGTTACGTTTTTACCAAAAACGTAATTTTTTGATGACGAATTTATATGTAAATGCGGTGGAAGAGGCACGAAAAATAAAGAAAGAAATTCCGCGCATTGGGTATGATAATATCCCGATTTTACATGAAATTCAATTAGAATATAGTTTAGTGTAATGATGTAACAATTTTCAGAAATATAAATTATTAACCTTGACGAATATTGTAATTTAGGTTACCGTAAAATTGTAATCTATTACCATATTAAGGGGTGACGATGTGGCAACTATACGTGATGTTGCAAAATTGGCAGGTGTTTCAGTCGCAACCGTTTCACGAGTTATAAATGAAAAAGGATACGTTCATGAGGACACAGTAAAACAAGTAAAGGAAGCAATTGAGGAATTACGTTATAGGCCAAATAGTGCAGCAAAGCCACTATTTAAAGAGAATTCAACGATAATTGCATTACTTGTAGATAATCTATATGACCCATCAAACATCACTTTGCTACATTGTATTGAGGAAATAGCGTATAAAGAAGGATATCAAATTATTGTTTGTAATATAGAGAATAAAGATAGATACATACATATGTTGAAGGAAAATAACGTTGCAGGTGTTATTTTGACAAGATCCGTTTTTAAAAGTATAGGAGAAATCCCACTTCCGTTTGTTGTGATTGATGAAGAAAAATCTCATGCAAATTATTATGAAAGTGGCCAAAGAGCGGTCTCTTTATTAAAAGAAAAAGGTTGTCACTTTCTTGCTTATTTCGGTGAGGGCGAAGATAGTGAAGAAATGGAAGAGTACATATCAGGATTTTTAGACGCTGTTTGGGAGGAAGGAATCTCTTATCGAGAAGAATGTGTACAAGGGTATACGAATAAACAGTTTGTTACATTATTGCAAACTTATCCGTATATAGATGGAATTGTAACTTCAAGTGATAAGATTACCTTTGAGTTAATTCGAGCAGCAAAAAAATTAAATATCCGTATACCGGATAAATTGAAAATTATTGGACTGAACGGGAGTATAGACAGTGAGTGGGCAGGTCCGTCATTTATGCAAATGGAAAGTTGTATCGAAGAAAATGGGAAAATAGCATTGCAACAATTAAAGGGAAAAATAAAAAAGTAAAAGGTGCGTATAAAACGCACCTTTTATAATGTAATTGCGGCAATAAAGCCGAATATAAGTAACGGTATATTGTAATGTAAAAAAGTTGGTACACACGTATCCCATATATGATGGTGTTGACCATCAGCATTTAAACCGGATGTTGGTCCAAGTGTACTATCTGATGCTGGAGATCCTGCGTCTCCTAGCGCTCCGGCTGTACCGATAATTGCAATGGTGGCCATTGGACTAAATCCAAGCTGAATACAGAGAGGTACAAAAATTGTTGTTAAAATAGGGATGGTTGAAAAAGATGATCCAATCCCCATCGTAACGAGCAGTCCAATTACAAGCATAAGAAATGCAGCGAGTGGTTTGTTATTCCCAATTATATGTGCACTCGTTTGTACAAGAGATTCAACATGTCCTGTTTTTCGAAGAACAGCTCCGAACCCAGCGGCAGAAATCATAACAAATCCGATAAAGGACATCATACGCATTCCGCTTGTTAAAATTGCATCAGCTTCTTTAAGAGGTAGACTACCACTAACTGATAAAACGATAATCCCCGCTAGAGCGCCGAAAATCATTGATTCTGTTGCTAATTGAACAGTTAATGTAGCTAAGATAGATACTAGCCCGAAAGTAATGCTTCGTTTTGTATAGGGAACGATTTCATTTTCAGTAGTATGAATTTGTTCTGTTTCATACGTACGAGGTTTTCGGTATGTAATAAATACTGCCACACATAATCCGATAATCATACCGATTGCTGGAATGGTCATTGCTTTTGGAATAAGTGCGACATCAAATGTAAGACCGCTTTGCGCAGCATTTGTTTGTAATACGTCATGATAAATTTTTCCGAATCCTGCTGGAATCCACATATAAGGAGTAATCAATCCGAATGTAATAATACATGTAACAAGTCTGCGATCCACTTTCAGCTCATTTAATACTTTTAAAAGTGCTGGGATTAAGATGGGGATGAAAGCGATGTGAACAGGAATCACATTTTGTGAGAAACAAGCCATCGTTAAAATGATAAATAGAATAAGTATTTTAGAGTAAACTTGTTTTTTCGTGTCTTGTTCATTGCCAATCCACTTTAATGCAGTTTGAATCATAGCATCTGGAAGTCCGGTTTTGGAAAGAGAAATAGCGAAACCACCAAGCATTGCATAACTTAAAGCGATTGGAGCACTGTTTCCAAGACCAGTTGTAAAAGTGTTAATCGTTTCTGAAATACCGAGTCCACCGATAAGTCCGCCTGTTAAAGCTCCAACAATGATGGCGACAATGACCTGGACACGTAACAAACTAAGCAATAGCATAACTGCTACTGCAATGAGTACAGCATTCATAATAAATGTAATCTCCCCAAAATTTTATTGTGTTAAGGCAAGGAAATATGAATCACCTTGCTAGATTTATACATAGTTGCGACATATTATTATAAATTGTTTTTTATGAAATGTAAAAGAGCCTTTTGTTACTAATGGTGAAAAGCTAGCTCTTGTTTAATGGATTGTAAAGAACGAGCGAATAATTCTGGCTCTTCTAAATCGGGAGAATGTGCTGAATTTGGGAACCAAATCATCTTTTTTATCGGTGCTTCTATTACATCACAATATTCCTGAACGAGTGCATAAGGAGTTTGATAATCATAGCGACCAGAACAAAAATAAACTGGAATAGATAAACTCGTAATAGAAGAAAAGAAATCGACTGTCAACATTTCTTCCCATAAAACGCCAGATTTTAAATTTCCTGCGAGAAACTTGAACCAATCTAATAGTGTATATTCGGGAGAAAAGAAGCCTTTTCGTATGAAAGAAAAGGAAGATCCGTTTTGGATTGCACCTCCGAATGTGCCAAGCCATTTTCTTTGAATAATAAGGCGTCTCGTATCTAAAAATGGCGGTTTTCCTAATTTTAAAAGGGACGCTAATGCTTTTTTATGATTATATTTTTTTGCAGAACGAATTAAATGCTGATATAGTAATTCCTCGTTTTGTTTCATATGTACAATTTGCCCAATACCGATATAAGCCTCGATATATTGTGGATAATAGTGTGCTATGTTAAGCCCGATAATACTTCCCCAAGAATGACCAGCGAGAAATAGTTTCTGTTTATTGAATTTTTTAAGTACATATTGAATCACTTCTTTTGCATCGGAAATGAATTGTTCGATTGTAAAATTTGCTCCGAAATCTTTCATTGAAAAGGATTTACCTGCCCCGCGCTGATCCCAATTAATTACGATGAAGTGTTTCTCCAATTCTTTTTGAAAATGACGAATAAATCCGATTTGTGCCATGCCTGGTCCACCGTGACAGCATAATAAAATAGGCTGCTCTACGTTTTGCCCGCGCATAAGGAGAGTTTGTTTTCGGTTGTTAATCATAACGCTTTCCATCGTAGCGATACTATTAGGAATGAGTTTTTTATTTTCATTATAGAACTGCGGGGTATTGCTACGAAAAAGCATATTGAAAACCTCCTTTTCTAAAATCGTATGAATCGCACAGGCTATTCGTTTTGCATATACTGTTAGAAAATCATTGTAACATACCATACTAGTGTCATTTCAACACGGGAGGAGGGAAATTGTGACGATTGGAGAAATTATCGATTGTTTAAATAGGCGTGAATCCATCGCTATTATAGCAAAACGCCTTGAAATAAGCCCGTATACATTATCGAAGAAATTAAGATTGATTGGATACGAATATGATGGAGAACAGAAAAAGCGTATTTTTGTAGGAGATGGAGAAGAACCGCGTCACTTACAACTCCAAGAAGCGACAGCCCTTCAATATGCGAAAACGGATTATCAACTATTAATTTATGAACAATTACAAAGTATTTATGAGTTATTAAGAAAGAAAGAAGAAGTAATTGCGCCCATGATGAATATAAGTACAGAAAAAAAGAAACGTACCTTTTCTATTAATAAAGAAATATTAGCAAAACTAGACGTTATATCAGAATCGAAAGGAATTCAAAAATCTAAACTTGTAGAAGAGGCGTTACAACAATTTTTACAACAATATGATTTTAATAACACATCACATATTGATAAATAAAGAAAAGGATACTATGTTCATTGTAAGAACGAGTATCCTTTTTAGGTTTCACATATATGACGGATAAAAGGTTTATGTGTATCTTTTACGATGAAAAATTAAGATTGTTTATTATGAGTGTACTTAATTTGTTTTTTGAATTCTACCATCGATAATTGGCTGAATAGGTTCTTTTAATTGTTTTACGTAATCGACTAGCGCTTCAAAGTCGTTTGGACCAGTTTCTGCATTTTTACCATTTTTAAATGATACAAATCCATCACCGCCAGAAGCTAAAAAGGCATTTGCCACTACGCTATACGTTTTAGATGGAGATAATTCTTCACCGTTTGTTAAACGTATATTTGTAACTTTTTCACCGTTTGGTTTATTTGCATCCCACGTATATTGAATACCTGAAATTTGAAGCATTCTCGTCGTTCCTTTTTGCCATTGTTGATTTAAAATGTCACGAATATCTTGACCTGTTAAATCTACTTTAATTAATTGGTTTCCAAAAGGCTGAATGCCGTATAATTCGCCCCATGTAATATCGCCAGCATCTAAGTCATTACGAATGCCGCCCGGATTCATAAGTGCGATTTGAGTTTGCATCGTTTGGCGCTGGGCATCGGCAACTAAATTTCCAAGAGTGGACTCACCAGCATCATTTTGTTTACGGTCGATAGGTGCTGTAGATTTTCCGACAACTTCATTTACAAGCGGTGCAATTTTTTCCTTATATTGATCTAGTTTTTTCTTTACTTGTTTATCAGGTTCTACACCTTCATGGTATGTTGTAACAACTTCAGCTTTTTTCTTTACAATATCTTTTGTTTTACGATCAATTGTTACATCTACATCTGAGAAAGCCATTCCGTAAGAGTTCGCTTGGACGATTAGTTTATTATTTACAGTACCATTTACATACGTGTGACTATGCCCACCAAAAATAACATCAACTTCCGGATCTGTTTCATTTGCAATTCGAGTAAGGTCTCCATTTGTCACACCAGACTCATCTGTTGTTCCACCGACATGAGCAAGGACGACAATGGATTTAACGCCAAGACGCTTTAATTGCTGCGTTGATTTATTAATTGCTTCTACTTCGTCAGTGATTTCTACATTTTTAAGCATAGTAGGCATCACGACATTTGGTGTATCAGTTGTAACTACGCCAATGAATCCTACAGGCACACCATTTACCATTTTTACAGTAAATGGCGGTAAAAATAAGCGGCCAGTGGATTTATTATAGAAGTTTGCAGCGACATAAGGGAAATTTGCACCTTTGAAATTCCCTGTTTTTTCGTGATAGCCACCGTAAATGAGACGTTTCATTTCATCAATACCTTCATCAAATTCGTGGTTTCCGATTGTACCAACATCAAATTTTAAGTCATTTAAAAATTCAATCGTTGGTTCGTCTTGTAACAATGCTGAAACTGGTGGACTAGCTCCGACAATATCGCCAGCGTGTACGAGAAGTGTATTCGGGTTTTGCTTTTTACGTTCTTTTAAATAAGTAGCTAAGTAATCAGCGCCACCAGCTTCTTTGTTATTAATTTTTTTAACAGTATCTAGTTGTCCATGGAAATCATTAATACCAAGCATTTGTACGTCTATGTAGCGGTTTTGTTCAGCTGGAGTCTGGGATGGGGGAGCAGCAAATACGGTTGAAAAAGTAATGGTGCTTAAAACGGCAACAGCAGGAATGATTTTTTTCCACATAATCTAATTCTCCTTTTTTTATAATCTGACATCATACGACATAATTTTAATAGATTCATAGGATTATATCTAGATAAAAAAATAGTTTTTTCGAAAAATTAACATATTTACAAAAAGTGAATAATAGAGTAAAGGACCTTTTTTATTGTCGAGTTCATTGTGTATCTACTATAATGGAGAAAAAAGTAAAAGGTGAGCAGTATGAAGAAAAAGAAACAAAGACAAATGCAAAGACAAGCGCAAGTGAATCAACAAAAGAAAGAGTCGCTTACATTAGGTGATCAATTAAATGATTCACTCATGCAGCAATTAAAGAATAAGAAGAAAGAGTTGCAAGTGAGAGAAGAGGAAAAAGTGGCAGCTGAACAGGAAAGAAAGCGCCAAGAACAAAAAGAACGTGAAAAGAATAAATCATTTGAAGAACTGTTAAGTGAAAGTAACCTTACTTGGAAAGACTTTAAATAATAACGAAAATGATCAGTGAATAACGCTGATCATTTTTTTGACGAGCTTGTAAGAAAAGGGGAGTTAGAATGAGAAAAATTGTAGTTGTTCCGCATGAAAATCATTGGGGTGAAAAATTTCAAATGGAGGCTGAAAGATTAAAAGCGGCGATGCCAGAAAAGGTGAAGGTCCATCATATTGGAAGTACGTCGGTGCCAGGACTGGCAGCGAAACCAATTATAGATATGATTATGGAAGTAGAGAGTATCGACAGAGTAGATAGGTGGAATGAACGTTTTGAAGAGCTTGGCTATATCGTAAAAGGGGAGAATGGTATTTCAAGACGCCGTTATTTTATTCATGGAACGGAGGAAAAACGCTCGTATCACTTACATGTGTTTGAAAAAGGAAACCCTGAGATAGTAAGGCATTTAGCATTTCGTGATTATATGATGGCTCATTGTGAAGAAGCTGAGGCATATGCAACTTTAAAGAAAGAATTAGCTGAAAAGTATACATATGATGGTGCGTTATATTCGGAAGGGAAAACTGAGTTTGTACGTAATATTGATGAAAAAGCGAAGAAATGGATAGAAAATAACGTGAATGAATGAATTCGTATTATTGATGAATGTGTATAAATTTATTATGTAAACTGTACGTATGTTTTGACTTTTTGGTTGAATCTTGTTCAAATAAAGTGGTGGCTTATAAAAAAATGTAATAATGAAAGGGAGACGACTGTGCACATTCCAACAACTACACTTCATAATGGCGTAAAAATGCCGATGATTGGTTTAGGCGTTTATAAAGCGAAAGAAGGCGACGAAGTAAAACAAGCAGTAAAAACAGCGTTAGAAGTTGGATACCGTTCGATTGATACAGCAACTGTATATGAAAATGAAAGCGGTGTCGGAGAAGCGGTTCGTGAATCAGGGATTCCGAGAGAAGACATCTTTATTACAACAAAAGTTTGGAATGACGATCAAGGATACGAGGAAACACTTGAGGCGTTTGAGAAAAGCTTAAAAAAATTACAAATGGACTATGTAGATTTATATTTAATACATTGGCCAATAAGAGGGAAGTATGTTGATACGTACCGAGCATTAGAAAAACTGTATGAAGACGGTAAAGTGCGCGCGATTGGTGTTTCTAACTTCCATAAACATCATTTAGAACTGCTATTACCAAATTGCAAAGTAAAGCCGATGGTAAACCAAGTGGAACTTCATCCCATGTTAACACAATTTGAATTGCGTAATTTCTGTCAAGGTGAGCAAATTCAAATGGAAGCATGGAGTCCATTAATGAGGGGCGGAGAAGTATTTCAGCACCCGATTATTCAGGCCATTGCTACTAAATATGAAAAAACACCTGCGCAAGTTATATTAAGGTGGGATATTCAAAGCGGGATTGTGACGATTCCTAAGTCTGTTACACCATCTCGCATTCAGGAGAATTTTTCTATCTTTGATTTTTCATTAACAGAAGAAGAGATGACTCGAATTAATACGTTAAATCGTAATTTACATGTAGGAACGAATCCTGATAAATATGATACGTTATAAAAAGACGCTACCAGTATGGTAGCGTCTTTTTATCGGTGTAATGCGTACGTATTACATTTCACAATTTGCTGAAGCTGTGTATATTCTGCTGTTGTTAACTGTGTTTGTTTACTAGCTTGTACATTTTCTCGTAATTGCCCAATAGAGCTTGCACCAGGTATAACAGCTGCAACAGTTTCGTTATGTAAGCAATATTGAATAGCTGTTCCAGTTAAGGAGTTTTCTCCAATTATTTCTTTTACATTCGCAAGCGTCGCATATAATTCATCGTAAGAATAAGAAAGGTAATCTTTTTCTTTTACTCTTTCTATCTTTCTTGTATTGTTATCAGTTAATATTCCTTTCGCAAGTGGTCCGCGAGCAATAACGCTAATTTGATGTTCATTAAGAAGCTGGAACCATTCTTCAGGGCGACGATTCAAAAGGCTATATTCCATTAGAACACTAACGATATTTGAACGCTGTGCATATTCACGGATGACATTTGGACGTATAGAAGAAATACCGTAATGGCGAATGATACCTTCTTTTTTCAATTCTTCAAAGGCTTCAATTACTTCATCTATAGGATCTTCAATCGTCCCGCCGTGAAGTTGATAAAGATCAATATAATCAGTTTGAAGTCTACGTAAACTTTCTTTCACTTCAGCCTTTATGTAATTTTTAGAAGGATCCCAAGACCAGCCGTTTTTTTCTTCTGTCCATCGATTCCCAACCTTCGTTGTAAGGATAATTTGGTCTCGTTTTCCTTTTAAGGCTTTTCCAACAAATTCTTCGTTTAATCCATAATCATATAAATCCGCTGTATCAAAAAAATTGATTCCTAAATCGATTGCTTCATGAATAATACGCAGGGCTTCTTTTTCAGATGTACCGAGGGACATACAGCCAAGTCCCATTTCTGTCACAAATAAATCTGAGTTTCCTAATTGACGTTTTTTCATAGTTCAACCTCCTTCTCCTTATTCTTATTGTACGCAAGGGAAAAGAGGTTGACAAACGTTTACTTTTTACCCCGCTTTAACGGGCAGTAAGACTCCACCTCAAAATTTGGCTCCTGTGAGGAAGTTAGGCGGGAGATTAACTGCCCGTAAAAGCCCGATTGGTTCAACTAATAATCAGAGGGGGCCCCCTCTGATTAAAGTTTCACTTTAGTTGCTGTAATCCACTCTTGTACAGTTGTATACTCTTTGCCATATTGTTTTAGCTTATGGCGAATTTGCCATGCTTTTCCGACTAAAGTGACGCGATTTGGTAAAATATAAACTTTCATTTCTATCACGCTCCTTTCAATGTGGTAAAATGTATGAGGAAAGAATAGGAAATAGAACAGGGAGATGAAGTAGTATGAGTAATCTTGCAGAGAGAACAGTAAAAACTGAGCCGATTTTTGATGGTAGAGTTATAAAAGTTCGTGTTGATGATGTAGTATTACCAAATGGAGCAATGAGTAAACGTGAAATTGTAAATCACCCTGGTGCAGTTGCTATTATTGCTATTACTGATGAGGGGAAAATTGTGCTTGTTGAGCAGTATCGTAAAGCGCTTGAAAAGGCGATTATAGAAATTCCAGCTGGCAAGTTAGAGCCAGGTGAAAAACCTGAGGTGACAGCAGTTCGTGAATTAGAAGAGGAAACAGGTTATGTATGTGAAAATATGGAGCTTATTACTTCTTTCTATACATCTCCAGGATTTGCAGATGAAATTTTATATGTATATAAAGCGACAGGTTTGACGAAAAAAGAAAATAAAGCTGCGTTAGATGAAGATGAGTTTGTGGAATTAATGGAAGTATCATTAGAAGAAGCAACTACTCTTATGAAAGATCTTCGTATTCACGATGCGAAGACGATGTTTGCAGTACAATATTTACAACTACAAAAATAAACACTCGCCAAAGGCGAGTGTTTTTAATTAATTTTTGCATATACGCGTGCATCACGTAAGCTACCATCTGGTGCTATGAAATCATTTTCCATTGTACCTTCTAGAATAAATTCTAAACGTTCTGCTAAGTTACATGCATTTGTATTTGTTGCATCAATACGAATTTCAATTCTTCGAGCGCTTAGCTTATCAAAGGCAAATTGAATGGCACCTTTCACAGCTTCGGTCATATAGCCTTGTTTTGTATAAGCGCTATGTAGCCAGAAGTGAAGTGAAAACTTTGGAATATCCCAGTTTTCAGGCTTGAGCGTTATAGCTCCGATGAATGTACCAGATACTTTATCGTATAAGTGAAAATCAAGTGTTTCACGAAGTAAAAACTGTCCGTGAGCGTTACGAACGATTTCTTCAGCACTTTCTTCTGTTTCAGCGTTAATTGGCATCCACGGTACTAAGTCTTCTAGAGAAGCTTGTATTGCTTCATACACTTCTGCACCATCACCTGGAAATGGCTTACGAACCTGTAAGCGTTCAGTTTGAAATAATGTTGGAAAATCTAATAATAATGGTTTCAAGAGAAATCCCTCCTATTCTCTACTTTTTAGTTTAGCAAAGTAGAGCGGAATTTCAATGTTAATTCGTCATACTTTTTTCTTTCTTTCATACATTTTTAGTAAGAGTGTGAACGGAGGGAAGAAAAATGTGGAGAAAAACTTGGCAAGACCGTGTAATGTCTCACATACAGGAAAACTCTTCATTATATATATTTAACGCTGTTTTGTTATTGATGGGAGTAATATTTGGAGCGATTCTTGTAAATAGTTTACAATTAAATCAAAAACAAGATTTATCATTTTATTTGCAACGTTTTTTTGGACAAGTTTCTAAAGGAGAATTTGCTATTGCAGGCGAAATGTTTCGAGAAAGTTACTTTTCACAATTAAAATACATTGGATTTATTTGGATTTTAGGGATTTCAATTATTGGATTGCCACTCATTTTTATTTTATTATTTGCAAAAGGAGTAGTTGTCGGATTTACAGTAGGTTTCTTAGTAAGTCAGCATGGATGGAATGGATTATTATTAGCATTCGTTTCTGTATTGCCACAAAATCTCATTATCATCCCAGTATTTCTCGTTATGACAACAATTGCCGCAAGTTTTTCCTTACGCATGATTAGGCATCAATTTATCCGAAAAATAACTGAGCCGCTATTACCATTATTGATCCGTTATACATGCTTCTTTCTTGTAATTGGAGCGGTGTTAGCTCTTGCTTCAAGTGTAGAGGCTTATGCATCACCAGTTTTAATGAAAGAAGTCGTTGAGGCTATTAATAAACAATAAATACTTTATGAGAATAATTATCAATTTGTTTTTATTGTTTTTCTTTTGACAGAAGCCCTTCTTCTGATATAATGGTGTAAGAGTGGCGAGGAGGGAGTAGTACCGAATGGAAGAAAGAATTGAACGAATTAAGAAGCAATTACATGCAGCGAGCTACAAATTAACACCGCAACGTGAAGCAACAGTTCGTGTGCTGCTAGAAAATGAAGAAGATCATTTAAGCGCAGAAGATGTTTACCTCCTTGTAAAAGAAAAGTCGCCAGAGATCGGATTAGCAACCGTCTATCGAACTTTAGAACTATTATCTGAGTTAAAAGTTGTCGATAAGATTAACTTCGGAGACGGTGTTTCACGCTATGACTTACGCCAAGAAGGTGCGCAGCGTTTCCACCATCATTTGATTTGTACACAATGTGGTGCTGTACAAGAAATACAAGAAGATTTACTTGGTGAAGTGGAAAGGAAAGTAGAACATGACTGGAGCTTTAAGGTGAAGGATCATCGTTTAACATTCCATGGGATTTGTAAAAATTGTCAAGAAAATGAAACGGATGAAAAATAACCTTTTCCTATTTAACTAGGAAGAGGTTTTTTATTTGAATAAGGTATAAATTGGTGAAAGCTTGGCATATGTTGTAATAACTTATATTTTGGAGGAATTTACAATG
Organism: Bacillus cereus group sp. BfR-BA-01453; assembly: GCF_022662915.1. Lineage (NCBI taxonomy): Bacteria > Bacillati > Bacillota > Bacilli > Caryophanales > Bacillaceae > Bacillus > Bacillus cereus group sp. BfR-BA-01453. The sequence continues at coordinate 361,964 of NZ_JAKUEN010000001.1, read as the reverse complement.
CGCCGAGCTTTAAAATTAACTTTTGATGGGATAAAAGTATTTTTATTATTTACAAGTTGTACGATTTTGTTTTATTTCGCTATACTATGGATAAATGAAGAATATGAAAGCTATCATCGTTATGAAAAGCCAAAAGAAGAGACTGTAGAAAAAGTATCAGGGAATGAAGAGCCGGCAAAGGATGCTTTCGTAAATAGAATGATGTTTTTCTATGAAAATGGGGAGTAGTGTAGATTGGAAGATCAATTAAAAGATTTTATTCATTATATGGTTGTTGAAAAAGGACTAGCGAAAAATACAGTAGTATCTTATGAACGTGATTTAAAAAGTTATGTAAAGTATTTGCAAAATGTAGAACAAGCGAAAAGCTTTCACGAAGTGACACGCTTGCACATTGTTAACTTTCTGCAGCACTTAAAAGAAAACGGAAAATCTTCGAAAACATTAGCACGTCATATTGCATCGATTCGTTCGTTTCACCAATTTTTACTTCGTGAACGAGCGGTAGAGCACGATCCATCCGTACATATTGAAACGCCGCAAGGAGAACGGAAATTACCGAAAGTATTGTCAGTTGATGAAGTAGAGGCGTTACTGCAGACACCAAAAATGACGAGCGCTTTTGGGGTTCGTGATAAAGCGATGCTAGAGTTATTGTATGCAACAGGACTTCGTGTTTCAGAATTAATTGCATTAAATTTAGAAGATGTACATTTAACGATGGGATTTGTTCGATGCATAGGGAAAGGGAATAAAGAAAGAATTATTCCACTAGGAAGTTTAGCGACGGAAGCGATTCAAAAGTATATTGAAAAGGGAAGAAGAGAATTGATGGGGAAAAAAGTAGTAGATGCACTCTTTTTAAACCATCATGGCAATCGATTATCAAGACAAGGATTTTGGAAAATTTTAAAACGATTAGCGAAAGAAGCAAATATTGAAAAAGAGCTTACACCTCATACATTGCGTCATTCTTTTGCTACGCATTTATTAGAAAATGGAGCAGACTTACGTGCTGTGCAAGAAATGCTTGGACATGCAGATATTTCAACGACACAAATTTATACGCATGTTTCAAAAACTAGATTAAAAGATGTATATAAACAGTTTCATCCGAGAGCATAGGTACTATGCTCTTTTTTCATAGATTCAAAAGGCTATAGCACTTCACAGAAACTTCACAAACATTTCGTACATTGTTTTCAGCAGAAGACTAGAATATTACAATGTATTTCCTCTATACTAAATAAAGTATGAAGGAGGAAATGATGATGAAAAAACTTATTATGACTTTATTTATCGCGATGCTAGCATTGGCTGGCTGTAATACAAACAAAGAAGAACCGAAAAAAGAACAGAAACTAGAAGCTGTAAAAGTAGCAGTTCAAACAAATCCGAAAGAAATTAAACCTGGTGAAAAAACAGAAGTACAAGCACTTGTTACACAAGGAAAAGAAAAGGTAACAGATGCTGATGATGTAAAGTTTGAAATTTGGAAAGCTGGCGACGAAAAGCACGAGATGCTAGAAGGTAAGCATAAAGGAAAAGGTGTTTATGCTGTAGAGAAAACGTTCGAGACGGATGGCGTATACCATATTATCGCTCACACAAATGCGCGTGAAATGCATGTTATGCCAGAAGTAAAAGTGGCTGTAGGAAATGCGAAAGTAGAAGATGCGAAAAAAGAAAATAGTGATCATGGTGCAGGACATGGCGATCATAAAAGCGATACAATGATTCACCTTATGGCTGGTGACATAAAAGCAAATGCTGAATCAACAATGAAAGTTCATTTAAAACAAAAAGAAGAAGCTTTAACTGGTGCTGAAGTACAACTTGAGATTTGGAAAGATGGTGTGGAAAAACACGAATTCATTCCAGCAAAAGAAGGAAATAAAGGGGAGTATGAAACGAAACATACTTTCAAAGAAAAGGGTTCTTACAAAGTGAAAGTTCATGTTAAAAAAGGCGAATTGCATGAACATAAAGAAGAAACAGTAGAAGTAAAATAAAAAGGTAGCTCTTTAGAGCTGCTTTTTTTATTTTTATTCTGAAAATGATAAGTGGGAAAGAACAAAACCGCCACTGATTAAAATTTCACTTTATATGAAGAAATAAATCATAAAATGATTAGCACTTCTGTGCATAATGGATTACAATAGAAGTGTGAAGAAAATGAGAAATTCTACGAAAATGTATTAAAAAGAAAGCGTAAACATGTTATGATATCAGTATCAGATGTCTGACATCTGACTTAGAAAAAACTAGAAATGTTTTTGCGTCGTTTCAAGGTAAACGAAATAGGTTAGAGAATGATTTAAAGAAGTACTGTTTGATAATGAGAACGAAAGATAATTCTTATGGAGAACAGTTTCACTTTATAGCGTTTTGAACATACTACAAGAAGTAGAACTGAACTTATAGGAGGTCGCAGTTATGAATAAATATAAACGTATATTCCTAGTCGTAATGGACTCTGTTGGAATCGGTGAAGCACCAGATGCTGAACAATTTGGTGATTTAGGATCTGACACAATTGGTCACATTGCTGAACATATGAATGGGTTACAAATGCCTAACATGGTGAAATTAGGTCTTGGTAACATTCGTGAAATGAAAGGCATCTCTAAAGTAGAAAAACCACTTGGATATTATACAAAAATGCAAGAAAAATCTACTGGTAAAGATACAATGACAGGCCACTGGGAAATCATGGGTCTTTACATTGATACACCATTCCAAGTGTTCCCAGAAGGATTCCCAAAAGAATTACTTGATGAATTAGAAGAAAAAACAGGCCGTAAAATCATCGGTAATAAACCAGCTTCTGGAACTGAAATTCTTGATGAACTTGGTCAAGAACAAATGGAAACAGGCTCTTTAATTGTTTACACTTCTGCTGATAGCGTACTACAAATCGCAGCACACGAAGAAGTAGTGCCGCTTGATGAGTTATATAAAATTTGTAAAATTGCACGTGAATTAACGTTAGATGAGAAGTACATGGTAGGCCGTGTTATTGCTCGTCCATTCGTTGGTGAGCCTGGAAACTTTACACGTACACCGAACCGTCATGACTATGCATTAAAACCATTCGGCCGTACAGTAATGAATGAATTAAAAGATAGTGATTATGATGTGATTGCTATCGGTAAAATCTCTGACATCTATGATGGTGAAGGGGTAACTGAATCACTTCGTACGAAGTCTAACATGGATGGAATGGATAAGCTTGTAGATACATTAAATATGGACTTTACAGGTCTTAGCTTCTTAAACTTAGTTGACTTTGATGCATTATTCGGTCACCGTCGTGATCCACAAGGATACGGAGAAGCTCTGCAAGAATATGATGCACGTCTTCCAGAAGTATTCGAAAAACTAAAAGAAGATGATCTATTATTAATTACAGCAGACCACGGTAATGACCCAGTGCATCATGGTACTGATCATACACGTGAATATGTACCGTTATTAGCATATAGCCCAAGCATGAAAGAAGGCGGAAAAGAGTTACCACTTCGTCAAACATTTGCTGATATTGGTGCAACTGTAGCAGAAAACTTCGGTGTGAAAATGCCAGAATACGGAACAAGCTTCTTAAACGAGCTAAAGAAATAGGGGGATAAACAAATGAATCGTGAACTTATTACAAAATCAGCTTCATATTTAAAAGAGAAATTTCAAGAGACACCACAAGTAGGACTAATCCTTGGATCTGGACTAGGTGTATTAGCAGATGAAATCGAGAATGCAGTAACAGTACCTTACAGTGAAATCCCTGAATTCCCAGTTTCCACTGTAGAAGGCCATGCAGGTCAACTAGTATTCGGTACACTTCAAGGTGTAACGGTAGTAGCAATGCAAGGACGTTTCCACTTCTATGAAGGATATGATATGCAAAAAGTAACATTCCCAGTTCGTGTTATGAAAGAACTAGGGGTAGAAACAGTTGTTGTAACAAATGCAGCTGGTGGTGTAAATACATCATTCGAACCAGGCGATCTTATGTTAATTTCAGATCACATTAACTTCATGGGTACAAATCCATTAATCGGACCAAATGATTCTGAAATGGGTGTACGTTTCCCTGATATGTCTACATCATATACAGTAGAGCTTCGCGAAATGGCGAAACAAGTTGCAGCAGACTTAAATATTAAAGTACAAGAAGGTGTATACGTTGGAATGACAGGTCCTGTATACGAAACACCTGCTGAAATTCGTATGCTTCGTACACTTGGCGGAGATGCAGTTGGTATGTCAACAGTACCTGAAGTAATTGTAGCGCGTCATGCTGGTATGAAAGTACTTGGTATTTCTTGTATTTCAAATATGGCAGCTGGTATTTTAGATCAACCACTTCACCACGATGAAGTAATCGAAACGACAGAACGTGTTAAAGCTAATTTCTTAGCATTAGTAAAAGCAATCGTAAAACAAATGAAGGGGTGACCTCACAATGAGAATGGTGGACCTAATTGCAAAAAAACGTGACGGACATGCATTAACGACAGAAGAAATTAACTTTATTGTTGAAGGATATACAAATGGTGATATTCCTGATTATCAAGTAAGTTCACTTGCAATGGCAATTTTCTTCCAAGATATGAACGATCAAGAACGTGCTGATTTAACGATGGCAATGGTAAATAGCGGTGATACAATCGACTTATCAGCTATTGAAGGAGTAAAAGTAGATAAGCACTCAACAGGTGGCGTTGGTGATACAACAACACTTGTATTAGGTCCATTAGTAGCCGCTTTAGGTGTACCGGTTGCAAAAATGTCTGGACGTGGTCTAGGACATACTGGTGGTACAATTGATAAATTAGAAGCAGTTCCAGGATTCCATGTTGAAATCGAAAATGATGAATTCATGCGTCTTGTAAATGAAAACAAAATCGCAGTTATTGGTCAAAGTGGCAACTTAACACCTGCGGATAAAAAATTGTATGCACTTCGTGATGTAACAGCAACAGTAAACTCAATTCCGCTTATTGCAAGCTCCATTATGAGTAAAAAAATTGCTGCTGGTGCAGATGCAATTGTTCTTGATGTGAAAACTGGAGCAGGCGCATTTATGAAAACAGATGAAGATGCAAAACGTTTAGCAGAAGCAATGGTGCGCATTGGTAATAACGTTGGCCGTAATACGATGGCTGTTATTTCTGATATGAGTCAACCACTTGGTGAGGCGATTGGTAATGCACTTGAAGTACAAGAAGCAATTGATACATTACAAGGTAAAGGACCAAAAGATTTAGAAGAGTTATGTTTAACGCTTGGAAGTCAAATGGTATACCTTGCTGGACAAGCTTCATCTCTAGAAGATGCACGTGAGAAATTAATTGAAGTAATGAACAACGGTAAGGCGCTAGAATCATTTAAAACGTTCTTATCAGCGCAAGGCGGCGATGCATCTGTTGTTGATGATCCTTCTAAATTACCACAAGCACAATTTAAAATTGAAGTGGAAGCGAAGGAAGACGGTTATGTATCAGAAATCGTTGCAGATGAAATCGGAACAGCAGCAATGCTTTTAGGAGCAGGACGTGCGACGAAGGAATCTGAAATTGATTTAGCAGTTGGCTTAATGCTTCGTAAAAAAGTAGGGGACAGCGTGAAAAAAGGTGAATCCCTTGTTACCATTTACGCAAACCGTGAAAATGTAGAAGACGTAAAAGCAAAAATTTATGAGAACATGAAGATCTCTAAAGAGCATGTAGATGCACCAACATTAGTGCACGGCATCGTTACTGAATAATAAAGAAGGGCCAGGGAGTATTTCTCCTTGGCTTTTTTTACTATTTTTTGTTTATAATAATAATGGGTGAAAATATGATTAGAATTTGTGCAATAACAAAAACAGATGAAGTATTATATGATGTTTCGCTAGAGGAAACAAAGAAAGACCATATTGTATGGTATTGGCTAGATTTATATAAGCCAACGAAAGAAGAGTATACATACATTTTGCAAGATCATTTTAAGTTCCATCCCCTTGCAATTGAAGACTGCATAGAATATGTACAGAGGCCAAAAGTTGATTTTTATGATGGATATAACTTTTTAGTTCTTCATGCATTTGGTGAGGATGGATTAGAACCGCACGAGATTGATTTATTTATTAGTGATCGTTATATTGTTTCTTTCCACTTTTCTCATAACAATGCAATTGAAAGAGTATGGAAAACGCTTGGAGAAAAGAAGCGTATTAAAAATAGTCCCCTGCACGTAGCGCATACAATTATCGATCAAATTGTAGATGACTATTTTGCGCCTGTATATTACATTGAGGATCATTTAAATGCAATTGATGATAATTTAACGGGTGAAACGGCAGGAAGTGTACTAGAAGAAGTATTTGATATACGTGCAGATTTATCGAAGTTAAGACGTACAATTATTCCGATGCGTGATTTATTGTATCGTATTTTAAATTCGACTCGTTTTTACGGTATAAGTGATCATGAAATTTATTTTAAAGATATACATGATCATTTGCTTAAACTGACCGAAATGATTGAAGCAAGCCGGGAGTTAACAGCAGATATTCGAGATAGCTATTTTTCATTAAACTCGCATCATATGAATAACATTATGAAAACATTAACTGTATTCTCGACTATTTTCATGCCATTAACATTTATTGCGGGAGTATATGGAATGAACTTTACGCATATGCCAGAGCTCGGTGGACAATATAGTTATTTTATTTGTTTACTTATTATGGCACTAATTGGCGGCGGCATGATGGCTTGGTTTTATAAAAAAGGATGGTTTAAGTAAAAAACACCGAGGGAAAATTCCTCGGTGTTTTTACTTAACCAATAGCATGTAATACGAACATGGCTAAGAATAAGCATGTAATGATATACATAGACGGTGCGACTTCTTTACGCTTTCCAAGAGCAACTTTTAAGATAGGATAAGCAATAAATCCGAACGCAATGCCATCAGCGATACTATATGTGAGCGGGATCATGACGATAATTAAGAACGCTGGAAATCCTTCTGAAAAATCGTTCAGAGGAATTTGTTGAATGCTTGTAATCATCAGGCCGCCAATAATAATTAAGATTGGTGCAATGGCACTATCAGGAATTAGTTTGACAAACGGAAGTGCAAACAGTGATGCAAAGAATAACAATCCTGTAACGATAGACGTCAGACCTGTCTTTCCGCCTGCAGTAATACCTGCGGCACTCTCTACTGTTGATACGGTAGGGCTTGTGCCAAATAGACCACATGTCATTGCTGAAATTGCATTGGCTTGGTAAGCACGTGGGAATTTACGGTCATCTTCTAATAAACCGTGCAGAAGTCCCATGTTCTCAAAAATAAGCACCATGCTTAAGGAGAATGTTGCAATCCAAAATGGTAAGGAAGAAAGTTTGCCAAATGACATAGCCCCAAACACATCGCCGTAACTCGCGAATGAGAATGAACTATTTCCGATTTGACTTGTATCAACAAGGCCAAACAGCCATGCAATACCAGTTCCTATTGCAATCGTCCATAAAAAGTTTCCACGTACGTTACGAATAAATAATACGAGTGCAACGATAAGAGTAAGCACGGTCGCAAGAACGACAGGGCTACTTAATTTACCCATTGCAACAGCAGTATTTGGATTCGAAACGACTAAACCACCTTTTTGCAATCCGATAAATGCTAAAAATAATCCGATGCCGACAGTGATAGCTTCCTTTAGTGACTTTGGAATCGATACTGAAAGCACGCGAGCGATTGGTGTAAACGCAGCAATTGCAAAAATAATACCAGAGATGAAGACAGCTGCTAATGCTTCCTGCCAAGTTAATCCGAGCGTATGCACAGCAGTGTACGTGAAGAATGCATTTACACCCATACCAGGGACAAGAATAGCAGGTGCATTTGCCCAAAATGCCATGAGCAGACATCCGACAAATGAACTGAAAACAGTTGCTAAAATTCCAGCTTCAAGAGGAATGCCAGCATCGGATAAAATGGATGCATTTACAATCATAATATATACGATCGTAAAAAATGACGTAACTCCAGCTAAAACTTCTTGTTTTGGTGATGTTTCGTGTAAACCTAATTTAAATGTTCTTTCAAGTATTCCTTTCATGTTAAACCTTCTTTTTCATATCCCTCTCCCACCCGTGATATCTCTTTCGTAAGAGCTCACCGTCCTTTATTATATCAGAACATCATGTTTTTACAACAAGGAAAATGATAACGTTTACTTATAAATGAAATTATTTATAAATACGTAAAAATCGCCCGTATTGTAGAAATGATTTCTAATTCTCCCGATTGAATGGGAGGAGCTGCTTGTGCATGTAAAGTAGCATAGGACGCGACTTCCCTTGGTAATTGAGCAGATTCTTCAACGAATGAGAGTGGAACAGGATTAATGTTTAAATTGTATGTACTCGCAATAGCACGAGCTTTTTCTACAGCTTGTTGCAGAGCTTGAATGAGAGCTTGCTCATAATATTTATTTGGGTGAGATATTCGAAACCGTAAACCTTTTGCTACGTTTGCTCCATTTGAAACGGCTATATCATATACTTCCCCTGCTTTTTGTACATTTAAAACGGTAATTTCATACAAATGTTCCACCCGATATCCTTGTAGTAATGCTTTATCATTTATATATTCGTATTGAGGCGTAATCGTATATGAAATGGTTTCTATATTTTTTTCAGCGATACCAAGCTGTTTAAGTGCATCCAGCAATTGTTTTGATTGTACTGCATTTTCTTCTTGCGCTTGTTTCACATTTTTACTATCAGTTCGAATGCCAAGTGTTAGTATAACAACATTTGGTTTCGCTTTGACAACACCCTCACCTTGTACAGTAATAGTCGCTTCTTTACCAGTATTCGCTGTGCGTACATTGTGTAAATAAGGATTCATTCCACCTTGCATCTTCCATCACCATCCTTTTTATATGTATATGTGTGAACAAAAAAGAAATTTGTATGAAAAAGTTACATAAATGGGAATGTTAAAGAAAGAAAGCATATACAACGAGGGTATTTATAGATTATAATATGTGTAAATATGATAAAAAAGGGACGAGGCTAGTGAACGAAAAAAGAGAAACACTGATTTTAGAGTTATCCGGATCATTTCGAAAGATGATACGTTTATTACAAAATGATATTAATACACGTTTTGCAGAACATATGCCATATAATGAATTTTCTGTATTACGCGCATTATTTTTAAACAGTCCACAGATGGCTTCGCAAATTGCGAGTGAAGTAAACGTAACCTCCAGTCATATTACAGCTGTTACAGATCGTCTTGTACGAAAAGGATTAGTAGAAAGAAAACGTTCCAATTCAGATCGTCGTATCGTGTACTTAGAAATTACAGAACACGGAAGAGAAGTAACTGAAAAACTAGAAGCTGTACGAAAAGAATATTATAAAGAGAGATTTAAAGGTTGGAGCGACCAAGAAATAGAAATGGTGTTAGAGCTATTTGGCCGCGTATTATAATAAATGAGGATAGGGAGCGACAGCTTTCCTATCCTTTTTCTTTTGAATAAAAACATTTTGAAACTCCGATACTTTAATTAAAAGATCGGAGGAAAGATTATGAAATATATTGCTGCACTTACCATTTTATTTGGTGGTTTTTTCTATTTTCAAACATTCACGTACGCAGATACGCCTATCCAAGTGGTGCGAAAAGAAGTGAAGTACATTGAAAACGATAATACAGTCTTATATTCAAAATTATGGGTTCGTTCTATGCAAAACACAGTATTATTCCACCATAGCGATAATATTCGTAATCAGGACACATTACGTAATGTAACAAGTTCATCGCTTGTTAAAGCGAAGCAACTATCTTTTCAGAAAGCAGCACTCTATATACCGAGACTATCGCAATACGTATCAAAAATAGGAAAAGAAAATATTCAAGTGTACTACATTGCGATTCACTATAATGTGAAAAAAGAAAATGCATATCAATTAGATGGCATGAACTATTTTCTACAAGTATTTGTGAAAGAGCGTGGGGAATGGAAAATTGCTGAAAGTGTAGTTGCACCGACAGAGCAGATTGTGCAAAATGGTGATGGATTTGGGATGAAAGAAGAGATGGTGTATGGGGATAGGAGAGAGAATGTGAAATAACCTCCTCAATAAGAGGAGGCTATTTTATTTAAAATTCCAAGAGACTTTCCATTTTAATATTTTTGGCAGGAAGAAATACGTAATGAAACTAGTTACTAAAAATCCGATGTAAAAGCTGGACAATGAGTGCGCTCGACTTAGTATTAAACCTCCAACGATCCCACCAAAGAAAATAGCGCATGCCATTACTAACTTTTGTAACTTTGGATATAATAGATAGTTACCATTTCGCTCATTGATTGAACGAGCATATAAATATATACCGAGTGGTAATAAAAGAATAATATGTGCAATAGGTCCAATCAATGTTTTTGCCGGTGGAATTTTTGTAAAGTTTGGTTCGTTATGACGTACTCCATTTTGATCAGTATAAGCGCTCTGTGGATCATAATTAAAGTAAATACGAAAATCTTCTGCTGGGCTAGAGATACGTATGTTTTCCATCACATCATGTATAAGACTGTTGTCTTCATGAAATTCAGTGTTTGAGTGAACAGCAATGACTCCGGAGATAAGTGATGGAAGTAAAGCTGGAAAGATTAATATAGCTGTAGTGAGAAATCCTTGCGATATAATATTCCCTGTCATTGTACCTACACATAAGGTAATTGTATAAATAGCGATTAATACAATTAACATGTATATAAAATAACTATGAAAGGGAGAGAATACTTGATATTTATTATGAAAAGTTAACTTTTTCATAATAGCAAATAGCCCCCAGTTTAAAATGACAACTGCGACGATATTACAGATTCCAAATAACCACTTTGTTATATAAAGGTGCGAACGTTTAAAGGGCATGGACCATAACAAGTCGCTAGCGTTATTTTGTCTTTCCCATCCAATTAACGTACAAGCTAGAACGATAAGTACACTACCTAACAGCAGAACAGGATCTAGAAGTGTTAAATCAAAATGGTAATGATATACATAGTTCCACTTTTTATTGTCATTTAGAAATTGTTGCTCTTGAATAGAAGTCATATAGTATTGATATGACAAAGTATAGAAGCTGACGAGCCAAAATAACCATACAACATATTTACTTTGTTGATACGTTCTTAGCCACAGTGCTTTTTGAAACATAGGATCTCTCCTTTAAAAAACTTTATAATTTGTTAGGCGTGATAATATAACATAAGTAATGATTCCGGTTAGAAACAAACCGATATAGTAACTAGGTAAGAAATTAAAATGGTTTATTTTATAGCCGCCTAGTAATGCAAAGTAAATGGTTGAGCCCCATATCCATATCGGTAAACTCTTTTGGAACATAAATATCTTCTGAGTGTTTTCATTTGGTGATCTTGTATATAAATATGTTCCAAGTAGTAAGTAAACTAATGTATAAAAAATCGGGACTAACATTGATTTGGCTGAATAATATATATGAGATGCTGGATCTCTTAAAGCAGTTGGATTGTTCTCGATCTCACGGGATTCCGGATTATAGTAATAATTGATAGAAAAATGACTAATTGGTGCAGCTGTATTTGTTTTTTGATTGATTTCATAAAGTTGTCGATATAAGTTTTCATTTTTAATATTTGCAGCGTATAAATGGTTAGTTGTAAAAGTGTATAGTAATGTAATAAATGTAACCCCTGCTAGTAACCATGGAATACAAAAAATAATCTGCGAAACGATGCTTCCGGTAAAAGTACCGATACATAAGGCAGCTGTATAGACTGCAACATAAGAAACTATCGCATAAAGAAAGTATCGATGAAACGGACTAAAAGATTGATAATCAAAATGAATAGTGGTTCTATAAATAACATACATAAGAACCCAATTGAAAAGTAATGAGCCCACAATACAAAATGAACCGAAAGCCCATTTAGATAAGAAAACATCTTTTCTTTTAAATGGCATTGTCATAAGTAGTGTATTAGATTGGTAGCTGCGTTCCCATCCTATCAATAAGCAGGCTAAAGCGATAATAAGAACAGTTAACCAAAAACTATTACTTTCTCCTGAAGAAAAAATATAAAAATAATAATACTGTTTCCCTTTTTCTTGTAATTCATAATACGCATCAAGTTGTTGCTGAGCACTTCTATAGTAGCCAAAAGGTAACAAGTAAAGCGAACTAAAGAAGAATAGTAACACAGCATATTTCCCGCGCTTCCAATTCCACATCCACAACGCTTTATGAAACATACTCATCCTCCTCCAGTGTCGTAACGAAGACATCTTCAAGTGACATTGTTAATTCTTCAATGAGTATAGGTTGTTCTTTATAAAACTTCTCCAATGTTGTAGCCACATTTCCCTCAATTAAGATTGTATATACTTTTCCTGTTTGATTTAATATTTTAATATTGCTTAAGTTTTCTAGTTTTTGAGGTAGTGAACGTTCATAAGCTACTTGAATTTTAGCAAATCGTGATTTTGCATCTTCTAGTGATGTAATAGAAGATATAGTATGGCCTTTTAATATAATGATTGTATCTGCAATTTGTTCCACTTCATCTAAATGGTGAGTTGAGATGAAAATGGTAATTTCTTTTTCAGCAACTTCTCCAACGAGAAACTGTAAAATCTGCCTTTTCACGATAGGATCAAGTCCATTTGTCGGTTCATCTAAAATGATATATTCTGCCTTTGTAGAAACGGCTAAAATGATAGCAAGCAGTGCTTTCATTCCTTTTGAATAGCTACGAATTCTTTTGTTTGGTAAGTTAAAACGTTCCAACAGTTCATAGAAATATGCTTCATCAAATACGGTATAAACTGCTTTATAAAACTTTACAATTTCTTTTACCGCATAGCCGTTCAGTATGTTAGTAGAATCCGGAACATATACGATTTTTTGCTTTATTTCAGGACACTGATGAATGTTTGTATCTTCATATGTAACAGTCCCTGCATCAGGGTCTAAAATGCCGACCATCGTTCGTAATAAAGTTGTTTTTCCCGCACCGTTTCTTCCGAGTAATCCGATGATACTCCCTCTTTGCAATGTGAAAGAAACATCGTCTAAAATCGTTTGATTATCAATTGTTTTCTTCAGGCTTGTCACTTTCAGCATCTGTATTTCCTCCAATCTCTTTATAGTATGAATCTATCCAATCATGAATTTTATCTTTCGTAATACCAAGATAAGAGGCTTCTAATAGTAATTGATGAAATTGCTTTTCAACCATAGCGATTTTCCTTTCGTCTAATGTTGGGGTAATCGATTGGGATACAAATGTTCCTTTTCCTCGTAATGTTTCAATAATACCTTGTCGCTCTAACTCTTGATACGCTTTACTCACTGTATTTGGATTTATAACGAGTAAAGAAGCGAGTTCGCGTACAGAAGGTAGTTTGTCACTTGGAGCTAACATGTTCTTTAATACGAGTTCTTTTATATTTTGAACAATTTGTTCCCATATCGGAGTGTTGCTTCTTGGATCAAGTTGAATGTGCAAGAGCAATGTCTCCTTTCTGGCTTGTATTAAGTGTACTACTATGTGTAATACACTTAATACAATATAGGTGAGTAATGTATTTGTCAACTGAAAATGTTAGAAAAATATGGTATTAAAAAACAGTGAATTGGAAAAAATAGGTTTGATATAGAATGGAGGGTTGGTCATGAAGCGAGTTTTTGGAATACTTGTTTGTTTCATGTTATTGCTTTCTGGTACTTCAGTTAGTTTCGCACAGTCTGAGAAAACGAAGCAGGATAAAACAGAAGAAACAACGCCGAAGTTAGCAGAACAAGCGTCGTCAGCAATTGTAATTGAACAAGATACAGGTAAAGTTTTGTTTGATAAAAATCCAAATGAGAAATTACCGCCTGCTAGTATGACGAAGATTATGACAATGCTATTAATTATGGAACAAGTTGAAAAAGGAAAATTAAAACTGACCGATAAAGTGAGAGCAAGTGAGCATGCAGCTTCAATGGGTGGATCACAAATCTTTTTAGAGCCTGGAGAAGAGATGACTGTAAATGAAATGCTAAAGGGTATTGCAATTGCATCTGGGAATGATGCGTCTGTTGCAGTAGCAGAGCATATCGCTGGTTCAGAAGAAGGTTTTGTAAATATGATGAACAAAAAAGCGAAAGATTTAGGACTGAAAAATACTCATTTTCAAAATCCGACAGGTCTTCCGGCTAAAGATCATTATTCCACAGCAAATGATATGGCTATAATGGCGAAAGAATTGATGAAGTACCCACTTATTCGCAAATACACAGGAAAATACGAAGACTATTTACGTGAAGATACGGATAAGAAGTTTTGGCTCGTTAATACGAATAAGTTAGTGCGTTTTTATCCTGGAGTAGATGGTGTAAAAACGGGCTTTACGACAGAAGCAAAATATTGTTTAACAGCATCGGCTGAAAAGAATGGGATGCGTGTTATTTCAGTTGTTATGGGAGCACCTACATCGAAAGAACGGAACAATCAAGTAACGAAGCTTCTTGACTACGCATTTGGTCAATATATGACAAAGAAATTGTATACACGAGGCGAAAAAATTAAGACTGTCCAAGTAGGAAAAGGGAAAAAAGAAAAAGTAGATTTAGTTGCGTCAGACAATGTATCTCTTCTTATGAAGAAGGGCGAAAATATGGACAAGGTAAAGCAAGAAGTAATTGCTGAAAAGAAAGTGAAAGCGCCGATTAAAAAGGGCGATGCGCTTGGTACACTTGTTATAAAAAAAGATCAAGATGTTTTATTAAAACAAACAATTGTAGCGAAAGAAGATGTTGCTGCAGCGAGCTGGTGGGAGTTATTTAAAAGAAGTTTTGGGATGTTTTCAACATCAAAATAGCGGCAAACATTTTGCCGCTTTTCTATTCGTATGTAAGTAAATAATTGCTGAATGGTTTCACTTTATGGCGAAATAGTTCTTCTTTTGTCAGTAGGAAGGATTCTTATGTTGTATCACGAAAATCTTTATGTATGTAAATGAGTAAAGTTTGAGCATAAGGAGGAAATCGTGTGAGTCTTTCCATGCAATTAGAAGTAAAACGTGACGTCCTATGTGTGAGGCTAGCGGGTGAATTAGATCATCATACTGCTGAAGAGTTGCGAACGAAAGTAACAGATATGATTGAGACACATGGTGTTCATCATATTGTTTTGAGCCTAGAGAACTTATCGTTTATGGATAGTTCTGGTTTAGGTGTTATATTAGGCCGATATAAGCATGTAAAGGGATTAGGTGGAGAAATGGTTGTTTGTGCAATTTCACCGCCTGTTAAACGTTTATTTGAAATGTCGGGCTTATTTAAAATTGTTCGCTTAGAAGAAAGTGAAGCGCATGCGCTCGCGACGTTGGGGGTGGCATAAATGAGAAATGAAATGAACCTTCAATTTTCAGCATTAAGTCAAAATGAATCGTTCGCTCGCGTTACAGTAGCTGCTTTCATTGCACAACTAGATCCTACGATGGAAGAACTTACAGAGATTAAAACAGTTGTGTCAGAAGCGGTTACGAATGCAATTATTCATGGGTACGAAGGAAATGCAGAAGGTGTTGTTTATATTTCTGTAATTTTGGAAGAAGCAATGGTGAAACTCACGATTCGAGATGAAGGGATTGGCATCTTTAATTTAGATGAAGCGAGACAACCCCTTTTTACAACTAAACCTGAATTAGAGCGTTCCGGAATGGGATTTACTATCATGGAAAATTTTATGGATGAAGTAGAAGTTATTTCAAACGAATCTTTCGGGACAACAATCCATTTGACAAAATACTTATCAAATAGTAACGCTCTATGCAATTAAGGAGAATAGCCTATGGACATAGAGGTCAAAAATGAGAAGAAGAAACCTCAGTTAAAGGACCACGAGCTAAAAGCGTTAATTCAAAAAAGTCAAGATGGAGATCAACAAGCAAGAGATACAATTGTTCAAAGTAATATGCGTCTCGTATGGTCGGTTGTGCAACGTTTTCTTAATCGCGGATACGAACCAGACGATTTGTTTCAAATTGGATGTATTGGACTCTTAAAATCGGTAGATAAATTTGATTTATCTTTCGACGTGAAATTTTCAACATATGCAGTTCCCATGATTATTGGCGAAATACAACGATTTTTACGTGATGATGGATCAGTGAAAGTAAGTAGGTCTTTAAAAGAAACAGGAAACAAAATTCGAAAGATGAGAGATGAGCTTTCGAAAGAATTCGGAAGGGCTCCAACGATTAATGAAGTAGCTGAAGCGTTAGAACTAACGCCAGAGGAAGTGGTTCTGGCGCAAGAAGCGAGTCGTGCCCCTTCATCCATACATGAAACGGTGTATGAAAACGACGGAGATCCAATTACTATTTTAGATCAAATTGCAGATCAATCTGAAACGAAATGGTTTGATAAAATTGCTTTAAAAGAAGCAATTAGAGAATTAGATGAGAGAGAGCGTTTAATTGTATATTTACGCTATTATAAAGACCAAACTCAATCAGAAGTAGCAGAGCGAATAGGGATTTCTCAAGTGCAAGTTTCAAGACTTGAAAAGAAAATATTAAAACAGATGAAAGATCGAATAGATGAATAGTTATCTATTCGATTTTTTTTTATGAATTTAATAGGAGGAGATTGTAAACTTTCTTAAAAATTAACAGAATTTATTGATAATTTAGTAAATTTAAAATATAATCCAATTATGAACTTGTCACAAAGGGGGAAGGAAATATGGAAACGAGGCAACGATGGGGAACGAGGGCTGGATTCATTTTTGCAGCGGTCGGCTCTGCCGTTGGATTAGGAAACATATGGCGTTTTCCTTATACGGCGTATGAAAATGGAGGAGGCGCATTCTTTTTACCGTACTTATTCGCATTATTAACGACTGGTATTTCATTATTGGCGTTTGAATTTGCTCTTGGGCATCGTCACCGTGGTTCAGCGCCACTTACGTTCTTTCGTATTCATCCGCGTGCTGAATTCATCGGATGGTGGCAAATGTGTGTAACGTTTATCGTTTCAACATATTATGCAGTAATTATTGCTTGGTCTATTTCTTATACGTATTTTGCAATTACTGGCGCATGGGGGAAAGACACGGAATCATTTTTATTTAAAGAGTATTTACATGTTGCAGATAAACCGGGACAGTTTGGAGGGCTCGTACCGGAAGTATTAATTCCACTAGCTCTCGTTTGGATTATTGTGCTTGGTGTTGCTTTTAAAGGAGTTAAAAAAGGAATCGAAGTTGTGAACCGTATTTTCATCCCTTTACTAGTTGTTATGTTCCTTATTATCGTAGTTCGTGCAGTGACGATGGAAGGTGCGATGCAAGGATTAGATGCATTCTTTAAACCAGATTGGAGTCGTATTTTTGACGGAAAAGTATGGCTTGCTGCTTACGGTCAAATCTTCTTTAGCTTATCTTTAGCATTTGGAATTATGATTACGTATTCTAGTTATTTACCGAAAAACTCAGATACAACAAATAACGCTTTTATTACTGGGTTTGCAAACTCAGGATTTGAATTATTAGCAGGGATTGGGGTCTTTGCGGCTCTTGGATTTATGGCAAATAATATGGGAGTACCAGTTGATAAAGTAGCAAGTGCTGGTGTAGGACTTGCTTTCGTAGTATTCCCGCAAATTATTAATGAATTACCGATGTCACCTTTATTTGGCGTATTATTTTTCTTATCATTAACGGTTGCCGGAATTACATCCCTCATCTCGCTTGCGGAAGTATGTTTTGCTGCCGTATCTGAAAAGTTTAGCTTAAGCCGCCAGAAAACAATTGGAATTATGGGGACGCTTCTCGTACTCGTTTCTCTCGTTTTTGCGACACGTGGCGGGCTTATGTTCCTAGATGTTGTCGATTACTTCGCTAATAACTTCGGATTAATTACAATTGCTCTAGCGGAAGTAGTTACGATAGGACTCATTTTACGTCGTTTACCAGTTTATCAAAACCACGCAAACTTCGTATCTGATATTAAGTTAGGGACGTTTTGGAGGGTGAGTTTACTCGTTATTACTCCGCTTATGTTAGGGTACATGTTAATTGATGGTACAATCCAAAATATTAAAAAGAACTATGGAGGTTACTCAACGGAGTTTGTCGTAACATATGGTTGGTCAATTGCAGCAGCGTTCCTTATCATTGCGCTAATCATTAGTTTAAAGAAATGGAATGCACAAATACATTCAGATTCTGCTAAGCTTGAAAAAGAATGGAAAGATCGAGGTGTTTCATAATGAGTGGATCAGCGATTATGATGATGGTTATTGGAATAGTAGTCATTTGGGGAGGGCTCGCATTAAGCATTGCAAATTTATTTAAGAAAAAAGCATAAACTAAAAAACATCTGTACCGAAATGGTACAGATGTTTTTTTATGAAAAAATTGTATTAGAAAAAAATTGAATAACCATACTACAACTACGAGGAAGAGTGAAGAGGTGAATGGAAATTGGAACAAACAATTTATATTAAAATGCGTAATCGATTAAAAGTTTCTCCTACGTATGAAGTAAAGCTGGGAGATGTTGCTCAACTTGCCGGAGATGCTGCAGTAGTTCAGTCGTTACAGGATGAGGTAATTTATAAAATTACAGCGCGTGATAAAACGCATGTTGTAATTGATGTTATGAAAATAATTGAGATTATTAGGCGAAAAACCGCTCATATACAAATTAATTTACTCGGTTCTGGACAAACTCTTGTTGAAATTATATATGAAAAAAAGAAAGTACATCCGATTTTTTTCGGACTTGTATGGTTGTTACTTTTCATTGGAGCAGCCCTTGCCATCATATATTTTCATGAAGATGTAAGTATGCAACAAGTGCACCAACGGTTATATTACATGATTACGGGAGAATTTAAGGCGCAACCACTTTTATTTCAAATTCCTTATTCATTAGGTCTTGGGCTAGGCATGGTTTTATTTTTTAATCATGTATTTCAAAAGCGTATTAATGAAGAGCCGAGTCCGTTAGAAGTGGAGATGTTCCAATACCAGCAATCACTTGACCAATATGTAATTGTTCATGAAAACAAGGATAATATGAAACAACTTACCGATGATTGAGTCTGGATTCGTTATTTTAATTGCTTTAGCAGGAGGAATTGCTGTAGGTAGCGGATATGTTGCGTTTTTAGCTGTACTTGGTATAATCCCTCGTCTAGCTCAATTAACGAGAAGTGGAAAGCACATTCAATATTTTGAGTGGGCAGTTATTGCAGGTACATTAACAGGAGCTTGGTGTAGTTTGAAAAATATTACATTTCAAACATCGCAATATTGGCTTGTTATATTAGGAATATTTTGTGGCACATTCATTGGAATGCTCGCTGCCGCATTAACGGAAGTGTTAAATGTTCTACCTATTTTAGCGAAACGAGTAGGGGTAGAGGGGAAGATTGTTGTTTTACTCGTTGCTCTTGTACTTGGAAAAGTAATAGGCTCGTTGTTTCACTGGATTTATTTCGTAAAGTAGGAGGCAATATATAAATGACAGGGCGAAAACTAAAGGACGATTACGTAAATAAAGTGAAGGAATACCATCCGAAGCCAAATTATTTTATAAATTGTGTTAAGGCATTTTTTGTAGGTGGATTCATTTGTACAATCGGAGAAGTATTGATGAAATTTTATATACATTATTTTCATTTTAGTGAACAAGAGGCAGGAAATCCAACAGTCGCAACTCTTGTACTATTATCGGCGATTTTAACAGGTTGTGGTGTATATGATAAAATCGGTCAATTTGCTGGAGCAGGTTCGGCCGTACCTGTTACGGGATTTGCGAATTCTATGGCAAGTGCTGCGCTAGAGCATAAGAGTGAAGGAATTGTACTTGGGGTTGCTACAAACATGTTTAAGCTAGCGGGAAGTGTAATCGTTTTTGGTGTTGTCGGGGCGTACATTATTGGGTTAGTAAGATATACTTTTAAAATTTTTATGTCTTAAAGGAGGGGCTAGTATGAGGTTGACAGGAAAACAAACGTGGGTATTTCAAAATGATATTTATGTGAATGCAACCGGTACTGCCGTCGGTCCAAAAGAAGCTGAAGGCCCTCTTGGAAAGGAATTTGATATTTCATATGATGATTTACATTGCGGAGAGGAAAACTGGGAGCTTGCGGAACGAAGATTAATGTCAGATTCTATTCAACAAGTCATGCAAAAAGCAAATGTAGAAACATCACAAATTGATTTCTTTTTAGCGGGTGACTTATTAAATCAAACAGTAACAGCAAATTACGTTGCGCGTAAGTGGGGAATTCCCTTTTTAGGCATGTTTAGTGCTTGTGCGACCTCGATGGAGACTTTAGCGGTCGGATCAGCCTTTATAGATGGTGGATTCGCAAATCGTGTTTTAGCGACGGTAAGTAGTCATAATGCAACAGCTGAAAGACAGTTTCGTTATCCAACAGAGTATGGCGGACAAAAACCAGGAACAGCAAATTCCACTGTTACAGGTGCGGGATCCATATTAATTAGTAAAGAAAAAAGTGCCATTAAAATTACGTCGGCTACGATTGGAAAAGTACAAGATTTAGGAATTGCGAACCCTTTAGATATGGGATCGGCGATGGCGCCGGCTGCGGCTCATACAATTCAGCAGCATTTTGAAGATTTGAAGAGAAGTGCCAATGATTATGATGTGATTGTTACCGGTGATTTATCTGCTATTGGGACACCGATCGCGAAACAACTGTTACTGGAAGAAGGTTATGATATTGGGCATATATATAATGATTGCGGATTAATGATTTATGATTCGGGTCAAGAAGAAGTATTTGCAGGTGGTAGCGGTTGTGCTTGTTCAGCTGTTGTCACATATGGTCATTTATTAAGCGAGATGCAAAAAGGAAATTTACAACGAATTTTTGTCGTTGCTACTGGCGCGTTATTAAGCCCGATGATGATGCAGCAGAAAGAAACAATTCCAACAATTGCACATGGTGTCGTATTTGAGAGAGTGAAGGGAGAGTGAATTGTGGATTTTATATATGCATTTCTTGTAGGAGGCGCTATTTGTCTAGTTGGACAAGTATTGTTAGATTTTGCAAAGTTAACACCAACTCATTTAATGGCTACCTTTGTAGTGATAGGAGCAGTTTTAGATGGATTTGGATTGTACGATAAGCTTATAAAGTTTGCTGGTGCTGGGGCGACAGTTCCTATTACAAGTTTTGGACATTCCCTATTACACGGGGCAATGCATGCGGCAGAAAAACATGGATATATAGGGATTGGTATGGGTATGTTTAGTTTAACATCTGCAGGTATTTCTGCAGCAATATTATTTTCATTTTTTATAGCACTTATATGTAAACCGAAAGGATAAATCAAATGAGACGAAGGGTTGTTTTGGTCACAGATGGAGATGAATATGCAAAGCGAACAATTGAGCTTTTAACGAAGGAATTTGGGGGAAGGTGTATTTCAGCATCACAAAGCAATCCAACCAAATTGACAGGGAAGAAAGTTGTTGAGCTTATTATGCAAACGCCATATGACCCTGTATTTGTCATGTTTGATGACAGTGGATTTATTGGAGAAGGATCTGGTGAAAAAGCTTTAAAATATGTAGCCACGCATAAACAAATTGATGTACTTGGGATTTTAGCGGTAGCGTCTAATACACATCATTGGGAATGGGCACGTGTAGATGTAAGCGTGGATCGAAACGGGAATTTAACGGAATATGGCGTTGATAAGTTTGGACTCCCAGATGGTGAAATTGGCAGAATTAGCGGAGATACAATTTATTGTTTAGATGATTTGAATGTTCCTGTCATTGTTGGAATTGGTGATATTGGTAAGATGTGTGGAAATGATGAATGGGAGAGAGGCTCACCAATTACGAAAAAAGCAATTCAGTTAATTTTGGAAAGGAGTGGGTTTTATGACGAAGCCTAAAAAAATAGATATCCCTATTTCAACTTTCATAAGTGACAATGAAAATTATTTAAAACAAACGGTTGGATTAGGCGTTACATTTGATGTTGGTATTCGTAAATTTCAAATTTTGAATAAAGAAATTGCTGTGTTATTCGTAAATGGACTTTGTGATACGAATTATATTATTCCTATTTTAGAAGAAGCTGTGGATACGAATGAAATAAGGGATGTTGAAGAAGATACAGTAAAGCTTTTAGAGAATCGTTTAATTCATCAGCAAGTAAGTAAAGTGAAAACGATGGATGAAGTAATGGTTCAAGCGTTATCAGGGCTTATTATTATATTTGTGGAAGGCGAAACAGAAGCGTTTGCGATAGATGTTCGTAGCTACCCAGGACGAACACCGACAGAGCCAGATACTGAAAAAGTAGTACGCGGTGCGAGAGATGGATTTGTTGAAAATATCGTTGTAAATACAGCGTTAATTCGTAGAAGAATTCGAGATCCACGTCTTCGAAATGAAATTATTCGAGTAGGGGATCGATCGCAAACGGATATTTGTATTACATATGTACAAGATGTTGCAAATCCAGATTTAGTAAAGATTATAAAACAAGAATTAAATAACATTGATGTCGATGGCATTACGATGGCGGATAAAACAGTGGAAGAATTTGTTGTAAAGCAAAGCTATAACCCATTCCCGCTTATTCGATATACAGAAAGACCGGATGTAGCAGCAAATCATTTATTAGAAGGACATGTTCTAGTACTAGTTGATACATCACCGAGTGCTATGATTACGCCAACAACATATTTTCATCATTTACAGCATGCAGAAGAGTTTAGACAAAATCCAGCTGTCGGAACATTTTTACGTTGGGTACGCTTTTTAGGTGTCTTATTCTCCTTGTTTTTACTACCGTTTTGGTTAGTGTTTGTATTTGATCCAACTCTTTTACCAGAAAATCTTGCTTTTATTGGACCGACTAAGATGACACATTTACCAATTTTATTACAGGTGATAATGGCAGAAGTAGGGCTTGAATTTTTAAGGATGGCAGCCATTCATACTCCAACGCCGTTATCGTCTGCAGCAGGATTAATTTCTGCCATATTAATTGGTCAAATAGCAATTGATGTAGGTTTGTTTGTACCAGAAGTTATTTTGTATGTAGCAGTTTCTATGATCGGGGCATATGCAACACCGAGTTATGAATTAGGACTTGGAAATAAGGTTGGAAAATTGTTTGTTATTATTTTGACAGGTCTCTTTCATGAGATGGGATTTGTAATTGGTATGACGATATTGATTTTATTTTTAACGTCTATCAAAAGTTTACAAACACCATACTTATGGCCGTTTTTACCATTTGATTGGGGCGCATTAACAAAAATTCTACTCCGTCCGACGATGTCTAGTTTAAAAGTACGACCAAGTATCGTAAGACCTCAAAATGTAAAAAGACAAAAATAAACGGGATTATACACCCGTTTATTTTTTTAGTAAAAATTTATTGTTTTTTAACAAAAATCAAACATTTTTTGTGTACACTTAGAGTAGATATTGTGTATGGAAGGGGAAGAGGACATGATTAAATTATTTGTAAGTGATTTAGACGACACGCTCGTTTACAATGTAAATCATATGCAAAAAGAAGATGAACGTGCAATTTGTTGGTTAGCTGAAAAAGGGACAAATATTTGTTTTGCCTCAGGCCGCTTTACTCATCGAATTGATGAAGTCGTAAATAGGTTTACATTCCCATATTACACAACTGGCTTAAATGGAGCGACAATGTTACTTCCGGATGGGAATTTATTTTATGAATCGAGTTTTGAAAATACGGTTGCCCAGGAAATATATCGATATATACATAAAAAAGGACTAGCGGATATTGTTTGTGCAAAGGAGCAGCGATATACAAAAAGGAAGAATGAACATCACCATAATTTTGAAGCGTATATGGGTGTGCATATCGCTGAAATTGAAGCGTTAGAAGAGGAATTTGGTAAAACTGTACATCCTGCGAAATTGTTTGTTTTTGGGGAAGAAGAGACAATTGAAGCATTAGATCAAGAATTACGAGATACATTTCAGAACGAAGCGGAAGTTTTTATGTCTGGTAAACGCTATGTTGACATTATGCCAAGGGGAGTAAGTAAAGGGAGTGCTTTAAGACGACTAATGGAACATTTGCAAATTGAAGCAAATGAAGTTGCATGCATTGGAGATTCTTTCAATGATATTTCTATGTTTGAAGTAACCCCGCATTCATTTACTCTGCACCATGCTCATCCATATGTGAAGGAGAAAGCGAATCATATTGTTCGTTCGGTTGAAGAAGCTATTATGAAATTGCCGTTACTTGTATAAAAAAGAAGCTCGCTACTAGCGAGCTTCTTTTTACTTGAATAACGATTTAACAAAATCAATGATACTTGAGAAGAAATCTTTCACTTTATCTAGGAAACTTTGCCCTTCTTCAGATCCTAAAAAGGCAGAAACGTGTTCTTTTGCTTTATTTAACTGACTGCCAACTTGATTCCAATCAATGTTAAGATTTTTCATTTTATCAAATAGAGCAACTAAGTTATCTAACTGTTCATCCGTTAATGTAATACCAAGTTGATCCGCAATTTTTTTAATTAATGAACGTAAATCTTCAGTCGTTTTTGGCTGCTCTTTGGCAATTTCTTCTTTAATTTTCGCAACAAGTTGAACTGCTTTTTCTTCACCAATTTTATCGCCGAGCTGGGATGTTTGCACCATTTCTTCATTGGCTACTTTTTTTACTTCCTCAGGAATTGCTTTGTTTGATGTTGTTTCATAGGCTTTCATTAAACCAGTTAAAGCAGCAGTTCCAGAAACTTTAAATGGTGCAGTAATTTGAATTTCTGCATCTTTCACACCTGCTGTAATAAGTGCGTTTGTGTACATTGCATCTGTTATTGAATTAATGTTTTTTGAACGTACAATGAGACCAGAACCTGGCTTTGTGTATGTGATCATAGAAGAGGAAATTGCTCTCGTACCAATTTGCGCTTTTGGAACAATCCCTTCTAGAAATTTATGTTCTTCCGCATTAGACACAGTAATAATTGTAGCATCTTTTGGTGCTTTCATTTCTTTTAACAGATCTTGTTTTTGTTGTTCAGACAAGTTTTCTCCTAGTGTAACAATTGATTCTCCTTCGATGATGTCTGCAAACGAAGCTGTTGGCATAATAAATACTGCTACAGCTAATAGCAGAGCTAGTAATTTCGTTTTCACGAAAAATCGCTCCCTTTCTCTTTCTAAAATTTTCGGGCAACACAGTTATTATAGTATATATTTCTTATTTGTCACCTAGCTTTTTCCACATTTCAAAAAAGAAGTATGTAGATTGTCGGATTCTTTTTGTTTCTAGTCATGAATGTGGTAATATAGTGCTGAGATAGTTGAAAGGAGACATATACGTATGAAAACTTTAGGATACATAGTAATGGAAAATGGTGAAAAAATCGATTTGGAATTTTTCCCAGAAGAGGCACCAAAAACAGTAGAAAACTTTAAAAAACTAGCAGAGCAAGGATTTTATGATGGTGTGACATTCCACCGCGTTATTCCTGGCTTCGTAAGCCAAGGTGGAGACCCAACAGGAACAGGTGCGGGTGGCCCAGGTTACTCTATCCCATGTGAAACTGATGGAAATCCTCATAGACACCTTGTAGGATCACTTTCTATGGCTCATGCTGGCCGTAACACAGGCGGTAGCCAATTCTTTATCGTTCATGAGCCACAGCCACACTTAGATGGTGTACATACTGTATTCGGTAAAGTAACAAGCGGTATTGAAACAGTATTAAACATGCGTCAAGGTGATGTAATGAAAGAAGTTAAAGTTTGGGAAGAATAAGTGAATGAGAAAAGAGAGCTATTGCTCTCTTTTTTTAATAGGAATGGGTATTTCGTTTACGGTACATGATACAAGTAGTAATGTAATTGTAGTGAAAATAAGTCGCTTATGAGAACAAAATATTAACAAATTACATAGAATACATTAGATTACACATTTCAATAAAAGTTGTTTATTACATTCATTTTGCTAGAATTCATCTGCTCTAAGGTGATGAATAGTGAAGTGATAATGAGCGGTGGATGTTTCTTTTCACTTTCATATAACAGTGTTTCTTCTTTTATCTACTTAACAAAAATAGTAATGAAACGTATATTTGACTTTCTTCTTTTCGCTTTGTATGATTATCAAGTTGTTTTAAGCTCTTCTCACTCTGTTGAAAATATTGTAAAATGAATGTGATATGAAAAGAGTGATTGAGGGGATTTAATAGTTTGTAACTTTTGTAAGAAGGGATAAGGGTTATGTTAATTCGTTTTAAAAAAAGTTATGAAAAGATTGCAATGGGGCTTCTTTCATTTATGCCAACGGAAAAAGATGTGAAAACATTACAATTGACTATGAAAGATTATGAAGCAAAGGATGATTGGCAATTGTATTTGTGGAAACAAAACGAAGATTTTGTTGGGATAATGGGGATTGTAAAAAAAGAGAATCAAGTTTTGGAAATTCAGCATTTGAGTGTGAATCCATCTCACCGTCATATGGGTATTGGGACGAAGATGGTTCAAGAGTTAAAGAGTAAATTTCTTGAATTTACAATTTGCGGAAATGAGCAAACAGCAAGTTTTTGCAAAAAGTGTAAAGAGCTTGAACAAAATATACATTCGTGAAAGCAGAGATAAGTAGTTTATTATCTCTGCTTTCTTTTTTGTAATTGTTCGTTTCGTTCAGCGATGACTTCTGTTCGATCACGTAATGTGTGCTTATGTATTATAAATTCATTAGAAGTAGCATTCACGTCTTTCCAAGGAAGGTTTTGTTTCTGACATAATTCTATGCAGTACTTTTCTAATGTTGTATCCGACAATGGTAAAAATAACGGTGTAAAACTTTCTTTTTTCTGGATAGATTGCAATTTATCTTTGAGTAAGAACAGAAGTTGTGCCTCATTTATTCCTAAACGAAGTAAATGTGCACTGTTTTTTTCTAAAATCATTATGGCGCTTTTCATCATCTTCTCTGCCCCATTCCAGTTAGAGCGTCTGTGATGGTATAAAGAAACTGCAATTTGAATGAGGCCGACTAAATAATGATCCCGATTTCCTCTCGGTTTTGTTTTCCAATATTCTTCCAGTATTTCGTGGCATTCAAAATAATCATAATCTCCGTGAAAATGAATTAAAAACTGTATGTATTCCGTAGGATACATTTTCTTCGCCCCTATCTAACGGTTATAAGTATAAGTTTATCATAGAAATATGAACAATAAACGACTAGGGAATTTCTCCCTAGTCGTTATTGTTCATATTAGCAGAAGCAAGCTGCCCCTACAATAATGAGTAAAATAAACAATACAACAAGTAATGCGAACCCACCGCTAAAACCACAATCAACGTGACCCATAGTTTTTTGACCTCCTACATTGTTCTTACTACACTGTTATCATATGAAGTGGTGGGCATGATGCCATAGGCATAGGTCTATTTTTAATTAAATTTCTTAAAAAGGTTGGATAGAACATGAGTATGCTCTATACTTATGTTGTTATAGAAAAAATGTGGTGGGATGCTTTGTGCAGTATAATTTTAAAGTAGAGGCTTTTGAAGGGCCTTTAGATTTATTGTTACATTTAATACATCGTTATGAAATTGATATATATAATATTCCTGTAGCGGAAATTACAGAGCAATATTTATCTTATGTTCATACGATGAAAGAACTACAATTAGATGTTGCAAGTGAGTATTTAGTAATGGCTGCAACGTTATTACAAATTAAAAGTAAAATGTTGTTGCCGAAACATGAAGAAGATGTACTTGATAACGGTGATGACTTTATAGATGATCCTCGTCAAGAATTGATGGAGAGGTTAATTGAATATAAGAAATATAAGCAAGTTGCTACTGAACTAAAAGAAAGAGAACAAGAAAGAGCACAGCTATATACACGTCCGCCAATTGATTTTACATCGTTGCAACAAGAAGAGGAGACAAGCTTGCCTCTTGATGTTACGTTATATGATATGCTAGCGGCATTTCAAAAATTAATGCGCCGTAAAAAAGCAAAGAAACCTGTGACAACACGTATTACTCGTCAAGAAATACCAATTGAACAGCGTATGACGGATATTTTAAAGCTGTTAGAACTACAAGGTGGTCGTCAAAGTTTTTATGATTTGTTTGTTGATGATGAACGGGAAATCATGGTTGTAACATTTTTAGCGGTTCTTGAGCTTATGAAAAATCAACAAATCGTAATTGAACAAGAACATAATTTTGATGAAATTTTCGTATCAAGCTATACTAAATCTGCATAGAGTTAGTATGGAAAATGGGATAGAAATAGTATATCTCATGCTAGGTTTGAATGTATCGTTTGGAACAAGAGAAAAAATATTGAACCGAACGCATTGATTGTGATTCGGTTTTTTGATGTGTATTTTTATGGAGAAAATAGGAGGAAGGAGCTCGTAAGATGGATAGAACAGAACAGAAATCAATCATTGAAGGGCTTTTATTTGTTTCTGGTGATGAAGGGATTTCTCCTGAACAAATAGCAAAAGTCCTTGAAATTGAAGGAAACGAAGTAATCGATATTTTAGAAGAAATGCAAAAAGAATGTGAAGGTGCACACCGAGGTTTGCAAATTGTACAGTATGCAAAAGTATATCGTTTTGCTACAAAGAAAGAACATGCGTCGTACTATCAAAAACTAATAGATATCCCAACAGCTGCTTCACTCTCTCAGGCTGCGCTAGAAACGTTAGCAATTGTTGCATATCGTCAACCCATTACAAGAACAGAAATGGAAGAGATTAGAGGGGTAAAAACCGATAAGGCGTTACAAACGTTAGTATCACACTTACTTATAAAAGAAATGGGAAGAGCAGAAGGACCTGGGCGTCCGATTTTATATGGAACGACAAAAGAATTTTTAGACACATTTGGATTAAAAACATTAGATGATTTACCTCCGCTTTCTGAAGAAAACGAACAAATGAATGAAGCGGATTTATTCTTCGGTTCTTTACAAGAGATATCGAAATAAAAGCTTAGCATTTTGCTAAGCTTTTTTGTATATCAATTATATACCGTGCCATACTAATTGAAAAAAGGAGACGAGTTATGAGAGGTATACGAAGTGTTTTATTATTAGTTTCTGTTTTGTTATGCTTTTCTTTAAATAGTGCATCTGCCAAAAGGTATATGATGTCTATTCATACCGCGTCTCCTTTACATATGCAGCGGCAACATTTTGGTAAAATGAAAGTGAGTTTCTTAAAAGTTGGACAAGGTGATGCAACACTTATTATATTGCCAAATGGACAAACGATGTTAATTGATGGAGGGCCTTATGAAGCTGGTGAGGTTGTTATCCAAAAACTAATTGAAAAAGGAATTAACCATTTAGATGCTATCGTCAGTACTCATCCGGATATGGATCACATTGGAGGACTCATTCCGATTGTAGAGCAGATGCCGGTATCACTTATATTAGATAGTGGAAAAACATATAGTTCTCTTACTTATCATACGTATCGAAATCATATAAAGAAAAGGGGAATCCCTTTCATTTCAGTAAAAGAGGGACAATACATACCGCTAGATCCGCATGTTTCCATACAAGTATTAAACAATGGGAAGTCCAAAGATGAAAATAATGAATCTTCAATTGTATTAAAGATTCGGTATGGTAAGGCAGATTTTTTACTAATGGGTGATGCTGATGTGCGAACGGAAACTGAAATATTAAAGCAATTTGATGTACATGCAGATGTGTTAAAGGTGGGACATCATGGCTCGTACACTTCAACAAGTGAAAGGTTTATAAAGAAGGTAGAACCACAGTTCGCGATTCTTTCTTATGGTAGCAGAAATCCGTATGGACATCCGCATCAAAGTGTAGTGAGACGATTAAAACAGCATGGTATAATGATGTATGGAACAAATAAGCGTACAGTAGAAATGGAAACAGACGGCGAACATATTACAATTGGGTCTAGCGGATTAATGCCATTACTTAAGTGATTCATACAATAGATGATATTGTTCCTTTTTGGAAAAAATGAATAACATATATTATAATTGCGAGAGACGTACTAAGTTTCCTTTTTGTTAAACAAAGAGGAAATTTCATTAGAATGTATAGACAACTACTCGTGCATATATTAAGATGGAATTAGGCGAATAAGGTAATAATAACAAGTAGGTATTTCATGGGAAAGGATCGATGAAAATGAAAACGCAAGTTGTCATCAATGCCAAAATTTATACAGGTCAAGAAGTAGTGGAAAACGGATTTATTCGTTACACAGAAACAATTAAAGAAATTGGTTTGATGGCTCAATATGTATCACAAGAAAATGAAGCGGTTTTAGATGCGGCAGGGAAAATTGTGATTCCAGGTATGATTGATGTTCATATTCATGGTGGATACGATATTGATGCGATGGATGCAAATAGCGATGGGTTAGTAACTCTAGGTAAAGAAATGTTAAAAGAAGGAGTTACAACTTACTTCCCAACAACAATGACACAAGCTCCAGAAGCAATCGAAGCAGCACTACATGCTGCGAAGGAAGCGAAAGAAAAAGGAGCACATTTCGAATATATTCACTTAGAAGGACCGTATGTTTCAAAGAAACGTGCAGGTGCACAACCACTTGAACATATTGTTCCTGCGAATATTGAACAATTTAAACAATGGCAGGAAGCAAGCGGAAATTTAATTAAATTAGTAACATATGCACCTGAAGAAGAAGGTGCGTTACAGTTTGAGCAATATCTTGCTGAAACTGGTGTTGTTGGCACAATGGGACATACCGATGCAATTGATGCGCAACTAAAAAATAGAAACATTACACATGCAACGCATTTATACAATCAAATGCGTGGATTACATCACCGTGAACCAGGAGTTGTTGGTCATGTGTTATTAAATCCAGATGTAATGGTTGAAGTAATTACAGATGGTATTCACATTCACCCGGATATGGTGAAATTAGCATATAAATTAAAAGGGCCGAAAAAAGTAAGTGTTATTACTGATGCAATGCGTGCAAAAGGTCTTGAAGATGGATTATATGAGCTTGGCGGACAGCCAGTACATGTAAAAGATGGTAGTGCTCGATTAGAAGATGGAACGTTAGCTGGTAGTATTCTAAAAATGGATCAAGCTTTCCGAAATGTAATTGAATTTACAGGTTGTTCAATCGAAGATGCAGTACTAATGACATCAGTGAACCAAGCAGAAGAGTTTGGATTAAATAATAAAGGTGCATTAGCGGTAGGAAAAGATGCAGACTTTGTTGTGATGAATGAAGATTTACATGTATATGATACGGTTCGTTTAGGAATTCATATGAAGGAAGGGAAGTAATGAAATGAATATTCTTGTTGTAAAAACTCCAGAAGAACTAGCAGAAGCAGGTTATAAATTAATTGAAGAAGTTGTAAAAACAAAAGAAAATCCAACATTAGGAATGGCTACAGGAAGCTCTCCATTAGGTATTTATGCAGAAATGCGAAAAAATAAACTTGATACAAGCCGTGTAACCACTGTAAACTTAGATGAGTACGTAAATTTACCACATGAAGATAAAAACAGCTATCACTATTTCATGCAAGAACAGTTGTTTGATCATCTTCCATTTAAACAAACTTATGTACCAAACGGGATGGCAAGTGATTTAGAGGAAGAGTGCAAACGTTACGAGGGCATTCTAGCTGCTAACCCAGTTGACCTACAGATTCTTGGAATCGGTGAAAACGGTCACATCGGATTTAACGAACCAGGAACACCGTTTAATTCTCCAACAAACATTGTTGAATTAACAGAATCTACACGCCAAGCAAACCTTCGCTTCTTCGAAAAAGAAGAAGATGTGCCAACTCATGCAATTACAATGGGAATTGGAAGCATTATGAAAGCGAAACAAATTCTACTTGTTGCTATGGGTTCTAAAAAGGCAGAAGCTGTTAAAGAATTATTGCAAGGTGCATATAGTGAAGCGTGTCCTGCTACAGTTTTACAACGTCATCCGAATGTAACCGTAATCGCTGATCAAGAAGCTCTATCTTTATGCAGTGAGGCGATTGCTGATGAACATCGACAAGTATTCACCATTTCCGATCTATTATCAGATTCAAGAGTGGGTGAAACAGCTAATTGAGGACGGCGAATGGAAGCCGGGAGATAAAATCCCATCTGAGAATGAACTTTGCGATAAGTTCGAAGTGAGTCGTATGACAATCAGACAGGCGATTAATAATTTAGTGGAACAAGGTTATTTATATCGGAAACGTGGAATCGGTACGTTTGTCCAACTTCCGAAAGTGGAACAAAAATTGCAAGGAATGACAGGATTCACGGAAGATATGATTTCTCGTGGGATGAACCCAAGTAGTCAATTATTAAGTTTCCGCCTAGTTCCAGCTACTGCGAAAATAGCAGACCGGCTGAGAATACAGGAGGGAGAGTCGGTTTATGAAGTGAGGCGTATTCGCTTAGCTGACGATGAACCGATTGCTTTTGAGACGACATATTTGTCGCCAGCTCTTGTAAAAGATATTAACGAAGAAATATTGCAACAATCTTTATATGAACATTTAGAGAAAAAACTGGGCTTCAAACTTGTTAGCGCTACTCAATCAATCGAAGCTTCAATTGCAACGGATAATGAAGCGGAACATCTGCATATTCCTAAAAAGGCGCCAGTGCTTGTAATGCGTCAATGGTCATATTCAGAAGGTGAAGTACCGTTAGAGTATGTGAAATGTATTTATCGTGGAGATCGTTATAAGTTTATTACAAACATCGCACGTAACAAATAATATATTTCAGTTTGTGAAGTACAGTAAATGTCAAATTGTTTAACATGTAAAGAAAAAATACGACTCATCCTTACAAGGAGTGAGTCGTATTTTTATTATGAGCAATTACGTGGTTAACAGCATCTTTAACTGTATTTACCACATAGTGAGCGTGTTCTTTTACTGCGTCATCTGCTTGAGCCATAGCAAAACTGTGAGGAGTTAAAGCAAACATTGGAATATCATTATAAGAATCCCCTATGCAAGCAACTTCCTCTGGTTGTAATTGAAACTCTTTTAATAAAACAGAAATAGCAGAACCTTTACTAATATTAGGTGGCATTACATCTAAGCATTGTTCTGCTGAAATGAACGTACTAACTTTTCCATGAAATTTTTCATCAATTTTTTTCTGAAGGAGTTGTAAGCTCTCCTTTGTTCCACCGACAGAAATTTTATTCGGGAAAATTGTATCATCTATTTTCTGTAATAAATTTGGTTCTTCGACAGAAGTCATCGTTACTTGTTGCTCAAGTTCGTGAATAAACGGTGTTTTTTCTTCAATGTAGTAATTATGTTCATCGCTAACATAACGGAAATAAGGATCTTCATTCGTCATGTGTAACAACTCAGGAAGAATGCTGGAATCAAAAGTTGCAGATAATAGCTGCTTATTTTCATTTGTATATACAAAAACACCATTAACACTAATGCGGTGGAAATTTGTATTTACAGCTTTCATTAAGTCTGCAATTTCATTATCAAGTCGGCCAGAAGCGAAACAAAGAATCACATTTTGTTCAGCAAGACTACGAAGCGCTACAATATCCTGTTCGTCAATTAAACCTCCGTGTTGCATCATTGTACCGTCGATATCACTTACAAACATTTTAATCATGTTGTTATCTCCTTTCTATGTACAGTTGCTCTTACATTATACGCATCATATATAAACATGTCTAAAAAATGAATTTTTATGAAATGGTAGATGTTTTACATTGACGACAAAGAAGAATGTTCTGTAACATAAAAGCAGGCTATTTAAGTACGAGGGTGGTGTTATATGAGTAATTATCTAGAAATTAAAAAAGTTTTAAATAATAATGTCATCATTGCTAGCCATCCTGAACATGAGGAAGTAGTAGTGATTGGTAAAGGAATTGGATTTGGGAAAAAAGCGAAAGATGTATTGGAGCAAGAACAAATTGAAAAAATGTTTGTTCTAAAAAATGAACGTGATCGTGAACAATACAAACTGCTAGTTCCACATGTGAGTGAAAAATTAATTGAATTAATGAATGATATTATGTTCTATATTCAAGAAAAAGCAAAATCTCCATTGAATGAACATATTCATATCGCTTTAACAGATCATATTTCTTTTGCAATTAAGCGTTTAAAACAAGGGTTTACAATTGATAATCCTTTTTTAGTTGAAACGAAAATGCTCTATCCAGAGGAATATAAAATTGCTGAAGGTGTTGTAAACCTTTTAAATTCTCGTTTGCAAATTACATTGCCAGAAGGAGAAATCGGGTTTATTGCACTCCATATTTACAGTTCACTTACAAATTCAGATTTATCTTCAGTTAATCAAAACTCCCGTCTCATTGCACAGCTTGTATCTTTAATTGAGACGAACTTACAAATTACATTAGACCAAGAAAGTATTCACTATTTACGCCTTATTCGTCATCTTCAATATGCTATTGAGAGGGTGAAAAAAGGAGAAAAAGTAGAGGAATCGCAAAGTTTTGCTGATTTATTAAAGGCGGAATATCCTGTCTGTTATAATTTAGCTTGGAAGCTAGTTAAGGTTATGCAAAAAGAATTGCAACTTCCTGTTTATGAAGCAGAGAGTATATATTTAACGATGCACCTGCAGCGCTTAGTGAAGGCAGAGCATGTGTAAAAAGACATATATTTTTGTCGAAAATGAAAACGTTAAAAAAAATCATTGAATCGCTTACAATAGTTATGTATAATAACTATTGCAAAGTTATACAAATTTCGACAAACACATTAAGGTATAAAACGAAAACGTTTGCCTTAATTATAGTGAACTTATACGTAAACCTATTTTTGACACGTGTTACTGATTCGATCAGGCATGAGTGGAGAAAAGTAAGGAATGTAAGCTAGAGAAAGGGATATACTACCCTTTGTATAGCTATCGTTCTATCTTTTTTTCCTCATGTCTTTTTGGCGTTTGTCGGAAGGTATCAATATAGATAAGAGAGGAAGGGTTTCCATGTTTAAGAAGATCTTTGGTGTTCTTCAAAAAGTCGGAAAAGCGTTAATGCTTCCAGTTGCGATTTTACCGGCAGCAGGTATTTTACTTGGATTTGGTAATGCATTTCAAAATCCACAGTTAACAAATGTTATTCCTGCATTAAAAGCAGATTGGTTCGTAATGGTAGCAAAAATTATGGAACAATCTGGTGATATTATTTTCGCTAACCTTGCATTATTATTTGCAGTTGGGGTAGCAATTGGTTTAGCTGGTGGAGACGGAGTAGCTGGTTTAGCAGCGTTCGTTGGCTACTTAATTATGAACAAAACGATGAGTGTGTTCTTAGAAGTAGATAAGCTAGTGAAAGTAACAAGTTCTGGAGCAGACCCAGTAAAAATTGGATTTGCAGATCCAGCGTATGCAAACGTATTAGGAATTCCAACGCTACAAACTGGAGTGTTTGGTGGTATTATCGTCGGTATAGTAGCGGCATATTGCTATAATAAATACTTCAACATTGAATTACCATCATACTTAGGTTTCTTTGCAGGTAAGCGTTTCGTACCGATCGCAACTGCAACATTCTCTTTAATAGTAGGTATTATCATGTGCTTCGTTTGGCCATACATTCAAGGTGGCTTAAACACGTTCTCACATCAAATGATTGATGCAAATAGAACGTTAGCAGCATTTATTTTCGGTTTAATTGAACGTTCATTAATTCCATTTGGATTACATCACATTTTCTATTCACCGTTCTGGTTCGAATTCGGTCAGTATACAAATGCGGCTGGCGAATTAATTCGTGGTGACCAAAAAATCTTTATGGCACAGTTAAAAGACGGTGTAGAATTAACAGCAGGTACATTTACAACTGGTAAGTATCCGTTCATGATGTTCGGTCTTCCAGCAGCAGCTTTAGCAATGTACCATGAAGCACGTCCAGAAAACAAAAAATTAGCAGCTGGTATTTTAGGTTCTGCTGCATTAACATCTTTCTTAACAGGTATTACAGAGCCACTTGAATTTTCATTCTTATTCGTAGCACCAGTATTATTCGGAATTCACGCTGTATTCGCTGGTCTATCATTTATGACAATGCAAATTTTAGGTGTTAAAATTGGTATGACATTCTCTGGTGGTTTAATCGACTTCCTATTATTCGGTGTACTACCAGGCCGTACGGCATGGTGGTGGGTAATTGTTGTTGGTCTTGTACTAGCAGTTATTTACTACTTCGGATTCCGCTTTGCAATCCGTAAATGGAATCTAAAAACACCTGGTCGTGAAGTAACAAATGCGAATGACGGCGCAGGGAAAGCAGAAGCTGGTGAACTTCCTCGTGAAGTACTAGTAGCACTTGGTGGTAAAGAAAACATTGCTTCTTTAGACGCTTGTATTACTCGTTTACGTGTTCAAGTTAACGAACAAAAGAATGTAAACAAAGATCGTTTAAAAGAGCTTGGAGCAGCTGGTGTACTTGAAGTTGGAAATAACATTCAAGCTATTTTTGGACCGAAATCTGACACATTAAAATCACAAATTCACGATATTATGTCAGGTCGTACACCTCATGTTGAAAAAGAAGAGCCTGTAAAAGTAGAAGAAGCTCCTCAAAAAGTTGATGAAAACGAAACAATCGTTTCACCAATTGAAGGGAAAATCCTACCAATTACAGAAGTACCTGATCAAGTATTCTCAGGAAAAATGATGGGGGACGGATTTGCAATTGAGCCGACAGAAGGAACAGTAGTTTCTCCAGTTAACGGTGAAATTGTCAACGTATTCCCTACAAAACATGCAATTGGTATTCAATCTGAAGGCGGAAAAGAAATTTTAATCCACTTCGGTATTGATACTGTAAAATTAAATGGTGAAGGTTTTGAAGCACTTGTAGCGCAAGGTGACAAAGTGAAACAAGGACAGCCATTATTAAAAGTAGATCTTGCATTTGTAAAAGAAAATGCACCATCTATCATTACACCAATTGTATTTACGAATTTACAACAAGGGCAACAAGTCGAATTGAAAAAAGATGGAAATGTTAAGAAGGGCGAAAACGCTATTATTGACATTCAGTAGGAATTTGACGCAAAATGTTTATAATTATAATAGGCGATGTGGTTGACCGAACATCGCCTATTATATACAATAGATGATGTAGTACTCACGTCTATACAACTAAAAAATACTGTAATTTAAAGGAGATAAATTATCATGGAAAAAATCTTTAAAGTAACTAGCGACTCAGGAATTCATGCACGTCCAGCAACTCTACTTGTAAACACTGCAAGCAAATTTGGTTCTGACATTAACTTAGAGTATAACGGAAAGAACGTTAACTTAAAATCAATCATGGGCGTTATGTCTTTAGGTATTCAACAAGGCGCGGAAATTAAAATCACTGCAAATGGTGATGATGCAGCTCAAGCACTAGCAGCTATCGAAGAAACTATGAAAAACGAAGGATTAGGAGAATAATGACTCTTAACATTCAAGGGATCGCTGCATCAAGTGGGATTGCTATTGCAAAGGCTTTCAGACTTGAAAATCCTGAATTTAACATCGAAAAGAAATCAATTACAAACGAAGCTGCAGAAATTGCACGCTTAGAAGCTGCGCTTGAGAAAGCAAAAACTGAATTAGAAGCTATTAAGGACCACGCTTTTGCTGAGCTAGGTGCTGACAAAGCTGCGATCTTTGAAGCACATTTATTAGTGTTAAATGATCCAGAACTAGTAAACCCAGTAAAAGATAAAGTAAATAGCGAAAAAGTAAATGCTGAATTTGCAATGGATGAAGTTGCATCAATGTTTATTTCTATGTTTGAAAACATGGATAACGAATATATGAAAGAACGTGCTGCGGACATTCGTGACGTAACAAAACGTGTTCTTGCACATTTACTAGGCATTAACTTCTCAAATCCAGGTACAATTTCTGAAGAAGTAATCATTATTGCTGAAGATTTAACACCATCTGATACAGCTCAGTTAAACCGTAAGTATGCAAAAGGTTTTACAACTGATATCGGTGGACGTACATCTCACTCTGCAATTATGGCTCGCTCTATGGAAATTCCAGCTGTTGTTGGTACGAAAGTTGTTATGGAGAAAATCCAAAACGGCGATATCGTAATCATCGATGGTTTAGATGGAGAAGTAATTGTTAATCCATCAGAAGAAACTCTTCGCTCGTTTGAAGAAAAGAAAGCGAAATTTGAAGAGCAAAAAGCTGAATGGGCAAAATTAAAAGACCAAGCTACTGTAACAAGTGATGGACATCACGTTGAGCTTGTTGCAAATATCGGAACACCAAATGATGTACAAGGTATTATCGATAATGGCGGAGAAGGCGTTGGTTTATACCGTACAGAATTCTTATACATGGGCCGTGACAATCTTCCAACAGAAGAAGAGCAGTTCGAAGCGTATAAAGCAGTTCTTGAAGGTGTAAAAGAAGGTCAACCTGTTGTTGTTCGTACACTTGACATCGGTGGAGATAAAGAGCTTCCATACTTACATTTACCAAAAGAAATGAACCCATTCTTAGGATACCGTGCAATTCGCTTATGTCTTGATGAGCAAGATGTGTTCCGTACACAACTTCGTGCATTACTTCGTGCTAGCGTATACGGTAACTTAAAAATTATGTTCCCAATGATTGCAACTCTTGATGAGTTCCGTCAAGCGAAAGCGATCTTATTAGAAGAGAAAGCAAAACTTGTAGAAGCGGGTACAACTGTTTCTGATTCTATTGAAGTTGGTATGATGGTTGAAATCCCAGCTTCAGCAGTATTAGCAGATCAATTCGCAAAAGAAGTTGATTTCTTCTCTATCGGAACAAACGACTTAATTCAATACACAATGGCTGCAGACCGTATGAACGAACAAGTATCTTACTTATACCAACCATATAACCCATCTATTTTACGTCTTGTAAAAATGGTTATCGATGCTGCTCATAAAGAAGGCAAATGGGCTGGTATGTGTGGTGAGATGGCGGGCGATTCACTTGCTATCCCATTATTATTAGGATTAGGTTTAGATGAGTTCAGTATGAGTGCAACATCTATTCTTCCTGCAAGAACACAACTAAGCAAGTTGTCAAAAGCAGAAATGGAAACATTAGCAGAAAAAGCATTAATGATGTCAACTGCTGAAGAAGTTGTTGAACTAGTTAAAAGTATATAATCAATAAAAAAACCTGAGTCGATTTGAAATCGGTCTCAGGTTTTTTCTATGAGAAAAGTAAAACTTATTTTCTTACTCTTGAAGATAAGGAACAAAATTAGATAGCGACAGCAACGATATCAGCTGGGCATACACGTAAAATACCAGTAAAAGTATTTCGGTTTTGATTGTGCTTATCGTCTTTATTGTTATCTTTGTTATCTTTGTCATTACGAGCTAAAGCAGAGAAAAGAGCAACACCGTTACAGAAACCTTCAAAAATTACATTGTTGAAAGATCCAACACCTTTAACGCTTAATAGAGAAAGCTCTGTTCCAACTGAAATGCTAGCAAGTACGTTACATACAGCTGGTTGTTGTGGTCTAACTACTTCTCTCTCTTTCTCTTTCTCATGATGTCTGCACTCTCTTTCATGATGATGACAGTCTCTAAAGTTATCACAGCATCCAAATGATCCAAACATAATCCTCATCACCCCCTTCACACTTATAATCTATGTAAGTTCGGTAGTGAGTGACTGGACAGAGAGTGGAATTTTTTCTAGGGGAATTTCTCATTTTAAAAGACTAGCTGGGTGTTTATTACGGAATGATGTTTAAAATAGGATAGATATCACAAAAAAGTGTAAAGACCACCGAAATGAATGAAATAGGTAGCCTTTACACTTTTTTGCTTTTATATAAAACGATGATATATACAGGAAGAGCTAACAGTAGCGGTACAATGGATCGTGCAGTATGTTTTTCTGATTCTAATTGGAATGCTTCTTCTTTTGGAAATTGTAAAACTGAAATATTTGCAGCATCGCCAATAAAATATAGAAGCAGTACAGTTACTATGTAACATAAAAGTGCAATAAAGCTTCCGTATGAACTCAATGAAAATCCCTCTCTTGTTATCTATTTGTTATCATTGTATCATAATTGTAACAAAAACACACGGTTATATTTCGATACTTTAACAAAATTCGACACGAAACGTCATTTATATGTATGCGAATAGCATGAAATTTACTGTTTTTTATGTGTGGATGTCGAATCATACATTTTAGTATTACGGATGTGTGACAGAATAAAAAAAGAAACGAAGGTAATGAAATTACCTTCGTTTCTTTTTTATTCGTATGAAAGGGCAGTAAGACCCTCACACTGATTCAAGTTTCACTTTATTATTTTGCCCATTCACTCACTTGTTCTACGCTCATTCGTGGTGCAGGATGGCCTTTTAAAGTTGATTCCCCAATTGTAATAAGCATAATTGGTACGTAGCGAGATGAAACATTGAATTCTTCTGTAAGTGCTTGTGGGTTGAAACCACCAATCGCACAAGTATCCCAGCCAGTTGCTTTAGCTGCAAGCATAAGTTGCATTGCTGCTAAAGATGCATTTGAAAAGGCTGCATCTCTTGGGAATTGCTCACGGGCATATGCAGACTCAATATTTTTAGCTAAGCGTTCTTTTGCTTCTGCTTTCATAAATCCTTGTTCTACAATTGGACCATAAACGGGTTCAACGTTTTTATAAGCTTCTAAATCACCTAAAATAGCGACTACAGCAGAAGCATCAAGAATTTGTTGTTGGTTATAAGCAATTGGATGTAATCGTTTCTGTACATCTTCACCTTGGAATACAAGGAATTTCCAATGCTGTAAATTCCAAGCAGAAGGTGCTTGAGCAGCTCCCTTTAAAATCTCGTGTAACTCTGTAGATGAAATTTCTTTCTCTGGGTTGAATGCACGTGTAGATGTGCGTTCATATAAAACATTAAAAAAGTTTTCGTTTGTCATTATATATCCTCCAAATTACATATCAAATTATGAAAAAAATACATGTAATATATTCTACTTACATTTTGTAAGTTATCGAATTTAAGAATATAATATCTTTATTTTAATTGTCAAGTTTTCAAGCGGAAGCTAGGGCATTCATACAAACGATACAATTCCTATAATCATACACTAAAAAAGGAATTTATAGAGTGAAAAAGCAAAGATAACATTCTCAATTAGCTTGTTAACATGTATCCCTCACTCATTAAAGTTTTTAGAGAACAGTTTTTTATAAAATGTTTGTGAGGAATTCTGTAGAACAAGATATATGAAGTGAGTGAAGACTAGTGATGAACATACTACATTTTTTATTAGAGAATACGGTTTTCCAAAATGTATTACAAGATCTTCAGTTAAATGTCCTTTATATAGAAAATGGATGCACACATCAACAAACGATAGAAAATATCCATCCAAAATGTATGTTTATAGCAAATAGTTTTGAAGAAGGAGAAGTATTATTTCAGAGGACTAAACCACATATTGTAATTATGTATGTAACAGATTTTTCTCAAATAAAATATATAAAGAATATGTATAATCCACAGAGTATATTTATTGTCATTTGGGATCAACAAATAACAAGCGAGTTTGCAGAGGTGCTTACGTTAGGAATACGTAATATTGTGATAGCCCCTGTGACTCCGCAAATGGTGTTAGAGGAAGTAAATAAAAGTTTATATCAGCTTTCTTTAGTGCGGCAAGTAAGTTTGCAACAAGAACTACTTCAAACGATGTTTGATTTTCGAAATGATCTATTATTTATAGTAGAAGACGATGAGATTGTTGATTGTAATACAAATTTTTTAGAGTTTTTCGGATATGAAAATTTGTTTGCTTATCGTGAGCAACATTTAGTATTTGCTGAACATCTTATTAGAGAAAATGGATACTATTCAACAACTCATGATATAACATGGTTAGATGATACATTATCATATGATAGACGAATTAAGATGTCCAACTATGAAGGGGAAGTGTCAACTTTTTTATTGCGTGCGACACCATTGCCAGAAGATTTATCAAGATTTATTGTGAAGTGTACAGAGATTACCGAATTAGATGAAATCTATCAAGAACAAGAAAGACTTGCTATGATAGATTCGTTAACAGAGATTTATAATCGTTTGAAATTCCAACAAATACTCGAGGCAGAATGGGATAATGCGATGCGTAATAATGAAAACATAGCACTTATTTTATTTGATATAGATAATTTTAAAGCAGTAAATGACACGTATGGCCATGATTTTGGTGACTTAGCATTAATTGAGCTTGCAGAGCTCATGAAATCTAAAGTGGAGCAGCAACATGTATTTGCTAGGTGGGGAGGAGAAGAATTTATTATTTTAGTAACGAATACAGTAGAAAAAGAAGCATTTCAAGTTGCGGAATCATTACGATTTTTCATTGAAACAAAGCAATTCTCAGGAATTTCGAAATTAACAGCGAGCTTTGGAGTTGCATTATATGAAAAAGGGATTACAAGAGAAGAATTAATGCAACGAGCGGATATTGCATTATATGAAGCGAAAAAAAATGGGAAAAATCAAGTGTGTGTATATAGAAAAGAAAAAAAGTGATTTTTCGCAACAAATTGTTGCGATTTTTTTTTATTACTTGATAATAGAGTGTAGGGGGGATTTTGAACGAAGGAATTATGGAGGAACAAAATGATAAAAAAAATAATGATGATAGTTTCAATATGTGCAGTAGTTTGTGGAGGAGTATACTATTTTCTCTATAATTCTAATATAAAGGAAAATAAAGAATTAACAACTAAGGTGAATCCTGCTGTTGAATCAGAAGTACAAGAGAATAT
This sequence comes from Bacillus cereus group sp. BfR-BA-01453, assembly GCF_022662915.1. Taxonomy (NCBI): domain Bacteria; kingdom Bacillati; phylum Bacillota; class Bacilli; order Caryophanales; family Bacillaceae; genus Bacillus; species Bacillus cereus group sp. BfR-BA-01453. The sequence goes on along the minus strand of NZ_JAKUEN010000001.1, from coordinate 319,036 downwards.
AGAAGAAGAAAAAAAAGAAAAGCAAATTGATTACGCTAGCATATCTCAAAAATTAGATCAATATTTAGTCGGAAAGCAATTCAATGGAACAGTTTTGGTAACAGACAAAGAGCATGTTATATTGAATAAAGGATATGGGTATGCTGATGTTCAAAATAAAATAGAAAATACGCCTCACACAAAATATCGTATCGGTTCTATTACGAAAACAGTTGTGGCTACATCTATTTTACAACTGCAGGATCAAGGTAAGCTAAATATTCAAGATAATGTAAATAAATATATTCCTTCATTTCCGGAGAATAAAAATATTACGTTATATCATTTATTAACGCATACCTCTGGTTTACCTGAACACGCAAAAGGCAATGTTAATGCTGCTTCCCGTTTACAGTTAATGAATTGGATTGGACGTCAAAATTTAGAATTTCCTGCAGGAACAGGTTGGAGATATACAGATTATAATTATATGGTGCTTGCCTATATAATAGAACATATATCGAAAAAACCTTTAGGAGATTATATAAAAGAAAATATATTTACAAAAGCAGATATGCATGAATCTGGTATGGGAAATATGGTACCTGGAGATAAAAATTTTACAAAGGGTTATGTGAAAAAAAATCAAGAGCTTGTACCAGCGCAGAAGGTAGGCATGGATTGGCTATATGGTTGTGGTGAGATGTATACGACAGTTGGAGATATGAAGAAATTAGACGAAGCAATTATAAATGGAAAACTTCTTTCTGAACAAAGTATACAAGCGATGTTTTCACCTTCAACAGAACGAAAATATGCATTTAGTTTTTACATATATCCGGATTATTTTCATAATCATGGTGTACTATCTGGTTGGAACACTTTCAATAATTTTAATAAAGAAAAAGGGATTTTTGTTATTTTATTTTCAAATGTGAAAAATAGTATGGATGATGACTTCAATAAAGATTTCCGAAAGATGGTAAGTGATTTATTAGAACAAAGGGGATGAGAAAATGAAACATAAAAATGTATCAATTGGTTTCATTGGTATTGGTGTAATGGGAAAAAGTATGGTGCGTCATTTCATGCAAGACGGTCATACAGTATATATATATAATAGAACAAAATCGAAAACAGACTCTTTAGTGCAAGATGGTGCAAATTGGTGTGATACACCGAAAGAGTTAGTAAAGCAAGTTGATGTTGTAATGACTATGGTTGGGTATCCACATGATGTAGAAGAAGTGTACTTTGGGATAGATGGAATTTTGGAGAATGCAAATGAAGGCACGATTGCAATTGATTTCACGACATCTACACCAACATTGGCAAAACGTATTAATGAAACTGGTAAAAGTAAGAATGTATATACGTTAGATGCACCTGTATCTGGAGGAGACGTTGGTGCGAAAGAAGCAAGACTCGCAATTATGGTCGGTGGAGAGAAAGAAATATATGATAGATGTTTACCGTTATTTGAAAAACTAGGAACAAATATTCAGTTGCAAGGGCCTGCTGGAAGTGGACAACATACAAAAATGTGCAATCAAATTGCGATTGCTTCTAATATGATTGGAGTATGTGAAGCTGTTGCTTATGCGAAAAAGGCTGGATTAGATCCTGATAAAGTATTGGAGAGTATTTCAACGGGAGCAGCAGGTAGCTGGTCATTAAGTAATTTAGCTCCTCGAATGTTAAAGGGAGATTTTGAACCAGGTTTTTATGTAAAGCATTTTATGAAAGATATGAAGATCGCGTTAGATGAGGCTGAAAGATTACAATTACCAGTACCAGGTTTAAGTTTGGCGAAGGAATTGTATGAAGAGCTAATAAAAGATGGGGAAGAAAATAGCGGAACACAAGTGTTATACAAAAAATATGTAAGGGGGTAAATGAGATGGATCTTCAAAAATTTGATGAGATGATTGATACTGTACAAAGAGCAACATGTATACAAATTAATGAAAAACAAAAAGAAGCTTTTAAACAAAAATATGATTTTGAACCGAATTTCGAATATGGAAGAGATGAGAAAGGGCATTATGTTATTCGAACTTCAAAAAAGATGCTAGAAGAAATGGAATTTTATTTGGCATTGAAATATGATCGAGATGGAGTTGACCTTTACATGGAAGCGGAGATTGATGGTATATATCATGTATCTGTTAGCTATAGTGAAGACGCTTTGCACCTACAAGAATTGTTTCAATTTCTAGAAGAAAAAAAATAAAAGTCCTCATTTGAGGACTTTTATTTTTAATTTTGTAATTATAAGCTAGAAGCCCGGCGGCATCGTTCAATTGGGAATGGAATAACTTGCGCGATGTGATTAGGACCGAATTGTTTTGTACGAGCATGGCGTACTATATAAAATGCACAGAGAATTGAAACAGGAATAGCACCGAATAAACCAAAAAGTAAAGCGCTTACACAAGATGCAACAAAACCTAAAACACCAACTTCTAACTCTTCCATAATAGCTCCTAGAATAATAGGAAGTGCTCCACACGTAACCCCTAGTATAAGTGCGATAAGTAAACTCATGATTCTCCCCCTCTGTTTGCGATTTTCTTTTCCTTCTTAGTTAATTGTAGTATATCATACATAAAACAGAATTTTCAGAAAAAGTTCAAAAAAAGTTCAATAAATGTTCAAAAAGTCTTAATAAATATACTTGAAAAATTGAAGGGAGAGATTGTACTGAAAAGAAGGAATAATACGGTTAGAACCATAAAAAATCAGGCTTATTTCAAAATGAAATAAGCCTGTTCCATAGGAGGATGTATATATGTAGAGTGAATAAAAGGTTGGAAAAGGGGGTCCAAGGCCTTTTATTCAACTAACTACCTTAATAGATTGGAACCCAGCCTTCAGTTGTAACAAAAATACGAATAGCTACAACTTGACGATCATCTTGCAAGGTAAAATAATGTCTTGCATTTTCAGGAACAGATATGAGATCGCCTGGCTCAAGTTCAACGTCAAAGAATATCCCATCTTTCCCTTCAATGGCAAAGATGCCATGCCCACTAACAATAAAGCGAACTTCATCATCAGTATGATGGTGTTCTTTTTGAAAATTAATTAATAATTCGTCAAGGTTAGGTGTGCTATTTGAAAGTGAAATTACATCATGTGCTTTATAACCTCGGCGTGCTGAAACATCAGCAATTTCTTTTGAAAACACAGCTAATATTTCAGCTTTGTTTTCATCTGTTAATGAGTAATTTTCTTTTAAATGAGTAGGAAGTTTGGAAATATTCCATTTCTCATATAAAACGCCTTCCTCTTGTAGAAATTTTGATACTTCCACTTCATTTTCAATGCGAGTATTTATTTCATGAATACGAATTTGCGCCATTAGAAACGCCTCCTTGAATTGATAATAGTTTTATATGAAATTGGAATAAAAACTCATAAGCTTCTAATCTTTTCTTTGCATCAAAGCTATCTCGGCCCCATACGGTAATACCATGGTTACGGATTAATACTGCCCCCGAATCTCCTTGTATATGCTTGCGGAAGTTTTCTCCAAGCGTTGGGATATGAGCATGGTTTTCGATAATAGGAATGTGAATTGTTGCATCTTCTTCCCAAATATCGAGAGCTTTAATAATTTCTTGATTTTGAAGTGTGACTGCATCACTATATAAATTTGTGATAACATTGTTATCAGTTGTATGAACATGAAGGACGCACCCGGCATTCGTATTGTTATAAATATGTGTATGCAAGATTGTTTCTGCTGAAGGGCGTAATTCAGTCTCTAATACGGGAACACCTAGATGATCTACTAATAGAAAATCATCTGGAGTCGTTTTTGTTTTATCTTTACCACTTGCTGTAATGAGAAAAGTGAGTGGTTCATGACTAACCTTTATAGAAATATTACCACTCGTTGCTGGAAACCAATTTCGTGTCGTTAATTCTTTTTTTATCTCGCTTAAGTCATACCATTGACGAAAAAGTTGTTTCATAATTTCACCTCCAACAAATGTTTTAATTCAGCTTGAACATCGTGAAATGTTTCAAATGGTGTATAAGAAATATGATTTTCCTCACATTTTGTAATAAGGAAATCACGAGCGAACACTTTATCCGCTTGTTTCGCAGCTTGTAAATCAGTAATTGAATCTCCAATTACAATATGGAAGTCATTCGTATCACTTAATTTACGGATGAGTGATGATTTACATAATCCGCAATGATTTTGACAATGATGATCACAAGGATGAGGCCAATTCACCGTAATGTATTCATTTGAAAAATCTGTTTTATTACAGTAAATTTGCTCTTTCGAAATGAGTCCTTGTAAGAGTGGATAGACGAAGAAATCCATTCCACCTGATATAACATAAAAGGAAATATTATTTTCATTTACAAATTGTATAAATTCATGAAAACCATTACGGATTTCAGCAGTCTCTATTAAAAATTGAATAATTTCATCGTGCAGATTAGTAGGTATGAATTGAAATAATTGAGAAACACCTTCTTGAATAGATAGCTCTTGTGATAAAATTTTATTCTTTACTTCTTCAGCTTCTGGTGGTGCGAATTTTTCCATAATGGACATAATGTTATCATTATTTGTAATCGTGCCATCGAAATCACAAAATATTTGAATACTCATAATTTCACCTCATGAGAGGGATTTCCCCATATTTGTAGTGCGCTATGCAAATTTATGTCATCTACTTCATGGAGTGGTTTATTTTGCAAAGTAGCATCAATTGCAGCACGGAAAGCTTTACCGCCGCCCTGCGCCCCATTTGGATGTCCATGTATTCCGCCACCAGCATTAATCACAACATCTTTACCGAAATCTCGTACAATAAAGGGAACGAAACCAGGGTGAATACCAGCAGAAGGAACAGAAAAGCTCTTCTTGAAACATGCATCGTCTTCAGTTAAATATTTTGAGATAGCAAGAGCTTCCTCTTTTTCTAGCGCAACACTTCCGTATGGAGATGGGAATAATGAAAAGTCAGCCCCAGCATAACGTAGCAGCTTTCCGAGTAATAATGGAGATGAAACTCCATATAACTTAGATGCAGAATAAGCACCACTTACAGCAGGGTGTGCCATAATAGGAACTGGGATTTCATCATCTTCTGCAAGTGATTGTAGTACATCTAGTCCGTAAGAGAATACGTTAAATAATAGAATATCGGCTCCAGCTTGCACTGCACGTTTCGCATTTTCTTTTAAATCAAAAGTTCGTCCTGTTAAATTTACGGCATATAACGTTTTATGTCCGTACGTTTCATATACGGATTGTAAAACTTCTTTTCCAGATATGATGCGTTTCGTAAGTGGTGTTAATGCATTTTCAAATAATATTTCATCATCTTTTACGATATCTACACCACCAATTGCTTGATCGCGTAATTGCGTTTTTAAATACCCAATATTTCGTCCAATCATTCCTTTAAAAATACTCATTAAAAGGGGACGATCATGTACTTGTAAAAGATTTCGAATACCATCTATCCCGAATTTTGGACCAGGAAACTGTTTTTTTAACTCGTCTGAAAAAGTTAAGTCAATTAATTTTACTTCGCCATCAAGTGATAGCTTTCCGAATGTAGTTGTTAAAATTGCTGGTAAATCCGGACTGAAATTTAATAACGGATATTCGATTTTAATAATTCCGCGTTTTACTTTTTTACGTAAATACGAATTGGTATGTTCATGTTCAGCTAATTCCTCAACATGAATGACGTTGCCTTTATGTTGTTTTAATTGTTCTTGCAATAAATGTGGCAAATGTGTCCAAGAGCCAATTGTTAAACCGAGTGCAATTTGCTCAGCTTTTTTTTCTAAGTTATGTGAATCATCATGGATTAAATATGTCGCTATAATTCCGCTCATTGTTATAACCTCCTAGTTAAATAAAAAAACCTCTCAGCTAAGGAGAGGTTTTTTTACAACCAGCTCCTTATCTGTCAGCGTAATGCTGCGAGAATTAGCACCGTGTCTACAATTGTAGATCGGTTGCCGGGTTTCGTCGGGCTCGTCCCTCCACCTGCTCTTGATAAGAAGTATTTAGAAATGTTTAAATTTTTAAGATAACTGAATTTTGTCAGATATTTTTCATGTTGTCAATTACTTTTTGAAAAAATTTAATTTATCGATTCGATTAATGGCTTCTCGTAATCTATCTTCTGTATGCAAGAGACCAACGCGGACGTACCCTTCACCATGCTCACCAAATCCAACACCAGGAGCAACTGCGACATGTGCTTTTTCTAGTAAAATATTAGAAAATTGCTCAGAAGTATATCCTTTTGGAACAGGAAGCCATGCAAAAAATGATCCTGTTGGAATGTCTACATTCCAACCAATTGAGTGACAAGCTGAAATAAGAGCGTTTCTTCGAGATTCATAACTATTTACAAGGTCTATTACGCAAGACTGCGAACTTAATAGTGCTTCGCGGGCAGCATCTTGAACTGCACCAAAAATACTAACATACATATGATCTTGTAATAAGTTAATGGTTTCAATGACACTTTCATTCCCTACTGCAAAAGCGATACGCCACCCAGCCATATTGAAAGTTTTCGATAGAGTATAAATTTCAATTCCTGTATCTTTAGCACCGTCTGCTTGTAAGAAACTAACTGGCTTTTGACCATCGAACCCTATAGCACCATAGGCAAAATCATGAACAACCAATATATTGTGTTTATTAGCAAATTGAATCGTTTCATCAAAAAAATCTTTTGATGCAGTAGCACCTGTAGGGTTATTTGGGTAGTTTAAAAACATTAATTTTGCACGCTCGGCAATAGAGTTGTCAATTTTTGTATAATCTGGTAAAAACTTATTTTCTGCAATAAGCGGCATTGTTTCAAATTGTGCTTTCGCTAAAGCAACTCCTGATAAATAATCTGGATAGCCTGGATCGGGAACGAGAATTGTATCACCAGGGTTTGTAAAGCAAACTGGTAATTCTACTAATCCAGCCTTTCCACCAAACAATATAGCAACTTCAGTTTTCGGATTTACTACTACATCATATTCACGTTGATAGAATGTTGCCACGGCTTCTTTTAAGCTTTCATGTCCGCGAAATGGCGGATATTTATGATGAATGGTCTTTTCTGCAGCATCTTGCAAAGCTTTTACGATATGCTGCGGTGTTGGTTGATCTGGATTACCTTGACCTAGATTAATAACATCGTGACCAGCTGCTACAACTTTGTTAACTTTTGCAACAAGTGAAGCGAAAAATTGTGTTGGCAATGATGTTACTATCTCAGAAGGTTGAAATGATTTCATACTTTCCACCTCTTTTGAAAGTTGTTACAATTCTAGTGACAAATGATATAATCTTTCCAGTATTTTGTAAAGAAAAAAATAAGAATGGGGCTGAAAAAATGAAAGTCGCATGTATTCAAATGGATATTGTCTTTGGAGATGTAGAAAAAAATATTGAGAATGCTAAAAATAAAATAAGTGAAGCGATGAAAGAAAGACCAGATGTTATTGTTTTACCAGAACTATGGACAACAGGTTATGATTTAACGAGACTCTCTGAAATTGCAGATAGGGATGGATTGGAAACGAAAGAAAAGTTGATAGAATGGTCGAAACAATATGGTGTACATATTGTTGGTGGTTCTATAGCAAAGCAAACGGAACAAGGTGTTACAAATACAATGTATGTTGTAACGAATAAAGGAGAACTAGTCAATGAATATAGTAAAGTGCATTTATTTCAGCTTATGGATGAACATAAATATTTAATCGCTGGAAATCGTACTGGTGAATTTAAGTTAGATGATGTAGAGTGCGCCGGCACCATTTGCTATGATATTCGTTTTCCGGAGTGGATGCGCGTTCATACTGCTAAAGGTGCAAAAGTTTTATTTGTTGTAGCTGAATGGCCATTAGTTCGTTTAGCGCATTGGCGTTTACTATTACAAGCAAGAGCAGTTGAAAATCAGTGTTATGTTGTAGCATGTAATAGGGCAGGGAAGGATCCAAATAATGAGTTTGCTGGCCATTCTTTAATTGTCGATCCTTGGGGTGAAGTTGTTGTAGAAGCGAATGAAGAAGAATCAATTCTATTTGGAGAGCTTACATTCGAGAAAATTAAAGAAGTACGCAAAGGAATTCCAGTTTTTGCAGATCGACGTCCAGAATTATACAAATAAAATGTTGACAAGTGATTTTTATTCTTGGTATAGTCTTCAACATAAAGTTAAAAATTCTAAAAAATTATACAACTCTTATCAAGAGCAGGTGGAGGGATTTGGCCCGATGAAGCCCAGCAACCGACCGTAATACCATTGTGAAATGGGGCGTTTATGACGCCAAAAGGCACGGTGCTAATTCCAGCAGAAAGTAAAACTTTCTGGCAGATAAGAGGGGAGAAGATAAACTTCAAACCTCTTTCTTAGTGGAAAGAGGTTTTTCTGTGTTAGAAAAACCTCTGAATTAAAAAAAGGGGGAGAAGACGATGGGATATTATTCATTAACAGAAGTAACCGCTGTACAATATGCGAAAGAACATGGCTATTTTGAAAAGAAAGCAAATGTAGTTTGTCATGAAATTGGAGATGGAAATTTAAATTACGTGTTCAAATTAGATGATGGAGAGAAGTCTATTATAATAAAACAAGCACTACCATATGCGAAAGTAGTTGGTGAGAGCTGGCCGTTGTCTATAAAAAGAGCGACGATTGAAAGTAAGGCGCTGCAAATTTTTGCAAAGTATGTGCCGGAATATGTGCCGGTAGTGTATAGTCATGATGAAGAATTAGCAGTAACAATCATAGAAGACTTATCAAAATTAACTATTACAAGAAAAGGATTAATAGATGGAGAAGAGTATCCACTTCTATCCCAGCATATCGGTCGTTTTCTAGCGAATGTTTTATTTTATACTTCAGATTTTGGTTTACAGTCAGAAGAGAAAAGGGTACTAGAAGGTACATTTGTAAATCCAGACCTTTGCAAAATTACAGAAGATTTAGTGTTTACAGATCCGTTTGGGCATTACGATACGAATGATTATGAGTCGGAGTTACAATTGGCTGTAGATGAACTATGGAGTGATAAAACTTTAAAACTAAAAGTAGCGCAATATAAATATAAATTTTTAACGAGAAAAGAGGCACTCATTCATGGAGATTTACATACTGGAAGTATTTTTTCATCACCTTCTGAAACGAAAGTGATTGACCCAGAATTTGCAACGTACGGTCCATTTGGATTTGACATCGGGCAATTTATTGCAAATCTATTATTAAATGCTCTATCTAGAGAGGAAGAACAGAGAAGTGTGCTATTTTTCCATATTGAGAAAACATGGAGCTATTTCGTAGACACTTTTACGAAGTTATGGATTGGAGAAGGTGTAGAAGCATATACGAAAGAGAAACAATGGTTGCCGATTATTTTGCAAAATATTTTTACGGATGTGGTCGGATTTGCTGGATGTGAGCTTATCCGAAGAACAATTGGCTTAGCACATGTAGCTGATTTAGATGAAATAGCAAATAAAGAAAAGAGAATTCAAGCCAAGAAACAAGCTTTATCCTTAGGTAAAGAACTAATAAAATATGAATCTAAAAACGCTGATATTCAACTGTTCCGAACATTATTTCAACAGACAGTTTCTGGAGGGGTAAAAGCATGAGTACAGTTGTTACGATTCCGAGGTCTGTCAGTTGGAAAGGTGATGCCATTGCAGTATTAAATCAAACAAAGCTGCCGCATAGCACAGAATATAAAACATTAACGACGATTGAAGAGGTATGGAAAAGTATTGTCATGCTAGAAGTAAGAGGAGCACCTGCAATTGGAATTGTAGCTGCATTTGGATTGGCGCTTGCATCAAAAAAATATACTACTTTACATATTGAAGAATTTCAAAAGAAGTTTAATAGAGATTGTAATTATTTAGGGACGTCACGCCCGACAGCAGTCAATTTATTTTGGGCAATCGATCGTATGAGAGAATCTATTCAAGAAATTACTACAATAAAAGAAGCGCAAAAAATATTAGAAGAAGAAGCGCTTCGTATTCAGCAAAAAGATGAAGCGGTATGCCGAAGTATTGGAGAACATGCATTAACATGCTTTAAAGACGGTGATAACATTTTAACAATTTGTAACGCTGGCAGTATTGCAACTGCTAGATATGGTACTGCATTAGCACCGTTTTATATTGGGAAAGAAAAAGGTGTACATTTACATGCATATGCATGTGAAACGAGACCGGTTTTACAAGGCGGTCGCTTAACGACCTGGGAATTAAAACAGGCAGGTATCGATGTAACACTTATTACAGATAATACGGCAGCTCATGCTATTCAAACGAAAGAAATCAACGCAATTATTGTAGGAGCGGACCGAATTGTCGCAAATGGGGATACAGCAAATAAAATCGGAACGATGAATTTAGCTATATTAGCAAAGTATTTCGATATCCCGTTCTACGTTGCAGCTCCACTATCTACATTTGATATTACGAAACAAACAGGTGCAGAAATTATTATTGAAGAAAGAGATGAAACAGAAGTTACGAAAATTTTTGGGAAACAGGTGGCACCAGTTGGAACTACTGTTTATAATCCTGCATTTGATGTAACACCGAATGAATTAATTACAGGTATTATTACTGAGCAAGGTATTATACGCGGGGATTATAAACGGGAAATTGCATCATTATTTGAAAAACAAGCTAATACATAATAGCTTGTTTTTCTATGCCTAAATGTGTTCTTTTTTCTTATTTATATAATGAAAGGAGGAGAAAAAGATGGAAGAGTGGATCAAGATGATAGGTAATGTAGGGTTTCCAATTGTTGTAACATTATATTTACTCCACCGTATTGAAAGTAAATTAGATGGGGTAATTGTTGCAATAGAGAAGTTACCACGGCAATTACTACAGTATGATGATCCTCGCAATAAAAAATAAAGTTTGCTCTTCGTGAGCAAACTTTATTTTTTATTGAGCAGTATAACCACCATCGATAACGACAGCTTGACCAGTTATACCTTTTGCTTTTTCGCTCGCTAAAAACATCGCATAATCAGCAATCTCTTGTACTTGTAATAAGCGTTTTTGTGGGACAAGTGGATAAATGACATCCTCTAACACATTTTCAAGTGGTACATTTCGTGTCGTAGCTAAATCTTGTAGTTGATTGCGTACAAGAGGTGTATCGACATAGCCTGGACAAAGCGCGTTAACGGTAATTCCATGAGTAGCGCCTTCTAAAGCGGCAACTTTTGTTAATCCAATTACACCATGTTTCGCGCTATTGTAGGCGGATTTCCCTGCAAATCCAACGAGGCCATTAATGGATGCGACATTAATAATACGACCATACTTTTGCTTTTTCATGATTGGGAAGGCATGCTTTATTGCTATAAAAGGAGCGATTTGCATAATTTTAATTAGTAGCTCGAATTTTTCGGTCGGAAAATCTTCAATTGGTGAAACGTGTTGCATGCCTGCGTTATTAATTAATATGTCTAATGAACCGAAATGATTAACAGTTTGAGAAATTGCAGCTTTAATTTCTTCTTCGGATGTAACATCACATTTTAATCCGATAGCTTGAAAGCCTTCTTTTTGCAATTGTTCAGCAGCTTCTTTTGCACGTTCTTCAAGACGATCGGTAATAACGACTTTTGCACCTTCTTTTGCAAAAGCGTTTCCCATTTCATATCCAATACCACTTGCAGCACCTGTTAAAAAAACAACTCGATTTGTAACCATGATGAAAAACATCCCTTCGTAATAAAGTTCTCATATTGCTCTATTTAGAGAGTGGATAATGAAAATCCTGCAAAGATTTGGAAAAATATTGTTAGCTATCTTGTTTTGCAAAATAGCCTCTGCTATACTATTTTATAAAGCAAGATACTTACGCTTATCTATCTTGTAAAACAAGATAGTAGGAGGATTTGAATTATGTCGACAAGTCAAATGCTGAAAGGGATTTTAGAAGGATGCTTACTTGCTATTATTTCTGAAGGTGAAATATACGGTTATGAAATGAGTGAGAAGCTAGCAAAGTATGGCTTTACAATGGCGAGTGAGGGAAGTATTTATCCGTTATTAATACGAATGCAAAAGGAAGGATTCATAAAAAGTGTAATGAAGGAATCCCCATCTGGTCCAAAACGGAAGTATTACACGTTAACAGAAGATGGCGAAGATGCACTGGATGAATTTATGGATCGTTGGGAAGCGATGCAAAGTAGTGTGGAACGTCTACTTGAAGGGAAGGAGAGAAGAAGATAATGTTATCAAATGAAGCACGAAAATTTTTATTAGATATGAGATTGTTTTTGGCTACAAAGAGTGTGAAAGAAAGCGATATGGAAAGCTTTATTGAAGACGCAGAACTTCATTTAATAGAAGGTGAGAGTGATGGGAAAAGTGTAGAAGAAATTTTCGGAAGCTCACCGAAAGAATATGCAAATGAACTTGTAAAAGTGATGGAAAAGGATAGACAGGAAACGTGGAAGCAAATTGGTTTTACAGTAATGAATATCGTATCGTTTTGGATTATTGCTTCTATCCTAATAGTGAATAACGGATTATTACAGATGTCACTTATTCAGGGCGTGGGGTATAGTTTGTCATTGATTTTAGTTGTGATAGGTCCTAATTTTCTACTGCGCAAAATGACCTTTGTAACAAGTTTTACAAAAACTTGGTTTGCTATGTGGTCGTTAGTCATAATCGCACCAATGTTTCTAATAGGGGCTGTAACGATATTAGATGTGATTTATCCTACAAAAATGTTTATATTCACCCAAATGCAAAGTTATATATTAGCTGGTAGTATTTTCATCATTACAGTTGCAATAAATATATATTTTAATGGATGGTTTAAAAACTTATATTTAATCATCCCGCTTTCTATTATGTTAGTGTTTAAAACATTTACATCAGAAGACCTTGTTCCAATGCTATTTCAGATTATATGTTTATACGGAAGTTTATTTATTTTAATTTTCCTTGAAATTATGATGAAGACGAATAGAAGAGAAACGGTTTAATAAGGGAGGGGTTATTATGAAGATTTCTAAAGAAGGAGAAAAGTTTTTAATCGATACGAAAGTATATTTAATAACAAAAGGAATGAAAGAAGAAGATGTGGACGCTTTTTTAGAAGATGCAGAGCTTCATTTAATTGAAGGTGAGAAAGAGGGGAAGACGGTAAGTGATATATTTGGTGATTCACCGAAAGAGTATGCGGAAGAATTAGCGAAAGAGATGGAGAAAGATAAAGGCGGGAGTATAAAAAGTATTTTAGGGATGATAATTGGTATTGGCGGGTATTGGTTACTTACAAATATTTTATTTGAAAGCCCAAATCATGAATTTACATTAACGAATGTACAATTAATTGGATACCCAATTGTTTTAATGATTACGATTGTAGGAATTATATCTGCTTTTAAAATGTCATCATTTAAGAGTAAAATAAAAGAATTTAGCATTATTTATGTAGCAGCATTGCTACCAATTTTATTACTAGTATTATTAATGTTTATGAATAAATGGTATGGGACACCTGTATTACAATTAACGACTATACAAAGTTATATATTAGCTGGAGTTATCTTGTTAGTACTGTTAATTGGGGAAGCGTACATACTTGGCTGGATTGGGATATTAACTGTTATTGTCCCGCTATTCATTATGTTTGTATTTAAAGAATTAGGGAAGAACAACCCATATTGGGGAATGCTAGAGCCGTTACTTCTGTACGGAAGTTTATATGTATTAATGAGATGGTCTTTGAAAATTGAGGAGAAAAAAACTGTAAGCTAGCTTTATATTAATAGCGAACGAACTGAATTTTTTATTAAGAGGAGAACAAATATGCAAAGTATATTTCTAGGTATATTGTCTATTACATTTTTAGGTTTAACGATTTTTGGGCTATATACTACCTTTTCGAAAAAGTTACACGATGACTATTTCGATACTTTATTAGATGACACATCAGGTTATGTTTTGTTCTTCGGTTTAATAGGTAAAGGGCTGCTCTGGATATGCAAAAAATTATTTCCAAAGAAATATTATATAGAGATTTTTAGAGTAATTGTATTTATGTTTAGTTGTATATTTGCATCCGTTGCAGCCGAAATTTGGTTTATTGATTGGAATCTATTGTTTTAAACAGTAACAAAATCGTTACTGTTTTTTTCTTTGCAATAAAGAGCTTTGTAAAGAGAGAGCTTTTTGTTCGTTCGTTAATAGAGACTGAATATGGACATTTTCAGGGCGAGGGACGATCGGATACATAAGATTTGTTGGAGAAGGATGGTGCTCCGAGCCAGTTGGGGAATGAGGATCTGCGTGAGTAAGTTTTCCATGAACACGTCTTGTAAATAAAATATGACCAATTTCATGAGCGAGCGTATATATATTTTTCATAGGAGCAGCCGAGTTTGTTAAAACGATATACCCTGTAAGTTGCTGTTGTTTTGCTAAAGAGTAGGCACAGGCAATTACTGCTGTTTCTTTGAAATAATCACTGCCAATATAACAAATGTAAAGGTCGCATTTAGGAGCTTCATTTACACAAGTTTGAAAAAAGGATGCTAATTTTTCCTGACTTTGAATAGAATCTTTATAACTAATTTCACGGTCAGAAAAACGGAAGAGTTCATTTAAAACAATTACTTCTTGAATTTGAAATGTAATCGGGTGCCAAATTGACTCTGCAACTGCTAAATCTTTTGCAATACGGTCATCAGAAATATCGGCGCCTGGCGTAATGCAAATACATATATTGACGTATGGATCCATAAGGAACACCTCAACTGAAAAAATTCTTTCTATAATATATGTTGGGAAAAGATCCTATGTATGGATAAACGCCTTGTTTATTACAAGTCGAAAAAATTTCATAGTTCTATAACATGGTTTGGCTGTCTTTTTGATATAGTAAAGGAAAGGGGGAGAATATATGTATACATTAAAAATCGTTTCAGACAGAGAAGCACTGTATCAATTTGCAAGTTATGTAAGAGTTGTACAAGGGGTGGAAGATGTATATGTAGAGGTGGGAGAACCTTTATATGAACATCCTTTAATGAAATTTTATGTACATATTAAGCTTGAGGAAACATATGAGCAACATAAAGCGTTACAAGAAATAGCAAGATTAGTAGAATTAGGGCGTTTTACATATGTCCATTATCGTAATGATGAAATAGAAGAAGCTTTTGAAGCTGTAAAATATGAAAGTTTTAAGAAATAAAGGTGAAAAAAGGGAGCGAAAGCTTCCTTTTTTTCTTTAAAATTACATCAACAAAAGGAGAAAAATTTTGTTATGATAAGGGAGGGTGAGGAAAGGAGAGTTTACATATTGGGGTATATTGAAGAGTTACGCAAAGTCGTTGGTACAAGGCCGCTTATTCTAGTAGGATCAGCAATTATTATCTTAAATGATAATCAAGAAGTATTGCTTCAATATCGTTCAGATACATATGATTGGGGTGTACCTGGTGGAGCGATGGAGCTAGGAGAAACGACAGAAGAAACTGCTCGTAGAGAACTATTTGAAGAGACGGGACTAAATGCGAAAATTATGCAATTTATCGGGGTTCTTTCGGGAAAAGAAGTGTACTTCCAATATCCAAATGGAGATGAAATTTTTAATGTCATTCATCTGTATCAGGGACATCATGTGAGCGGGGAATTAAGGCTTGACCATGAAGGATTACAGCTTCAATATTTTCCAGTAGATAAGTTACCGAATTTGAATAAAACAACAGAGAAAATTTTACAAAAATTTCTATATGCATTAACAGAATAGAAGGTTAATTCCTTCTATTTTTATTATATTAAATATTTTGATTTTTTAGTATGTTTATAGTATGATAGGTGTAGACATACATCTTATGGAATTTCACCTAAAAACTGACTAGGGTACATAAGAGAGGGGCAAGTGCAAAATGCATAATGTTGTTATTACAGCTGCAGTTCGTTCGCCAATTGGAACTTTTGGGGGAGCGCTAAAAAATGTAACGCCAGTAGAATTAGCTGTTCCTGTACTTCAGGAAGCTGTAAAACGAGGCGGGGTAGAACCACACGAAGTTGATGAAGTGATTTTAGGTCATTGTATTCAAAGAACTGATGAAGCAAATACGGCGAGAACGGCTGCATTAGCGGCAGGGTTTCCTGACACAGTTACAGGTTATACAATCCAACGCCAATGTTCTTCAGGTATGCAAGCAATTATGTCGGCTGCAATGCAAATTCAATTAGGTGTAAGTGAAGTTGTCGTTGCAGGTGGAGTAGAAGCAATGAGTTCAAGCCCTTATGCATTAAAACAACACCGCTGGGGACAACGCCTACAACACGGAGAAATTCGTGATACGGTGTGGGAAGTGTTAGAAGATCCAATTCATCATATTATGATGGGGGAAACAGCGGAAAATTTAGTTGAACAATATGAAATTACAAGAGAGGAACAAGATGAAGTTGCGCTTCGCAGTCATACATTGGCGCTGAAGGCAATCGAGTCTGGATATTTTGACGATCAAATTGTTCCTATTACAATAAAAGAACGTAGAAAAGAAGTAGTATTTTCGAAGGATGAACATCCACGTGCTGACATTACAGCAGAAAAATTAGCAGGATTAAAACCAGCTTTCCGTAAAGGCGGATCTGTAACGGCAGGGAATGCATCTGGTCTGAATGACGGAAGCGCGGTTCTAGTATTAATGAGCGAAGAAAAAGCGAAAGAAAAAGGCTTACAACCGTTAGCTAGAATTGTTGGATATTCAGTAGCTGGAGTAGATCCAAAAATTATGGGGATTGGACCAGCACCAGCAATTCGTAAAGGATTAGAAAAAGTAGATTGGTCATTAGAAGATGCAGATTTACTGGAAATTAATGAAGCTTTCGCTGCGCAATACTTAGCTGTAGAGAAAGAACTAGGTTTAGATCGTGAAAAAGTGAATGTAAACGGTAGTGGTGTAGGACTTGGACATCCAATCGGTTGTACAGGAGCTCGTATTACTGTAAGTTTAATTCATGAATTGAAGAGACGCGGGTTAGAAAAAGGAATTGCCTCTCTATGCGTCGGCGGCGGTATTGGGGTAGCATTATTTATAGAAGCACTATAAAAAGAAGCAGCAATCGCTGCTTCTTTTTATTAAGAATCAAATAAATGATGAAATAATCGATCACGATTTTCAAAGAAAAGTTTCGTCGTTTGGTAATGCTCGGTGTCTTCTAAGGCGGACTCGTGAATTCCTTCTTGTGTTAAAGAGTATATGGTGGATTCAGGATAAGCCATTAAAATTGGAGAATGCGTTGCGATAACAAATTGTGAACCTTGTTCCGCTAGTTCATGCATTCGAATGAGCATAGAAAGTTGTCTCATTGGTGATAGAGCGGCCTCGGGCTCATCTAAAATGTATAAGCCTTGTCCTGAAAAACGATTCATAAATAAGGAGAAAAATGACTCACCGTGTGATTGGGCGTGTAGTGAAGTACCACCATATGAGTCAATAATTGGATTTCCACGTGCTTCTGAATCGGCATCCATTTCATCAATATAAGAAGCAACGTTATAAAATGATTCGGCACGAAGAAAGAAACCGTCATTTGGTGTATTGAAACTTTTGGAAATTCGAAGGTATTCATGTAAAGATGAATGGGAATCGTTTGTACTAAAACGGAAGTTTTTCGTTCCACCTTCTGCATTAAATCCTAAAGCAATTGCAATCGCTTCGAGTAATGTTGACTTCCCCGTTCCATTTTCTCCAATAATGAATGTTACATTTGGATGGAAAGCTAGTGATTGTAATGTTCGAATAGCGGGTAAACAGTAAGGGTATGCGGAGAAACTAGGGATATTTTCTTTTTTTAATGTGACATTTTGTAAAAAGGGTACATCAATCAATATAGAAACCTCAATTCATAACGGATTTTGATTCTAAAAAAGCAGCAAATACAAGGGTAAGACAACTTGCAAATAGTATTGTATATTGAAGTGCGCCAAAGCCAAGACCTTCCCAGCTGAAAATCATTCTCTTCCATATGAAAATAAAAAAGAGTGCTTATAAAACCAACGAGAGCAAGTATATATTTTATAATTTTGTAGTGCTTCCATAGATAGAAGCCAATGTATGTACTTAAAAACAAGGTAAACAGAACAAGAAAAAAGACAAGTGTTAATGACACGTGAACTCCCTCCTTATTTTCTGAATATTTATGTGGATTATATCATTTAAACTATCATATTCCAATGTGAAAATAAATATTGCATGGAGGTTATTCATGTCGTTATGATAGTATGTAATCTATTGTAATTCTGAAAAGGAGCTAAAACATGCCGTTTACATTTGCACATCCAGCAGCAGTTCTTCCTTTTGCAAAAAAGTATTCTCAACATATTTCAGTAACGGCTCTTATATTAGGTAGTATGGCGCCTGACTTTGAATATTTCCTACACTTTAGACCGTATGGTGTAATTGGGCATACGTGGCTTGGATTCTTATATTTTAATTTACCACTCGTATTTTTATTAGCATACATATATCATTACATTTTAAAAAAGCCGTTTATAACACATTTACCTAAACCATTTGCTGGCTACTATACATATGCAGTAGATGGGAGGTGGGGGCTTTACACAAGGAAAGATTTCTTTGTATTTTGTTATTCAGCATTATTCGGTATGTTAACGCATGTTGTTTGGGATGCATTCACTCATAAGACAGGCTATTTTGTTATGAAAATACCATTATTGCAAAGAGAATGGTACGGTATCTCTGTTTATAAATATATGCAACATGGAAGTACATGTATTGGTTTTCTGTTATTAGTATACGTTTTATGGAAGTGTAGAAATGAAATGGGTAAAGACCTTATTTTAGCTTCGGAAAAAATAAAATATTGGATTTCGATAATTGTTGTGGCAGCTATTATATTTATCGTGCACGCGTTCGTAGATCCCTATTTTCATATTTTCCAAATAGGGGGTATAATAGTATCTGGACTGACAAGTTCGTTTTGTGGACTTCTTATTGTTTCTATAGTTTACAAAGCAAGGGACTAATTTTATATTCATGAATGATAGTGTTAGGAGAAATTAAATGATGAAAGCATGGAAAAGTATTTTTATTTTATGTAGTTTTCTTCTTATGTTAAGTGGTTGCTTCCATCAAGAAGAAAAGAAAGTTGAACCGAAGAAGAAAGAATCTATTCCTGAAACAAAAGAATATGGTGGGCGTGAGCTGAAAAAAGTAGGACAAAAAGTGAAAGAAACTGGATGGGGTACTTTTAAGTTAGAGCAGATTCATTCAGTAAATCAAACATTTGAAGTAGCACCAATGAAAATTCACGTACAAGATGTGAAAGTAATCTCTTTATCACAGATGAGTAAAGATGCAAAAAATACATTAAAAGTATATACGGCATTAACTCCTGAAGAAGTAAAGCGTAGATTAGGAGATAAAGTAAGTCAAGAAGATGCGGAGTTATATGCATCGCTAAGTGGTACAGAGATTAGTGATACGATTCGTTACGTTGAAATTACATATAAGGTGGAAAATAGCGGGAATAAAAATATACAATTTTTCTCTATGAATGATGTTGCGATTAATGATAAACAACATTTTAAAGTAGCAACGCAAAACTTTTTATATGATGAAGATACGCTCGTTGGTACAAAAAATGTATCAAGGGAAGACTATAAGCCTGGTGAAACAAGAGATGGTATTATCGGCCTAATACTTGATGATGGAAAAGAAAAGGTAAAGGATATTAAATTTACAACAGATAATGTAATCGCAGCAAATACAGAAACGCAAGATGTTGTAAAAGAGCCACAAACTTTTAACATCTCACTTTCTGAGTAAGTTGTTTTTAAATATATGCAAGAAAAAACAGTCAGCGCTCAAACTATTATGCTGACTGTTTTTTCTGTTCTTCTATGTATGAATCTACACTTTGAAAAGGTACCTTAATTTTAAACGCATCTTTTTGTTCATGAAATTGTTTTTCATTATAGGGGCCAAAACGTTTATTATGCTTTACGTCAATAATCCAATAATGCTCGCTTTTTTTATTTGCAATTGCTGCGTCAGGATTATTAGGATCTGACTTTTCCTCAGTTTGTTTTGCAATAATGTATTTATCATCCCAGGCTATGTCTGTAATTTTTGCAGGAATGTATTGTGTGGCATATACAGCATCTTGCGTGGGGAAAAGTTCAAATGCATTTCCAGAAGTACGTATGAGTTCGTATTCATCGTTAATCGTATATGTTATATGATTTGTATTTCCAGCACAACCGGCTAATAGGAATGCGACGAATAGGATTATCCATTTTTTCAATATGGGAACCTCCTTTACAATGCTGTTGTAACACATTGTACAAGAAAAGTAAGAGAAACGCTAGTTTACAATGTTTTTTAGAAGTGGTACGATGAGACGGGTAAAGAAGGATATGAAGGAGTCGACATAAAAATGAAGTTAAAGATGCATCGTCCAGCGCTTGTAATGAACCGCATAGGTGCTTCCCTAATTGACATGTTTTTAATCTCGGTTATGTATGGTGCAGTAGTAGCTGTTATGACTGGAAATTATAGTGCTATTTTTAATCGCTTTAATATTAGTTTTGGCGATTATAGATATGATCTTGCAGTAGTTTTTATATTAATGGCGATATATTTTATTTTGCTACCCTTTATTTGGAACGGTGTAACACTTGGTAAAAAGGTAACGAGAATAAAATTAATTTCATTGAAGAGTGAAAAGTTAACATTACAAACATTAACGATTCGATTTTTTGTATTGTTATTACCGAACATATTACTGCTTGGAATTCCGATATTATGTAACGTATATATGATGTTATTCCGCAAAGATAATTGTGGTTTTCAGGATTTAATTACAAAAACGAAAGTGATAAGTCTTGTATAACAAAAAGAGACCTTTTTATATAAAAAGGTCTCTTTTTGTTATACAAATATATTTTAATGGATATATAATAGGGAAAAAGTTAATCTATATCATTTTCGAATTTAATAGATTGAAAATTAAGAAAATGTTATAATGATGAAAATAATATGTTTATATAATAAGGGGGAAATTGAAATGACTGGAGGTAGCGTAATCTTTTGGGGGATTTTAATTTTCATCGGTTTAGTTTTCGATCAGCGTAATAGTAAGAAAAAAGAAGGAGTAAAAAAGTAACCGTTTACAAATGAATAAGTAACTTTTCTTGCTTGCAGACTAATCTCATAAAGGAGTATACTGAATGACGGTAAGACTTATAGAAGGGGTAATGAAAATGAAGCTTGCAGGAAAAGTTGCTATCGTAACTGGCGGTGGCATCGGTATTGGACGTAATACAGCTCTTTTGTTGGCTAAACAAGGCGCAAAAGTAATTGTGACGGACATTGATCAAGAAAGTGGACAAGCAACAGTGGAGGAAATTACGAATCTAGGCGGAGAAGCACTTTTTGTATCCTATAATATGGAAAAACAAGGAGATTGGCAACGCGTAATCAGCATTACTTTGAATGCATTCAGTCGCATTGATATGCTTTTTCAAAATGCTGGTTTATATAAAATAGATTCTATATTTTCACGCCAACAAGAGAACGATTCCAATGTACTTTGTATTAATGACGTATGGATAGAGATAAAACAATTAACGTCATCTTTTATGAAACAGCAAGAAGAAGTGGTGCTAAGTGACTTACCGATTTTCGGTATTATTAGCACGAAAGGACAATCATTTCATACAGTAGAAGCCCTCGTATAATAGTGAAAACCGCCCTCAATATATGTGGACGGTTTTTTTGTATGAAAATTATTTTTTAACGAATGCGTTGTTCGTTTTGACTATCAAAGAAATGCGCTTTATTCATATCAAATGCTAGTTTAATTTGGTCACCAGGTGAAAATGTATGTCTTGCATCAACACGTGCTGCAAAATCTTGATTTCCAAGTTTCATATATAAAATAGATTCAGCACCTAATAACTCAGCAACTTCAATTTTTGTTGTGAAGGCAGTAGATTGTGAAGCTTCTAAAAATAATAGTTCATCATGAATGTCCTCAGGACGAATACCTAAAACAATGTCTTTATTTACATAGCCTTGTTCACGTAATATCTTCATTTTTCCTTCAGTTACTTTAATTTTTGCAGCATTGTCTATAACGAAATCGGTTTCAGTTAATTTACCACGGAAGAAATTCATCGCTGGAGAGCCGATAAATCCACCAACAAAAATGTTTTCAGGTGTTTCATATACTTCTTTTGGAGTACCGATTTGTTGAATTTTTCCGTCTTTCATAACAACAAGACGAGAAGCCATTGTCATCGCTTCAGTTTGATCATGCGTTACATAAATTGTTGTCGTACCAAGGCGGTGGTGTAACTTAGAAATTTCTGAGCGCATTGCAACACGTAATTTAGCGTCTAAGTTAGATAATGGCTCATCCATTAAGAACACTTTCGCGTCTCGAACGATTGCTCTCCCTAACGCAACACGTTGACGTTGTCCACCAGATAATGCTTTCGGTTTTCTATCTAAATATTGTTCCAGTCCTAAAATTTTTGCTGCATCTTTTACACGACGATCAATTTCATCTTTTGGTATTTTTCTAAGTTTTAATCCAAATGCCATATTATCATACACACTCATATGTGGATATAGGGCATAGTTTTGGAAGACCATTGCGATATCACGGTCTTTTGGAGGGACATCATTCATTAGCTTACCATCAATTGAAAACTCTCCTTTTGAAATATCTTCAAGTCCAGCCACCATTCGTAATGTTGTAGATTTTCCGCATCCAGAAGGACCGACAAATACGATAAATTCTTTATCTTGAATGTGTAAATTGAAGTCTGTTACAGCTGTTACGTTATTATCATATATTTTATAAATGTTTTCTAATTTCAGTTCTGCCATGGTATTTCCCCCTAGAAATAATTATGCAAACGTTTTCTTTGAGTTCATTATAAACGAATAGATTCAAAAAATAAACAAAAAAATAAAACGTTTTCATGAATTGGAAGAATATTAGTAAATTTCGTATGTTTTCTTAGAAAAATAAGAATAAAAGTTGTAAGCGCTATTTTAAATTAAGATGGAATCTGTTATCATTCATTAATGAAAACGTTTGCGCCTTGGGAAAAGAGAAAATTGAATTATGAATGAAATGGGGTAGCATAATGGAAAAACAGTGGTGGAAAGAAAGCGTAGTATATCAAATTTATCCTCGTAGCTTTATGGATAGCAACGGTGATGGCATCGGGGATCTTCGCGGTATTATTTCAAAGTTAGATTACTTAAAAGAATTAGGGATTGATGTAATTTGGTTATCACCAGTCTATGAATCTCCAAATGATGATAATGGTTATGATATAAGTGATTATTGTAAAATTATGAATGAGTTCGGCACAATGGAAGATTGGGATGAGCTATTACATGAAATGCATGAACGTAATATGAAACTTATGATGGACTTAGTTGTTAATCATACTTCTGATGAACATAATTGGTTTATTGAATCACGTAAATCAAAAGATAATAAATATAGAGATTACTATATATGGCGTCCTGGAAAAGAAGGAAAAGAGCCGAATAACTGGGGAGCAGCGTTTAGCGGATCTGCATGGCAGTATGATGAAATGACAGATGAATATTATTTACATCTGTTTTCTAAAAAACAGCCAGATTTAAATTGGGATAATGAAAAGGTAAGACAAGATGTTTATGAAATGATGAAGTTTTGGTTAGAAAAAGGAATTGATGGCTTCCGTATGGATGTTATTAATTTTATTTCTAAAGAAGAGGGATTACCAGCTGTTGAAACAGAAGAAGAGGGGTATGTTTCAGGTCATAAGTATTTTATGAACGGTCCAAACATTCATAAATATTTACATGAAATGAATGAAGAAGTATTGTCTCATTATGATATTATGACGGTTGGTGAAATGCCTGGTGTAACGACAGAAGAAGCGAAATTGTATACCGGGGAAGAACGAAAAGAACTGCAGATGGTATTCCAATTTGAACATATGGATTTAGACTCAGGAGAAGGCGGAAAATGGGATGTAAAACCATGTTCACTTCTTACGTTAAAAGAGAATTTAACGAAGTGGCAAAAAGCATTAGAACATACAGGCTGGAATAGTCTGTATTGGAATAACCATGATCAGCCTCGTGTTGTATCTCGTTTTGGTAATGATGGAATGTATCGCATTGAATCTGCGAAAATGTTAGCGACGGTGCTTCATATGATGAAAGGAACACCTTATATTTATCAAGGCGAAGAAATCGGAATGACAAATGTTCGATTTGAATCGATTGATGAATATCGAGATATTGAAACATTAAATATGTATAAGGAAAAAGTGATAGAGCGCGGTGAAAATATAGATAAAGTGATGCAGTCTATTTATATAAAAGGCAGAGATAATGCTAGAACACCGATGCAGTGGGATGATAAAGATCATGCTGGATTCACAACAGGTGAGCCCTGGATTACGGTAAACCCTAACTATAAAGAAATCAATGTGAAACAAGCGATCCAAAATAAAGATTCAATTTTTTATTATTATAAAAAATTAATTGAGTTACGCAAAAATAACGAAATAGTTGTGTATGGATCATATGATTTAATATTGGAGAATAATCCATCTATTTTTGCATACGTAAGAACATATGGAGAAGAAAAACTTCTTGTTATTGCAAACTTTACTGCGGAAGAATGTGTATTTGAATTGCCTGAGGACATTAGTTATAGTGAAGCAGAGTTATTTATACACAATTACGACGTAGAGAATGGACCGATAGATAACATGACATTACGTCCGTATGAAGCAATCGTGTTCAAATTGAAATAAGAAAAATCCTTATACCACTTTGGTATAAGGATTTTTTTGGTTACCATTTTAATATGGAGAATCCATATGGAGGAAGTGTAACTTGTAATACACTTGCTTCCGCTGAAAATTCTTCGTTTGTATAAATATTAATGATTTTCTTTCCAGTAACATGGAGAGGCAGTGAAGCTGTAATATCACTATTAGTCGGATTTAAAACGAAAAAGATAGTTTCATCTTCATATGTTTTTGTGTAAGAAATATAATTATGTTCATCATTTGCTTCAATGAATTGGAAAGTACCATGTCCTCCAAATGCTTTATATTGCTTTCGTAACGAAATTAATGTTTGTACATGTGTAAATAATAGATGATCTTGTTCTTTCGTATCCCAAACCATACATTTGCGGCAATCAGGGTCCATACCGCCATCCATACCAATTTCGTCTCCATAATAAATACAAGGAGAGCCGATGAAAGAAAGGTGGAATACATAAAGTAACTTTAACTTATTTTTATCTCCGTTACATGTTGTCAATATTCTTGGTGTATCATGGCTGTCTAATAAATGAAATGCTGCTTCATTTACATTCATAGAGTAGGAATGTAGAGATTCTATAATTTGTTTCATAAATTCATTTGCCTTAATGGAATTGTTAGCAAAGTAAGACAGTAGAGCGTTTGTAACAGGGTAGCTCATTACAGCATCAAATTGATCCCCTTGTAGCCAAGGAAGTGCATCATGCCAAATTTCACCTAAAATATATACTTCAGAATTTAATGCTTTTATCTCACTTCGGAATTCTCTCCAAAAGTTATGGTCGACTTCATTTGCTACATCAAGGCGCCAACCGTCTATATTGAATTCTTTTACCCAATAACGCCCTACTTCAAGTAAGTATTCTTTTACATCCGGGTGTGCTGTGTTTAATTTCGGCATATACGGTGTAAACGCGAAAGTATCATAATTCGGGAGTGGCTCAGTTCTAATTGGGAACTCATGAATATGGAACCAATCTTTATATGCTGACTGTTCACCATTTTCTAGTACGTCTTGAAATTTATCGAAAAAGTATCCGCTGTGATTGAATACGGCATCGAGCATTACTTTTATACCGTGTGTATGACATGCCTCAACAAGTTCTTTGAATGTTTCTTTTGTGCCAAATTGAGGATCGATTTCCATGTAGTCAATTGTGTCATATTTATGGTTTGAATGTGCTTTGAAAATAGGTGTGAAATATATTCCCGAAATTCCAAGCTTAACAAGGTAATCGAGGTTTTGAATAATACCAGCAAAATCTCCGCCGAAAAAATTAGTTGGAGTTGGTTCAGCGCTTCCCCAAGGAAGGGTGTTTTCTCGATTCAACGTATGATCTCCATTAGCGAACCGTTCAGGGAAAATTTGATACCAAACAGTATCTTTAATCCAGGAAGGTGCTTTGAATACATCATTTGCATGAATAAATGGAAAACAGAAAAAGTTACCAACGTCATCATTTGGAATGCTAGAAAAAAATCCACGTTCTGCATAAATAAGCGTTTCTGTCTCTGCTTTTAATTCAAATCCATAACGTAAGCGCTTAAATTTTGGCTCGATGGAAATGGACCAATAATCAAATAATGCAGTAGAACCAGTTTTTTTCATCGGTGCACTTGAAGAAATCCACTTCCCGTCTGTCCATTCATAAGGATCACCATAAATAAGATTGGTGCTTTGAACATCGTCTCTTTTCGTACGTATTCGGATATGAATCGTTTTTTCATCGTAAGCGTATGCGTAATTATCTTTTGGCCTATGATAGATGGCGTCTTTAAGCATATAAAAAATCCCCCTTTACTATCTCTATGCATATTGTTCCCTTAAGTATAATAATAAAGCATATGTTGCAAACGATTGCTTTTTGCATAGCTTTAATATTGCTTATAAGAGTAGTATTCATTTCATATAAAGTCAATCTATAAAGAGTGTAGTAATAATATTTTAAAAATTAATATTTGCAAAATGAATAAAAGAATGTATAATGATAGACAAATAGCGCAAACGTTTTCATAGATTGAGATATCGTTTGCGCTTCTATTAAACTATTCAATGCAAACGTTTTCAATTAGTAAGGTACATATACAATTCAGGGAGGTTTTTGGGATGAAGAAAGCATTATCATTATTAACGGTTTCAGCATTATCAATTGGTATGTTATCTGCATGTGGACCGAAAGATTCAGGGAAAAAAGAAGAAAGTAAAGCAAAGAAAGATTACGATCTACTCGTTTGGGAAGATGATAAAAAAGGTGTTGGTTTAGAACCAGCAGTGAAAAGCTTTGAGGAAAAATATAAAGTAAAAGTAAAAGTTGTTGAAATGCAAATGACAGATCAAGTGAAGAAGTTACGCCTTGATGGACCAGCGGGGACGGGACCAGATGTTGTAACATTGCCACATGATCAAATCGGAAATGCAGTAACAGAAGGTTTACTTTCTGAAGTGAAAGCTGATGATGCTGTAAAGAGTAAATTTACTGATTCATCAATAGAAGCACAGACATATAACGGAAAATTATATGGTTTACCAAAAGCAATTGAGACACCAGTCTTTATTTACAATAAAAAACTAATGCCAAAAGCGCCAGAAACGATGGACGAGCTTTTTAACTTCTCAAAAGAATTTACGAAAGATGGCAAGTACGGATTTTTAGCATTAGGAGATAACTTCTACTTTGCTAATGCATTCATGGCAGGTATGGGTGGTTATGTGTTTGGTGAAAAAGATGGAAAGCCAAATGCAAGTGATGTTGGATTAAATAATAGCGGAGCAGTACAAGGTGCTGAGTATCTTCAAAAATGGTACAAAGAAAAGTTATTCCCGAAAGGTATTATCGGTGAATCTGGTGGACCTGCTGCTGATGGGCTATTTAATGAAGGAAAAGCAGCATCTATCATGAACGGCCCTTGGGCGTTCCAAGCAATGGAAAAGAACGGAATTGATTATGGCGTTGCTCCAATGCCGAAATTACCAAATGGTCAACCAATGAAAACGTTTGTTGGGGTTAAAGGATGGCATGTAACAAGTTTCTCTAAACAAAATGATTTAGCTACAAAGTTCACTGAATGGGTAACGAATGAAGAAAACGCAAAAATTCGATTTGAGAAGACGAAAGAAATTCCTCCAGTAAAAGCAGTAATGGAAGATCCAATTATTAAAGATAACGAAGCTGCAAAAGCAGTTGCAACACAATCTGAAAATGGAATTCCAATGCCAAACATTCCAGAAATGCAAGAAGTATGGAAACCAGCTGGAGATGCGCTTCAATTAGTTGTTACGGATAAAGAGGCACCAAAAGCAGCACTTGATAATGCAGTGAAGCAAATTAAAGGTAATATTGAGGCAAATCATAGTAAGAAAAAATAAGGTGAAATTCGTGCCTCTAATATGAGGGGCACGAATTCTCTCCCAGGAAAAAAGGGGGAAGGAACATGCAAACATCTATGGAACCAGCAAACGGCTTAAACGGTTCAAAACATAGGAAAATGGCAACCATGTTATCAATCATTCCAGGCGTGGGCCAAATGTATAATAAACAATTTGTAAAAGGTCTTATTTTTCTAGTATTAACAGGTTCATTTATTGTAGCCTTTGCTGATTTATTAAATATGGGATTATGGGGAATTGTAACGCTTGGTACAGAAGTTCCACGTGACCATTCTGTCTTTCTATTAGTAGAAGGAATCTTGGCACTCATTGTCATCGTGTTTGGACTCGGAATATATGCATTTAATTTATATGATGCATACCAAAACGGAAAGAAACGGGATATAGGAACACCGTTAAACTCTGTAAAAGAGCAATACCGTAATTTACTAGACCAAGGTTTTCCGTATTTAATGGTTTCACCAGGGTTTTTATTACTTATCTTTGTCGTTGTATTTCCAATCATTTTCGTAATTTTAATTGGATTTACGAACTATGATTTATATCATTCTCCTCCAGCTAAATTAGTAGATTGGGTAGGGTTTAAAAACTTTATTGATATCTTTACATTACCGATGTGGAGAGAAACGTTTTTAAGTGTATTTTCTTGGACTGTCATCTGGACATTCGTTGCAACGACATTACAAGTTGCGCTTGGTATTTTCTTAGCGATTATCGTAAATCAGCCTGGTATTAAAGGGAAGGCGATTATTCGAACAATCTTCATTTTACCGTGGGCGGTCCCAGCATTCGTATCTATTCTTGTTTTCTCTGGTATGTTTAATGAAACATTTGGAGCGATTAACAATCAAGTATTAGCTTTATTCGGAATTGAAAAGATTGCTTGGATGACAGATCCATTTTGGGCGAAGATTGCTTTAATTATGATTCAAACGTGGCTTGGATTCCCGTTCGTCTTTGCAATGACAACAGGTATACTGCAATCGATTCCAGGAGAATTATACGAAGCGGCTACAGTAGATGGAGCTACAGCGTGGCAACAGTTTCGTAAAATTACATTGCCACTTGTTCTATATGCAACAGCACCAATATTAATTACGCAATATACGTTTAACTTTAATAACTTTAGTATCATCTATCTATTTAACGGCGGAGGTCCTGCTGTAGCTGGACAAGACGCAGGTGGAACAGATATTTTAATTTCATGGATTTATAAGTTAACGATGACTTCCGCGCAGTACGGAAAAGCAGCAGCTCTTACAATGATCTTATCGTTAATCGTTATTACAGTTGCGTTATGGCAATTTAAGAGAACAAAATCATTCCAAGAAGAGGATATGATGTAAATGAATATTAAAAGACAAAAGATGTTACGTCTCTCATTAAGTTATCTCGTTATTTTCGTAATGTGTGCCATCATTTTCTATCCATTATTATGGATTATTGGCTCATCGTTTAATCCGGGTGATAGTTTATCTGGATCAAGTATTATTCCGCAAAATGCAACGCTAGATCATTATCGTAAGTTATTAGATTTAGAGAATAGTAATTATTTACTATGGTATAAAAACACATTAAAAGTAAGTGTTTTAACGATGATTTTTTCAGTGTTAGCAATTAGTTTTACTGCTTATGCATTTTCGAGATACCGTTTTGTTGGAAGAAAAAATGGTTTATTAACATTTTTAATTTTGCAAATGATTCCAAACTTTGCAGCGTTAATCGCTTTATACGTATTAGCACAGTTAACAGGATTAATTGATACGCACCTTGCATTAATTTTAATTTATGTAGGCGGGGCAATTCCAATGAATACATGGCTTATGAAAGGGTATTTTGATACGATCCCGAAAGAATTGGATGAGTCAGCTCGTATGGATGGAGCAGGACATTTTCGTATTTTTTGGCAAATCATTATGCCACTTGCAAAGCCAATCGTAGCGGTTGTAGCGTTATTTACTTTCATCGGCCCATTTACAGATTTTATTTTAGCGAGTATTATTTTGCGCACACCAGAAAATTATACGTTAGCAGTTGGATTATATGAAATGGTGGCGAAGAAATTTGGGAATGAATTTACAACGTTCGCAGCGGGTTCCGTATTGATTGCAATCCCAATTTCAATTTTATTCCTATCACTACAAAAATACTTTATCTCTGGTTTAACTGCTGGAGGTACGAAAGGATGAAAAATGGGACATTATGTCCCATTTTTCTTTTCATCTTCCTATAAAACATTTTATAGGGAGATGAAAAGAGATTTGACATCCCATATGAAAAGAAGTGAAATAAATAGTATATTATAGTATAGGAAAAAAGAGCTCTATCCCTTACAATACATGGAGAGGGAGAATATGATAGGTTTTACAAGATAGAATCAATGAAAGTTTATGACTTCCCCTATTACTTGCAACGGGTGCAAGATGAAAATATATAAAATGGCAGAGAAGTGAAAGGAGGGGGATTTTTATGACAGTTACAATTAAAGATGTGGCGAAGAAGGCGAATGTAGCACCATCTACCGTTTCTCGTGTAATTGCTGATAATCCAAGTATAAGTGAAAAAACAAAGCGTCGTGTTCGGAAAGTAATGAGTGAACTAGGGTATCATCCTAATTTAAACGCAAGAAACCTAGCTAACCAAACAACAAAAACACTTGGCCTTGTTATGCCAAGTTCTGCAAGTAAAGCTTTTCAAAATCCGTTTTTCCCAGAAGTTATAAGAGGGATTAGTTCGTTTGCACATGTGGAAGGGTATGCGCTTTATATGTCGACAGGTGAAACGGAAGATGAAATTTTTAATGGTGTTGTAAAGATGGTGCAAGGGCGCCAAATTGGTGGCATTATTCTTTTATATTCAAGAGAGAATGATCGGATTATTCAATATTTACATAAACAAAATTTCCCGTTCGTATTAATCGGGAAACCATATGATCGTAAAGAAGAAATTACATATGTAGATAATGACAATTATACAGCTGCAAGAGAAGTAGCAGAATATTTGATTTCATTAGGTCATAAACAAATCGCGTTCATCGGCGGTGGATCAGATTTACTTGTGACGAGAGATCGTTTGGCTGGTATGAGTGATGCTTTAAAATTAGCAGACATTGTATTGCCGAAAGAGTATATTTTACATTTTGATTTTTCAAGAGAAAGTGGTCAACAAGCCGTGGAGGAATTAATGGGGCTAAAGCAACCACCGACAGCAATTATGGCAACGGATGACTTGATTGGACTTGGTGTGCTAAGTGCACTTTCTAAAAAAGGATTCGTTGTACCGAAGGATGTTTCAATTGTAAGCTTTAATAATGCTTTATTATCAGAAATTGCGAGTCCTCCGCTTTCAACAGTTGACGTGAATATATATCAGCTAGGATATGAGGCAGCAAAAGCTTTAGTTGATAAAGTAGAGAATGCGGAGTCTACTGCAAAGTGTATCATTATTCCGCATAAATTACTGAAGCGTCAAACTTGCGATCATTATGCATAAAAAAAGCTAAGAGTTTAACTCTTAGCTTTTTTGTTGTAGAAAGGCTTCTAAACGGTCACAGCCTTCTTTTAAAGTTTCAATACTATATGCATAGGATAAGCGAAGGTAGCCTTCACCATATTCAGAGAATGCTGTTCCAGGAACGACGGCAAGTCCAGCTTCTTTCACAAGATCAAGTGCAAAATCAAATGATGAAGATGTTAAATGGCCAACATATGGGAATAAGTAAAATGCACCTGTTGGCTTTTCAACTGTTAAGCCCATTTGAATGAGTCTATTATATACGTAATCACGTCGTTTTTTGTATTGATGACGCATCATTTTTGGTGCATCTTTAGCAGCTGTTAAAGCTTCAATTGCAGCATATTGAGCGATTGAAGTAGCGCACGTTACATTGTATTGATGAACTTTTAATATATGCCCAGCTAAATATCTTGGTGCGAATAATAGACCGATACGCCAGCCGGTCATAGAATGTGATTTTGATAAACCGTTAATGACGATAGTCTTTTCACGCATTTCTGGGAAATGAGCGATCGATGTATGTGTCTGTTCATATACAAGTTCGCTATAAATTTCATCAGAAAGAACGAAAATATTTTTATCTTTTAAAACATCTACAATATCCTGTAGTTCTTCTTTTGATAAAGTTACACCAGTTGGATTAGAAGGATACGGCAGTACGACGCATCTTGTTTTTTCTGTAATGGCCTTTTCCAGTGCTTCGGCTGTTAAACGGAAGCCAGTTTCACGAACATCGATAAAAATAGGTGTTGCGCCGCATAATCGAATAATCGGTTCGTACCCTGGATAAATAGGGGCAGGTAAAATGACTTCTGTTCCTGGCTCTAAAATCGTTCGAAATGCAACATCAATTGCTTCACTAGCACCGATTGTAACGATGGTTTCGTTTTCAGGTGAATAATGTAAATCATAGTTATCTTTTACAAAGTTACAAGCTGCCTTGCGTAACTCTAGTAAACCAGCGTTATGTGTATAGCTTGTATAATTTTCTGTAATAGCCCGTTTTGCCGCTTCTTTTACGAGAGAAGGTGTAGGAAAATCAGGTTGTCCAATTGTTAAAGAGATAAGATTATCATAGTTTTGAATCATGTTAGAGAATTGACGGATTCCAGAAATTTGGATGTCCTTTACTCTAGGGTTAATGAATTGTTCCATTGTATCTCCCTTTCTTCCGTTTGAAAATTAAGTTCATTTTAACATATTTTCTATCATTTCGCTTGCGTATATGGTATGTAGAAAGAGAGGAATAATAGAAAAAAAGCCGCTGTAAGCGACTTTTTAATATCCGTATTCCCAATCTATTTCATCTTCATTCCAAAGTACAGAGGATACTTTGCCAAGGTGAACAACTGATTCATTCACAGCGCATGTGCAATTTTCTTCTCCTGTTTTATGTTGTAACTCTTCATACACTGATTTTTCAACATTTTCCAGAACGACCAAATTTTCTTCTTTTAAAACAAGCGTAGTACCCGCCATATTTATCTTCCTCCTACTAAAATAATGATCACTTATTTGTAAACATAGATAGTATGGATTATATGCTGTATTTTGCTATAGTTGTCCGTCTTATGAAGTATTTTTTATTTTCTTTGTAATCCGTATTCATTGTATACTGTCGGGCAGAAATTTGGTACAGGGTTTACATTCATTTCGAAAATCTGTAACAATTATTATGTGTTGTTAACAAAGAATTAACAAATATGTTAAGAAAAATCAAAATTTTAAAACAAACAAACCTGTAAAATGATATAATCATATCAAAATACATATAGGGGATGAGAGGCTATGGAGCTTATCCGTGATTTAATGATCCAAATTGCCATCATTATTTTGCCACTATTTTTATACGAAGCGATTCGTTTAAATCGTTATCAAGAAATGCCTCCGAAGCCGAACCGCTACTTTATTATGTTTTTATCTAGCATTACACTCGTTCTCTCTATGACATATTCTATTTGTTTTGGGGACGTTTGCGGGTATAACTTTCACCCAATCCCAATTGTTAGTGGTTTTTTATATGGTGGGATTGTTGGTTTAATCCCGGCCGTTATTTTTGTTGTCTATGAATGGGCGCTAAAGGGCATAAACCTTCTTCCAGTCATAGAAGTAATATTTCTATTGATAGTTCCATTATTTTTATCAAAGAAATGGTCTCTATTTTCAAGGGATAAGAAGCTAATTTTAGCATTTATGATTTCATCATTGTACGTACTTGTTTCTTTAGTGATTGGTATGATTAACGTTCTGTTAGAAACGGGGTTTACACCATATGTTTCGCACTTATATAGCGGATATATATTTGCTTCGCTTATTATGGTTATGACAATGGTATTTCAGGTGTACTTAACAGAATATTTAAATGAAAATGCAATACTACGTACAGAGATGCAAAAGTCAGAGAAACTTAATATTGTAAGTGAGTTAGCAGCAAGTGTTGCACATGAGGTTCGAAATCCGCTCACTGTTGTTCGTGGTTTTATTCAATTGCTAGAAAGTACGGAAGATGTGAAGAACAAGGATTATATGCGTCTCGTATTAGCTGAATTGGACCGGGCAGAACAAATTATTTCAGATTATTTAAATTTAGCAAGACCACAAATTGAGAAAAAAGAACATATTTGCTTATCCGCTCAATTAATAGAAATGACAACTCTTATGTCATCATTTGCAGCGATGCAAGGTGTATATTTGCAAGTTGAGATTTCTGAAAGTCTTTATACGATCGGTGATAAAACGAAATTGAAGCAAGCTATTATGAATGTTGTTAAAAATGGTATTGAAGCAATTCAAGGAAATAAAGGATATTTAAAAGTAACGGCTATGCAAAAAGATGAAACGATTGTAATAAGAGTTAAAGATAGTGGTGTTGGGATGACGAAAGAACAATTAGCAAGGCTCGGACAACCGTATTATTCTTTAAAAGAAAAAGGGACAGGATTAGGACTAATGGTAACATTTAGTATTTTACAAGCGCATAATGGTACGCTGGAATATAAAAGCGAAAGTGGGAAAGGAACTGAAGCGATTATTATATTGCCAGCTGTAAGAAATAAGGAATAAAAGTTACCGATAGAAGGTAACTTTTTATTTTATATTAGAAAAAATATATTATGCTATTCAGTTGTTTTTTCTTGTTTTGTTCGGCTAAATAAACTTCTAAATGATTGGAAAAAGCTTTGTTCTTTTGAGGCGGCGACTAATCTTTTTGTTTCTTGAATTTCGCGAATTACTTGCATAAGTTGTGCATCACGGTTGCTATCTTTATTATAAATTTGATTTACGAGTTTATTCATTTTTTCTTCTTGTTTAGATTCTCGTTTATACATATGATTCATTAATAAGTCCATCTTTTCTTTTTGCAGAGCATCTGTTTGAGCGGCATGATCCACTAACTCTTGTAGCATTTTTTCCTGAGATCCTTCTTTTACATAAACTTGTTGCATCAACTCATCTAGCTTTTCATCTTTTAAACGATTTTGGGTAATAAGGGTAGAATTTTGATGAATAATAGCTTCATTTAGTTGAGCGAGCATTTCAAGTTTTAACATGAACTCCTCGAAGTTACGCCCATCTTCTTTTTCTTTCGGTTGTATTTCTTGCGTATTTTGTATAACTGGTACAGGTGGGGCCTCTTTTTCTTTTAAAATAATTGGTATCGTTTCTGAAATATCTTCCTGCAATGTAGCAGCTCTTTCATGTATAGATTTCAATAGTTTTAAATCATCAAGTTTATAAATACGAGCATCAGCTGTTTTGGAAATTATATAACCATGTTCCTCTAACAGTTGACTATATTTGCGGACTATATGTTTTGGGATGCCTGTTTTATTCGTCACATCTTTCGTTTTATAGGTAGCTTCCATAATATTTCCTCCCCAAAAAGTATCGTATATATCATTTCAATCTTTTATGAGGACTTCCTTTGAAAAAGAATGTCGGAAGGTTATTAGTTTTCTACAGCATTAGTGAAAAGATGAAGAAAAATGAGAGTTTTTGGCGGAATGGCGAAGAAGAGCTGAAATAATGTCTGAAAACATAGACAGGAGAAGTTTGTTATAATAACTGAGGAAAAGAAACTGGTAGAATCATGGAGGTATACATGAAGCAATTAAAGGGTATTATCATTTCAATTATTGCAATTCTTTCTATTGTAGTAGCGGTGTATGAAGTGCTTGTTCCAGAGGAAACAAGTATTAAAAAAACAAATGCGTATGATCAAGTTCTAGAATTTCCGAAAGATCGATATCCAGAGACAGGGAAACATATTACGGATGCTATAAAAGAAGGACATTCAGAAGTGTGTACAATCGACCGTGGTGGCGCTGCGGATAGAAGAAAATTATCGTTAGCTCCATACCCATCAAAAAAAGGGTATGATCGTGATGAATGGCCAATGGCGATGTGTAAAGAAGGCGGAAAAGGAGCACATATTGAATATATAAGTCCAGCCGATAACCGCGGAGCAGGCTCTTGGGTAGGAAATAAGTTAGATAAATACCCAGATGGTACGCGTGTGAAATTTGACGTAAAGTAGTAGTTGCATATTTCATAATGAAGGAGAAGGGAACGATGGAGTTAACAATTTCGTATTCGCAATTAATGTTGATGAACTATGACGGTGATCAGCCTTACGTTGATTGGACGGATGAAGATTTTGAAAGAGGTTATGCGAAGGTGGATGGAACTGTTATTTTTGAAGCACTTTCTGATTATACTTGTGAAGTAAAAGTGACCCCAGGGAAACATATTGAGAAAGAAGAAGTAATTAGAACGGTTACAGTTCCTTTTACAGTTGAAAATGAATGTATCGTTGTAACAAGTATTCTTTCAAATAAATTTCAAATTCCTATTCCAAATGGTGAGTATACGGTTGTATTACAAGCAACACCTCTTGAAGAACCAACGGATGATGAATTATATAAAATACAATATGAATTCTTTTTTGAAAGTAAAGAATAAAAAATGGGGTATCCTCAAAAAGGATACCCCATTTTTTATTATGCGTTTGTTTTTAGCAAGGAACGAGCGTCTTTTGCTGCTTGCACCATGTGCTCTAAAGCTGGAATAACTTCTTCTGTTCTTCTCGTTTTCAAACCACAATCAGGATTAATCCAGAAATATTTAGGATCGCATACTTTTAAAGATTGTTCTACGATTTTATACATTTCATCTTTACTTGGTACACGTGGGCTATGAATATCATATACACCTAGACCGATGCCTTTTTCATATGTTGTATGTTTTAATGTATCAATAAATTCACCGTGACTTCTTGATGTTTCGATAGAAATCACATCTGCATCTAATGCGCGAATCGCATCAACGATATCTTCGAAGTTACTGTAACACATATGAGTATGAATTTGTGTTTCATTTGCTACAGATGAAGTGGCTAAAAGGAAGGATTGTACTGCCCATGTAATATAAGCGTCCCAATCTTTTTCTTTTAGTGGCATTCCTTCACGAAGTGCTGGCTCATCTACTTGAATTACTCGAATTCCGGAAGATTCAAGTAGTTCAATTTCATGACGAAGAGCTAATGCAATTTGATATGAAACTTCTTTTCTTGGAATGTCATTTCGAACGAAGGACCAATTTAAAATCGTAACAGGTCCAGTTAACATTCCTTTTACAACTTTCTCTGTTAAGCTTTGTGCATACACAGTTTCCTTAATAGTCATTCCGTTAATAAAGGCTACATCACCATAAATAACAGGTGGTTTTACGCAGCGGGAACCGTATGATTGCACCCAACCGTTTTTAGTGAATGAGAAACCAGCAAGGCGTTCACCGAAATATTCGACCATGTCAGTTCTTTCAAATTCACCATGTACAAGAACATCAAGACCAATTTCTTCTTGGTAACGAATCCATTTTTCTGTCTCTTTTTCAATAAATTGTTCATATTGTTCATTTGAAATAACACCGTTACGCCATTCTTTTCGCGTTTGGCGAACTTCAGTTGTTTGCGGGAAGCTACCGATAGTTGTTGTTGGTAACAACGGTAACTTCAGGGCAACTTGTTGCAATTCATATCGTTTTTCAAATGGAAGAGGACGTGAAAAATCTTCTTCTTTTAGTGCTGTTCGTGCTGCTTTGACATCTTCTCGGTTACGTGCAGCAGATGAACGAATTGTATGATGTACATTTCGATATGTTTCCAGCTCATTATGAATGCTTTCTGTACCTTGAGTTAGAGCGGAATGAATAAGAACTAACTCTTCTAATTTTTGATTTGCAAATGCCAACGCATCAAATAGCTCAGTCGATAAGTGAGTTTCTTCTGTTTTATCGATTGGCGTATGCAATAAGCTACAAGAAGGCTGAACGATGAAATCTTTCGTTTGGACTTGTTTTTGTAACGTTGTAAATAACGTAAGAACTTCATCAAGATCGGCTCTCCAAATGTTACGGCCATCTATACAACCAACAGCTAAAGTTTTATCAGCTGGGAATCCATATTTTGAAATAGCATGTAGATTACCTTCTTTACCATGAACGAAATCTAATCCAATACTTGATACTGGGAATGTAATAATTTCTTCATAGTTTTCTTCTACACTATCAAAATATGTTTGTAAAAGAAGATTCGCATTTGGAACTTCTTTACGAATAGCTTCATAAATTTCTTTTGCTTGTTGAACTTCTTCTTTCGTTAAAGAAGCGAAAATCGGTTCATCAACTTGAATGATTTGTGCACCAGCTGCATGTAGTTCTGAAAGCAGTTGTACGTAGGGTGCAACTAACTGTTTTAAAATAGTAGCAAATTGTTCTTGTGTATAGCCTTTAGCTAATTTCAAGAAAGTATATGGTCCTAAAATAACAGGTTTTCCATCTACTCCTAATTCTTGTTTTGCCTCTTCGTATAAGCGAAGTGGACGATTATCTTTTAAAGAGATTTGTAATCCCTCTTCATATTCTGGAACGATATAATGATAGTTTGTGTTAAACCATTTTGTCATTTCGGAAGCTACGTGATCTTTAGAGCCACGCGCCATTGCGAAATATACATCAAGGTAAGATGTAAACTGAGAAAAACGTGATGGGATAAATCCTAGCATATAAGCAGTATCCAAAACGTGATCGTAATATGTAAAGTCGCCAATTGGAATAAGTTCAATCCCTTTTTCTTGCTGTGCTTTAACGTGTTGAAGACGAATTTCTTTCATTGTTGTTAAAAATTGTTCTTCATCAATTTTATTAGACCAAAAAGCTTCCAATGTTTTTTTCCACTCTCGTTGTAGTCCGATACGTGGATAACCTAAGTTACTTGTTTGAATTGCCATTTCAAATTCCTCCCCAATTGAAAGTAAGCATTTCCGTTTACTAGGAAATACCTATAACAAAAAGCATAAAGGCATAGAAAATAAGCCTTCCTTTTTGTTTTAACACCTCATCATCATCCGTGAATCTATCAGTGTTGTTAAAACAGGCAGGTCTCCTGACTTATGCTTCATATGATTTCTTTCACCTTCCCGTTTTCACAGTGGCATTAAAAAGAAATCTCAGCATTTACAGTGGCGGGACCGTGTTGGAGTTTCACCAAGCTTCCCTTTTAAACACGAAACAAACTGTTCGTGTACCCATTTTCCTTTTGAAAGGAATTTAACAAGCGATATGATATTGAAACAAATTCTAACACAATTTTTGGAATTTTGTCTACTGTTTTGAAATAAGAAAATTATAAAGTTTTTTTATTTTAAACATTCTTATTTTTCTGATTAATAAAAAGGGGTTAATTGAATTAAACTTATAAAAAAGTGTGTACTTGTACAGAGGTAAGACGCTAGTTATGTTGTTTAACAATTGGTCCATATTTTGGAATAAGGAAGGGGATTAGATGGTTCATTTCGAAATAGTAAGTTATCAAAAAAAGAACAAGATTACTGTATAAAGATGAATATACTAAGTTTATAGAAATGGGAATTATATGAATTTCAAACAAAGAATTGAATACAGTTTGGATGAAAACCAACATCCTTCTTATATAGAATTTTAAGAAACAACTTTTCATTATGGGAAGTCAGTGATGAATAAATCTTAGGTTTTCAAACAAATATATTGTTATATTTTTGAGCACAGTGAAGTATCTTATATCGAAAATTAAACAAGCATAACCCCGTCCTAAATTAGAATGAGGTTATATGTGTTTTAGGCTTTAAGATGAAATAACTAAATTGTCATTTTACATTTTCTATTTTGTAAGTTTAATCCTCATCTATATCAATTTCTGAAAGGCGCCCTGCAACTGCATCTGTAAGAAGGGTGTTTAACCATTGTAATTCAACTGTAATATGTTCAATAACGCTTTGTAAAATATATAGTTGTGCACGTGGGATTTTGCCTTTGCTACAATCATAAATAGTTTGCATATTATGTAAATATTGAATAGTATCATTTTTCTTCTTTTCTAAAATAGGAACTAACTCTTGGTCATCACCAAAATGAGCGAAAGAGAGTGCCGAATAAATCGGTTTATATATTTGATTTTTTGCCTCGAATTGTTTTAATAGTAATTTGTGAAATAATTGTTTACCTTCTTCTGTTATATGAAAGATTGTTTTATCTGGTCTATTCGTATCTCGAACAATCGTGGTAATACAAATTGCACCTTGCTTTTCTAATTGCTCGAAGGCGTAGTAAAGTGAACCTTTTGCATATTTAATATAACAATCCATTTGTCTTTCTTTCATAATGTGTTGCACTTCATATGGATGTTTATCCCCTTCGAGTAGCAAACCGAGAATGACTAATTTCATGCTCATTCTGTTGTCTCAACTCCTGTATATAGAAACTTTATCCCGATTGGTGAGGGATAATAACCAGTGGGAATGGTTCCTTACTGATTAAAGATTTACTTTATATATTATAAACGGCATACCCTTTTTCATAAAGGGTATGCCGTTTCTTTTTTCTATACTAACTTACTTGCTTTTGTCTTTGTTTCGTTTTTGGACCTGTAAATAGTCGTTCATTTCCCATAAGTAAAATACAAATAATACTTAGCACAGCCGGGATAAGTGCCCAGAAGAATGTGCTGGCAATAGATGTAGCGAGAGCCTCTTTAATACCAGTTAATATTTCAGGTGGCATCTTCTCGGTAGCACCTTGTGATAATAAGAAACTTGTGTCTCCGCCCTTTGGAGCTAATTTAGCTAGTTCAGGAGGGAACACCGTACTTAATTTATTAGTAAAAATATGATTTTGAATGGTACCGAAAATTGTTACACCAAGAGTCATACCGAGTGAACGGAAGAATGAGTTTGTTGATGTAGCAGAACCACGGTCTCGCATTTCTAACTTGTGAATAGAAGACATACTTAAAACTGAGAACGAGAAACCAACCCCAAGTCCAGTGAGAACCATAAATAGTGTTACAAGTAGACGAGGTGTATCCATCGTTAAAGTGCTTAATAAATAAATACCAATTACAAAGAAAACGCCAGATACGATCATGATGTTACGATAACTTGTTCGTGAAGCTAACTGTCCACCTGTTTGACTTCCAATTACAGAGCCAACCATCATAGGTGTTAAAATTAATCCAGCATTAGAGGCTGAACCGCCGAGAACACCTTGAACGAAGATTGGAATATAAACTGTACAGATAATAAAAGCGGCACCATAGAAAAAGGCAACGCCTTGGCTAGCTGCGAATAAAGGTTTTTTAAAGAGATGGAAAGAAATGATAGGCTCCGTTGCTTTTCGTTCTACGAAGAAGAAAATAATAAGCATAATAACAACTGTTGTAAATAAACCGATAATTACAGTGGAATTCCATGCATATTCTTTACCACCAAGTTCTAAGGCGAACATTAAACAAACGATACTAATAACAAGTGTAATAGCGCCAGCCCAATCAATTTTTTGTTTTCTAAATTCTAGAGATTCACTGTAGTATTTAGTAATGAAGAAGAAGGAGATAAGCCCTAATGGAATATTAATATAGAAGACCCAGTGCCAACTTATATAGTCTGTAATATAAGCGCCTAATAAAGGACCGAACACACTAGATGTCCCGAAAACGGCACCGAATAGTCCTGTCATTTTTCCGCGTTTTTCTGGTGGGAATATATCGTACATAATTGTGAAGGCAATAGGCATAAGAGCGCCCCCACCAATCCCTTGAATTGCTCTATAAATACTTAACTGTTCAATACTAGATGCTGTTCCGCAAAGTGCAGAACCGAATAAGAAAAGAATGAGGCCACCGATATAAAAACGTTTCCGTCCGTACATATCAGAAAGTTTTCCGAATATAGGCATACCTGCCATTGTTGCTACCATATATGCAGATGTGACCC
Source organism: Bacillus cereus group sp. BfR-BA-01453 (assembly GCF_022662915.1). Taxonomy (NCBI): domain Bacteria; kingdom Bacillati; phylum Bacillota; class Bacilli; order Caryophanales; family Bacillaceae; genus Bacillus; species Bacillus cereus group sp. BfR-BA-01453. Next base: position 276,947 of record NZ_JAKUEN010000001.1, on the reverse strand, counting down.
AAACGAACTTGTCAAATCCTCCTAAGTCTCCAACGATCGTTGCCATTGCTGTTGCAACAATTGTATTATCCATTGCCGCCATTAAAATACCAAGTAGTAAACCAGCAACAACAAATTTTGTCTTGTTGGAGTCTTTTTTTGATAATTGAGATTTCAAATATAACCCTCCTTTAAAAATAAGTAAACTATATTAAGTTTTGAGTGCAGCGCATAAAAATGTAAAGGACAGTTCTTTCAAATCAATTTACACAAGTGCACAAGCCATAAAGAATATTATAGTCAAATTTGACTAAAAGGCAAATATTTTCATTCGTCAAAATATTCTGTTGTATGGACTGCAAAAGAGTGAGTAATACTTAATATTGGTATAAAGTCAATGAAGGAAATTGTAAAAAAATATTTCAGCAAGAATACCTTCAGTTAACAGAGGAAAAATGGTTTTTTCTTTATATTGTCGAATAGGATAAAAGGAAGAGTAATAACTATATATCGTTTGTATTGTGCAGAGAGGCAGAATAAGGTCGTATGAATGATGCATCTGAAATGGGGTGAATATTATTATGAAAATATGGAAACGAATTTCGGATCAAGGAAGGCGTTCAATACCGCTACAACCGGTATTATGGATTGATGGATCAAAAAAGGAAAACGAATGTCCCAATGTAGCAGTTACATTGCAAATCCGTAGTATGTATAAAGAAAAATTTTCATATGAACTGACCTATGATGTAAACGACATACTTATTATTCGAATTGAAGTTGAAAATAAAGGAATAGAAATGATTTCACGAGTTGTAGTAAGTCATATGATTCGCGATTATTTTGCATATATCCCTAATTCATTAAAGGTAGATAAGGGGATAAGTGAGTTTTTATTCCAACTTGTAAGGTGGCGAATCGATAATTTATTACCGAATGAAAAGGTAGAATTAATTTGTAAAATAAAAGCAAATAAAGATAAAGCACTCAAAAACGCATTATTTCAGGCTACATATACATTTCAATATAACGGAGTATCATATGGTCCACTGCAAACAAATGAAGTTGTAGTGCGGCAATGATAAAAAGGAACCTGTATGGAAGGTTCCTTTTTTAGTGAAGGTTATGCTTTTTGAGTATTTTCTTTTGTTCTATTCCTTTTTTCCCTACATAGTTATTTTTGAAGCCAAAGTATAGAATAAATAAAAATGAAGCAACATTAACAATAGCATCGATTTGATCGTTTGTAATAAAGTTTATTCCGAAAGAATTGAATAGTAATTTTAAGGATAATAGAAAGCCCGCTAGTAAACGTATAATATCTGATAGATTTTCTTTTTGTAGCATATAGGTCACTCCTTTCTAAAAACGATATATAGTATATATATGAAATGAAGTAGAAAAGGTAGACAAGTTTAAGCGGAAATGTACACTCAATATGTACATTTTTTATTTTGTAGAAAAACATAATTGTTATAGAAACATATATTGGTATAGAAGGGAGGTGAAGTATGAAACATAAAGGGAAAATTAGTGGATTATTACTTGGGAATACAGTGGCAGTTACAGAATGGATTGCGCTTCAGGATGTAATTACAAAACTGGATTCGCGATCATTTTATACCGTCTTTATTATTTATATATTGCAAATGATACTCAGCTATTATTTTGGACATTGGTATGATAAAAGAGCGAGTGGGCGTATGGATACGGAAGTAGGAGGAATGGCAAGTAATGATTTTGTAGTTGATTTTTTTGAGAAAGTAGCTGCTTTATCAGAACGAGATTCTCATAATATTACAGTGTACATTCTTTCTGTGAAAGAATGGAAAGGACTAAAAGAAACAGTGCAAGAAAAAAAATTGGAGGTGTTAGTACAAAAATTGGAGAGCACGATTGTAAAGACAATTCGTAAAGGCGATGTCGTTACGAAGTGGGATGAAAATAAGTATGTGATTGTGGCGATTGATAAAGGACATGAAAAGTCGACAATAACAAACCGATTAATGAAAAATATTGAAAGTGAAATAGAAAATGGTTTGTTAAGTATGACTCTATTATTTGGGGCTGCTAGTTATCCTATAGAAGGAAAAACGTTTGAAGAATTGTTAAGAAAGGCACAAAATCAATTGTACCAACATAGAAATTTGTAAAAAAATAAGTGAAATTTTGATTTGAAGAAATATGATATGAAGAAGTTTTGATTGTAACATTTTTTTGACTTTTATTACAAAAAGAACTTTTTTTGTAATAAAAGTCTTTAAAAATATATGAAATAGGCATATAATTATGATGGATGTGTCAATGCATTTTGCACAATGTGTTTCATTTTAAAAGTGTAGAGGAAAGCATACTCTACACTTTTCCTTTTTAGGGAATGGCAAGAATAATTGTAAGTTGTTGCAAGATAGCATTTATACTGTGTAAAATGAACGAAGAGATTATTTGATAGAAAGCGGGAAAGGGAATGATAGAATGATAGACGTGTGAGAACAACGAACATCTTTTATCAGGTGAATAATTACTGTTGTTCTTCAAATTATTATGGTTGTGATGAATTCCGTTGTACTTTTATGTAATACATAGTATGAATAGGTTTTAAAAAGTTCCAAGTAAAAGATGGATATGAAACTGCTATTTAGTTCGAAAACGGAAAATGTAATTTCAAGTAATACAATTTGTACAAGCATTATAAACAATATGAATGATTTTCGTGAAAAAGGTGCGAGTGTGGAGTTTATAGAAGGTTATATAATTTCATAGCTTTTTACACGATGATCGTATATAAGTAGGAGGAAAAAGATGTTGAAATATAGTAAATTAGCAATTGTAACTGCATTATCAATGACTTTACTAGCGGGTTGTTTCGGGCCGAAACCAGAAGAGGAATTATATGTTGCATTTGAAAATGCTGCAAAGCAAGAAAAAACAATGTTTGAAGATGCAAAAAAACTTGAAACTTTAGAGAAAGAGGGACAAGAATTATATAACCAGATTGTTCAAGAAGGAAAAGATAATAATCAAACTGTTAAGGAAAAACTAAACCAAGCAGTGAAAAATACAGATGAACGAGAAAAAGTGCTTAAAAAAGAAAAAGAATCTTTAAATAAGGCACAAGAAGAAGTGAAATCGGCAGATAAATATGTGAAGAAAATTGAAGATAAGAAATTGAAAGATCAAGCGGATAAAGTGAAAAGCACATATGAGAAACGACATGATTCATTTAACAAAATGTATGATAGCTATAATAAATCGTTAAAACAAGAAAAAGAATTATATACAATGTTACAAGATAAAGGTACGAAATTAAAAGATATTAGTGAAAAAGTAAAAGTAGTAAATCAGTCTTATAAAGATATTGAATCAGAAAAAGACAAGTTTAATGAATTTACGAAGTCTTATAATACAGAAAAAATTGCTTTTTATAAACAAGCAAATATTAAAATTAAAGAAGAGAAAAAATAAAACAGTTTGGCCTACAATTGGCCAAACTGTTTTATTTTTTTGTATAGGTACGACTATACCATGGGACAGGTTCACTTAATTTTTTTTCTTGTTTTAGCGCTTCAGGACCAATATAATCTTGAAGTGTTTTTTTTGCTACTGTTAAAGATAAGGTTGTTTTCGGATTTCGATAGGAGGATTCAAGATGACCGAGATGTGGTAGGATTCGAAAATCTTCTTTTGTAGGAGGAATATGGAAAAAGTAATCACCTAAACGTATAAGAACATCAGATTGTTGTTGGCTAAAACGTGGATTTCTAGAGAAATGTAATCCTTCTTTAATAGCTTTTTTTTCAGTAATTAAGCGTTCTAAAGCTGTCTTTTTTAACCAGTATAAATACTTCGGATTAGTTGCAGCTTTAGCATGACGATTCACAACAAAAATAGATTGAGCTAGTCGATTAATAGAATGTTGGTTTTGTAATTGAGATTGTGGTTGTGAAGGTTTCATATTAAATCTCCTTTCAATTTTTCATTATTATACCATAAGTAAAAGCGATTTTTATTATATGCAAAAAGTGATTGTATATATTTTCAATATTAAAGCAATATTGTTACAAAAAACAACTATTTTGTATAATAGTAATAGAATGTGTTTTAGAAATTTGATAATGAAAGAGTGAGAAGTTTGAAAGAAATATTAAAACAGCAATATGCCATTATAGATATTGGATCTAATACAATGCGTTTAGTTATTTATGAAAAGCAAAACGGAGGTTTTTATAAAGAGATTGAAAATACGAAAGTGGTTGCAAGGTTAAGGAATTACTTAGTCGATGGTGTGTTGATTGAAGAAGGAGTAGAGGTATTGTTACAAACATTATTTCAATTTCAAGAAAGTACACGATTCCATCAGTTGCGCCATGTACTTTGTGTTGCAACAGCAACAATTAGGCAGGCTGAGAATCAAGAGGAAATTAAAAAACTTGTTGAAGGACAAACAGACTTTACTCTTAGAGTATTATCAGAATATGAAGAAGCACGTTACGGCTATTTAGCGGTTATGAATTCAACTTCGTTCTCGGAAGGGATTACAGTAGATATTGGTGGAGGAAGTACGGAAGTTACATACTTTCGAAATAGAGAGATTTTAGAGTATCATAGCTTTCCTTTTGGGGCACTTTCTTTAAAGCAACAATTTATTAAAGGGGACATACCTACTGAAGAAGAGTTGGAAAAGCTTCAAACGTACTTGGAATATCAATTTCGAACATTACCATGGTTAATTGATAAGAAATTACCCCTTATTGCAATTGGTGGTAGTGCGAGGAACTTAGTGAAAATTCATCAAAATTTAATTTGTTATCCTATAGCAGGAGTACATTTATACAAGATGAAAGAAGAAGATATTAAAAATGTGAAAGAAGAATTGGAAGGCTTGTCGTTCATAGAACTTCAAAAATTGGAAGGATTGGCAAAAGATCGAGCGGATACAATTGTTCCCGCAGTCGAAGTATTTCATACGCTTGTTCATGTTATAGAGGCACCAGCATTTGTATTAAGTAGAAAAGGATTAAGAGAAGGTGTTTTCTATGAAGAGTTGACAAAAGATTTGGGGATTTCATATTATCCGAACGTGGTCGAAGAAAGTTTGTATTTATTATCACATGAATATGAAATGGACATGGAATTTGTAATACAGCTTATTAAACATGGAAGATTAATTTGTCAACAGCTTGAAGAAACAGGGCTGATTTCTATGTCAGTAAAAGACTGGGAAGTGTTCCATCAAGCAGCAAAAGTATTTAATATAGGCAAATATATAGACGAAGAAGCGAGCCGTTTACATACGTTTTATTTATTAGCAAATAAAACAATTGATGGTATGATGCATAAAGATCGAGTTAGATTAGCGCTTATTGCGTCTTATAAATCAAAAATGTTATTCAAACAACATCTGTCTCCGTTTGAAGGATGGTTTGATAAAAACGAACAAAAAAAAATTCGCCTATTAGGGGCTGTTTTACAATTTTCAGCAGCTCTAAATATAAGACAAAGATCGCTTGTTGAATCAATATCTATAACAGAAAGTAAAGAAGGATTAACATTTGAAATTGTATGTGAACAATCGGCGTTAGCGGAAAAAGTGCAAGCTGAAAAACAAAAAAAGCAGCTGGAAAGAGTATTGAAAACGAATATTAACTTATTCTTCGAATCAAAACACTAAGTTGTACGGATGTCTTTACAAAAAATTAACACTTTGGAATATTGTAATTTGTTAAAATGAAAGTAACTAAATTATAGTAAAAAAGTTTCAAGGGAAGTGTGAAGAGGATGGAAATGTTGAAGGGGAATATAGTCAATTTAAATGATACAGCTTATTACAACAATAGAGAACTAAGTTGGTTAGCATTTAATGAACGTGTACTACAAGAAGCACAGGATGAAATGAATCCGCTTTTAGAAAGATTAAAGTTTATTAGCATTTTTAGCTCCAATTTAGATGAATTCTTTATGGTACGTGTAGCAGGATTGAAGGATCAAGTGAGCGCTGGGTTTAATCAACCAGAAAATAAGGCCGGCTTAACACCAAAAAAGCAATTAAATAAAATTGCGATAAAGGCCCATGAATTAATGACTGTACAATATGATACGTTTAAAAATTATGTGTTGCCAGCGTTGGGGCTAGAGGGGATTGAGCGTTTAACATTCCATGATTTGACGAAAGAACAAAGAGAATTTATAGAAGAGTATTTTGATGAGCAAATTTTCCCAGTCTTAACACCTGTAGCTATCGATGCGTATCGTCCATTTCCTATGTTATTAAATAAAAGTTTGAATTTAGCTACTCTTTTATATGATGAGAAACAAGTGGAGGAAGAAAACCGCACGAAGTTAGGGATTGTACAAGTTCCTTCATTACTTGAACGTTTCATATTTTTACCGAGTGAAGGGCAAAAGCATAAATTTATTTTATTAGAAGATGTAATTAGTGGTTTTACTCATAAATTATTCACTGGATATAAAGTATCATCTGTTACTCGTTTCCGTATTACACGCAATGCGGATTTAACGATTCATGAAGAAGGTGCGAGAGATTTATTAAAAGTAATTGAAAAAGAATTAAAAAAGCGTAAGTGGGGAGCTGCTGTACGTTTAGAAGTTGGCAAAGAACACATTGATGAAAGAGTATTAGCGTTATTATATGAAGTGTTGGAAGTAAAAGATGAAGATGTGTATATAATGGATGGACCGTTAGATTTAACATGTCTATTTTCTTTATATAAAAAACTATCGCCTTTATATGAACATTTAGTATATCCGGCTCTTATTCCACAACGACCTCAAGATTTAGGGGATGCCGAAGATGTATTTGAAAAAGCAATTGAGCATGATATTTTATTACATCATCCGTTTGAATCGTTTCAGCCAGTAGTTGATTTTGTTCGTGATGCAGCAGACGACCCGAATGTACTTGCGATCAAACAAACATTATATCGAGTAAGTGGTGATTCTCCAATTATTCAGGCGCTAAAGGTAGCGGCTGAAAAAGGGAAACAAGTGACGGTATTAGTTGAGTTAAAGGCAAGGTTTGATGAAGAAAATAATGTGCATTGGGCTAAAGAATTAGAACAGGCGGGTTGTCATGTTATTTACGGTGTAAGTCATTTGAAAACACATAGTAAAATTACGCTAGTTGTAAGAAGAAAAAACGGAAAAATTGAAAGGTTCGTACATCTTGGAACCGGAAATTACAATGATGCAACCGCAAAGCTATATACTGATTTTGGTTATATTACATCACGAAAAGACTTTGGGGTCGATGCAACAAATTTCTTTAATTATTTGAGTGGTTATACAACAAAGCCGCATTTTTATCATTTATCGGTTGCACCATTTGATATAAGAGAGCAATTTATCGATTTAATAGATGAAGAAATTCGTTATCATAGGCAATATGGAAATGGATATATCATTGCTAAAATGAATTCATTAACTGATAAACCACTTATTAAAAAAATGTATGAAGCATCACAAGCTGGAGTAAAGGTAGAGCTCATCGTTCGAGGAACATGCTGCCTACGACCTGGTATTCCAAATGTAAGTGAAAATATTCGGGTAGTTAGTGTTGTCGGGAGATATTTAGAACATAGCCGTATTTATTATTTCCATCATAATGGAGAAGAGAAAATATATTTATCTTCAGCTGACTGGATGACAAGAAATATGGAGAAACGTGTAGAAATATCTTTCCCGATATTAGATATTGAAATGAAGGCACGAATTAAGGCGATTTTACAGCTTACTTTAGCTGATAATGTGAAAACACGTGAACAAAATAAAGACGGTGACTATTATTATGTTATTAATAATGGGGCAGAAGAGATTGATAGCCAAGTGAAGTTATTTAAGATGGCGTATCAAAACACAGATGCCGAATAATGAGAACAAAGTAAAAAACCTCTTTTTTAAGAGGTTTTTTACTTTGTTCTCTACTTATTATAAAGGATGCGTAGAGAGAATACTTTTTATTATAAGCATGTTAATGGATTATGAATCGGTTAAGAAAGGAAATAACATTAGTAGAATTGTTGCGGTACATTAATAATAGAATGGTTGTTGACAAGGTCCGCCATAACAAGGATAAGGTGTCGGCGGTGGGAAAGGTGGTGGATATGGTGGGTAATACGGTCTAGGACCGAAAGCTAATGCTCCGCCAAGCAGTCCACCAGCAATACCAGCTAGAAATGGGACGCCAAAAAACGGAAAGAAGCGTGAGTCGCCTACTGGACCAATAGGTGCTGAACGGACTGGGATTGGTTGATAATATGGATACATGAACAAACCTCCTTTATTGGACTCACTTTTATCATATGGTAAATGAAACATGGATGAGCGCGTACAAGAAAGGATATGTAAGAAAATAGGCGAATGATTACGAATGTTGGAGTGTAAAAATTGTTATCTCAGGTTTTGCCATAAATCGGAATGGGACACGTGTTCTGCCAAGGCCGCGATTGACATAGAGAGCTAAATCTTGGATCGTATAGAAACCTTCTACATAGTTTTTAGCAAGTGTTGGGGTAATAATAGCGCCTAAAAAAGGGATTTGTACTTGTCCGCCATGGCTATGACCAGAAAGTTGTAAGTTAACTGGATATGTAGCAATTTGCGGTGCAATATCTGGTTCGTGAACAAGAACAATGTTATAAATGTTTTTCCGAGCGCGCTGTAGTGTCTCCTTTATTTTGGGTTTGCCTAATAGTATATCATCAAGACCGAAAATTGAAATTTCACTATTATCCAGTAGACGGATTCTCTTTTCGCTGTTTAGTAACAGTTCAAATCCAGATTCACGCATGATGTGTTCGTAGTATTCCGTTCCATATCCGCCGTGATCATGGTTACCATAAATAGAAAATTTACCGAAGGGTGCTTGTATATTTTTTAAAATAGATGCAACGAAAGGAGTGTCAGTATACGTTTGATAATTATCAATGAGATCACCAGTAAAAAGAACAATGTCGGGTTTTACAGCATTAATTTTAGAGACGATTTGAGATAAATGTTGGAGAGAGAAATAGTATCCGAGATGTAAATCGCTAAATTGAAGAATCTTCATACCGTGAAAGCTTTTTGGGATGAGTTGTGATTTCAGTGTATGTTCTGTAAAAGAGAGCAGATGAGGCTCAATATATTTAGCATAATAGTATCCGATACTAGTCGTTATAAATGAATATAGGCAAGTACGCATTCCAGTTTTTAAAAAATCTCTTCTTGTAATTTTCTTCATAAAAATATGAGTATACCTATTTGGCTTATATTACATGTGTTCGTTACATTTACAGGTTACTCAAATCTCCTTTCGTTTTTTTTAATATATTTTAAATCATGTAAAAGTAGTATAGATAACGAAAAAGTGAATAAAAAGAAATCTCTTTACGTTAAAATATCAGAAAAGTTTAAAAATATAAAGATTTCTATTAAATAAAATGATAAAATGAATGTGTATTCATTTTTGGAGGGGATATAATATGAAAGAAAAAGTAGTTATTGTAACAGGTGGATCGAGCGGAATGGGAAAAGGAATGGCGACCCGTTTTGCAAAAGAAGGGGCACGAGTTGTTATTACAGGACGTACAAAGGAAAAACTAGAGGAAACAAAATTGGAAATTGAACAATTTCCAGGACAAATATTACCGGTACAAATGGATGTAAGAAATACGGATGATATTCAGAAAATGATTGAACAGATTGATGAGAAGTTTGGACGAATTGATATTTTAATAAATAATGCAGCTGGAAACTTTATTTGTCCAGCGGAAGATTTATCCGTGAACGGCTGGAATTCGGTTATTAATATTGTGTTAAACGGTACATTTTACTGTAGCCAGGCTGTCGGAAAATATTGGATTGAAAAAGGTATAAAAGGAAATATCATTAACATGGTAGCAACATATGCGTGGGATGCAGGTCCGGGAGTTATTCATTCGGCTGCAGCGAAGGCTGGAGTATTAGCAATGACGAAGACACTCGCTGTTGAGTGGGGACGTAAATATGGAATCCGAGTTAACGCTATTGCGCCAGGACCAATTGAACGTACGGGCGGTGCTGATAAATTATGGATTTCAGAAGAAATGGCTAAGCGTACGATACAAAGTGTTCCGCTTGGAAGACTGGGTACGCCAGAAGAAATTGCAGGTCTAGCTTATTATTTATGTTCAGATGAAGCTGCGTACATAAATGGAACTTGTATGACAATGGATGGAGGACAACATTTACATCAATATCCATTTTAAAAGGGATAAGAAAAATGTGACGGAATTGTGACATATGAAAGAAAAGTGTTTACAAGAGGTCATATATACGTTATATTTAAGACCTCTTTTTTCTTCATAGTAGAATTGCTAATTCCCCTTAGCATTTTACCCCTCTAATCCCTTCAGGAAAACTGAAGGGATTTTTTATTATTTTTCCGTAAATATCATGTTATAATTTTTGAAAAGTAAAGGGAGGGAAGCACGTTGATAGATGCATTAGATGTAATGAGTAACTTGGATAAAGTCCTTCCTTATTATCAAGCAATTTTTAGTGCTGATGAACATACTGTAATTGGATATGAAGTAGTAGGGCGTATTCAAACAGAAGAGGGCATACAAAGTTTAGCTTCTTTCTTTCATGATGACTCTATTCCAAGTGAGTTTCAACTAGAAGCGGATAACATTATAGTAGAAAAGGCTTTAAATCGTTATTTAGAAAGTGATCAAAAACTATTATTATTTATACATCGGAATGCTAACGTATTAATGAACGATGATGATGAAAGTTTGCTTCAACTTTTATTGATGTATGAAAAACAAGGTTTAAATTTGAAAAACATTGTTTTAGAGATTACAGAACATGAATGTAAAGAAGATATAGAGCAATTTAATCATTTGCTTATGTATTATCGTACATATGGTATTCAAATTTCGATTAATAAAGTCGGAACAGGTACAAGTAATTTAGAACGTATTAGCGTGTTAGCACCTGACATTTTAAAAGTAGATTTAACAAATTTAAGGCAAACTGCACTTTTACAATCTTATCAAGATATTTTATATTCTTTATCATTACTTGCTAGAAGAATTGGTGCGACATTGTTATATGAAGAAATAGATGCTTTTTATCAATTACAATATGCATGGAAAAACGGTGGTAGGTACTATCAAGGGAATTATTTAAAAGAATGCTTACCTGATTTTATTGAAACGAACGTTTTGAAAGAACGACTTGGTAATGAGTGTCATCAATTTATTCAACATGAGAAGAAAAAACTACAAAAGATTTATAATTTAACAGAAATGTTACGTGATCGAATTGGCGATGTTTTAGCCAAACAGAAAAAGAATGAAGATATAAATGATTGGTTATTACAATTTAGCCAAAGTGTATCACAATGTAGTTTTCGTATATTTATTTGTAACGAAGATGGTTTCCAACAATCAGGAAACGTTATGAAAAAAGATGGGGAATGGATTGTGATGCCTGAGTATTATATGAAGAACTGGAGTTGGCGCCCGTATTTTCTAGAGAATATTATGAAAATGCGTTTTGAGAATAAGGCAAGACTTTCAGATTTATATGCTGATATTGAAACCGGTGAGATGGTACGAACATTTTCTTTCCCGATTGATGATGAGAACTTTTTATTTATAGATTTATCGTATGAATATTTATATGAAGAAGATGTTTTATTTTAATGCACGAAGAGATTCGTGCATTTTTTGTTTGTTTTTATCATAAATTGGTAATAGTGAAAATGGTGCCGAAAATGCTGTCTATCGTTGTAAAGATTTTACGAACGAAACCAGCCCTTTCTTTGCATAATCATTGTTACAATGAATACTACAAAGACAAGTTTTCTTAAAAGGAAGGTGAAAAAATGAGAAAATATGGAATATGGTTAGTTCTATTTGTATGCGTTGCCTTTCTAGTTGGTTATAGTGTTACAACTGTTTTAGGAAAAGAGGAAGTGAAAGTCGATCGGAAAGAAGTGTTTGTAACGATACAAAAAGGCTATGAAAGCCAATTTTCAATTCGTGGGAAGCGTTTGCCGATGAATAAGATGATAGAAACGTTATCACCATATTTTACAGAGAATTTCCTTCAAGTATTTACAGATGAAAATAGTAGAAGTGATAAACAAAGTGGTGAATATTTACTTCCAGCAAAAGAAGCGCCATTTTCTTTTAATTCGGAAACGAAAATGTCATATGATGAAGAGCATAAAATTTTATATGTTTATGAGCGGGCGAAAAGTGGACAATATCAAATTATGACATTGCAAAGAGATCAAGGGAAATGGAAATTGGCTGGATATCATGAAAGTCAAGAACTTTTAACTGAAATAAAAAGGTTACAACAATTATAAAGTGAAACTTTAATCAGGGGCATATCCCGTTTAATATGAACTTGCCACAATCAGATGCATACTTCCAAAATATATCGGGATAAAAATAGGAATAGGTCTTTACCTATTCCTATTCTATATTAAGAAGTTGTTGTAATTTTTCAATTTGAAAACCAGCAACAACTTCTCCATCAATTACAACCGTCGGAGTTGAATAAGAATCATAGTCATATAAAAGACGATTGCGAGCAGCGGCGTCTTTTTTTACGTCAAACTCTTCGTATACAACGTTATTATGCTTTAAAAATTCTTTCACAATAACACATGGCGGACAATCAGGTTGTGTGTAAACCTCAATTTTTTTCATTGCAATTCCTCCTTTTTACTGTTTTTTATTATATTCTTCCAGTATAAAAATCGCAATAAAGAAGGGAAAAGATGTTCTTTCTGTTTTTTCCTTCGTATTTCGACAAATTTTTAGTTGAGTTTCTGGCCAATAACCTTTATCCTAGAGTGTGGAACATTTTTTCTGTTATGACGGATAGAATGAGTATAGCTGTAAAACCTATTGGTAGGAAGATCAGAGAAAGGAGAGATTTCATGTCTCTACTCCAAGGAATTTTAACTCGACTTGTTAGTCTACAAGAACAAGCTGAAAGCGGTGAAGTAGCACAACGCTATTTTGAAGTGAACGGTGAGCGCAAATGTAGCGTGAAATTTTTCGATAAAAGTGAAATGTATGAGTTAGAAGTGTATCAACAAGGTGAAAAACCTCAAGTGTATCAATTCGATAATATCGACATGGTTGCAATTGAGATTTACGATATCATTTCTTGATACATATAAAAAAGGTGTTGCCATAGGGCAGCACCTTTTTTAGTTCTATTACTTTTAGTATATATGTATAAGGATTTTTCATTTTTCCTACAATGGTAATAAAGTGAAAGTGTAATTAGTAGGGTTTCTTCGTCATATTATACAGCTTATTATCCATCACCAATTGAGGACGGGTAGTAAATAGCGGGATGAAAATAGTGAGGAGGTGTGTTATATGGAACGTTTACCAGTTGTGATTTGTCCTAATTGTCACAATTCTGCTGAGATTATTCATGTACTAACGGCTCAATCGAATCAAAACGTAATTTATACGTGCCAAGTTTGCCATTATGTAATTCGGAATATTGAAACGAATAAAGGGTAGGGAGTTATAATTTTTGTTTTTGTCCCATACAATGAGAATACGAAAAGTCTGTCTAATTGAAAGGACGTGACTATGTGGCCGGTGAACATAAATTTTATAATGTTTCAGAGAGACATTTAAATTTTGATATGGTCTTTACCCGTATTTGTAATTTCATTAAAAAGGATCCGCGAAATTTATATCGTTTATCCATTGGGACAGACTCACAAGCACATCAAAAGGATACGAGGTTTATTACGGCAATTCATATTCATCGCGTTGGAAAAGGAGCCTGGGGGTGTTTACACCATCAATCAGTAAAAGATAAGCCAGAAACTTTACGTGAGAAAATATATTTAGAGACGCAGTTTAGTCAAGAAATTGCATGCCTATTTACTCCTAATCATATACAAACAATATGGGATTTATTGCATCCATATGCTCAAGATGGGGCTGGTTTTATAATGGAGATTCACTTAGATATCGGAAATGATGGTTTAACAAAAGAATTTATTCTAGATATGACAGCGAAAATTCAAGCGATGGGATTAACTGCAAAAATTAAGCCAGATGCTTATGCGGCGTTTAGTTATGCAAATCGATATACGAAATAAAAACAATTTATATATTTCTTTCACTAAAAACTGAATATTACATCTATTAAATAGGCTGAAAATTTTATATAATAATGGTAACGATGCGAGTATAAGGAGAGGGGTATATGAAAAGGGAATTTGTTTTAACAGAAGAAGAGGAAAGTTTGTTACTAGATATTTTATTTCAGCAAAATTATGCGAGTGAAATTTTAGCTGTGGAACTTACAGATATCGAGAATGGTTTAAAAAAGACAGACGTGATGCAATATAAAAAAATCACAAGGTTATTTTACAGATTAAAAAATAAAGGGTATTAAGCGCTACCGGAATGGTAGTCTTTTTTTTGTGTTATATGCTAAAATAGCTGTGTAATTTTGTTTTTTACTGAAAGAATGTAAGGACAAAATAATAATATGAAAACGCTGTCATAAAATGTGAATAGAGCCGGTAATTATAAGCAGGAAAAAGGGAAAATGGGGGATGTAATATGATTAGTATTCCAAAAGACGAGTTTCAACAAATTTTTGTAAAAGATTTAATGATTTCATCAGAAAAAGTAGCACATGTCCAAATAGGGAATGGTTTAGAGCATGCTTTACTCGTACTTGTGAAATCTGGATATTCGGCGATACCTGTTTTGGACCCGATGTACAAATTGCATGGGTTAATTAGTACTGCTATGATTTTAGACGGTATGTTAGGGCTAGAACGCATTGAGTTTGAAAGACTTGACGAAATGAAAGTAGAGCAAGTAATGAAGAAAGATATCCCGGTTCTTAAGTTAGAAGATTCGTTTGCAAAAGCATTAGAAATGACTATTGATCATCCATTTATTTGCGCTGTCAATGAAGATGGGTATTTTGAGGGGATTTTAACACGTCGAGCGATTTTAAAATTGTTGAATAAAAAAGTAAGGCAACATAATCGATAATGTGAGAAAAGTGACTTCATAGAACCGAAGAAGTCACTTTTTTTTCGTGCATATCAGTTGTGTATGTATTATATTTAAAAAGATAAAAAATATAAGCGTATGTAGTTAAATTACGGATGAAAAGCTTATTGAGATAAGGTGTATGGAAGCTAAGGAAAGAGGGAGAAAGTTGCAAATTGATGATTTTCAAATGATGGTTGTGTTAGCACAGGAATCAAATATGAGAAAAGCGGCGGAACGTTTATTTGTTTCACAACCTGCGCTTAGTCAACGATTACAATCTATGGAGAAACAATGGGGAATGAAGTTTTTTATTCGCTCTCAAAAAGGATTGACAATTACACCTGAAGGGGAAAAAGTTGCAAATTACGCAAAAGAAATGCTACAAAGGGAAGAGGATATTAAAAGTGAACTAGCTGTTTTTAGAACAGAAACTCATGGGACGTTAAAAATAGCTGTCGCATCAGTTATTGGTCAATATTGGCTTCCTCCTGTTTTGAAGAAGTTTGTACATAAATATCCTTCTGTAAAAATATCGCTGTTTACTGGCTGGAGTAGTGAGGTGCAAAAGCAATTTTATGAAGGAGACGTGCATGTTGCTATATTGAGAGGAACACAAGAATATAAAGGCCAGAAGCAACAATTATTTGAAGATGAACTTTATTTAGTGGATAAAGAAATAAAAGATATTTCGATGTTAAAAGAAACAAATAGACCATTTATTCAATTTAAAAGTGATTCGACTTATTATGGACAGATACAGAATTGGTGGTATGGTTTATTTTCTAATCCACCTAAGAGAACAATTGTCGTTGATCAAATTGAGACTTGCAAACAACTCGTTTTAAATGGTATAGGTTATGCTCTTTTACCTTCTACTGTTTTAAAAGAAGTACAGGAAAATATGTATAAAACACCTGTCCAATTAACGAGAGAAACATGGTTATTGACGAGTGAATCAGCTAGACAATTGAAGCAAGTACAAGCATTTTTAGAAATTATAGAAGAAATTCAAATGGAAAAATAGGATTATTATCTTGCTACTCGCCCTATCGTTTGGTAGAGTAACATTATAAATGGATTTAGGAGGCAACAAGAATGAAAATGATGGACGCTAACGAAATTATTTCGTTTATTCAAAAAAGTGAAAAGAAAACTCCTGTAAAGGTATACATAAAAGGGGATTTAAAAGAAGTAACATTCCCTGAAACGGTACAAGCATTTGTAAATAAAAAGTCTGGTGTATTATTTGGAGAATGGTCTGAAATTAAGACGATTCTAGATGAAAATAGCAAGTACATTGTTGATTACGTTGTTGAAAATGACCGTCGTAATTCTGCAATTCCAATGCTTGATTTAAAAGGTATTAAAGCTCGTATTGAGCCAGGTGCGATTATTCGTGACCACGTTGAAATCGGCGACAACGCTGTTATTATGATGAATGCAACAATTAATATCGGTGCTGTAATTGGTGAAGGGTCTATGATCGACATGAACGCGGTACTTGGTGGACGTGCAACTGTTGGTAAGAACTGTCACGTAGGTGCAGGCGCAGTACTTGCAGGTGTTATTGAACCACCTTCAGCAAAACCAGTTATCATTGAAGACGATGTTGTTATTGGTGCTAACGTAGTTGTGTTAGAGGGAGTTACAGTAGGTAAAGGTGCAGTTGTAGCAGCAGGAGCTGTTGTAACAGAAGATGTACCTCCATATACAGTTGTTGCAGGTACTCCAGCACGTGTAATTAAAGAGATTGATGAGAAGACAAAAGCAAAAACTGAAATTAAACAAGAGCTTCGTCAATTAAACCCAGAGAAATAAAAACAAAAAAGCGTAAGAGCATAAACAGGCTCTTACGCTTTTTATAGATAGAGGTGCAAAAATGGCAGTAAGCAAATTCGTTCAAATTCGTAGAGACTTACATAAAATACCGGAAATTGGATTTAAAGAGTGGAAAACACAGCAGTATATTTTAGATTACATAGGAACGCTTTCGAATGAACATGTGGAAGTGAAAGTATGGAGAACGGGTGTCATTGTTAAAGTAAAGGGAAAAAATCCAGAAAAAGTTATAGGTTATCGCGCAGATATAGACGGTTTACCAATTACAGAGGAAACTGGATATGAGTTCGCTTCTGTTCATGAAGGAATGATGCATGCATGTGGACATGACTTACATACGACAATCGGTTTAGGCCTCCTAACAGCAGCTGTAACAGAAAGAATAGATGATGACCTTGTATTTCTATTCCAACCAGCTGAAGAAGGGCCTGGAGGGGCTCTTCCTATGTTAGAGAGTGAAGAGTTAAAAGAATGGAAGCCGAATATTATTCTCGGCCTTCATATTGCACCTGAATACCCTGTAGGGACAATTGCTACAAAAGAGGGGCTATTATTTGCAAATACATCAGAGTTATATGTTGATTTAAAGGGGAAAGGTGGACATGCAGCTTATCCTCATACTGCAAATGATATGATTGTCGCAGCTAGTCACCTTGTTACACAGCTTCAGTCTGTTATTAGTCGTAATGTAAACCCACTTGATAGTGCAGTAATTACAATCGGAAAAATAACAGGCGGTACAGTTCAAAATATCATAGCAGAAAAGTCTCGGTTAGAAGGAACGATTCGAACGTTATCAGTGGAATCAATGAGTCGTGTGAAAAGTAGGATTGAGGCAATTGTTGCAGGTATAGAAGCTTCCTTCCAATGTGAAGCGGTTATTGACTACGGAGCGATGTATCACCAAGTATACAACCATGAAGCATTAACGAGAGAGTTTATGCAATTTGTAAGTGAACAAACTGATATGAAAGTAATTACATGTACTGAGGCAATGACAGGTGAAGATTTTGGTTATATGCTTCAAGAGATTCCTGGATTTATGTTTTGGCTTGGGGTAAATTCAGAATATGGTTTACATCATGCAAAATTAAAGCCAGATGAAGAGGCTATTGAGAAAGCTATCGTATTTTTAGATCAATATGTAAAGTGGAAGGGAACTAGAAAGTAAATTTGCTCGCCAACTTGGTGGGTATTTGTTAGTTCCAAGGTGAAAACATCTTTTATATTTGTTTTGAATACACATCGGCATACAAATGGATAAAATAATGAGCAGTGGTTTTGAGCCGCTGCTCATTATTCGTTATCGCTTATTGAGAAGATGATTAGTTAACTAGCTTATATATGTTTACAATTCGTGTGGAAAGTGTGTAAAATCAAGGTGAAACGTAGAAAAAAGGGTGGGGAATTACGTGCAGATTAGCAGTGCGATTTTATGTTTTGTTTTATATACATATGTTATTATTGCGGCGGTTTATTTTGGGATAAGTTTTTATGCCTACCGTTTAGCGAATAATAATGAATATGAAGAGACATACAACTGGGTGAAAAGGTATTTATCACCTGTACTAGAAATTATGAATGGGTTTGTTCTTTTTTTATTTATTGGATTAATTGCTTTTTCAACGAGCTTAGTAGGAAATAAGACTACATTATTTGTACTAGGTATCATTATTTTTATGCTATTAGGAATTCGTATTGGTAATACGGTATTTTGGAATGAGAGAAAAGTAGATGGTTGGACGGGAATGCTAATACCGTGTATGCTAGCTGCTATCGTGACGAATATAGAACATGAATATTATCAGTTGCATTTTTGGCTCATAATTGTTTTAACAATTCTCTCTGTGTTGTATATAAGTACTGTCGTGCTAACATACATTGCAAATGAAAAGGGAGATGTAAAAGGTACGCATTTCTTTAGAGGGCGTGCATTGTTATGGAGTGTGCCAACGATGGCGGTTATAGCAATTATTGCGATATTAGTAAATGGATATCAATTTACGAATTGGCAACTGTTTTTAGAAAATTGGTGGATTTTCATTCTTTCGTTTATCGCTTTTTTAGGTGCAACGCATTATTTATTCCATCAACACCATTATATATTGGCATTGCTATTCGCATTTACACAACTATTATTTGCTTTCTTCGGACAAGAAACGTTATTATTCGTTTTCGAAACGTTTAGTTCATTTGGAAACATATTTGTATTTGGTATGTTAATTTTCAGTATCGCATTTTATTTACAACAGTATTTTTATATGCAAAAACAAAAATAAGAATGATATACAGGTTTTTGTAGCAAATCTAAAGTATGTTACAATAAAAATACATAGTATTCGATGTTATTGGAGGAATTCTTGTGGGTGAAAAAGAGAAAGAATTTGCTGTCATTGGGCTTGGGCGTTTTGGTGGAAGTATTTGTCGGGAACTTGCTCAATTAGGTATGGAAGTAATGGCAATTGACTCAGATGAGGATAAAATTAATGAGTTTGCAAATATAGCTTCACATGCTGTAATTGCAGATTCAACAGATGAGATGGTATTAAAAAGTCTTGGTATTCGTAATTTTGATCATGTAGTCGTTGCGATTGGAGACAATTTAAATTCAAGTATTTTAACAACGTTAATTCTGAAAGAGTTAGGTGTAAAAAATATTACTGTAAAAGCTCAAAATGATTACCATGAAAAAGTATTAAGTAAAATAGGAGCAGATCACATTGTGCACCCAGAGCGTGATATGGGAAAAAGGATTGCAAATAATATTGCATCAAGTAATGTGTTAGACTATCTTGAGCTTTCAGATGAGCATAGCATTGTAGAGATTATTGCAAATAAAAAAATTGATGGTCATTCTTTAATCGAATTAGATATTCGTGCGAAGTTTGGATTGAATATTGTAGCGATTAAACGTGGTAAAGAAGTTATTGTATCCCCTCGAGCTACGGAAAACATTCAAGCGGGAGATATATTAATTGTAATTGGTCATGACGATGAAGTAGATCGTTTCAAGCACTTTTTAAGATAAGAGAAAAGGACAATACCATAAAGGTATTGTCCTTTTTCTTATATCTCCATAATGATTGGTAAAATCATTGGGCGACGTTTCGTTTTCTCATATAGGAATGGTGCTAATGTATCTGTAATTTCATTTTTAATTTCAGACCATTGTGTTGTTTTACGTTCCATTACTTTTTCTAAATGAGTTGTAATTAATGTTTGAGCATCATTAATTAAATCACTACTTTCGCGCATATAAACGAAACCACGTGAGATAATATCAGGCCCTGCTGCAACTTTAAATTCTTTCATATCAATGCTTACAACGACAATGACAAGTCCTTCTTCAGAAAGGATACGACGATCGCGTAATACGATATTACCGATATCTCCAATACCATTTCCGTCAATATAAACAGATCCAGATGGTATTTTACCAGCTACACTTGCTTCATCTGAACGTAAGGCAAGAACATCACCATTATCCATAATGAAACAGTTTTCTTCTGGAATACCACAATCATTTGCTAATTTCATATGCATACGTTGCATACGATATTCACCATGAATTGGCATGAAATACTTCGGTTTAATTAGACGAAGCATTAGTTTTTGTTCTTCTTGTCCACCGTGTCCACTCGTATGAATGTTTGACAGTTTTCCGTGGATTACATCAGCACCAGCACGGTACAACATATTAATTGTACGGCTTACACTAATTGTATTACCAGGGATTGGTGAAGAAGAGAACACAACTGTGTCGCCAGGAATAATTTGAATTTGACGATGGGTACCATTAGCAATACGTGAAAGTGCTGCCATTGGCTCCCCTTGACTACCTGTACATAAAATAACAACTTTATTAGCCGGTAGACGATTTAATTGAGATGCATCTATGAATGTATCTTTCGGACAGCGAATATAACCGAGGTTTTGTCCGATTTCAATCGCTGCCTCCATACTTCGGCCAAATACAGCCACTTTACGATTGTTTTCAACAGCCGCTTCAACGACTTGTTGCAAGCGATGGATATTTGATGCAAAGGTTGCGAAGATAATACGACCTTCTACTTTGCGGAAAATATCTTGAATACTATCACCAACACGGCGCTCAGACATTGTAAAGTTTGGAACTTCACTGTTTGTACTGTCAGATAAGAGACAAAGTACACCGTCTTTTCCGATTTCAGCCATTTTTGTTAAGTCCGCTGGTTCACCAACCGGTGTGAAGTCAAATTTGAAATCTCCAGTATGAACCACTTGTCCTTGAGGTGTTTTCACAACAACTCCGTATGAATCTGGGATACTGTGAGTTGTACGGAAGAAGGAAACAGATGTCTTTTTAAATTTAATAACATCATCTTCTTGAATTTCATAAAGCTTGGCTTTACGAAGTAATCCGTGCTCTTCTAATTTGTTTTTGATTAGTGCAATTGCTAATTTTCCGCCATAAATCGGAATGTTCACTTGACGTAATAAGTAAGGAATTCCACCGATATGATCTTCGTGACCATGTGTAATGAATAGCCCTTTAATTTTATCTTCGTTTCGCACAAAATAAGTGTAATCTGGTATTACATAATCGATTCCGAGGAGTTCGTCTTCTGGAAACTTAATTCCAGCGTCAATTATAATAATTTCATCTTGAAATTGAACAGCATATGTATTTTTACCGATTTCACCAAGACCACCTAAAGCAAAAACGGCTGCTTGATCATTCTTTAGAAATTTCATATGGCTATACGATTTCCGCTAATGTTAAATCAGCGTTTTCTTTTTCATATTCAAGATGATTGCCAGTCACAGACTGAACGAATTCGATATTATATGCGAACTTATTTAATTTTGTACGAACATCCTTCTCAGACGTAGCCTCTAAATATAAAACTTTTGTATTTTCACGTACTGGAACCTCAGTCATTTTTTCTTGATAAAATACTTTAAAAATCATTTGGAAAACCTCTCCTTGTCTATGTTTTGCATTATCTGTTACTTATTATAAAGCAAACAGTCACGATTTTCATGTTTTTTCGAATGAGAATGAAGAAAAAGCCCGAAATGGGCACAATTTAAGCGATTGTCTTTTTACGGACTAGATCTTTTAAATAACGCTTCAGCTTTTTCTTCAGCTTCTTCAGCATGATTACTCCTTCCTTTCCTTATTTTAAACATGCATATTACTAGTGAAAACGCCGTCTCTGATATAAGAAAGAGGATAAAAGTGAATGTTGAATCTTGTCTTTTCTCATACAGAGAAAGTTATTCTATAGTAACGATTAGTAGCCGTTAGTTATAACTATAGTATGAGAAAGAATAGAAAAGAAAATTCATACGAACAAGTATCCACATTTTTTACTAATATATATATGCAGGTTTCATAAATAAGGTCAGAAAGTGAACGCTTTCTTCACAGATGTTTAATATGTTATACTTTTTTTTAGCATTTGAAAAGCGATAATCAAAATAGGAATATAGAGTAACAGAAAGGATTTTGACAAATGAATGATAAAATTGTCTTTTTTGATATTGATGGAACATTATTAGATCATGATAAGAAGATTCCGCAATCTACGCGAGACGCAGTAAGGCAGTTACAAGAAAAAGGCGTGCATGTAGCAATTGCGACAGGACGTGCGCCATTTATGTTCGAAGATATTCGTAAGGAACTTAATATCCACAATTATGTTAGCTTTAATGGACAGTACGTTGTATTTGAAGATGAGGTAGTATTTAATAACCCATTACATCCAGCTGCTCTACATAAGTTTACTCAGTTTGCAAAACAAGAAGGATATCCACTTGTATATCTTGATCATCAACAAATGAGAGCATCAGTGGAATATCATGATTATGTGAAAGAAGGTTTTGGAAGTTTACATTTTGAGCATCCGGCATATGAACCTGATTTTTATGAGAAGCGTAATATTTATCAAACACTTCTTTTCTGTGAAGTAAATGAAGAAGAAAAGTTTATAAATCAGTACCCAGACTTTCATTTTATTCGCTGGCATGCGTATTCAATGGATATTATTCCAAATGGTGGTTCTAAGGCAAAAGGGATTGAGAAATTCATTGAAAAGCTAGGATTTAACCGTGAACAAGTGTATGCATTTGGGGATGGCTTAAATGATTTAGAAATGATTGAAGCAGTTGGGACAGGTATTGTGATGGGGAATGGGCATGAAGACTTGAAAAAACTTGCAAATCATGTGACAAAGGATGTTAGTGAAGACGGTATATATCACGGTTTAAAATGGGCTGGATTGCTATAAGTGAATATGGAATCTATTTCATATAGTAAAAAGGCGGAAGAGTATATTCCGCCTTTTTTACTATCGCTCCAGAGGTTTTGAATCGTCAGGAGCGGCAAATGGATTTTCTTTATTAATATGGTCATAGAACATAACACCATTTAAATGGTCAATTTCATGTTGAAATACAATTGCTGGTAACCCTTTTAAACGTAATTTTACTTCTTCGCCGTTAATAGAAGTTGCTTTCACTGTAATTCTTGTATAACGAGGGACATAACCAGGTACTTCACGGTCTACTGATAGACAGCCTTCACCACTTTGTAAATATGTACGTTCAACAGAATGGCTAATGATTTTTGGATTGAATAATGCATGACTATATAACGTACCGTCCGTATCTGTTACATGAACCGCAATCATTCTTTTTGAAATACCGATTTGCGGAGCCGCTAATCCGATTCCAGGGCGTAAACTATATTTTTCAGCCATTTCAGGATCTTGGCTATTTATTACAAATTCAATCATTTCTTTAAGAGTATTTGTATCTTCTTCGCTCGCTGGTAGTACTACCTCTTCTGCAACGTTTCGCAAAATAGGATCTCCTTCGCGAATTACATCTTTCATTGTAAGCATATGTAATCTCTCCTTTCCCTTTTAGTCTACCAAAGGAGATGGAAAAAGTCATCGGCAAGTAAGGGGAAGATAGATCGGTTATGTAGGAATAAAAAGAAAGAGACGGCAGAGCCGTCTCTTTCTTTCCATAGTTGTTTCATTTTTACATTAGCGAATGCAAGCAGCACCAACGATAATTAAAAGAATAAACAACACAACGATTAAGGCGAAGCCGCGTCCAGACCCACCACAAGAACCGCCATAACCGTAGGAAGGATATGAACAAGTTGGATAGCAATATGAATATCCGTACATGAGATGACCTCCTTTATCATTTCCCGCTAATACTGCGGTTACTATAATGTATGGAGGGAAGAGTAGAAATGTATGGGTAATTACCTATAAAAGGAAGAAGAGTTTGTATATTTTTGCTAAGAAGAGAGAAAAACTAAAGGGAATTAAATCGTTTACATATTATTCTAAGAGAAAAAACAAGTTAAAAAGGGAATAATATAACAGTAGGTTAATGCTTACTAATACAGATGTGAAAAATAAAAACACGTTTGTGTGGGAGAAACCTGCAGATTATTTATAAAAAAACGTATTCAAAGTAATTGACATCGTAATTAGAATAGTTGTAAACTAAAAAACGTGATCAAGATTGTATTAATATGTTTCTGAAAAAACATTAGTACAGATTGTTAGGTACACAAAATTATTCTCAACCGACAAATAAATTTGTTGGTTTACATTGTTGCGGTTTCCATCTAGCTAATAGGTAGTGAAAGCGTTTCAGAATATGGTTCAAGAGAGGAAGAGGTGAACGGAATGGGTACTAAAACAAAAAAGACCCTATTTAATGTTGATGAGCAAATGAAAGCTATCGCAGCTCAATTTGAAACATTACAAATTTTAAATGAAAAAGGCGAAGTTGTGAATGAAGCAGCTATGCCTGAATTATCTGATGATCAATTAAAAGAATTAATGCGCCGTATGGTGTATACTCGCGTACTAGATCAACGTTCTATTTCTTTAAACCGTCAAGGACGTTTAGGTTTCTACGCACCAACAGCTGGACAAGAGGCTTCTCAATTAGCAAGTCATTTCGCACTTGAAGCAGAAGATTTTATCTTACCAGGATATCGTGATGTGCCACAATTAGTATGGCACGGTTTACCATTATACCAAGCATTCTTATTCTCTCGTGGACATTTCATGGGTAACCAAATGCCTGAGAACGTAAATGCACTTGCTCCACAAATCATCATCGGTGCGCAAATCATCCAAACTGCTGGTGTTGCGTTAGGTATGAAATTACGTGGTAAAAAGTCTGTTGCAATTACTTACACTGGTGACGGTGGTGCTTCACAAGGTGACTTCTATGAAGGTATGAACTTTGCGGGCGCATTCAAAGCTCCAGCAATCTTCGTTGTACAAAACAACCGTTATGCAATCTCTACTCCAGTAGAAAAGCAATCTGCAGCTAAAACTGTAGCACAAAAAGCAGTAGCAGCAGGTATTTACGGAATTCAAGTAGACGGTATGGATCCATTAGCTGTATACGCAGCAACTGCTTTCGCTCGTGAGCGTGCAGTAAATGGCGAAGGTCCTACTTTAATCGAGACTTTAACATTCCGTTACGGTCCACATACAATGGCTGGTGATGATCCAACTCGTTACCGTACAAAAGATATCGAGAACGAATGGGAACAAAAAGATCCAATCGTACGCTTCCGTGCATTCTTAGAAAACAAAGGCCTATGGTCACAAGAAGTTGAAGAGAAAGTAATCGAAGAAGCAAAAGAAGATATCAAACAAGCAATTGCTAAGGCTGACCAAGCTCCAAAACAAAAAGTTACTGATTTAATGGAAATCATGTACGAAAAAATGCCTTACAACTTAGCTGAACAATATGAAATTTACAAAGAAAAGGAGTCGAAGTAAGCCATGGCTCAAATGACAATGATTCAAGCAATCACTGATGCTTTACGCGTTGAAATGAAAAATGACCCTAACGTACTTGTGTTTGGTGAAGACGTTGGTGTAAACGGCGGTGTATTCCGTGCTACTGAAGGTTTACAAGCTGAATTCGGTGAAGACCGTGTAATGGATACTCCACTTGCAGAGTCTGGTATTGGTGGACTTGCAGTTGGACTTGCACTTGAAGGATTCCGTCCAGTTCCAGAAATCCAATTCTTCGGTTTCGTTTATGAAGTAATGGATTCAATTTCTGGTCAATTAGCTCGTATGCGTTACCGTTCTGGTGGACGTTGGACTGCTCCAGTAACAGTTCGTTCTCCATTCGGTGGTGGTGTTCATACTCCTGAACTACATGCTGATAGCTTAGAAGGTTTAGTGGCTCAACAACCTGGTCTAAAAGTTGTTATTCCATCTACTCCATACGATGCAAAAGGTCTTTTAATCTCTGCGATTCGTGACAACGATCCAGTTATCTACTTAGAGCATATGAAATTGTACCGTTCATTCCGTCAAGATGTACCAGAAGGCGAATACACAATTGATTTAGGCAAAGCTGACATCAAACGTGAAGGTACAGATGTATCTGTTATCGCTTACGGTGCTATGGTTCACGCTGCATTAAAAGCTGCTGAAGAACTTGAAAAAGAAGGTATCTCTTTAGAAGTTGTTGACTTACGTACAGTTCAACCATTAGATATCGAAACAATCATCGCTTCTGTTGAAAAAACAGGCCGCGTAGTTGTAGTTCAAGAAGCTCAAAAACAAGCTGGTATTGCAGCTAACGTTGTAGCGGAAATTAACGACCGTGCAATTTTAAACTTAGAAGCTCCAGTTGTACGTGTTGCAGCTGCTGATACAGTATTCCCATTCTCTCAAGCTGAGAGCGTATGGTTACCAAACCACAAAGATATTGTTGAAGCTGTTAACAAAGTAATGAACTTCTAATTTTTACTTATTCATGTGCAAAAGAAATCAGCACATGCTGATTTCTTTTGCCATATTCCATAATAAAGAAATGAATCAGGGGGCTGAATTCCGTGGCATTTGAATTTAAACTACCAGATATCGGTGAAGGTATCCACGAAGGTGAAATCGTAAAATGGTTTATTAAACCAGGCGACGAAGTAAACGAAGACGACGTACTTCTTGAAGTACAAAATGATAAAGCAGTAGTAGAAATTCCTTCTCCTGTTAAAGGTAAAGTACTTGAAGTACTTGTAGAAGAAGGTACGGTTGCAGTAGTTGGAGATACATTAATTAAATTTGATGCTCCTGGATACGAAAACCTTAAATTTAAAGGCGACGATCATGACGAAGCTCCTAAAGCTGAAGAAGCAAAAGAAGAAGCTCCTAAAGCTGAAGCTACTCCAGCAGCAACTGCAGAAGTAGTAAATGAGCGCGTAATCGCTATGCCATCTGTTCGTAAATATGCTCGTGAAAACGGCGTAGACATTCATAAAGTAGCTGGTTCTGGTAAGAACGGTCGTATCGTAAAAGCTGACATCGATGCATTTGCAAATGGTGGACAAGCGGTAGCAGCAACTGAGGCTCCAGCAGCAGTAGAAGCTACTCCAGCAGCAGCGAAAGAAGAAGCACCAAAAGCACAACCAATCCCAGCTGGTGAATATCCAGAAACTCGTGAGAAAATGAGTGGTATCCGTAAAGCAATTGCGAAAGCAATGGTTAACTCTAAGCATACAGCTCCTCACGTAACATTAATGGATGAAGTAGATGTAACTGAACTTGTTGCTCACCGTAAGAAGTTCAAAGCTGTTGCAGCTGACAAAGGTATTAAATTAACTTACCTTCCATACGTTGTTAAAGCTTTAACATCTGCATTACGTGAATATCCAATGTTAAACACTTCTTTAGATGATGCTTCTCAAGAAGTAGTTCATAAACATTACTTCAACATCGGTATCGCAGCTGATACAGACAAAGGTCTATTAGTACCAGTTGTTAAAGATACAGATCGCAAGTCTATCTTCACAATTTCTAACGAGATCAATGATCTTGCTGGTAAAGCACGTGAAGGTCGTTTAGCTCCTGCTGAAATGAAAGGCGCTTCTTGCACAATTACAAACATTGGTTCTGCAGGTGGACAATGGTTCACTCCAGTTATCAATCACCCAGAAGTAGCAATCCTTGGTATCGGCCGTATCGCTGAGAAACCAGTTGTGAAAAACGGTGAGATCGTTGCAGCTCCAGTATTAGCATTATCTCTAAGCTTTGACCATCGTTTAATTGACGGCGCAACTGCTCAAAAAGCATTAAACCAAATTAAACGTCTATTGAATGACCCACAATTATTAGTAATGGAGGCGTAATAACAATGGTAGTAGGAGATTTCCCAATTGAATTAGATACAGTCGTTGTTGGTGCAGGTCCTGGTGGATACGTTGCGGCAATTCGTGCAGCACAATTAGGTCAAAAGGTAGCGATCATTGAAAAAGCTAACCTTGGTGGCGTATGCTTAAACGTTGGATGTATTCCTTCAAAAGCGTTAATCAATGCAGGTCATCGTTATGAGAATGCAATGCATTCTGATGACATGGGTATCACTGCAGAGAACGTAAAAGTTGACTTTACAAAAGTTCAAGAATGGAAAAACGGCGTAGTTAAGAAATTAACTGGCGGTGTTGAAGGCCTTCTTAAAGGTAACAAAGTTGAAATCATTCGCGGTGAAGCTTACTTCGTAGATGCTAACACATTACGCGTAATGACTGAAGATGCAGCTCAAACTTATACGTTTAAAAATGCTGTTCTTGCAACTGGTTCTACACCAATCGAAATTCCAGGATTCAAATACTCTAAACGTGTTATCAACTCTACAGGTGCTTTAAGCTTACCTGAAATTCCTAAAAAACTTGTTGTAATCGGCGGCGGTTACATCGGTATGGAATTAGGTACTGCATATGCTAACTTCGGTACAGAAGTTACTGTAGTAGAAGCTGGCGACGAAATCTTAGCTGGTTTCGAAAAAGCTATGAGCTCTGTTGTTAAACGTGCTCTACAGAAAAAAGGTAACGTAACAATCCATACAAAAGCTATGGCTAAAGGCGTTGAAGAAACAGAAACTGGCGTAAAAGTTAGCTTCGAAGTTAAAGGTGAAATCCAAACTGTAGAAGCAGATTACGTATTAGTAACTGTAGGTCGTCGTCCAAACACTCAAGAAATCGGTCTTGAGCAAGTTGGAGTTAAAATGACTGACCGCGGCATCATCGAAATCGATGAGCAATGTCGTACAAATGTACCAAACATCTATGCAATCGGTGATATCGTTCCTGGACCACCATTAGCTCACAAAGCTTCTTACGAAGGTAAAGTAGCTGTAGAAGCAATTAGTGGCCATGCGTCAGCTATCGATTACATCGGAATTCCTGCAGTATGCTTCACTGATCCAGAATTAGCATCTGTTGGTTACACTAAGAAACAAGCTGAAGAAGCTGGAATGACTGTAACTGTATCTAAGTTCCCATTCGCTGCTAACGGTCGTGCATTATCATTAAACAGCACTGACGGTTTCTTACAACTTGTAACACGTAAAGAAGATGGTCTTCTTGTAGGTGCTCAAGTTGCAGGTGCAGGCGCTTCTGATATTATTTCTGAGATTGGTTTAGCTATCGAAGCTGGAATGACAGCAGAAGATATCGCTCAAACAATCCACGCTCACCCAACATTAGGTGAAATCACAATGGAAGCAGCTGAAGTTGCTCTTGGAATGCCAATTCACATTGTAAAATAATTTAAGTAATGAAAATAGCCCATCTCTTATTTAAAGAGATGGGCTATTTTTTATTTTATAATAAAAGTGGCTTGCAAGGTCTTTATACGTACTTGTCGAATGAATATATAATAATTTAATTGAATTGTTAGAACATATATAAATCCAAAAGCCATATATATGCTTTCGTGTAATATGTAATTGATTCAAACTTAATCCCATATAGTAATAAAATAGAGCATGTCAAAGGAGAAGGTTCCATGAGAATATTACATGTTATATTTTATCATTTTTTATTATGGAGTGGTTTTTCCGTTGTATTATCATTGTCAAATGGTGATAAGTTGCATTATAAAGTTATTCTATTTTTTGTATTTCTTTATTTAGCATATGTGATCGCATATTTTGTATTGCAAATTAGAAAGCAGGCATTATTCCTTACGTGTTCAAATTGCATACTTTTCTTAATTATATTTTCTATTTTTTAAATTAACGTTTATAGAAATACATTGTTCTTCCATTAAATAATTTTAACTCTCCTTCTAATTTCTTCGCTAGAAAACGGCAAAATTCATTTGCTTTTCCTTTATCACCAAATGTTGCATTAGGTGGTAAAGAAACTTGAATATAAGTTTGTTCCTTTTCTATACCGACACCAACATAAATGGAGTCATATCGATCGTGAGTAGATTGTAGTTTGAATGTTGTTGCTGATGTATCTAAAATTTCATACGGAAAAGCGGTATTTGTATAAGCGTAATTAATTTGAACACCAGTTTTGGAAGTAACTGTTTTATAATAATGAAAAAGTTGTTTTATATCATCTATTGAAACAGATTGTTGGTTGGATTTAGGTACAAGCGTAATAAAGGCATGTTGCATATAAGTTCCCCCTAACTTAGTAGAATACTCTCATTCTACATCCTGCTGAATTTTTTGACAATTAAAAGGAGTATTCCTTTTTTTGTTTAATATACTAATGAAAGGTGATGTAGAAAGGTGGAAACCGATGTTTGAAAAATTGTATGATGAGCATGAAAGTGTGAAGGTACGATTTTTGGGGTTTATGACACATGATACTCGTTATGATTTTGGTGTTATTTATACAAATATGTTTTTTGGAAAGCCACTTATTGTTTGCATGCAAACAGGAAGGTCTACTTTACTTGGACGAGATGATGTAGAGAATGTTCAACATTTGCAGGAAGTGTTCAAATTAGGTTCAGAAGAGGAAGCAGCTGAGTTAGCTCAGTTCTTCTCATTTCTAGTTCCATCTACATCTTTGCATGCGGAATACGAAGAATAAATAATGTAAAACAGTCGTACGTATAAATATGGCTGTTTTTTTGTTTGAATATCGCATACTAATTTAAAATTAAAATATTTAATGTGTTATACTAAAAACCTATTGACGCAAAAAGTATAACATATTAAAATAAAGACAGAAAGTTAAGCGGTTACAAAAAAGTTTTTGGGATTATAAACTTAGGGGGAAATGAAAAATGGGAACAATCGTATGTCAAGATTGTGAAGGTACAATTGCACACTTCGAGGATGAGAAAGTAACGGTACTTTACGGGAAATGTGGATCTTGCGGATGTAATCACATAGAGCATACAAAAGCCCAATAATTGATAGGAAATGGACAGCTGAAAGTTTTTAGGACCATAAACTTAGGGGGAAATGAAAAATGGGAACAATCGTATGCCAAGTATGTGAAGGAACAATCGGACATTTTGAAGATGAAAAAACGACAGTGCTTTACGGAAAATGCGGAACAAATTGTGACTGTGCTAGTAGGGATAATGCGAAAGCTTAATGATAAATAAATAGATTACTATTAAAACTCAGGGGGAAATGAAAAATGGGAACAATCGTATGCCAAGTATGTGAAGGAACAATCGGACATTTTGAAGATGAAAAATCAACAGTACTATACGGGAAATGTGGATCTCATTGCGACTGTGACCATAAAGAACATTCAAAAGCTTAAATAAAAAAAGCGCCTACATATGTAGGTGCTTTTTTTAATAAACTGTAGTTGTGTTGCCAACTGTTGCAACAATTGCATCATCTCTAATCGGAATAAATCCTATGGATGTCTGTGGTGTGCTAGGAGAAGCGTGGTAGCTCATAAGACGGCTATCGATACGGGTAATAGTATCGGTTAAGAAAGCGGAAATAAAAGCGTAAGGGACTCGTCGTTCATTTAACGCGTATATAATTTCTTCTTTTGTTTTTACACCTACGCCATGCCCATAAAAAAAGAAATTTCCTAGATAGATTGTATTTTCTCCTTGCCACTCGATTGTAGCTGGGTTCACTTGTGGATTTTTAAAGTAAACGAGATCACCTGGGACAAGATCGCCACCCGTCTTTGTTATGAGCTTTAAATCTTGATCGTAGTCCCACGTATAAAGTAAAAGGTTTGCAAAGAGACGGTTGAAGGTTTCTTCGTCATACAATGATAGTAAAGCTTTGTAAAAAATAATAATCATTGCGGTGGCACATTCAGTTCCATATAGTTTTCCGTTTTTGAAAATATCTTGTATGGCAATGGAAGGGGGTATGTTTGGAAGGAGCTCGAATCCTCCAAGGGACGTTCTTTTCCAATACTGAGGGTTGCAAAAAGATTGTTGAAATGTGCGAAACTGAAATCCACTTTGAAAAAGTTCTAATGCAGAAGTAATAATATTAACGCGCAAGTTTAAATCAAAGCTGAGTTCATCAGATGTTCGGAAGGAATAGATTTCTTGATTTCCTGCCATGATAGATAAAATTTGTTGTTTCTCATTTGCAAATGGCTCATATTCATTTGTGATATAAGGATGTACAATAGAACGGCCTATTACAATCATAATAGTATCCCCACCTATACGTTACATTACATAATATCGTATGATAAAAGGCCAAAAGGGTGAAAGAAAAGCCTATCAACTGATAGGCTTGTACTCTTTAATCACGCGTAATGTTTGTAATGTCATATCTTCAGGACCTTGTACAGGTAAACCTGCTTCTAAGTTTTTACGAATATACTCTAAGTTATCTTGTGTAATAATTTCCCCCGGAGTAAAGATTGGAATCCCTGGCGGATAAACCATAACGAAATCAGCTATAATACGACCTGCTGCATTTTCAAATGGGATGACTTCTGTTTCCGAATAAAAAGCATCTCGAGGAGAAAGTGCTAAAACAGGTATTTCTGGAATTTCTACTTGCACTTGAACACCTTTATCAGCTTTATTTTTAAATGTTGCTGATAAATCTTGTAATGCTGCAATAAGTGTATTTGTCTCACTTTCTGTATCCCCAAAAGTGACAAGACATAGTATGTTGTATAAATCTGAGAGCTCTACTTCAATGTTATATTGCTCTCTAAGCCATACTTCAGCCTGATGGCCTGTAATACCTAAATCTTTTACAGATACAATTATCTTTGTAGGATCATAGTTAAAAGTAGCATCCGTACCTAGCATTTCTTTCCCTGGACAGTAAAGATGTTCGATATCATTTATAGCATCACGAACTTGTTCCGCTAATTGTATTGTTTGTTCTATGAGTACCGTTCCTTCTGTAGCAAGACGTTTTCTAGCGACATCTAGGGAGGCTAACAAGATGTAAGACGTTGATGTAGTCGTAAGCATGCTAATAATAGATTGAACATGTTTTACGTTCACAAGGCCTTCTTTTACATTAAGAATAGAACTTTGCGTTAAAGACCCACCTAATTTGTGAACACTTGTTGCTGCCATATCTGCACCGGCTTGCATCGCTGACATCGGCAGTTCATCGTGAAAATGAATATGAACACCATGAGCCTCATCAACGAGTACAGGGATATCGTAAGAATGTGCTAATTGTACAATCTGTTCTAAGTCCGCAGCAAAGCCAAAGTATGTTGGGTTAATAACAAGTAGGCCTTTCGCATCTGAGTGCTCTTCAAGTGCCTTTTTGACAGATTGAATTGTGATTCCATGTGAAATACCAAGTTTTGGATCAATTTCAGGATGCATGAAAATAGGTTTTGCACCTGAGAAAATAATAGCTGACATTACTGATTTATGCACGTTTCGTGGTACTAGTATTTTGTCACCAGGACCGCAAACGCTCATCACCATTGTCATAATTGCGCCACTTGTACCTTGAATAGAAAAGAAAGTATGATCCGCACCAAATGCAGCGGCTGCTAAATCCTGTGCTTCTTTAATCATACCTTTTGGATGATGTAAATCATCGAGCGGCGCAATATTAATTAAATCAATTGCTAATGCATTATGCCCAATAAATTCGCGAAATTCAGGATCCATGCCCTGTCCTTTTTTATGCCCTGGAATATGGAATTGAATTGGATTTCGCTTACTGTGCTCAACTAAAGCGGTAAACAATGGTGTTTCGTATTGGGACAATCTATACACCCCTTCTTTTTTTAATATTTATTAGAGTTTGTTTTATATAATCTTGTTCTAAAAAAGTTACGTTCTTTTTTAGAATGAGACTTGTTTTTCTGCCATTCACAAAAGCTTTTTTGAGATGGGAGCTTCACTTTATTTTCTATAAAACAAAAGCATTATATCACCAATAATTATAGATGTATAGCAAAAAATATTTTTACGGTGAGTATGTTAAATAGTAGCTGCCTACTAACTTCTAGTGGAAGGCAATTCCATTAAAATGAATAAATAGTGTATAATGCAAAGTGGCTATAATGAAGTAGAAAAAAATCACTTTAAGATAGCGTATTGAAATAAGAAGAAAAGATAAATGAGGTGCGAAATGGAATATCAATATCCGTTAGATTATGATTGGTCAAATGAGGAAATGGTTACAATTGTGAAGTTTTATGAAGCGATTGAGAAAGCATATGAAAAAGGAATTATAAGAGAAGAATTAATGGGGTTATATCGTCGTTTTAAAGAGATTGTTCCATCGAAAGCAGAAGAAAAGAAAATTGATAAAGAGTTTCAAGAAGTAAGTGGATATTCTATATACCGTGCGATTCAGAAGGCTAAAGAAATTGAAGAAGAAAAGCTTGTGAAAATGTAAAAAATATTTTGAAAAATAAAAACTGAAGTGATATAATGTGATAACAACTAAAAACGGACAATATAAATTGTCCGTTTTCTACTATCGATTACAAAGTGCATATAAAGGAAGGAGTGATTGCATCGTAGATTCAATCTTAGCAAGGAATTGTTCGTTGGTCATTGCTGAAAACTCCTCTGGTAATATATGAATACCAACTAATAATTCTGCTTTTTTTACAGTAGCTAGACGTTCAATCATCTTTTGTAAATCATTTGTTTCAAGTGTTTTATGTAATTTTACACTTGGTTTAGTATGGTCAATGGACCAAACGAAGTCATTTGGAATATTTGTTTTTAAATCATTTATATGTTCTAAGAAGGCGTGAGCCGTCTCCACTTTTTGTGGACACTCATAGATTAAACCAAAGTATATGAAGGCATGAGTACCCCATAATCCAATTTGGAAATGTGGTAGCATTTTATATCCGCGTTTATTTGTTGAAAAAGCAACCCAAGTATCGTTTGGTGGATTGACTTTGCGACGTGCGTGTTTTGCTACATGATAAAAAAAGTTCTCATCAGTTTGTTTGGATAAATAAGCTGCAAACTGTTCCCCTAAAGCTTCTAGCTTAGGATGAATGTTCGTTTTAATTGCACTCATTCGTTCTTCGAGACCATCAACTGTAAAGACCTCAAAATCAGTTGATTTGAATGTTTGTAGTGTCATGATTGTTCCTCCAACTCCTATTTTGCTTTTATTTTAGCATAGCTTGTACTATTCATAAAAAAAACAGCACAAAAAAATTTAAATAAAAAAATATAATTTTGTTGCATAGATGATTTATTCAACATAGTATAGTATAAAACAAAAAAATCAGAAAATTTAATTAATTCTAGTCCGAGGGCAGACGAATATTGGGAGGAGGCAAATAATATGAGACAGGTGATTAATGCGTTAAAGAGAACAGATGCTGAAAAGAGAATACCGGTGCTACGTTTGGAGCTAGATTATGAATTAGCAACTTTATATGATGCGATGATGGAAGATGATAAACAGAAAAAAGAAGAGTGTGTACAAAAGTTAGAAGTGTTAAGACTTGAAATGATTCGTTTAGAAGCGTAATAATAGTATATGTATAAAAAATTAGTTGGTGCGAACCTTATAAAGGGTTCGTTTTTTCTGTGAACAGTATAGATCGGAGTGTTTAAACATGCAAGAAGTATGGAAAGACATCGATGCACACGCCAAACAGTGGATTCGGGATGCGGGAGAGCATTTAATGGCATCAATGAAAAAAGCACTTATTATAGAAACAAAATCAAATGCAGCTGATTTAGTAACAAATATGGACCGAGAAATAGAACAGTTTTTAATTGGGAAAATTAAAGAAACATTCCCACATCATCATATTTTAGGTGAAGAGGGCTATGGAGACGAGGTAACTTCTTCTGACGGGGTTGTTTGGTTAATTGATCCAATTGACGGCACGATGAACTTTGTTCACCAAAAAAGAAATTTTGCAATTTCAATTGGAATTTATGAGAACGGTATCGGAAAGATTGGACTTATTTATGATCCAGTTCATGATGAATTATATCATGCGTTAAAAGGGGCTGGAGCATTTTGTAATGAAGTACCGATACCTTTATTAGAAAAAGGTACTGTAGAGCAAGGTATTGTAGCTTTAAATGCGATATGGCTTACCGACAATCCATTGCTTAATATGGAAAGTATGATGGCACTTGTTAAGAAAGCAAGAGGCACGAGATCATATGGCTGTGCAGCATTAGAGATGGTATACGTTGCAACTGGAAGAATCGATGCATATGTAACGCCTAGATTATCACCATGGGACTTTGGTGGGGGACAGATAATTGTAGAGGAAGTTGGAGGCAAGGTAACAACATTCTCCGGAGTGCCACTTTCTATCGTAGAGAAGAGTAGCGTATTAGTTGCGAAGCCAGGGGTGTATGAAGAAGTGTTATCGTTTATCCCGATTGGTGAGGGCTGATAATCAGTGGGGGGATGAAGAAAAACCCCACTGATTAAAGTTTCACTTTATATCCAAGTAACAAAAAAAGTAAGAGGCTGTATACAGGCTTCTTACTTTTTGACGTTATTGCGATTTACGCATTTTTCTTTTTGTTACAAAACCGTATCCAACTGTAACAAATGTGCCGATAATGCAAATAATAATACCGATTGGACTATTTTCAGCAATCATAATGCCGATACCAATTAAGAAAATAACACCGATAATTGCAGTTAACAAAAAGCGATATTGAATGTGTTCCATTTCTTCACCCTCCAATCTCATTTTACTTTCACAAAAGTAAGAATACAACTATATTTTCATTCTTGATTTTATTTTAATTGCTATTGTATCCCCTTCGCTCTTATAATAGAGAAGGATTAAAAAGACATTAGGAGTTGGACATGTTGAAAAAACGACAAGATTTACGTAATATAGCAATTATTGCCCACGTTGACCATGGTAAAACAACACTTGTTGACCAGTTATTACGTCAAGCGGGGACTTTCCGTGCGAACGAACACGTTGAAGAGCGCGCAATGGATTCAAATGATCTAGAAAGAGAGCGCGGTATTACAATTTTAGCGAAAAATACTGCGATTCACTATGAAGATAAAAGAATTAACATTTTAGATACACCAGGTCACGCTGACTTCGGTGGAGAAGTAGAACGTATTATGAAAATGGTTGATGGTGTTTTACTTGTTGTTGATGCATATGAAGGTTGTATGCCACAAACACGATTTGTTTTAAAGAAAGCTCTTGAGCAAAACTTAACTCCAATCGTAGTAGTAAATAAAATTGACCGTGACTTCGCTCGCCCTGATGAAGTAGTTGATGAAGTAATCGACTTATTCATCGAACTTGGTGCAAACGAAGATCAATTAGAGTTCCCAGTTGTATTTGCATCAGCAATGAACGGAACAGCAAGCTTAGATTCAAACCCAGCAAATCAAGAAGAGAATATGAAATCATTATTTGATACAATTATTGAACATATTCCTGCACCAATTGATAACAGCGAAGAGCCACTTCAATTCCAAGTAGCACTTCTTGATTACAACGACTATGTTGGACGTATTGGAGTTGGACGCGTATTCCGCGGTACAATGAAGGTTGGACAACAAGTTGCTTTAATGAAAGTAGACGGAAGCGTAAAACAATTCCGCGTAACAAAATTATTTGGTTACATGGGATTAAAACGTCAAGAAATTGAAGAAGCAAAAGCTGGAGACTTAGTAGCTGTTTCTGGTATGGAAGACATTAACGTTGGTGAAACAGTATGTCCAGTTGAACATCAAGATGCGTTACCATTATTACGTATTGATGAGCCAACACTACAAATGACGTTCCTTGTAAATAACAGTCCATTTGCAGGTCGTGAAGGTAAATACATTACATCTCGTAAAATTGAAGAGCGTCTTCGTTCACAATTAGAAACAGATGTAAGTTTACGTGTAGATAATACAGAGTCTCCTGATGCATGGATCGTATCTGGACGTGGGGAACTACATTTATCTATCTTAATTGAAAACATGCGTCGTGAAGGTTATGAACTACAAGTATCTAAGCCAGAAGTAATTATTAAAGAAGTTGATGGCGTAAGATGTGAGCCTGTAGAGCGTGTACAAATCGATGTACCTGAAGAATACACTGGTTCTATTATGGAATCTATGGGTGCACGTAAAGGTGAAATGTTAGATATGGTGAATAACGGAAACGGTCAAGTTCGCCTTACTTTCATGGTTCCAGCACGTGGTTTAATTGGTTACACAACAGAATTCTTAACATTAACTCGTGGTTACGGTATTTTAAACCATACATTCGATTGCTACCAACCAGTACACGCTGGACAAGTTGGTGGACGTCGTCAAGGTGTTCTAGTTTCACTTGAAACAGGAAAAGCATCACAATACGGTATTATGCAAGTTGAAGATCGTGGTGTAATCTTCGTTGAACCAGGTACAGAAGTATATGCTGGTATGATTGTCGGAGAACACACTCGTGAGAATGACTTAACAGTTAACGTTGTGAAAATGAAACAACAAACTAACATTCGTTCTGCGACGAAAGATCAAACTTCAACAATGAAAAAACCACGCTTAATGACTTTAGAAGAATCATTAGAGTACTTAAACGATGACGAGTTCTGTGAAGTAACTCCAGAATCAATTCGTTTACGTAAAAAGATTCTTGATAAGAGCGAACGTGAAAGAGCTGCTAAGAAAAAGAAATCTGTAGAAGCGTAAAATAGTAAAACAGCTACCTTTAATTAAGGTAGCTGTTTTTTTTATGTTTATTTTTTAGAATATTTACTCTTTTTGTGGACAGTATTTTTTTCACAGGTTACTCTTGTATTAAGTACATAAAGAAAAATGGTTTGATTTATGAGGAAGGGGGATAAATGGTGTTAGAAAGAATGTCGTTTTTTGCGAAGTTATGTAAAGTTGATGAAAATCCAGAGCTAGGGATGTGGTTACTGTATGGCGTCATTATTATATTAAGTGCACTTGTGTATAATTTAGGTTTTGCAAGAAAACTATCTATAATAAAAAATATAGTGATATATATATCGTTAGCGATTGGGTGTACAGTGTTAACTTTCTTTGCAGTTTTCTTACCTGTTGGAGAGGGGCTTGTTGTAGCAGCAATTGTACTTGGGATTTATAGGTTGCGATTACGTCAAGCAAGACAACAAAAAGCAGGATGAGGGGGGAGTTTTATGCGTTCCGTACAAGATGCGTTATATAATTGGTTAACAATTAAAACAGTTGCCGAAGCACGTCCGGATGATAGTGCTGCAAAAGAAACGTATTTGTTATTTCAAAATATGATATATGAAGAACATAAATTGAGAAATGTGGAAGTTAAGAAGAACGAGGAAATGTATTTAGTTACATATGAAATAAATGGAGAAAGAAAATCTGCAAGGTTTCCATTAGAAGCTATTGATTGTTTTTTGGATCAAATGAATCGCGAACCTGAAAAATATAAATAAGTCCTTTATCAATATTGATAAAGGACTTATTTATATTTTACCAATCGTCTTCGACTTTTTTATCACGATATAATCGGAAATTACCACTTGCATGACGTTCCATCGTACGTTCAGCAATTCGTTCCGAACATTCCATGCACATATATGTATGAATAGGGCGATTACGCAGTTTTTTTGCCATAGGATTTTCATCATCTAACATATCTTTTTTATCACAAATCATACATTTGACTCTCATTTCGTCACCTCAATACGAATTCTATCAGTATAAGTATATCATGGAAGTGTAATGTTTTTGAATAATAGTGGGAAAAAATAATATTTTCGCAATTCAAAAAATAGGTTATGATAAGGATATATGAAGTATATTTGGAGGTGGAAATATGGCGAATGTAGTAGAGCCCACATTAACAGATGATTTAGTACAAACGTTACGTAAAGAGTGTATTGTTATGGTAGCAACAACAGATTTTGAAAAACAAGTTCCTAACGTAAGTGCTATTTCTTGGGTGTATGCAGTGAGTAAAACTAGTATTCGATTTGCAGTAGATCAACGTTCACGTATTGTGGAAAATATAAGACATAGTACTGGAGTGGTATTGACTATAATGGCGAATGAATCCGTATTTTCCATAAGTGGTGTAGGTGAAATTTTGACTGATAGAATGGAAGACATTCCTCTAAAATTAACTGTAATAGAAGTAAATGTACAAGAAGTACGTGATGTTATGTTTTATGGTGCAAAACTTGCAATTGAGCCAACATATGAAAAAACGTATGATCTTCGTGCAGCTAAAAAGCTCGATAACCAAGTGTTAGCAGGAATGAAAGAATTATAAATGTGATAAATAAGAAAGTCAGTTATTAACTTTTGTAATTACTTATTGTGATTTTATGTTAATAATTATAATTAAAAGTAATATATTGAATAGAAATGAATAAAAAATAAATAAAAAGTTTAATGGCTATAAATTTCGATTCTACCTCGTTTATACGGTACATATAATTATAACAATGGTTCGTCCATATTTTATGGATGAAACCCTTGTTCTACAAATTTAAAAGTGGAGTCAGGGGGTAACAGGTTGGATAAAATTTATGTGTTAGATACGAATGTACTTTTGCAGGATCCTTTATCTATTTTTTCATTTGAAACCAATGAAGTAGTGATTCCAGCAGTTGTATTAGAAGAGGTTGATTCGAAAAAACGTTATATGGATGAAGTAGGACGAAACGCTCGTTATGTATCTAAGTTAATAGACAAATTTCGTGAAATAGGAAAACTGCATGAAAGTATTCCGCTAGAAAACGGCGGTACATTTCGTATTGAATTAAATCATCGTTCGTTTGTCCAACTACAAGATATTTTTGTAGAAAAAACAAATGATAATCGAATTTTAGCTGTAGCAAAAAATCTATCTTTAGAAGAACAAGAAAAAGAGGACGGGAAGTCTGTTATT
This sequence comes from Bacillus cereus group sp. BfR-BA-01453, assembly GCF_022662915.1. Lineage (NCBI taxonomy): Bacteria > Bacillati > Bacillota > Bacilli > Caryophanales > Bacillaceae > Bacillus > Bacillus cereus group sp. BfR-BA-01453. The sequence continues at coordinate 235,997 of NZ_JAKUEN010000001.1, read as the reverse complement.
TTAGTAAGTAAAGACGTGCTCGTAAGGGTAAAAGCAGATGCAATAGGTTTAAAGGCGGAAGATTATTTAAGTGATCGGGTTATTGAAGTGGAAAATATATATTCAGGATTTTTAGAAGGATATATATCAAAAGAACAATTGGATTATTTTTATGAAAAAGGCGAATTGCCTTTATCCGAAATTGCAAATCATCCTTTTTATCCAAATCAGTTTGTAGTAATGAAAGATGCGTTAGGTGGATCTAGTTCAGCACTAGGTATTGTGGATCATTTAGGTAAGAAGGTAAAGAAACTTATTTTTCCCAATGAACAAGTATGGGGAATACGACCACGAAATGTGCAGCAAATTATGGGATTAGAATTGTTGCTTCGTGAAGATATTCCACTAGTTACGCTAACAGGGAAAGCTGGTACAGGAAAGACATTACTAGCTTTAGCTTCGGGGCTCATGCAAACGGAAGATTTAGGGTTATATAAAAAACTACTCGTTGCACGGCCAATTGTTCCAGTTGGGAAAGATATCGGTTATTTACCGGGAGAAAAAGAAGAAAAGTTAAGACCGTGGATGCAACCGATTTTTGATAATCTAGAGTATTTATTTAATACGAAAAAACCAGGAGAGTTAGATGCTATTTTAGCTGGAATGGGTTCGATAGAAGTAGAAGCTCTTACGTATATACGCGGGAGAAGTATTCCAGATCAATTCATTATAATTGACGAAGCACAAAATTTAACGAAGCATGAAGTGAAAACGATACTAACGAGGGTAGGAGAAAAAAGTAAAATCGTATTAATGGGAGATCCTCAGCAAATTGATCATCCGTATTTGGATGAATATAATAACGGTTTAACATACGTTGTAGAGAAGTTTAAAGAGCAACGTATTAGTGGTCATGTAAAGTTTGTTAAAGGGGAGCGATCTAATTTAGCTCAACTAGCCGCAGATTTACTATAAAAAGGAGTGAGCAAAAGCTCACTCCTTTTCTTTAAATAATTGTAAATTTGCGGATGTTACGGATTGGATTTTGTCTATTAGATCCATCATTGTAATATAAATGAACAGGTCCATCTTCTTTTAATGGTTTTCCTTCTTTTGAAAAACCAAGAATAGCATGTTTGACAGTTTCTAATGGAAGCGTTATTGTATCATCTACTGTTTCGATCTCGACTTGCGTAGCGTCATCTGAAATTTCGGCATTAGCAAGAAAAGGTTGAAATGGTATACCAAACGTTCCAGTAATTAGCTGTTCTTTTTTAAATTTCTTTACACTTTGTTGTATCGGCGGGAAAGCAGCACCATCACGGATTTCGCGATCCCAATGTTCCGAAGTGTTTTTTAAATAAGCTTCTAGTTCTGAAGTGTTTTCTCTCGTTTCATCAAAGTAAGTTGTCAAATCTACTTTTCGATCATCAAAGATCCAAACGGTTGGATCGATAGTGATTGGAAAACGAACTTTTCCATTAATAAATAAAATTTCGCTCATTGTTGTTCCCCCATTTGTGTTATACTCCCACTTTTCAGTATAATAGTATTAGACACTATTGTCACAAAAAATGTTTCTATTGCAATTTATTAAAACTATCGCTAATATTAATAGATAGGAGAGAGTAGGACGGAAACGGAGGGAATCAATTTGGCGTCTGAGACAGTATCAAATCATCAGGAAAAGGCACTAGCCCTTCTACAAGCGGATGCGGAGAAGATTTTAAGACTTATTAAGGTGCAAATGGACCATCTTACAATGCCGCAATGTCCATTATATGAAGAAGTGTTAGACACACAAATGTTTGGACTATCCCGCGAAGTCGATTTTGCAGTTCGCCTTGGTCTTATTGCAGAAGAACAAGGGAAAGCAATGTTAGGAGAGCTTGAACGTGAGTTATCTGCACTTCATGAAGCATTTACAAACAAACAACAATAACGGGTTCAAATAAGGGGGCTCAAACTGAAAAAGTTTGGGCTTTTTATTTGTATAATAAAGCAGGAAGAACCAATGTACATATGGAATACAACAATAATTAAATTGAAACAGAGAGAGGAAATGAAATGAAAAGAGTATGGAAATCAATGGATTATTCATTATTACTTCCTCTTGTTATCTTATGTGTGCTGGGAGTTATAATGGTATATAGTTCTAGTTCCATTGTTGCGATTTCGAGGTTTGATAAACCAGCAAATTTCTTTTTTAAAAGACAATTAATTACTTTAGCTGCTGGGACAATAGTATTAATAATTCTTGTTATTATCCCATATAAAGTGTGGAGAAAACGAATCTTTTTATTGGGGAGTTATGGAATTAGTGTAGCATTATTAGCAGCAGCTGCCTTCTTTGCTAAAGCGGTAAATGGTGCAAATGGATGGATATTTGGAATACAGCCTGCGGAATTTGTTAAGATAACAGTTATTCTCGTATTGGCCCATTTCTTTGCGAAAAGGCAAGAAACGAATACGTCTGTTTTTAAAGGATCAGGACCAGTACTTTTAGGTGTTGGTTTAATCATGTTTTTAATTTTAAAGCAAAATGACTTAGGTACCGATATGTTAATTGCGGGAACAGTAGGAATTATGTTTCTTTGTTCAGGAGTTAATGTGAATTTATGGATAAAGAGATTCTTGTTAACATCTATAGTATGGGCTCCGGCGTTGTATTTTCTTGGGAGTTATAAATTAAGTCAGTACCAAAAAGCACGGTTTTCTGTTTTTCTTGATCCATTTAGCGATCCGCAAAAGGATGGATTTCAATTAATAAATTCGTTTATTGGAATTGCTTCGGGAGGGCTAAATGGTAGAGGATTAGGAAATAGTGTACAAAAGTATGGTTACTTACCAGAACCACAAACGGATTTTATAATGGCAATTATATCTGAAGAACTTGGTTTTATAGGTGTGGCTATTATTTTAATCTGTTTATTACTTATAATTATTCGGGCCTTTAGAGTTGCACAAAAGTGTAAAGATCCATTTGGAAGTTTAATAGCTATCGGAATTGCAAGTTTGTTTGGAGTCCAAACATTTGTTAATGTTGGTGGTATGTCTGGATTAATACCACTTACAGGAGTTCCTTTACCGTTTGTTAGTTATGGCGGGAGTTCCTTATTAGCTAATCTATTGGCGATGGGGATATTACTCAATATTGCTAGTCATGTAAAACGACAAGAGAAACAACAGAACGAGACAGTTAAAGAAAGAGAACAAGGTGGACCACATCTTGTAGTTGTAAAATAAAACACATTGTGCTTTAGAGCATGATGTGTTTTTTATTTTTAAGTAGTTTTAAATATGATGTATTAATTTATCTTTAAGATAAATTGTATATCACATTAATGAAAAAGTGATATACAATTGAGTTGTTAGAAAAGGAAGAGGTATGCTATACTATTTTTGTGAGACAAATTGCTCAGAAAACTTATCATTTGTTAAAAAATAAGGTATGATGGATAAAAATAAAGTGAAGCTTTCTAAGTATAATATAATGTAGAAAGTGAAGAACTTCACGCTCTTTATGGTGTGTATATATTTTATCTCTAGAGTGGTAGGAAAGTAGAGGGGGAAAATCATGACAAAGCTGCAACGTATTCAAAAAGTATTGGTAGCTAACCGTGGAGAGATTGCAATTCGTGTGTTTCGAGCTTGTTCGGAACTGGGATTAAAAACAGTTGCAATCTATTCTAAAGAGGATAGTGGTTCTTATCATCGTTATAAAGCCGATGAATCCTATTTAGTTGGGGAAGGAAAAAAGCCAATTGATGCTTATCTAGATATTGAGGGCATTATTGAGATTGCGAAAAGTAATCATGTAGATGCAATCCACCCTGGATATGGTTTCTTGTCAGAAAATATTCAATTCGCAAAACGTTGTGAAGAAGAAGGGATTATCTTTATCGGTCCAAAAAGTAAGCATTTAGATATGTTTGGAGATAAAGTAAAAGCAAGAACACAAGCGCAGCTAGCACAAATTCCAGTTATTCCTGGTAGTGATGGGCCAGTAGATTCATTAGAAGAAGTCGAAAAATTTGCTGAAAAGTATGATTACCCGATTATTATTAAAGCTTCCCTTGGCGGGGGCGGTCGTGGTATGCGTATTGTACGTACTAGTGAAGAATTAAGAGAATCGTATAATCGAGCAAAGTCAGAAGCAAAAGCAGCCTTTGGTAATGATGAAGTATACGTAGAAAAATTCGTTGAAAAACCTAAACATATAGAAGTTCAAATTTTAGCAGATGAAGAGGGCAATGTTGTTCATTTATACGAGCGAGACTGTTCTGTACAACGTCGTCATCAAAAAGTAGTAGAAATTGCACCTAGTGTGTCGCTTTCAGATGATTTGCGTCAGCGTATTTGTGATGCTGCTGTGAAATTAACGAAAAATGTAAATTATTTAAACGCAGGAACAGTTGAATTTCTTGTAAAAGATGATAATTTCTATTTCATTGAAGTGAATCCGCGTGTTCAAGTAGAACATACAATTACAGAAATGATTACAGGAGTCGATATCGTTCAATCACAAATTTTAATAGCTGATGGACATGCATTACATAGTAAAATGGTGGGTGTTCCAAAGCAAGAGGAAGTTGTTGTACATGGATTTGCAATACAATCTCGAGTAACGACTGAGGATCCACTAAATAATTTCATGCCGGATACAGGGAAAATTATGGCATATCGATCAGGTGGTGGCTTTGGAGTTCGTCTTGATACAGGTAATAGTTTCCAAGGTGCTGTTATTACACCGTACTATGATTCTTTACTTGTAAAAGTTACAACATGGGCGCTTACTTTTGAACAAGCTGCTGCAAAAATGGAACGTAACTTAAAAGAATTCCGTATCCGTGGTATTAAAACGAATATTCCATTCCTAGAGAATGTAGTAAAACATAAAAACTTCTTATCAGGGGAATATGACACTTCATTTATTGATGCGTCACCTGAACTATTCTTGTTCTCGAAACGTAAAGACCGAGGAACGAAAATGTTAAATTACATCGGGACAGTAACAGTAAATGGCTTCCCAGGAGTAGGGAAAAAAGAGAAACCAATTTTCCCAGATGCTCGTATACCGAATGTATTACACTCAGAGCCAATCAAAAATGGAACGAAACAAATTTTGGATGAGCGTGGAGCAGACGGATTAGTAAAATGGGTACAAGATCAAAAACGTGTACTTTTAACGGATACAACATTCCGTGATGCGCATCAGTCATTACTTGCAACGCGTATTCGCACAAAAGATTTACACCAAATTGCAGAGCCGACAGCGAGAATGTTACCGAACTTATTCTCAGCAGAAATGTGGGGCGGTGCAACGTTTGATGTTGCATATCGTTTCTTAAAAGAAGATCCGTGGGAACGATTACTAGATCTTCGTGAAAAAATGCCAAATGTTTTATTCCAAATGTTACTTCGTTCTTCAAATGCGGTTGGTTACAAAAACTATCCGGATAATTTAATTCAAAAGTTTGTGGAGTGTTCTGCCCAAGCTGGAATTGATGTGTTCCGTATTTTTGATAGCTTAAACTGGGTAGAAGGTATGAGAGTTGCGATTGATGCTGTACGAGATACTGGTAAAATTGCAGAAGCAACGATGTGTTACACAGGGGATATTCATGATCCACTGCGTAGTAAATATGATTTAAATTACTATAAAAATTTAGCAAAAGAATTAGAAGCATCAGGAGCTCACATTTTAGGTATTAAAGATATGGCGGGCTTACTAAAACCAAATGCAGCATATGATTTAGTCTCAGCATTAAAAGAGACGGTATCGATTCCGATTCACCTGCACACACACGATACGAGTGGAAATGGTATATTAACGTATACGAAGGCAATTGAAGCAGGTGTTGACATTGTCGATGTAGCAGTAAGTTCTATGGCTGGTCAAACGTCACAACCAAGTGCGAACACGCTATACTATGCGTTAGGTGGAAACGAAAGACAGCCAGATGTTAATATAGATTCATTAGAAAAATTATCTCATTACTGGGAAGATGTACGTAAATACTACGCACCGTTTGAAAGTGGTATGAATGCTCCTCATACAGAGGTATATATGCACGAAATGCCAGGCGGACAGTATAGTAATTTACAACAACAAGCGAAAGCGGTTGGCTTAGGCGATCGTTTCGATGAAGTGAAAGTAATGTACCGCCGTGTGAATGACATGTTTGGTGATATTGTTAAAGTAACACCATCATCTAAAGTTGTTGGTGATATGGCATTATTCATGGTTCAAAATCACTTAACAGAACAAGATGTTTTAGAGCGTGGACATTCTATGGACTTCCCAGGATCTGTTGTTGAAATGTTCTCTGGAGATTTAGGACAACCATATGGTGGTTTCCCGAAAAAGTTACAAGAAATTATTTTAAAAGGGAAAGAACCATTAACAGTAAGACCAGGTGAATTATTAGAACCAGTAGATTTCGACGCGTTAAAAGAAGAGCTATTCCATAAACTTGGACGCGAAGTGACGATGTTTGATGTAGTTGCATATGCATTATATCCAAAAGTATTTATGGATTACGAAAAAGTTGCTGAGATTTATGGAAATGTATCTGTGCTTGATACACCAACATTCTTCTATGGTATGAGACTTGGTGAAGAAATCGATGTGGAAATTGAACAAGGTAAAACATTGATGGTTAAACTAGTATCAATTGGAGAGCCTCAGCCAGATGGAAATCGTGTGCTTTACTTGGAGTTTAACGGTCAACCACGTGAGATTGTTGTGAAAGACGAAAGTGTGAAAGCGACAGTTGCACAACGTGTGAAAGGAAACCGTGAAAATCCAAACCACATTAGCGCAACAATGCCAGGAACGGTTATTAAAGTAGTTGTAAAAGAAGGCGATGAAGTGAAAAAAGGCGAATCTATGGCAATTACAGAAGCGATGAAAATGGAAACGACAGTTCAAGCGCCGTTTAATGGTAAAGTGAAAAAAGTATATGTTAACGATGGAGATGCAATTCAAACGGGTGACTTACTCATTGAATTAGATCACTAAAATAAAAAAGAGTTGTGGAAACACAGCTCTTTTTTATTACGAAAAAATACCTTGCCAATTCGGGCAAGGTATTTTCATTTATTTTGTTTGTTTAGAAATTGATGCAGCTTCTTTTGCATTCACTTTACTTCTTGTACCTAACATAACTAAATAGCATAGTACAGCAAACAAGCAAGAAATGAATAGGGAATGTAATAATGCCATTGATAAACTAGCATTTGTAAATACGACTAAAATTCCTACGATAGCTTGAAGTGTAACAAGGATAAATGAGATGATCCATCCCCAGTATACGACAGGCTGCTGTTTGTAATGGCGGATAGCGAGAATCATCGCGTATAGTATCCAAGCGAAAATTAACATCGCTGCAACTCTATGTCCCATTTGAACCCATTCATGTAATTGAGTTGGCATAGGTCTATTTTTGCTACATAAAGGAAAGTCTGGACAGGCTAAGCTAGCTCGTTCGTGACGGACTAAAGCCCCTGTGTAGACGACAATATAACTGTAAATTGTTACACCATAAATATGAAATTTCATTTTTTTGTCCATAATAAGTGAACGTGCATCAAATTTTTGGTCAATTTCAAAGATAAGACACGTTAATAAAATGACAGAAGCAAATGAAATTAAGGAAATACCGAAATGGATAGCAAGTACAGCTGGCATTTGCCCCCAAACAACCGCTGCGGCTCCCATTAATGCTTGTGCAACTAAAAATACGAAGGATAAAATTGCTAACGTTTTTGTTTCGCGCACATGTTTATAATATTTCCAGGACAAAATACAAAGGAGAGTAACAAGAATTCCTGCTGATCCTGATGTAAGGCGATGACTTAGTTCAATAATAGTTTCCATTGATAAATTAGATGGAACAAATTCACCGTTACAAAGTGGCCATGATTTACCGCATCCTTGGCCAGAGCCTGTTTTTGTAACTAAGGCGCCTCCTAATAAAACTATTAATAAATCAAGACTCGTAATGACTGCTAACCATTTAATAAAGCGTTGCAATCTCTTTCACCATCTTTCTGCTATGAAGTTATTGCGAAATATTTTCATTCCATTATGTATAGAATAAAACGCGCTAGTTCCTATGATATATAAAAAATAATAAAATAGCAAAGAAATGGAGGGGGAAGACAGGGAAGAGAAAACGGGTGTGGAAATAAGGTTTATAAGGAAATTTTTAGGTGAAAAATAGGCTATTTTGAAAAGAAATGGGGAGAATACGTGTTAAATATGACAAAAAAGTTTATTATAGAAGGTAACATCATGTTATGATATGGATAAGTAACAATTAAGTTTTTTTATGTTCGACACAAAAAGTTCATGTTTTCTTCACAAAATGTTCGGGAAATATGATTTAATATATTGGAGTATGGGCGTAGATTAGTAGTAGAATGGGTTAACAATGTTTCTACTGTAATAATATTGCTATATAGAAGCGAAATATTTCAATTTGAAATAGGCGCAAAAAGAAAGATGAAAGTTTTAAGAGGGGGTTAAAGTGATGAACCATGCAACAAGTGAGCTGCATGATGAGTCTGCTGTTACAAGCGTACCGGAAACAACTCGGTTACAAGATTTAAAAGCGCTCGTTAAAATGGGGATTGTAAATTCAAATACACTTACTGTATTTACAGGATTTTGGTTGGCATTACACTTTAATGGATTAAGTGTAATGGACAATCTGGATAAGTTATTCTTTACAATCGTTGGTTCTGGTTTAGTTATGGCAGGGGTATGTTGTTTAAACAACTACATTGATCGAGACATCGATCCATTAATGGAAAGAACAAAGACCCGTCCAACGGTTACTGGAAAGTATAAACCAGGATTTGCACTTACATTTGGACTAGTTATATTACTTCTTGGTTTTGTATTTTTATTATTAACAACACCAATGGCAGTCTTAATGGGATTTATTGGTGCTTTCACATATGTTGTTCTATATAGTTTATGGACAAAGAGAAAGTATACACTAAATACTGTTGTAGGTAGTATATCTGGTGCAGTTCCACCTTTAATTGGATGGGCAGCAATCGATCCATCTTTAGGCCATCCAATTGCTTGGATGTTATTTTTAATTATGTTTATTTGGCAAATCCCACATTTCCTTGCATTAGCAATGAAACGTGTTGATGAATATCGAAACGCAGGAATTCCAATGCTTCCTGTAGTTCATGGATTTGAAATTACGAAACGCCAAATTATGATTTGGACAGTATGTTTATTACCACTACCATTTTATATGAGTGGACTAGGGATAACATTTATGGTAATTGCAACACTGCTTAACATCGGATGGATCGTTTTAGGTTTTTATGGCTTCCGTAAGAAAGATGACATCAAATGGTCTGTGCAAATGTTTGTTTATTCCCTAAATTATTTAACAATCTTATTTGTATCAATGATTGTAGTTACATTCTTCTAAGACAACGACATAATTGGATTTCTTTACGTTGAGATTTACTTTACTTAACTATAAAGTACAATCTAATTCACAAGGAAAGTGGGGGTTGTTTGTATGAAGAAACAGTGGCGACTGCTTTCGTTCGTTTCACTGCTGGCTTTACTGTTAGGGGGATGCGGTAAAGCCTTTCAATCTACTTTAATTCCGCAAGGAGAAGTAGCAAAAATGCAATATGATCTGCTCTTACTAGCAAGTGCGATCATGGTAGGAGTAGTACTAGTAGTTACTATTATTTTCTTATATGTAATTGTGCGTTTCCGACAAAAGAAAGGTCAGGAAGATTATATTCCGGAGCAAGTTGAAGGGAATCACAAACTAGAAATTATATGGACAGTTATTCCGATTATTCTTTTGCTAATCTTAGCTGTTCCGACGGTTACATATACATTCAAACTTGCTGATGTAAGTGCGATGGAGAAAAAGAATATTGATAAAGATACTATCGTTGTTGATGTAACAGCGAATCTTTATTGGTGGGAATTTTCTTATAAATCAGAAAAGATAGTAACTTCTCAAGATTTAGTCATCCCCACAGGTAAGAAAGTGTATTTGAATTTGAAGGGTGCCGATATTAAACATTCGTTTTGGGTTCCATCTTTAGCTGGGAAAATGGATACAAATACAGATAATGTGAACAAAATGTGGTTAAAGGCAGATAAATCGGGCACTTATAATGGTTTTTGTACAGAATTTTGCGGCCCATCACATTCTTTAATGCAATTCAAAGTGAAAGCTTTAGATGAAAGCGAGTACAAAAAGTGGCTTGCTGATATGAAGAAAATTGATGGGAAGAAAGAAGTAGCTTCAACAAAGGCGCAAGAAGGCCAAGAAATATTTAATAAAAGCTGTATTGGTTGTCACGCAGTTGGATCTAATGATAGTAGACCACCTTCCGCTCGTATCGCACCAAACTTAGCAAACTTTGCGGATCGCGATACAGTTGCCGGCATTGCTGAAAACAATGAAGAAAACTTAAAAAAATGGCTGAAAGATCCTGAAAATATGAAACCAGGAAATAAAATGACTGGTAAATATGGCAACTTAACAGACGATCAAATTGATGCATTAAATGCATACTTACAAACGTTAAAAGTTGAAAAGTAAAGAGGGATTATTCGCGAAGGGGAGGTTGAAAACGTGAGTTCTGTAGCAAAAAAACAGGGGATGGGTGCTGTCATATGGGATTATTTAACGACAGTAGACCATAAAAAGATTGCCATTCTCTATTTAATTGCAGGTGGATTGTTTTTTATAATAGGCGGAATAGAAGCTCTATTTATTCGCCTTCAATTAGCGATTCCTAACAACGCTTTTCTTGTTGGGGATGCTTATAATCAAGTATTAACTATGCACGGTACAACAATGATTTTCCTCGCAGCTATGCCACTCGTGTTTGCATTTATGAACGCCGCTGTACCACTTCAAATTGGTGCACGTGATGTAGCGTTCCCGTTTTTGAATTCACTCGGATTTTGGTTATTTTTCTTTGGTGGAGTATTTTTAAATTTAAGTTGGTTTTTAGGTGGAGCGCCTGATGCAGGATGGACATCTTATGCATCTTTAGCTTTAGCCTCTAAAGGCCATGGTGTTGATTTTTATGTGCTTGGCTTGCAAATCTCCGGTATAGGTACATTAATTGGAGGTATTAACTTCCTTGTAACCATTATTAATATGCGTGCGCCAGGGATGACGTATATGCGTATGCCGATGTTTACGTGGACGACATTTGTAACATCTTCATTAATATTATTTGCTTTTCCGCCGTTAACTGTAGGATTAGGACTTTTAATGTTAGACCGCTTATTTGGAACAAGTTTCTTTAATCCAGCACTGGGCGGGAATACAATTATATGGGAGCACTTATTCTGGATTTTCGGTCATCCAGAAGTATACATTCTTATACTCCCAGCTTTCGGAATATTCTCAGAAATCTTTGCGACGTTTTCGAAAAAACGATTATTTGGTTATTCATCGATGGTGTTTGCGACAGTATTAATTGGATTTTTAGGGTTTATGGTATGGGCGCATCATATGTTTACTGTTGGGCTTGGTCCAGTTGCAAATGCTATTTTCTCAGTTGCAACAATGGCGATTGCGGTTCCGACCGGTATTAAAATATTCAACTGGCTCTTTACAATGTGGGGCGGAAGTATTCGTTTTACGACACCGATGATGTGGGCAGTAGCCTTCATTCCATCATTCGTAATGGGAGGAGTTACAGGTGTTATGCTAGCATCTGCACCAGCTGATTATCAATTTCATGATAACTATTTCGTAGTAGCTCACTTTCATTATGTAATTGTCGGTGGTGTTGTATTTGGTTTACTTGCAGGAGCCCATTATTATTGGCCGCTGATGTTTAATAAAGTATTGAATGAAACGTTAGGAAAGATAACATTTTGGTTATTCTTTATCGGTTTCCATTTAACGTTCTTCATTCAGCATTTCCTTGGCTTAATTGGTATGCCACGTCGTTACTACACATATCTTGAAGGTCAAGGGTTGGAAATGGGCAATATGATTAGTTCTATTGGAGCAGTATTTATGGCTCTTGGAACGATTGTTCTTCTATTCAATGTAATTAAAACAACAGTATCAAAAGAAAAGGCTGGTCGTGATCCGTGGGATGGACGTACATTAGAATGGACAATGCCAGCACCTACACCAGAATATAACTTTAAACAATTACCATTTGTTCGCGGGTTAGATCCGTTTTGGATTGAAAAACGTGAAGGGAATAAAGAGATGACAGCGGCGGAACCAGTGGGTGATATTCATATGCCAAATCCATCATTTTCACCATTTATCATTTCTTTAGGATTGTTTATAGCGGCATTCGGTGCAATGTATATGCAGGGTGGAAAAGATAAGTTTTGGTTATTAGTAGCAATTATCGGTTTAATTATTACGTTTGGTACAATGTTCCTACGTTCAGTAATTGATGATCATGGATATCATATTCATAAAGAAGATTTAGAAGATAAGGGGGGCAAGGCGTAATGCATGTAGATGAAAAATTAACGAATGAAACATTTCCAGCAGAGCCTGAAAAAGCAACCCTTGAGGGGAAAAATAAGTTTGTCGGTTTTTGGTTATTTCTTGGAGGCGAAACAGTATTGTTCGCTTCCTTATTTGGCACATATTTAGCGTTAAAGAATTCTACAAATGGCGGACCAACATCTCAAGAGATGTTCCAAATGCCACTCGTTTTCATTATGACGATGCTTTTATTAACGAGTAGCTTAACGAGCGTATATGCGATGTATCATATGAAAAACTTTAATTTTAAGAAAATGCAACTTTGGCTACTAGTAACAGTGCTGCTAGGTTTAGGGTTTTTAGGATTTGAGATATATGAGTTTTATCATTATACGCATGAATTTAAGCATACTATGAGAAGTAGCGCATTTGGTTCCGCGTTTTATGCTCTTGTTGGTACACATGGACTCCACGTATTGTTTGGATTGTGTTGGATTTTAACATTAATCTTTAGGAATGCGAAGAGAGGTCTAAATTTATACAATGCACCGAAGTTTTATGTTGCATCGATTTATTGGCACTTTATTGACGTAGTTTGGGTGTTTATTTTCACTGTAGTATATTTAATGGGAATGGTGGGATAAACAATGGCGATAAAGCAAACGAATAATCCTAAAGTTGATCTTGTTTATCGGAAAAGAAAAAGTGCGGAGGAAATGAAGCATCAAGTTATTACATTTGCATTAATGATTTTTTTAACATTAGTTGCATTTGCAGCGGTAGCATATCCGAAAACTTTTAGTCCGACTTTTTCAGTACCATTTATTTTACTATTAGCGGTGGTACAAGTAATTTTTCAATTGTATTATTTTATGCATATGAGTCATAAAGGACATGAAGCGGCAAGTTTCTTTCTTTATTCTGGTCTGCTGATCGGATTAATTACAATTTTAGCTTTTATGACAATTGTGTGGATTTGAAAAGTGAAGAATAAGGGAGCTTGTGTTGACACAGCTCCCTCTTCATGTTATGTGAACGGATAACCTTAAGAAGGTAGGTGTGAAAATGAGTAACTTGTGGATATTTGGTTTTCAAGCGCTATGGAGTCCAATCTTTTTATTATTTATGCTTTCGATCCTCATTGGATATTTTTTAATTATTGGGCCATATAGAATGCGATTTGAACATGCGACGAAGGTAAGTAAGAAGCAAGTTTTTTATTTTACGACCGGAATTGTTCTTTTGTATTTTGTAAAGGGAGGTCCTATTGATTTAATTGGTCATATTATATTTAGTGCACATATGTTCGAAATGGCAGTCATGTATATTGCAGTTCCGCCGTTATTGTTACTTGGTATACCAGTTTGGTTATATCGTTATATTACTTCTTTTAAGTTCGTTCAAATTATATTAAAGGTATTTGCTAAGCCACTTATTGCATTGTTTGTATTTAATGGCCTGTTTTCTTTTTATCATTTACCAGTTGTTTTTGATGCAGTAAAACAAAGTCAAATTGCTCATCCTATCTGTCTCGCTATATTGTTCTTTACGGCAATCATGATGTGGTGGCCGATGCTAAATCCATTACCAGAATATCAAACGTTAAGTGATATAAAGAAACTTGGTTATATGTTTGCTAACGGTATATTATTAACGCCAGCTTGCGCGTTAATAATTTTTGCGACTGCACCGTTATTTGCAACGTATACGGATCCGGCTGCTTGGATGAAGGCGATGGAACTATGTGTACCAGCGGGAACTTTATCTGATTTAAATATAACTGGACCAGAATTTTTACACTGGATGCCGATCGTACAAGACCAACAAACAGGCGGCATCATTATGAAAATTGTCCAGGAAATAGTGTACGGTACGATTATTGGCTATGTATTCTTTAGATGGGCACGTAGAGAGCGTGAAAAGGATAAAGAGCAGTTACAACAATTGCCGCCGTATTTACAAACGAAGTAAAAAAGTGTATGGGTTTCCATACACTTTTTTAGTTTTACTAAACTTTAATAGATTGAATTTTCTAATTATTTATGTTAAGTTAGTGTAGGCATGTACTAAAAGTGGATATAAGATTTACTACTAGCTTTAATGCATAATAATTCCATGTGTAGTACAAGTTTTTTAGAGAGTTACAAATTTATATTGTTATCTTTAATAAAACAAGGACTATTTTAAGGGGGAATTTAAATGGGTAGTAGTGGAAGTATGGTAAAGCCAATTAGTGGTTTTTTAGCAGCATTAATACAATATCCAGTACCGGTAGTAGAGTCACGTGCAGACATTGATAAACAAATTAAACAGATCATAAAAACAATTCATTCAACTAAAGCAGGGTATCCTGGATTGGAATTGATAGTATTTCCAGAATATAGTACGCAAGGGCTTAATACAAAAAAATGGACTACAGAAGAGTTTTTATGTACGGTCCCTGGGCCAGAAACAGACTTGTTTGCTGAGGCATGTAAAGAGTCTGAAGTATATGGTGTTTTTTCTATAATGGAAAGAAATCCTGATGGTGGAGAACCGTATAATACAGCAATAATTATTGATCCACAAGGTGAAATGATTTTGAAGTATCGTAAGCTAAATCCTTGGGTGCCAGTTGAACCTTGGAAGGCTGGAGATTTAGGTTTACCTGTTTGTGATGGACCAGGAGGAAGTAAATTAGCTGTTTGTATTTGTCATGATGGTATGTTTCCTGAAGTAGCTCGTGAAGCAGCTTATAAAGGTGCAAATGTCTTGATTCGTATTTCTGGATATAGCACACAAGTTAGTGAACAATGGATGTTAACTAATCGTTCGAATGCATGGCAAAATTTAATGTATACATTGTCGGTGAACTTAGCCGGTTATGATGGTGTATTTTATTATTTTGGTGAAGGACAAGTATGTAATTTTGATGGGACTACTTTAGTGCAGGGACACCGAAATCCTTGGGAGATTGTTACTGCTGAAGTATATCCAGAGCTAGCAGATCAAGCTAGATTAGGATGGGGTCTCGAAAATAATATATATAATCTAGGTTCAAGGGGATATGTAGCGACTCCTGGTGGGGTGAAAGAAAACCCATATACGTTTGTAAAAGATTTAGCTGAAGGTAAATATAAGGTTCCTTGGGAAGATGAGATTAAAGTAAAGGATGGAACTATTTATGGGTATCCAGTCAAAAAGACGATTCATTCTTAAGTAAGATAAATAGAACAAGCGCATCATATTGATGCGCTTGTTCTATTTACTCAATGATTTGGAATTCTTTTAACTCTTTTTCGATATTTTGTAGGAGTTGTTCGCTTTTTTGAATGACATTCGTTGGGAAAGTTTCACCATCACCATATTCAACGCCGTGAGGATAATAATGTTTACCTAATAAGGGAGGGAGTAGCTTTATTTCAGCGTGTCTGCTGCCAATGTCACCTTCAACAGCTAAACCTTGTACACGTAAATAATAAACATCGTTTAATATTTCGAATTTATAATCGTATGTAACTCGTTCATAATCCCACTGTCCAGCAAGTACAAAATGGTTCTTTTCCATAATCTCTGTTAATAGTGTTAAATCAACGACTGCCCCATTAAATTTCGTATTTGTAAATTGCATAAAATACCTCCTTTTTTAATGTTACACCATTATTTTTAT
Source organism: Bacillus cereus group sp. BfR-BA-01453 (assembly GCF_022662915.1). Lineage (NCBI taxonomy): Bacteria > Bacillati > Bacillota > Bacilli > Caryophanales > Bacillaceae > Bacillus > Bacillus cereus group sp. BfR-BA-01453. The sequence continues at coordinate 219,890 of NZ_JAKUEN010000001.1, read as the reverse complement.
AATAGTATGAATAATAAGAAAGTGCAATTCATATTGAGAGAAAAGGGATAATCCAGACTTTTTTTGCGAAAATATGATATAGTGAAAAGAGTACGGTACACACAAAAAAAGGAAAGAAAAGGATTTGTGTATATCTCAATTTTATGTTTTTTGCAGGAGGTATATCGATTGAAGAAATTATTGCGTATCGTAATGATTACAATTTTAATTTTAGCTGTTGATTTATACGGGAAATTACTCGTTTCACAATATATATTAACCCCATCTCAATCAAAGCAAGAAAATAAAATTGTGAAAAAGAAAAAACAAGTAAATGAAGACTCTTCTGATACGGTTTTAAATATGATTGGTGGGGACTCTGAAAATTTATTAGCAAAATGGGGCGAACCTTCTCGAATAGAACCATCTGCTTACGGATATGAATGGTGGGTATACAATCAAGATTTAGCTCAGTATGTTCAATTTGGGGTTGCTGAACGTAAAATTGTAACGGCGTATGTCGCTGGTGAGCAAGTTAAGGTGCCACCTTATTATATAAATGAAAAGTATGAAGATGTGTATAAAAAGAATCCACTTTCTCATGAGATTTCGTTAAAAAGAGGAAAGAATAGTTATCAATTTGAGTTATCTGATACCGAAGTGATGGAACAACCATTAGTACCAGTAGAAGATGGTTGGGCACAATTATATTTTGATCATTTTACGCATGAGCTTGTCGGTGTTCGTTATATGGATGACGAAACGTTATTACGTCAAAGACCGTATCAGCTCGTTTATTCGGGTGAATTATTAGCAGAACAACCATTAACTCCAGATAAAATGAAACAAATAGAGAATGGGAATATGCAACAAATTTTTGATTTAACAAATATTATTCGAAGCCGTCATAATTTACCGTTATTAGCGTGGGACCAACAAACGGCAGAGGTGGCAATCGGTCATAGTAAAGATATGAAGGATAATAATTACTTTTCACACGATTCACCTACATTAGGTACGTTAGGAGATCGTTTACAGCGCGGGAAAGTAGGATTTCAACTTGCCGGTGAGAACATAGCGGCGCAACATAGTGATGGGGTTGCGGCATTGCAAGGTTGGTTAAATAGTGAGGGACATCGAAAAAATTTATTGAATGAACAATTTACAGGATTAGGTGTTGGCGTATACGATAAGTTTTATACACAAAATTTTATTCGGAAATAAAATGAAACTGTAAATTGTGGATGGGAATCTTCCCCTATGCAAATAGTAGGATAAAAAGGTGCATGAATCGTCTAAAAATAGGCGAACCATGCGCCTTTTTTTTCTTATTATATAGTAGATATACATGAAGAGGTGAGGATTATGCCGACAACAAAAGGACCGTTACATCCATCGGTTCAACAGTTTAAAGAGTTTGTAAACCATCACCCTAAAATGGTTCATGAAGTTCGAAGTGGTCATAAAACTTGGCAACAGTTTTATGAGGAATGGTACTTACTTGGTGAAGAAGATCCAATATGGGCAACTTTTAGACCGGATGGAGCGCCTGCTTTTTCTTCGGTAAAAGAAAAGAAAAAAGAAAATGGAAAAGAAAAGGATACTCGAACTGAAGAGGAAAAAACTGCTGATGTGATGGGACAAATGCTTTCTTTCTTTAAAAAGTTAGACGTGGAACAAATGCAACATCATTTAGCCAATGTGACGAGTGCTATTGGGAGTGTGCAACAAGTTTTTCAACAATTTCAAGGAAAACGCACGCAGCAAGAAGAGAGTACTTCAGAAAATAATCCATTTTTCTTTCAGAAGGATTAGGAGGAAAGCGGATGAGAGCAGAAATTATGGAGTTTATAAAGGCTGATGAGGATTTATCTCGCTATATTAGGGAGCAACCTTACTGGTATAGAAAATTAACGCGAAACCCTGAAGAAAAAGAGGCATTTGAGTTAGCAGCTATGCAACATTTCAAAAAAACGATACCAGATAAAGTTGAGAAATTTCAAAATCAATTGGCAGTTGCTTCCATTATGATTGATATGTTTCAGTATATGAAGCAGCAAAATGCAACATAATTGGAAGGGAAAACTATGTCCGTCATGCAGAACTTTTGATACAATAGAAGCGGATTATTTAAAAAGGAGTTGCAGCATGAGCATGACGGAAATTTGTTTAGTACGACATGGACAAACTGATTGGAATTTTCAAGAGATTATTCAGGGACGTGAAGATATTCCGCTTAATGAAGTGGGGAAGAAGCAAGCGAGTCAAAGTGCAGCTGCTTTGCAAGCGGAGGCATGGGATATAATTATAAGTAGCCCATTAATTAGAGCGCAAGAAACAGCTAAGGAAATTGCAGAGGCAACTGGATTACAATCAATTTTATTAGATGAGCGATTTGTTGAACGTAATTTTGGTGAAGCTTCTGGGAAGCCAGTTGCGACTGTTAGGGAATTAATTGCAGAAGGTAAAGTAGAAGGTATGGAGCAAGATGAAGAAATTGTAGCTCGTTGTTTTGCTGCGGTAAAAGATGTTGCAGAAACTCATTCTGGCAAACGTATTATTATTGTAGCCCATTCTCATGCGATAAAAGCAATTTTACATGCAATTGCTCCGGAAGATATTTCGTTTAAGACACCGTTAAAAAACGCATGTATTAGTTATGTGAATGAAAATAGTGGGAAGTGGGATGTTGTTAAATACAACATCGCGGAACATATTAATGTATAAATGTGTACTGAAATTATTAAAAAATAGTTAGAATGATATCTTTCTGTTTAGTGAGACACTTCAATTAGTAGTTCTATTCTAAATGTGGTATGATAAATACTCGGAGGTGTCTCTCATGATTGTAGTGACGCTAGAAAGCGTATTAATATTAGATAAGGCAGAGCAGCTTGCAAAAGCGATCATCTGTTCAGATATAGCAGAAGATTACCGTAAATATTATAAAGACTTGCATGAAGATATGGAAGTTCAGACGTTAATTCAGCAATTTACAGCGATGAAAGAACGATATGAGGAAGTGCAACGTTTCGGTAAATATCATCCTGACTATACTTTCGTTTCGACGAAAATGAGGGAATTGAAGCGTTCTGTAGATTTACATGATAAGATTGCAGCTTTTAAACGAGTAGAAACGGCTTTACAAAAGTTGTTAGATGAAGTTAGTGTAGCAATCGGTTCTGAGGTGTCCTCTTCCATCAAAGTTCCAACAGGAAATCCATTTTTTGATGCTGGTGGCTGTGGTGGCGGTTGTGGTACCGGCGGAGGTTGCGGTTGTAAAAAAACGGGGTAAATCACCCCGTTTTTTAGAAGATAGAAGAAAACGTATACAGAGTTTGTCCTGTAATGTCATAAATTTCTGATTGGTTTTCATAAAATATAAAATATATGTTTTTAAAAGGAGAAGATGGAGAAGATTATGTTCGGGCAACGACAAAGTATGATTGTTTATTTACATTCATTGAAACATGCCAAGATTTTAAGAAAATATGGTAACATACATTACATATCAAAACGTTTAAAATATGCAGTAGTATATTGTGATATGGAACAAATTGAGCATATGATGCAAAAGTTGAACAAACTTCCTTTTGTGAAAAAGATAGAACAGTCGTACCGCCCGTATTTAAAAACGGAATTTGAAAATTCACGTCCTGATCGGGCAAAAGAATACGATTATAGCTAATAGAAAAAATCCCCTGCTAATTTTAACAGGGGATTTTTTATTTGAAATAACACATTATTTCATTGGAGGAATAAAATTATTCATTCGTAAAATACCAATTAAATGATTGAAAAACAGTTCTTTTTCTGGGAAAGTTGTGGACGGTTTTACCGTAAAGGTAGTCACTTTTTTTCCAAGTTGTTCTGCCGTTTCTTCAAATAAAATGACGCGTTTACTTTTTTTATTTTCAAGTACAGGAATGCCTTCACGACATATGTATAATGGTTGGAAATCACCAGTAGTAGTTGGTTTTAATATTACAACAAGTGAGCACACTTTTTTTTCATTTTTAATTGTTTCAAATTGTAACATATGTGTTATACGTTCTTGATTTGCTTTGGCAATTTCAAGTAATTCATATAAATCAGAGTAGCCCTCTCCGAGTTCTATAAAGCGTTGAATCATATCTTTTCCTCCTCTTTCTTTTACTGTACCATCTCACTTTTTAAATGAAAAGTAGACAAAGAAAAAAAACCCTGCAAAGCAGGGCCCTTCTTATACTAGCATGTACTAGTAAGAAGGCAAAGGGAGAGGAGAAACCGGAGGAAGAACTTATGGGGAAACGTAAGTCTTCTCCGCGGTTGGCAACAACATCGAAGGTGATGTTGTTATAGTTATTTATGTCCAATCTAAATGAAGATATACATGATGAAATTAAATTTTATGTTGGGCTTTTTATTTTTCTTTTTTTTATTTTATGATAGGATAAAAAAGATAAAGTGAAACGAATAGTTCGTGTTAGCGAATGGTGAGATGAATACATAAAAATGCAGAGCGGTTATTTTAAGCTAAGTTCTTCTAGTCTTCGTTGGAAGATGAATGGAATCGTAAAGTTTGGTAGCGGTTACCGAATGGAGAAAGGCTTTCTATAATTGCTCGATAGATTGAAATAAAGGTAGTGACAACAGATGAGAGTAGTTTCAGGAAAATGTAAAGGACACCCACTTAAAGCGGTGCCAGGTAATACAACACGTCCAACGACTGATAAAGTAAAAGAATCCATTTTTAATATGATAGGCCCTTATTTTGATGGGGGTGTCGCTCTTGATTTATTTGGTGGTAGCGGTGGTCTTGGAATCGAAGCTATAAGTAGAGGGATTGATAAAGCAATTTTTGTTGATCGAGACAATAAAGCGATAAAGGTAATCCATCAAAATTTAGAAAGTTGTAGAATACAGGAACAAGCTGAAGTATATCGGAATGATGCAGAACGGGCGATAAAAGCACTTATAAAACGTGAAATATCATTTGATCTTATATTAATTGATCCTCCATATAAAGATCAAAAAATTGTATCTTTAATTAGTGTAATGGATCAACATGGATTACTACATAACGATGGTTTAATTATGGCGGAGCATGGTAATGATGTAGTTTTACCTGAGGCTATAGGAAGACTTGTAAAAGTGCGAGCTGAAAATTATGGCATTACAGCGATATCGATTTATAAGTATGAAGGTGAGGGGACGGAATGACAAGTATAGCTATTTCTTCGGGAAGTTTTGATCCAATTACCCTTGGGCATCTGGATATTATTAAAAGGGGAGCAAAAGTATTTGACGAGGTATACGTAGTAGTTTTAAACAACTCGTCAAAAAAACCGTTCTTTTCAGTGGAAGAGCGTTTAGATTTAATTCGAGAAGCAACAAAGGATATTCCTAATGTCAAAGTAGATTCACATAGTGGACTACTAGTTGAGTATGCAAAAATGCGTAATGCGAACGCGATTTTACGTGGATTACGAGCAGTTTCTGATTTTGAATATGAGATGCAAATTACTTCTATGAATCGAAAGTTAGATGAAAACATTGAAACCTTTTTTATTATGACAAACAATCAATACTCATTTTTAAGCTCGAGCATTGTGAAAGAAGTTGCGAGATATGGAGGAAGTGTAGTAGATCTTGTACCTCCTGTTGTAGAACGTGCTTTAAAAGAAAAGTTTCAAACCCCGTTAAAGTGAACGGGGTTTTTCTTTGTTGCTCCGAAAAAATAATAAGATGACATATACATATAAGCAAAATAATGTAAATATCGGTCCGTAGTGTATAAAAGATGTCCAAATTTCATGCAGAATAGAAGAATGATTCGATAAAAAGACAGGGATATCTTTTTGCATAGGTGAAAAAGAGCTTACTTTTTCATAAAATGGTTTCCAAAATATAAAAGTAAAAATAGGGGCAAGAATACTTTGGATAATTCGTGCGAAAAAATAGGGCTTAAATCTAATGTCTGTTTCAGCTAATATGCTAGCGACTTGTGCCTGAATAGAAAGGCCGCTAAATGCTAAAATAAAGCTTGTTACCATAGCTTGCTGCAGGAGGGGTGTTTCAGTTATTTGACTAATCATTTGGCTTCCAAGTGTCATTTCAAACATGCCAGATAATATGGGGATACTAAATTCAGTAGTTAGTTGGAAGAATGATAAAATATGTTGCATAATAAAAGAAAGGGCTGCTGTAATATGAAATACAGTAATCATTTTATTTAAAACAGAGAATAAAATAATAAATCCACCAATCATAAGTAGCGTTTGAATAGAAGAAACGATAGCGTCCCCAAGTAATTTTCCTATTGGTCTTTTTTCTTGCATACGTGTCTCGTGTAGAATTGAAAAAGGGTTTTGAAAAGGGTGTTTTTTAGTAACATGTTTATCATGCGTGGAACTGTTGTTATTGCCATAAAAACGCATCAGTAACCCGACAGCAAAATTACTTACATAATGTGCAGCAGCTAATACGATTCCTAATTTCGGATTATTGAAAAAACCGATAGAAACAGCGCCAAAAATAAAAAGTGGATTGGATGAGTTTGTAAAAGATACGAGGCGCTCTGCTTCAATTTGTGTTAGCTGATTGCTTTTGCGCAGTCTAGCGCTTAATTTGGCGCCAGCGGGAAAGCCTGAAGCCATTCCCATTGCCCAAACAAATCCGCCTATTCCTGGAACGCGGAAAAGTGGTCGCATAAGTGGTTCTAATATAACGCCTATAAATTTTACAACACCAATACTAATGAGAAGTTCGGCAATGATGAAAAACGGTAAAAGTGAAGGGAATACAACTTCCCACCATATATTTAACCCTCGAATGGAAGCTTGTAAAGCAGCTTGGGGGTGGAGTACAAGAGAAAAGGTTAAAAAAAGTGTTGATATGGTAAGGAAAGCCGTTTTCCATTTTTCATACATGTAAGTAAATCCCCCTTTGTCCCAAAAAACGTTCATTTCAGTATACGTGGATACGTAGTGAATTTAGACCATAAGTATGAAAAAGGAACGAAAAAAATTAAAGGGTGAGAAAAGTGAAAAAACCGAAAATTGGCTTAGCTCTTGGATCTGGGGGCGCAAAAGGTTTTGCTCATATTGGTGTTATAAAGGTTTTAAGGGAAAATGATATACCGATTCATATGATTGCAGGAAGTAGTATGGGGGCTTTAGTAGGTACATTTTATGCGGCTAGTTCAAACGTTGAAAGACTGTATAAACTGGCAAATGTTTTTAAGAGGAAATATTATTTAGATTTTACGGTTCCGAAAATGGGATTTATTTCTGGAAAACGTGTCAAAGATATGATTAAAATGTTTACATATAATAAAAATTTAGAAGAATTAGATATCCCGACGGCTGTTGTGGCTACTGATATCTTAAAGGGGGAAAAAGTAGTTTTTACAAGTGGTCCAGTTGCAGAGGCGGTGAGAGCAAGCATTTCTGTACCTGGAGTGTTTGTGCCAGAGAAAATAGATGGACGATTATTGGTAGATGGCGGAGTAATTGATCGCATCCCAGTATCGGTTGTGAAAGAGTTAGGTGCCGATATTGTCATTGCTGTTGATGTATCCCCGATTAAAGTAAATGGAGAGGTTACGTCTATTTATGATGTAATTATGCAGAGTATTGAAATTATGCAACATGAGCTTGTGATAAATCGGCAAATTGCATCTGATTTAATGATGCGACCAGCTGTAGAACAATTTAGTTCCCGGGCTTTTACAAACATTGAAGACATTATTCGAGTTGGAGAGGTAGAAGCGGAAAAGCATGTTGCAAATATTCATTTATTAATTGAGCAGTGGAAGGAGAAACATAATGTTTAAGCGTTTTCGGTTTATATATGCAATTTTAATAGGGGTTATATTGGCAATGTTACTTGTTTATGTACGTCTGCCGTATTATGTAACGAAACCAGGAATGGCTGCCAAATTAGAGCCTTACGTTCAAGTTGAAGGGGGAACAAAAGAATCAGGTGATTTTATGCTTGTTACGGTTTCAATGGGACCGGCAAATGTAGTGAATTTAATAGCGGCACAGTTTAATAAATATACACATATTTCAAAAGCGGAAGAAATATTGCAAAAGGGTGAAAGTGATGAAGAATATCAATTTCGCCAAAATTATGCGATGAAAGATTCGCAAAATGCAGCGATTTATAATGCTTATAAACGTGCAAATCGTACTGTTTCTTTTGAAAATAAAGGTGTGTTGGTTGCTGGTGTAGCGAAAGGGATGCCTTCAGAAGGAAAGCTTAAACTTGGAGATGTTATCATTGCCGTCGACGGAAAAACATTTGAAAAGACAGAACAATTTATTGAATATATGACAGGGAAAAAAGAAGGAGATACAGTAAATATTGAGTACAAGAGGGATGGGAAACAGTTAAAAGAAAATTTAAATGTAAAGACTATTCCGAATGGAAATGGACGTGTTGGTATAGGTGTTTCTATCGTTACGGAAAGAGAATTAGTGGTAGATCCGAAAGTGAAAATTGACTCTCATGAAATAGGCGGACCATCGGCAGGCCTAATGTTTACATTAGAAATATATAATCAACTGGTGGAAGATGATTTAACAAGAGGGCATGAAATAGCTGGAACAGGGACGATCAATGAAAAGGGAGAAGTTGGCCCGATTGGTGGTATTCAGCAAAAAGTGGTTGCTGCAAGTGATGCTGGTGCTGAAGTGTTCTTTGCACCAAATGAAAAAGGTGCGGAGAAATCGAATTATAAAGATGCACTTGAGGCTGCGAAAGATATTAAAACGAAAATGAAAGTTGTGCCAGTTGATACGTTGGATGATGCATTAATGTATTTGGAAAAAATGGGCAAGAAATAAAAAAATCTCTCTGAAAAGAGAGATTTTTTTATAGGAATTTTGCAGTTGTTTCATCGTAACGAATTGGGTGATGTGTTGCATCTTGTTTTAGTAGTTGTGTTCGTAATGGTTCTTGTATGATGGAGAAATATACAGAATTGGCTTTTCGATCTATGTGTAAAGTAGGATGGTCAAATGTTTTTGTATGGGTAAGGATTGGAAGCTCTATTTTTTTCTTGTTTTTTGAAAGGTACGTTTGTCCTTTTTGTGACATGCCTAATAGACGAATGTATGGTGCATGTTGCTCTATATTTGCGCAATGTATTTCTTCTTTTGTTGTATTTGTTAAAATATGTGTACAAGCTCTTTGTAATCTAGTCCACGTATAACGTTTCGTTTTTAACGCTTCCATGAATGAATGGAAGGAGGAACTGGTTTGTATTTTTGATAAAATACGATGCTCTAAACCTTCCTCAATTTCATATATATGTCGTAAGTCTTCTGGAGACATTGTCATAAGTTTGTATTTAAAAAATGAAAAGTATTGTTCCCAATTATGTAATGTCCCGTAGTTTTGTTTATAACTTGCTAAAAGAGAAGCAGTCGCTTTTGGGATGAAAGGCTCAATTTCTGTAAAGGAACTATTTTCACTAAAAAGTTGTTTGCGAATACTTGTTGCGCTTGCAATATGTTGATCGTTAAATGTTTCATCATGATAATGAGATGCGAACCTTTTTATCGTTTGTGCTTGCATAGAACTATTTTGCATTAGAATTGCTTTTATGTATTGGAAGCCTAAAATGTTATTTGGTTGTGACATGTCTATATTTTTTTCAGAAGATAAAATGTGTAGGAAAGCTTCAGATGTAGCTTTTGCGTAACTATTACCTGCGTTCATAAATTGCTTTACAAGACGATTAAAAGTCTCTTCTTCATTTTTCTGCACAGAGATGGTGTTATAAAAATTTTCGATTTGTCCATCTTCACTGCCGAAACAAATTTCAGAAACGTGTAGGGCGTTTAAAATAGAAATAGCGCCATTTGCAAAGGTTTCGGCCTTTTGCGTTGAAAAGGCATAAGGAAGCTCTACAACGAGGTCTACACCGCATGCTAAGGCCATTTTGGTACGATACCATTTGGATACGAGTGCTGGCTCACCACGTTGTAAAAAAGGGCCACTCATAACAGCGATTGTAATATCAGAGTGTGTTAACTTTTTTGTTTGTTGCACATGATAAGCATGACCGTTATGAAAAGGGTTATATTCAACAACAATACCACTGGCTTTTATGGTAATCTCTCCTTTCGATGTAGCATCTTTTTGAAAAACGTGATACTCTATATATTATTTACTATGATGACTTCATTATAGTGTAAAGAAAAAACATTGACAAATATAAAATGGCTAGCTATAATTTTGTTTGTTGCCTTGAGGTGATATGATATGAAATGGTCCATCCATCAATTGAATAAATTGAGAAATAAAGGATTGACATTGGATGAGATGGTAGATGTAAGTGAGCTAAAAGAGGTCGAGAAAGATATTCGTGAAATTAATCCTGTTCACGTAACAGGAAGAGTTGATTTTGGCTCCGGTAAGTTTACGTTCCATCTACATATAACTGGAAGCATGGTTTTACCATGTTCTCGCTCTTTAGTAGATGTGACATTACCATTTGACATTAAAACAACTGAGGTGTTCCAAACTTCACAAGAAGAATTTGAAACTGAAGCTGAAATTCATTGTTTAGAAGGAGAAGTACTTGACTTACTGCCCGTAATCAAGGAAAATATACTTTTGGAGATTCCAATGCAAATTTTCAGTGATGATGTTTCTGGTGGAGCACCGACGCAAGGTCAAGACTGGCAAGTGATTTCGGAAGAAGACAAAGAAAAGCCTGTTGATCCAAGATTGGCAGGACTTGCAAAGTTTTTTGACAAATAATCGGAAGACTGGTTCAGGCCTTCATATGAAAATAACTATTTCTTTTAAGGAGGTGGGAAGAATGGCTGTACCTTTTAGAAGAACTTCTAAAACAGTAAAAAGAAAGCGTCGTACGCATTTCAAATTATCAGTACCTGGTATGGTAGAGTGCCCAAGCTGTGGTGAAGCGAAATTAGCTCACCGTGTATGTAAAGCATGCGGTACTTACAAAGGTAAAGAAGTAATCAGCAAGTAATTGCGGGAAAATAAACGTAGAAGATATCTTCTACGTTTATTTTTTTTTTTTGTCTTATTCTTCATTTGTTGTATTCTATCTTTTCTAGTAACTGCATATGTTTAATAAAAAATGCATAGGGAGGACTAGAGAGATGGCGACAACAAGACAAGATGCTTGGACTGATGATGAAGATTTGCTTCTGGCAGAAGTAGTACTCCGGCATATTCGAGAAGGTGGAACGCAATTATCTGCCTTTAAAGAAGTGGGAAGACATTTATCACGTACACCAGCAGCATGTGGCTTTAGATGGAATTCTTACGTTAGAAAGCAATACAAAGAACGTATTGAAGAAGCGAAGCAACTGCGTAAAGTGGAAAATTATGAAGTGAAAGAGACAAAGGTATTAGAACCTACGTCAATTACATTGAATGATGTTATTGATTTCTTGCAAAATTATAAAGATGAAAACTCTTTAGTGGTGTTGCAACAGCAAATTGAATCGTTACAAACAGAGAAAGAGAGCCTGTTGGAGCGATTATCAGTATATGAGGAAGAATATAGAACATTGCTTGATTATATCGATCAAAAAAGAAGTGTAATGGTAGCGGAAAGAAATAGCGCTCGTTCGAATGGGAAATTAGAGAAGTTAAAGAAATAAAAAAACAGCTGCTATGTAGCTGTTTTTTTATTTCTTATGCAGACTCTTCGTTTGTAACCGCATTCAAATTTGTTTCTGGGTGCCAAACGTAAAAATCACCATCAGGTACTGACACAGGTTGGAAATTTAATTTATCCCAAAAACCAGCTGAATGGATACGTGCGATCGTTTTAATTGGGAACTGCAGTCCCTTCGCATAATTTACAAGCATTTCTCCGAATCCTTGTTTTTGGAAAGTTGGTAATACTTCAAGTTTATAAAGTTCTAGGTAAGTACCTGTAATTTCGAATGGTTCCCCGCCGTTCCTTTTCATGTATAGACTCATACGTGCAATGAGTGATCCGCCGTAATAAATACCGTAAAATGGAGATTCACTATTGTTTTCAATAATGTTTGCTTGTAATTCTTCTAACATGGATAGTTCTTGAGCTCCGCAGCCTTTAAATTTTTTAAACTCGTCTAATGTTTTATAATTGATGAGCAAGCGCTCAACTTTTGGGAATCCCATAACATCACATCCTTTTTGTCTCATTGAATGCAGAAAAGTGAAAATATTTATAATAATATTATAACTCATTTTTTTATTTTTATGAAGATGATAGTGTATTTCTTTTATTATTTTTTTGAGGATTTGCTAAACTAAGAGTAGAAGCATAGTAATAAGTAGTATATACATATTGAAAGAAGAGGTGGCATTTGATCATCTTTAGTTAATTATGATTCCGTATGAATCGGAGGTTCGCGGAATAAAAGAGGAGGGGAAAAAGGGACTTATGTATCGTGTTCAAATGAGTTCCTTGTGTGAAAATGAAAATTGGAGTTGTGGGACCGGGAGCTATCGGTCTATTGTATACATTTTATTTACAAAAAAGTAATCAAGATGTTACGTTGTTTACAAGGACAGCTAAGCAGGCTGACGAATTAAATATAACGGGTGTAACTTGTATTAGGGAGGGGAAACGTGAAACGGTATTCCCGCCAGTATTACCAATAGAAAGTATGCTAGACCAGCAGCTAGATTATATATTTATTGCTGTTAAGCAATATCATATAACTGACATACTACCTTTTGTGCGAGGGAAATCTTCAGTAGTCTTTTTGCAAAACGGAATGTCACACCTTCATGCTATGCAGAAAATAGAGAATGAAAATATTGCAGTTGGAATTGTAGAGCATGGTGCGAAAAAAGAAGAAAGACATATCGTTTATCATACAGGGATAGGTGTAACGAAGTTTGGAATCGTGCGCGGTCGGTCTATACATTTTGAAAAAATATTTAATTGCTTTCCTTTTCCGCATTTTCCAATTCGAATAGAAGATAATTGGAAGGATGTTATGCACAAAAAATTAGTAGTGAATGTATGTATCAATCCATTGACGGCATTATTACAGGTCAAGAACGGAGAATTGATCACGAACCCGTTTTTTTATCAGATGATGGAGCAAGTATTCCAGGAAGTCGTTTTTCTCGTTAAAGAAGAAAAAGAAATGGTATGGGAAATGGTACGTCATGTATGTGAAAGAACATCTCATAATACATCATCTATGCTGGCAGATGTAAGGGCGAATAGACAAACAGAGATTGGTGCGATTGTTGGATATGTATTAGAAGAAGCTAAGAAACAGCAACGATCCGTTCCGACACTTCAATTTTTGTTCGATGCAATAAAAGGGTTAGAAGTAAAAGTATAAGTGTAATTCTTTGCTTTTATGTGAAACATTGACTACAATGTGGATTGGTGAGAGAACAGGATACGAAAGGAAGAATTATATGGAGATAAAAGAAATCTCTGTTCCGCAACAAGGTGTTGTAGCGGACTATATGAACGGTAAAAAAGAGATACAGTCGTGTTTTGATTATATGTTAACAGAAGATGCTTTTAAACAGCGTGTACAAGATTTGCGTGAGAGGGAGTTTTTCCGCCAAGATTTAGTAGCGCATTTATTAGAATATAATACAAAATTACAAGCGGGAGAAGCTACAATTCAAAATGTAAAAGCGCTTGAAGATGAAGATACATATGTTGTTATAGCTGGACAACAAGCTGGGTTATTAACTGGGCCACTTTATACGATTCATAAAATTATTTCAGTTTTACAGCTTGCGAAGGAAAAGGAAGAAAGTTTAGGCGTTAAAGTTGTTCCTGTTTTCTGGATTGCTGGTGAAGACCATGATATGGATGAAATTAATCATACTTTTGTAACGAAGAATAAAAAAATAAAAAAGACTATTTTTCATGATCGTAATCCGAAAAAGGCGAGTGCTTCAGAGTCTGAGCTTTCTTTGGAAGACTGTAGAAAGTGGATTGAAGAAATTTTTAAAACATACCCTGAAACGAATTTTACAAAGGATGTACTGCGATTTATTGATGATTCTTTACGGAAATCGAATACGTATGTAGATTTCTTTGGTCACCTTATTATGAAAATGTTCATAAATTCTGGTTTAATTCTTGTCGATTCGCATCATCCTGAATTAAGAAAATTAGAAGTGCCGTTTTTTAAACAAATTGTAAGTAAGTATAAAGAAGTGCAAGAGGGGCTTCATAACCAACAGGAAGTAATTAAAGAATTAGGATATAAGCCAATTATTGAAACAAAGTCTAATGCAGTACATATATTCATGGAAATTGATAATGAGCGAGTGTTGCTTGAAGACAATCAAGGGAAGTTTGTTGGGAAGGATGGGACGTATTCCTTTTCATATGAAGAATTGATTGAAGAGATGGAAAGAAGCCCAGAGCGCTTTAGTAATAATGTTGTAACGCGCCCTCTTATGCAAGAGTATGTATTTCCTACGTTGGCGTTTATTGGAGGTCCAGGGGAATTAGCTTACTGGAGTGAATTACAACAAGTCTTCCATACTATCGGTTTCCGAACGCCGCCTGTCGTTCCGCGTATTACAATTACTTATATAGAGAGGGATATAGCGACAGATTTACACGATTTACAATTGCAAGAGAGTGATCCGTTTTTAAATAACGTAGATAAGTTGCGTGATGATTGGTTATCTAATCAAATAGAGGAACCGATAGATGACCGATTTGTAGAGGCGAAAAAAGAAATAATGAATATTCATAAGTCATTACAACAGTTTGTGAAGAAAATAGATCCAGGGTTAAGTGCGTTTGCAGGGAAAAATGAATTCAAAATTAATGAACAAATCGAACTGTTGGAAAGAATGTTGAAAAGAAATGTTGAGAAAAAACATGAAGTGCAACTAAACAAATTCCGTCGCATACAATTTGCACTCCGTCCATCAGGAGCGCCGCAAGAGCGTGTGTGGAATATATGTTACTATTTAAATCAGTACGGTTTAGATTTCATTGATCGTGTAATGGAAAAGCCGTTTTCTTGGAATGGAAAACATCACGTTATAAAACTGTAGAATCTTGCTCTTAGGAGCAGGATTTTATTTTTATCTCGTTGAATTTACTGTGAAGTGAAATTTTTCTGAATTATTAATTTAAAAACAGTGGATATTGCAATTATGCAGGATACTTAAATATATGACAAAATAGCACAAAATGTAAACGTATTATTATCTTTTTCGACAGTTTTTTATTTAAATTCCCGCAAAAGATGATAAAATTTAGTATATAATAAAAGAAAATGGCGATTTGTATAGTATGCTGCCTTTGTAGGCAAGTTAAATGAGTCGTTCTTTCATAGTATTTCGTTCTCTAGTCGTGAAATATGCGTTTAGAGGAGGAGATACATTCAACATAATTAATTGGAAAAAGAGTAGGTGCAACAATGTTTAATCACGTAACAGTGCTTTTGAAGGAAACAGTAGATGGCTTAGATATAAAGCCAGGTGGTACATATGTAGATTGTACACTGGGGGGAGGAGGACATAGTTCTTATTTATTATCCCAATTAACTGAAGGCGGAAGATTAATCGCGTTTGATCAAGATGAGATAGCAATTCAAAATGCGAAAGAAAAATTCTCTTCATACGGTGAGCAGTTCATAACAGTAAAGAGTAATTTCCGTTACCTATCTGAAAAACTACAGGAATTAGGTATAACAGAAGTAGACGGTATTTTATTTGATTTAGGTGTTTCATCCCCGCAATTAGATACACCAGAGCGTGGCTTTAGTTACCATCATGATGCACCGTTAGATATGCGAATGGATCAAGATGCCCCATTAACAGCCTATGATGTTGTAAATAGTTGGTCATATGAACAACTTGTAAGGATTTTCTTCCAGTATGGCGAAGAGAAATTTTCAAAACAAATAGCAAGAAAAATTGAAGCGTATCGTGAGAATAAAGCTATTGAAACGACAGGGGAATTAGTAGAACTAATTAAAGAGGGTATTCCAGCTCCTGCTCGTAGAACGGGTGGACATCCTGCGAAGCGAGTGTTCCAAGCGATCCGTATTGCGGTAAATGATGAATTGAAAGTATTTGAAGAAGCGTTGGAATCTGCAATTGAGATGGTCAAGCCAGGCGGAAGAGTTAGCGTTATAACATTCCATTCTTTAGAAGACCGTATTTGTAAAACGACGTTTAAGCGAAATAGTACAACGCCACAATTGCCACCAGGATTACCAATTATTCCTGATGAATTTAAGCCGAAGTTAAAGCTTATTACAAGAAAACCGATTTTACCTTCTGATATAGAGTTAGAAGAAAATAATCGAGCGCGTTCTGCGAAATTGAGAATCGCTGAAAAACGATAAAAAGGGGAGAGAGGTATGAGTAACTTAGCTGTAAAGTACAAGCAACAAGCGCAAGAAGAGGTTCAGATTCAAACGCCCCCACAGCAGATGGTTCAGCCGAAAGCTAAAGCGAAGATTACAAGAATCGAAAAACTGTTGTATGTAGCGTTTATTGGCTTTTTATTGTATGCCTGTGTAGCGTTTATTGGAAATAAAGCAGGCCTTTATCAAGTTAATGTAGAAGCTGCGACAATAGAACAAAAAATTGTACAGCAGCAAAAAGAAAATCAAGAGTTACAGGCTGAAGTAGAGAAGTTAAGTCGTTATGAACGAATCGCTGAAGTTGCAAAAAAACACGGGCTAGAAATTAATGCGAATAATGTGAAAGGCCTCAAATAAGGCAATAGGTGTGAAGGGAAAATGAAGAGAAATATGACTAAATTTCATACCAATAAGGGAGCAGGGTATTTTATGATTTTATTCCTCCTGCTCTTTTTGCTGTTATTAGCCCGATTTTTTTACATACAAGCGACAGGGACAGTGCATAATCAGGATTTGGATAAACTCGCTCAGCAAAAACATAGTAAAACAGGAGTTCTCGAAGCAAATCGCGGGACGATTTATGATCAAAACGGTCATGTGTTAGCGCAAGATGCAAACTCTTATAAACTTGTAGCGGAACTAAAAGGTGCGAAGCCGGTTGAGAATAAAGAGGATACCGCCAAGAAAATTGCGGGTGTACTCGGAAAAGATGAAAAGAAGATTTTAGATACGTTAAATAAAGAAGGTAGAAGTCAGGTAGAGTTTGGGAATTTAGGTAGGGGCTTGACGAAAGAACAGAAGGAACAAATCGAAGCATTGAAGTTGCCGGGTATATCTTTTATTACAGAAAATGCAAGAGTGTATCCAAATGGTGATTTCGCATCTTATGTTGTAGGTCATGCGAGACCTGATGATAAAGGAATTGCTATAGGACAATTTGGTTTAGAAAAGAGTTTGGATAAGTATTTAGGTGCTGCTAATGGAAAAGTAGCTTATACAGGTGACCGTAGAGGAGTATCTCTTGACGGTGGAAAAGTGAATGTAAAGGCACCTAAAAATGGAGATAATGTTTATTTAACGCTTGACCAACGTATTCAAAGTTATTTAGAAGACGCGATGAAAGAAGCGAGTAAACATTATGAACCGGAAAGCTTAATAGGAATTGTTGCGGATCCAAAAACAGGGAAAATATTAGCGATGTCTAGTAAACCTAGTTATGATCCGAACCAGGAAATTAATGAGTATTATTATAATGATGCAATTGCAAATGCATTTGAACCTGGATCAACAATGAAAATTTTCACGCTAGCAGCAGCTATAAATGAAGGTGTGTATAAGGGACAAGATTATTATCAGTCTGGTACATATCAAGTCGGGAACCGCAAAATAAAAGATCATAATGGCGGCGCTGGATGGGGATCTATCACATTTGATGAAGGGGTAGAGCGCTCTTCCAACGTAGCGTTTGCTATTTTAGGTGATCAAAAACTTGGTCCAGACCGTTTCCGAAAGTATATTCACGCTTTCGGATTAGATGAAAAAACGAATATTGATTTACCTGATGAAGGTTCAAATACCATTTTATTCGATCAGCAAATACAGCAAGTAACGACAGCTTTTGGACAAGGTTCTACTGTAACACCAATTCAGCTTGTACAAGCTGCAACGGCTATTGCGAACGATGGGAAAATGATGAAACCTTATACAATTGATAAAATTGTAGATCCGATAACAGGGGAAGTAAAATTAGAACATAAGCCAGAAGAAGTGGGAAAACCGGTTACAAAAGAGACAGCAGCGCAAGTAAGGCAGTTATTAGAACGTGTTGTTACATCACCGAAAGGAACAGGAACTGCTTATAAAGTCGATGGATATTCAGTTGGTGGTAAAACAGGAACAGCGCAAATTCCGGATGGAAAAGGTGGCTATATGACAGGAAGAGAGAATTACATATTCTCGTTCTTAGGTATGGCACCTATGGATGATCCGCAACTTGTTGTATATGTAGCTGTTAAAAAACCGAAGTTGAAAGATGATGAGAGTGGTGCACAACCTTTAGCTGATATTTTTAAATATGTAACGAAGAATAGTTTAGAGTATTTAAAGATTAAGCCTAATGAAGTGAAAGATCCGAAGAAATATGTGAAAGAGCAACAAACTGCTGTTCCAGATGTAACGGGAAAAACGATGGAAGAAGCGAAAAAAGCTATTGATAAAGCAAAACTTCGCCCAATCGTATTAGGTGAAGGGAAAGTACAGCAACAAGTACCGAAAGCGACTGAACAAACATTGAAGGGTGACAGAGTGTTCTTAGTGGGAGATAAACCTACAATGCCAAATATACAAGGCTGGGCACTTCGTGATGTTATGAATTTAGCAAAAACATTAAAGCTTAACTTAAAACCTACTGGTACCGGATACGTAACTGAACAAAGTGTGCCAGAAGGAACATTGTTGCAACCTGGTACAGAGTTAGGTGTAACACTTGTGCCGCCACTTGAACCACAACAAGAAGCAGAAAAGCCGTAATGGTAAAAGAGAAGAAGTTCTAATTAAATAAGTACAAGCATATATTGGAACAAGCTAGGCGTAAGGGAGGCTTGTTCCAATATGCGTGTATCAAATGTAACAGTTAGAAAACGACTTATTTTTATACTCATATCAGGTATACTTATTTTCACTATCATCGATATTCGTCTTGGATATGTGCAATTTTTTCTTGGGAATATGTTAACGGATCGTGCGAAAGATTCATGGAGTCGTAATATTACTTTTGAACCTGAACGTGGAAAAATTTTAGACCGAAATGGTGTGGAACTTGCCACGAATAAAAGTGCTCCAACTGTCTTTGTTGTACCGAGGCAAATTGAAAAACCAGCAGAGACTGCAGAGAAGTTAGCTGCAGTATTAGGTGTGGAAAAAGATGAGATTTATAAGAGGATTACAAAAAAAGAATCAATTGTAAGGTTAGATAAAGGCGGAAGGAAAATATCACATGATAAGGCGAAAGAGGTAAGAGGATTAAGTTTGAAAGGTGTTTATATCGCAGAGGACTCTATCCGGTACTATCCATTTGGCAACTTTTTATCACACGTATTAGGGTTTGCAGGTAGTGATAACCAAGGTCTTATGGGACTAGAAAAATATTATGATAAAGAACTGAATGGTGATGAAGGTCATGTGCGCTTTTTTGCAGATGCAAAAGGGCAAAGGATGCCTAATGTTGGCGATGATTTCAAAAAACCAGAAGCTGGTTTGAATTTAGGCTTAACAATTGATGCACGTATTAATAGAATTATGGAAAGAGAAATGAATATCGCAGAGTCGACATATAATCCAGATGGTATGATTGCGATTGCGATGAATCCGAAAAATGGTGAAATTTTAGGTATGTCGAGTCGGCCGAGTTTTGATCCGGCAGATTTTCAAAGTGTTTCTCCAGAAGTGTACAATAGAAATTTGCCAGTATGGAGTACGTATGAACCTGGTTCAACATTTAAAATCATTACGTTAGCCGCAGCTTTGAATGAAAATTTAGTAGACTTAGAGAAAGATACGTTTTATGATGATGGAGCAGCTGAAGTTGGTGGAGCAAGATTGAAATGCTGGAAAGCAGGAGGCCATGGTAGCCAAACGTTTTTAGAAGTAGTTCAAAACTCTTGTAACCCAGGATTTATCGAGCTGGGTGATCGTCTTGGTAAAGATCGATTGTTTAAATACATTCGTAATTTTGGCTTTGGACAAAAAACCGGAATCGACCTGCAAGGTGAAGGTAGTGGGATTTTATTTAATTTAGACAAAGTCGGTCCAGTCGAGCAAGCAACAACTTCATTCGGTCAAGGTGTTTCTGTTACGCCAATTCAACAAGTGGCGGCGGTAGCAGCAGCTGTAAATGGTGGAACATTGTATCAACCGTATATAGCTAAAGAATTTATTGATCCGAAAAACAATCAAGTTGTAAGTAAAAAGACACCTGTGGAAAAAAGAAAAGTTATTTCCAAGGAAACTTCAGAAAAAGTTCGGTATGCATTAGAGAATGTTGTAGCAAAGGGATCTGGTAAAGGTGCTTTCATTGATGGGTATCGTGTAGGCGGAAAAACAGGTACGGCTCAAAAAGTGAAAGATGGTAAATATTTAGAGAATAATTATATCGTATCTTTTATCGGTTTTGCTCCAGCAGATGATCCGGAAATTGTTGTATATGTTGCTGTTGATAATCCGAAAGGTGTAACGCAATTTGGTGGAGTAGTAGCAGCTCCAATTGTTGGGAATATTCTGCGGGATGCACTTCCTGTTATGGGAGTGAAACCGAGAAAAGAACAAGTTGAGAGAGAATATAAATGGGGCGATACACCAACTGTGGAAGTTCCGAATTTAATTGGTATGAAAAAGAAAGACTTACAGACGCAACTCGTTGATTTGAAGCTTGATATAAGCGGAGATGGAGAGAAAGTCATTAAACAGTCCCCGGAAGCAGGAGCTAAAGTGAAAGAAGGCTCAAAAATTAGAATTTACTTCGGGAATTAAAGGTAACCTAGTACGTTTTATGGTACAATTGGTGGAAGTGAGTTCTTTATAGAAGAGTTACTTAATTTGAGACCGCAAGAGTCTCGGTTATAAATAGGTCTATTTATTAGACACAGTAGCACTTACCTCCTATTTTACATAATTAGGAGGTAACGTGTTGCTTATTAATAAAAGAGATAAATACACAATGTAGAGAGGGTTTAGTGAAATGAAGTTGCATACACTTGTATCATGTTTGCATGATTTTCCAGTTGTTCCAAAAGAAAATCCAGAAATCACATCTATAGAAGCTGATTCACGTAAAGTGAAAGAAGGAAGCTTATTTGTATGTATGAAAGGATATACGGTTGATAGCCATGATTTTGCTAAGCAAGCAGCGGCACAAGGAGCGGCTGCTATTGTTGCGGAAAGACCAATTGATGTTGACGTTCCAGTTGTACTTGTGAAAAATACTTTTCGTTCGTTAGCGGTTTTAGCTGATTATTTTTATGGTCAACCAACACACAAGTTACATTTAATCGGTATTACAGGTACAAATGGAAAGACAACAACATCGCATATTATGGATGAGATTATGCGCGCACATGGTCATAAAACGGGGCTAATTGGAACGATTAATATGAAAATCGGTGATGAAACATTTGAGGTGAAAAATACAACACCAGATGCACTAACACTTCAACAGACGTTTGCAAAAATGGTTGAACACGGTGTGGATAGCACAGTAATGGAAGTTTCGTCACATGCTTTAGATCTTGGCCGTGTACACGGATGTGATTACGATGTAGCAGTGTTTACAAATTTAACACAAGATCATTTAGACTATCATAAAACGATGGAAGAATATAAACATGCAAAAGGGTTGCTATTTGCGCAACTTGGCAATAGTTATAATCATAATCGTGAAAAATACGCGGTATTGAATAACGATGATGCTGTAACAGCGGAATATATGAGAAGTACTGCAGCAACTGTTGTAACGTATGGAATTGATACAACAAGTGATGTTATGGCAAAAGATATCGTTATGACAAGTGGTGGAACTACATTTACGCTTGTAACACCGTATGAGAGTGTAAATGTTACGATGAAATTAATTGGGAAATTTAATGTATATAACGTACTAGCTGCGACAGCGGCAGGACTTGTTTCTGGTGTAAGTTTAGAAACAATCATTGATGTAATAAAGGAACTAGCTGGAGTTCCAGGACGTTTTGAAGTAGTTGATGGTGGACAAAATTATACAGTTATTGTTGATTATGCACATACACCAGATAGCTTAGAAAATGTATTAAAAACAGCAAAACAGTTTGCAAAAGGTGACGTATATTGCATCGTCGGTTGTGGCGGTGATAGAGATAGAACGAAGAGACCAATCATGGCAAGTGTTGCAACACGATATGCAACTCACGCCATTTACACTTCAGATAATCCAAGAAGTGAAGAGCCAGGAGCTATTTTAGATGATATGGTACATGGTGCAAATGGAAAAAATTATGAAGTAATTATTGATAGAAAAGAAGCGATATACCATGCAATTGCTAACGCAAAAGCCGAAGATATTATCATTATTGCTGGTAAGGGTCATGAAACATATCAAATTATTGGTAAAGATGTTCATCATTTTGATGATCGTGAAATCGCTAAAGAAGCAATTACAGAGCGTTTAAACAACGAAGAGTAACAACGTGAGAGGAGGACTACATGTGCTTGAGCAAGGTTTATTAGTAACGGCTGGGGTAGCATTCTTAATTTCTGTTGCCCTTTCGCCATTGTTTATTCCATTTTTAAGAAAATTAAAGTTCGGACAGAGTATTCGTGATGAGGGACCAAAATCACATCAAAAAAAATCAGGGACACCGACAATGGGTGGTATCGTCATATACGTATCTATGATGGTAACTTCACTTATTATGGCGATTAAGTTTAATCATTTAGGTGCAGAGGTATCGTTATTACTATTAGTGACATTTGGTTACGGATTGATTGGATTTTTAGATGACTACATAAAGGTAGTTAAGAAGAGAAATCTTGGTTTAACATCAAAACAAAAATTAGTAGGTCAGCTTGTTATTGCTATTGCGTTCTTTTTAATTGGAAAAGGGCAAGCGTTCCACACATACATCATGATTCCGGGAACGGATGTTAAGTTTGAATTAGGTTGGGCGTATTTTGTACTTGTACTATTTATGCTTATTGGTGGATCAAATGCAGTTAACTTAACTGACGGTTTAGATGGTTTATTATCAGGAACAGCTGCTATTGCATTTGGAGCATTTAGTATAATTGCTGTGGCACAAGAGCAATTTGGAGTAGCGATATTCTGTATGGCAGTTGTAGGAGCTGTACTTGGATTTTTAGTATTCAATGCGAATCCAGCAAAAGTGTTTATGGGAGATACAGGTTCATTAGCTTTAGGTGGAGCCATTGCAGCTGTAGCAATTTTATTAAAACAAGAATTGCTACTTGTAATCATTGGCGGAGTATTCGTAATGGAAACTTTATCGGTTATTATTCAGGTTATTTCGTTTAAAACAACAGGAAAACGTGTCTTTAAAATGAGTCCATTACACCATCATTATGAATTATGTGGTTGGTCAGAATGGCGTGTTGTTGTGACGTTTTGGTCTGTAGGATTTTTATTAGCTGTGTTAGGAATTTATATCGGGGTGTGGATGTAATTGAAAACTGTAACTGAATTTCAAAATAAGAATATTCTTGTATTAGGCATTGCAAAAAGTGGTTATGCAGCAGCTACATTGCTACAAAAGTTAGGGGCAAATGTTATTGTAAATGACGGAAAGCCTTTAGCAGAGAATGTACTTGCTGCAGAATTACAAGCAAAAGGAATGGATGTTGTATGCGGTGGTCATCCTTTAGAATTATTAGAGAGAAATATTTCTCTTGTAGTAAAAAATCCAGGAATCCCGTATTCTAATCCAATATTAGTTGCTGCGAAAGAAAAGCAAATTCCAATTGTTACGGAAGTTGAATTAGCATATCGTATTTCAGAAGCACCATTTGTTGGGATTACGGGGTCTAACGGTAAAACGACGACGACAATGCTTACATTTGAAATGCTAAAAGAAGGACAAAAGCATCCCGTAATTGCAGGAAACATTGGAACTGTAGCGTGTGAAGTTGCACAGGATGCGAAAGAAAATGAAGTTGTAGTTACAGAACTTTCATCGTTCCAATTGATGGGAGTAGAATTGTTCCAACCTAAAATTGCTGCGTTTTTAAATTTATTTGAGGCCCACTTAGATTATCATGGGACGAAGAAAGAATATGGTTTAGCAAAAGCGAATATTTTTAAAAACCAAACAGAAAATGATTTTAGTGTAATAAATGCAGATGATGCAGATGTGATGGCTTTATCTGCTTATAGTAAAGGTCAAAAAGTACTGTTCTCAACAACGAAAGAAATTGAAGATGGTGCGTGTATAAAAGATAATGCTCTTTATTTTAAAGGTGAAAAAGTTGTTGAAGTAGGCGATATCGTTTTACCTGGTCAACATAATTTAGAAAATATTTTAGCAGCGATGAGTATCGCAAAATTATTGGGTGTTTCTAATGAAGCGATTACGGCAGTTTTAAAACGTTTTACAGGTGTAAAACATCGTTTAGAATACGTAACAACTATAAACAACCGTAAGTTTTATAATGACTCAAAAGCAACGAATATGTTAGCGACAGAGAAAGCTTTATCTGCGTTTACACAACCGACTGTGTTATTAGCAGGTGGGCTGGATCGTGGAAATGAATTCGATGATTTAATTCCGTATTTCAAAAATGTTAAAGCGATTGTAACATTTGGACAAACAGCTCCAAAATTAGTAAGAGCTGCAGAAAAAGCGGGATTAGATACAATTGAAAGTGTCGATACTTTAGATGAAGCTGTAGTGAAAGCTTATGCTCATTCTACAGATGGCGATGTAATTCTTCTTTCTCCAGCATGTGCAAGCTGGGATCAATTTAAAACATTTGAAGAAAGAGGAGACATTTTTATACAAGCTGTGCATAAACTTATATAAAGTAAATCAAAACATCAGTAGGCTAACACCTACTGATGTTTTGTTACATAGGGCAAAAGTTTCTGCCTAAAGAGGTGGTGTTTATGGGTAATGAAGAAAACGCCTGATTTTATTCTTATCATCGTTACACTTGCGTTGTTAACAATCGGAATGATTATGGTTTATAGTGCGAGTGCGGTTTGGGCCTCTTATAAAATGGGGGACTCATTCTTTTTTGCAAAAAGGCAATTGCTATTCGCAGGTCTTGGTGTAGTGGCTATGTTTTTTATTATGAAAATTGATTATTGGGTGTGGCGTACGTATTCAAAAGTAATTTTGCTAGTTTGCTTCATTCTTCTTATTCTCGTTCTTATTCCTGGAGTAGGTCTTGTTCGAGGAGGAGCGCGAAGTTGGATTGGAATCGGGGCATTTTCCATTCAACCGTCCGAATTTATGAAGTTTGCGATGATTATTTTCTTAGCGAAATTTTTAGCGGAACGACAAAAATTAATTACCTCTTTTAAACGTGGTTTACTACCAGCTTTAGGTTTTGTATTTCTTGCTTTCGGAATGATTATGTTACAGCCCGACCTTGGTACAGGGACGGTAATGGTTGGGACATGTATCGTTATGATATTTATCTCAGGAGCAAGAGTCTTTCACTTTGCAATGTTTGGTTTGCTTGGTGTAGCAGGATTTGTAGGGCTAATTGCATCAGCACCGTATCGGATGAAACGTATTACATCATATTTAGACCCGTGGTCAGATCCGCTTGGAAGTGGATTTCAAATTATTCAATCGTTACTCGCAATTGGACCAGGTGGATTATTCGGGCTTGGACTTGGACAAAGTAGACAAAAGTTTCTTTATTTACCTGAACCGCAAACAGACTTTATATTTGCAATCTTATCCGAGGAATTAGGTTTTATTGGTGGTTCATTTGTGTTATTATTATTTAGTCTATTATTATGGCGTGGGATTCGTATAGCTTTAGGAGCGCCAGATTTATATGGTACGTTTTTAGCAGTAGGTATTGTGGCGATGATTGCGATTCAAGTAATGATTAATGTTGGTGTTGTAACAGGATTGATGCCTGTTACGGGTATTACTTTGCCGTTTTTAAGTTATGGTGGATCAAGTTTGACATTAATGTTAATGGCAGTAGGTGTATTATTAAATATAAGTCGCCATTCTCGCTACTAAACCCTGTTTTATAAGACAGGGTTTTTCGTATGTGTACGAAGAAACAATATGTATATAGAAATAAATACGACTGTAATAAGAAAAAGAGAAGCGGAGGAGTTAGTAGTGCGTGTATTAGTAAGTGGTGGGGGCACTGGAGGTCATATTTATCCGGCTCTTGCTTTAATAAGAGAAATAAAAAAATTAAATCCGGAAGCAAGGTTTTTATATATTGGTACGGAGAATGGATTAGAGAGCACAATCGTGCCCAAAGCAGGTATACCGTTTCAATCTATTGTTATAAGTGGATTTAAGCGTAAAATATCGTTAGATAACGTGAAAACGGTGATGCGTTTTCTAAAAGGTGTACAAGATAGTAAACGATATATTCGTCGTTTCAATCCAGATATTGTAATTGGAACAGGTGGATATGTATGTGGACCTGTTGTATATGCTGCGGCAAAATTAGGTATTCCAACTATTGTACATGAACAAAATAGTGTACCTGGTGTAACGAATAAATTTTTAAGCCGCTATGTTGATAAAGTTGCAGTTTGTTTTGAAGCGGCTGCAGAACATTTTCCGCAGTCAAAAGTGGTCATGACTGGAAACCCACGAGCGTCAGAAGTAATGGATCAAAATGGAATGAAAGGAAAACGTTCAGTAGGTTTATCTCTTCCTAAAAAATCCGTGCTTATTTTTGGTGGCAGCCGTGGGGCTAGACCAATTAACGATGCTTTCGTAGAGGCAATTGAACAGTTTGGAAATAAAAGTTACGAAATATTGTATGTAACAGGTGAAGTTCATTACGACAAAGTGATGGATGCAGTGAAGCAAAAAGGGAACCCGAATAATGTTATTATTAAACCTTTCATTCATAATATGCCAGAAGTACTTACAGGTGTAGACCTTGTTGTCTCAAGAGCTGGAGCAACAACACTTGCAGAATTAACAGCGTTAGGTAAGCCAAGTGTGTTAATTCCGAGTCCTTATGTAACAAATAACCATCAGGAAAAAAATGCACGTTCTGTTGTCGATAAAGGAGCAGCAAAAATGTTGCTTGAAAAAGATTTAACAGCTGAAACACTTATTCGTGATATTGACGAGATTTTATTAGATGCACAAACATTACAAAATATGAAGCTTGCTGCTGGGCAATTAGGTATTCCAGATGCAGCAAATAAGTTGTATGAAGTAATGAATAAGCTTGTAAAAAAATAACGTTAGGTGAACGCCCTGCATACTACTGTAATAAGGATGCTTAGTATGGGGGAGATTGTTTATGGAGCAATTAGTAAATGAGCTTATAGAAGCAAAGGTTGGTCGTGTGTTAGTGGATGAACCGTTAGCACGTTATACAACTATGAAAATAGGTGGACCAGCTGATATTTTAATTGTGCCAAAGCATGTTGCCGGTATTGAAAAAACGTTGCAGTTAGTAAAGAAATATAAAACAAAGTGGACTGTAATTGGTCGCGGTTCGAACCTTCTTGTATCTGATCTAGGGATAGAAGGTGTCGTTATTCGTTTAGGAGAAGGATTAGACCACTTAGAAGTCGAAAAACATAGAGTAAGAGTTGGTGGTGGGTATCCCCTGATTAAATTATCAACTTTACTTAGTCGTCAAGGGTTAGCTGGTCTGGAGTTTGCAAGTGGTATTCCAGGAAGTGTTGGCGGTGCAGTGTATATGAATGCAGGAGCACATAAATCGGATATATCAAACATATTCTCAAAAGCTCTTATTTTGTTTGAAGATGGAACAATTGACTGGTTAACGCATGAAGAAATGGAGTTTTCCTATCGTACATCTGTATTGCAAACGAAACGTCCTGGTATTGTTTTGGAAGCTGAGTTTCAATTGCAGATAGGAGAGCGTGAGGGAATTGTAAGTGTCATGCAAAAGAATAAAGATTACCGTCGTGAAACACAGCCATGGAATCACCCTTGTGCAGGAAGTGTGTTTCGGAATCCAATTCCATACTTTGCAGGAGATTTAATAGAGAAGGCGGGGCTTCGTGGTTATCAAATAGGTGGAGCTCAAATTTCTGAAATGCATGGGAACTTCATTATTAATACTGGTGGAGCTAGCGCGCAAGATGTATTATCTTTAATAGCATTAGTAAAACAAACAATCAAGGATAAATTTAGCGTAGAAATGCATACAGAAGTAGAAATCATTGGAAGATAACGGTTATTCGTTCCGCTCATTATCATTTATGTTATAATAAGAAGATAAGAACGGCATGAGGAACATGCCGTTCTTTATGTTACGTAGGGGGATCGTACATGAAAAATAGTAAAGTGATTAAACTACAGGATCGTGTACCAAAGTTAAAAAATCAACAGAAAAAAAACAAGAAAAATGTTAATCATCGGTTGATTTTATACATATCAATTTTATTTTTATTAGTTCTCTTTTTAATTTATTTTCGGTCTCCGCTTAGCAATATAAAAAAGATAAGCGTGTTTGGAAATCATTATATGACAGATGAACAAGTGATGAAGGAATCAGGTGTGACATATGATACAAGTTATTTCCGAGTGACAGCACATAAAGCAGAAGAAAACTTAACGAAACGAAAAGAAATTAAAGCAGTAAATGTAAAGAAGCGTTTTCCAAATAAAATTGACGTTCATATTGAAGAATATTTAACGATTGGTTATATAAACAAAGATGGGAAATTACAACCGTTATTAGAGAACGGGAAAACACTTGATGTACTCCCGAACGGAAAACTTCCTGTTGCAGCGCCAATTTTTGAACCTTTTAAAGAGGAGAAAATGAAAGAGTTAATTGCTGAGCTTGAAAAATTAACACCAACTATTTTAAGGTCTATTTCTGAAATTCGTTATTCACCGACAAATGCGAATGAAGACCACCTTACTTTATATATGAATGAAGGGTATGAAGTGAGCACTACGATTCAAAATTTCGCAAAACGTATGGAAGCTTATCCACTTATCTTAAAAACAATTGAGCCAGGTAAAAAGGTATTAATTGACTTAGAAGTAGGGGCGTATACGAAAGAGTTAGGAGCAGAAGAAAAAAAAGAATAGAATGATAGTTTTCACTACGTTATTGTAGAAAAAAACGAAACGAACGTTCTGCTTGGTGCATAGGAATTTACAAGAATGGTTCATTTGATGAAAAATATGTAAAAATTCTTAGATTCATACTAGGATTGGTACAAGTTTCACTTTTCTATGAGTACATCTTAGTGTAGACTTATACTTGGCGGTAATCTTTACACTTGAAATAGAATTATTTCAAGATAAGCAGTTATTCACAGTTTACTGCAATATTCTTAAATGAATGTTAAATAAAAATAAGAAAAATATAGGGTTAAAAAAGGGAAACGTATAAAGACGTTGAATATTTTTCTTATAAATAGTAAAGTTGCGATTGTTGTTCCATATATTGAGTTGTATGGTATAAATAAAGAAGGAGGTGCCAAAGAATGAACAGCAATGAAATATATGTTAGTCTTGACATCGGTACATCCAATGTTAAAGTCATCATTGGTGAAATGGTTAATGACAGCTTAAACATTATTGGTGTTGGAAATGTAAAATCAAATGGTTTAAAGAAGGGATCGATAGTTGATATAGACGAGACTGTTCGATCAATTAAAAAAGCAATTGAACAAGCTGAGCGCATGGTGGGAATCCACATTGAGCAAGTTGTAGTAGGTGTCAATGCAAACCAGGTACAGCTACTTCCTTGTCACGGAGTAGTCGCTGTTTCAAATGAAGATCGTGAAATCGGGAATGAAGATGTCTTACGCGTTCTAGATGCAGCACAAGTTGTGTCAATTGCTCCAGAACGTGAGTTTATTGATGTGGTACCTCGACAGTTCATTGTAGACGGTCTTGACGAGATTAACGATCCGCGCGGGATGATCGGTGTAAGATTAGAAATGGAAGGTACACTTATTACAGGCTCGAGAACTTTACTACATAACCTACTTCGTTGTGTAGAAAAAGCAGGTCTTGAAATTGTTGATATTTGTCTTCAACCTTTAGCGGCTGCAACAGTTGCTATATCTTCAGATGAAAAAAATAGAGGAGTAGCCCTTGTTGATATGGGGGGAGGATCTACAACTTTATCTATTTTTAAAGATGGAGAGTTACAAGCGACGAGCGTATTACCATTAGGTGGAGACCATATAACGAAAGATATTGCGATTGGGTTGAAAACTTCAACAGAAAATGCAGATCAAATTAAGTTGAAATATGGACATGCTTTTTATGATACAGCGTCTGAAGAAGAGATGTTTACGGTTCCTATTATGGGAAGCGATCAAACAGAACAATATTCTCAGTTGGAATTATCGGATATAATAGAGGCTCGTGTAGAGGAAATTTTAATGTTTGTTCAAGATGAAGTGCGTAAGTTAGGGGTAAAGCAAGTAGCTTCTGGTTATGTACTAACTGGTGGAATTGCTTCTATGCCAGGTGTTCTTGATCTTGCATATGATATTTTACATGAAAATGTTCGTATAGCAACTCCTGATTATATTGGCGTGCGTGAGCCCCAATATACAAGTGGAGTAGGATTAATTAAACATTCTTATCAAAAAGCTAAGTTGCGTGGGAAAAATGTGCAGGAAAAACAAGAGCATTTTGAACCAGTACCAGCACCAGCTCCAACGCCGGTACAACAGCAACCTGCGAAACAAAAAACGCGTAATCAAAACAATAATAATCAAAATGATGACCGTATGATGTCAAAAGTAAAACGTGTATTCCGTTATTTATGGGATTAAAATTGGACACGAAAAATGAGGTTCTAGGGGGATTTCGACATGTTAGAGTTTGATACTACTCAAGATCAATTAGCGAATATAAAAGTTATCGGTGTCGGCGGTGGCGGAAACAATGCTGTAAACCGTATGATTGAACACGGTGTACAAGGTGTAGACTTTATCGCTGTGAATACTGATGCACAAGCATTAAATCTATCAAAAGCTGAAACGAAAATGCAAATTGGTGGAAAATTAACACGTGGACTTGGTGCAGGTGCAAACCCTGAAGTAGGGAAAAAAGCTGCAGAAGAAAGTAAAGAACAGATCCAAGAAGCACTTCGTGGTGCTGATATGGTATTCGTAACTGCTGGTATGGGCGGCGGAACTGGAACTGGTGCAGCTCCAGTTGTTGCTCAAGTGGCAAAAGAATTAGGTGCATTAACAGTTGGTGTTGTAACACGCCCATTTACATTTGAAGGACGTAAGCGTGCAACACAAGCGGCATCTGGTATTGCGGCATTTAAAGAAAATGTAGATACACTTATTGTAATTCCAAACGATCGCTTATTAGAGATTGTTGATAAAAACACGCCAATGTTAGAGGCATTCCGTGAAGCAGATAACGTATTACGTCAAGGTGTTCAAGGTATTTCTGATTTAATTGCAACACCAGGTTTAATTAACTTAGACTTCGCAGACGTAAAGACAATTATGTCTAATAGAGGTTCTGCTTTAATGGGTATTGGTTCTGGTAATGGAGAAAATCGTGCTGCTGAAGCTGCGAAAAAAGCGATTTCTAGTCCATTATTAGAAACATCTATTGATGGAGCTCAAGGTGTTATCATGAACATTACGGGTGGAGCTAACTTAAGCTTATATGAAGTACAAGAAGCGGCAGACATTGTAGCTTCAGCTTCAGATCCAGAAGTAAATATGATCTTCGGTTCGGTTATTAATGAAGGATTAAAAGATGATATCGTTGTAACTGTAATTGCAACTGGTTTTGATGATACAATTGCAACTCAACCACCAAAACCAATTATCCGTCCGAATGTGAATCACACGCAACAACAGCAACAGCCAGTAGCTCAACCACCAAAACAACGTGAAGTAAAACGTGAAATGAAGCGTGAAGAGCCAGTTGTACATGAGCGTCATTCAGATTCAGATGATATCGATATTCCAGCATTCTTACGTAATCGTCGTAGACGATAAAAGAAAAGGAGCATTTATGCTCCTTTTTTGTTTTATACAGGGAAAAGATCTGCCTAAGCAGGTCTTTTTTTATTTTATATATTTTAATCTATTCCGCTATTTGCCGGATAGCACGATTGGTGCGTGGCGATTAAAGTTTCACTTTATATGTAAGTAAAAAGTATATAGCATTCTATGAAACATATACTTTTATTTTTTACCGACAGATTATGTCTAGAAAGCACAAAATAACAAAAAAACACCTCCGCAAATTGACACACTTTCCTATTGGATATGCATTATACTAGTCTCAACTTAAAAAAAGAGGTGAATTGTTTGGTTGTTTACGCCGACGTTGTTTGGTTGTTAAACGCCTGCATTGATTTTCTTTTACTTTTATTAACGGCTACCGTGTTAAAAAAGAAGATCAAAAGATGGAGGCTTGTGTTAGGGGCATTGATAGGTTCAACCATTGTTATTTTTGCCTTTACTCCTTTTGCTTCTATGATGACACATCCGATTATGAAACTACTGTACTCGTTACTTATTGTGTATACAGCATTTGGGTTTACAACATTTAGAAATTATGCACAAACTGTTTTTACTTTTTACTTTGTAACCTTTATGGTTGGCGGAGGATTAATGGGCACTCATTTCTTTTTGCAAACGAATGAAATGGTAAATGGGTTGGTTCAATCTCAATCAATTTCTTACGGTGACCCAATTAGTTGGTTGTTCGTTATTTTTGGTTTTCCAATCATTTATTATTTTTCTAAAAAGCGTATTGAAAGCGTAGAGGTTACAAAAATACACTATGATCAAATTGTGAAATTGAAAATTCAATTAGCTGAAGAGGAACTAGAACTCGCAGGTTTAATTGATAGTGGGAATCAACTTTACGACCCGTTAACGAAAACACCTGTTATGATTATGCATATTTCATCATTAGAACATTGTTTGCCAGCTTGGTTAACAGAACAAATTTATTCCAAAACACAGATTCCTCAAATACCAGAAAATGATTCTGGGTGGGCGACAAAATTACGCTTAATTCCTTTCCGAGCAGTAGGAGTAGAGAATCAATTTTTATGGGCAATTAAGCCAGAAAGTGTACAAATTTATCATGAAGGTAGTTCTATTGTTGTGAATAAAGTATTGATTGGATTAAATACACAACAGTTGTCAACCAATGGAGAATATCAATGTATTGTGCATCCGAAAATGTTAATTTCGCAAAAAATGGTAATTGCTTAATAATGGGAGGCGGGATAATATGATGAAATTAAAATTTTATTTAGTATACCTTTGGTATAAAGTATTGTTGAAATTAGGAATTAAGACCGATGAAATTTATTACATTGGTGGAAGTGAAGCGTTACCACCGCCGTTAACGAAAGAAGAAGAGGAAGTTTTATTAAATAAATTGCCAAAAGGAGATCAGGCGGCAAGGTCGTTACTGATTGAACGTAATTTACGGCTAGTCGTATATATAGCAAGAAAGTTTGAAAATACAGGGATAAATATTGAAGATTTGATTAGCATTGGAACAATTGGGCTTATTAAAGCGGTAAATACATTTAATCCAGAAAAGAAAATAAAATTAGCAACATATGCCTCACGTTGTATCGAAAATGAAATCTTAATGCATTTACGCCGCAATAATAAAAATCGTTCAGAAGTTTCTTTTGATGAACCACTTAACATCGATTGGGACGGGAATGAACTTTTATTATCAGATGTATTAGGGACAGACGATGATATTATTACAAAAGATTTAGAAGCTACTGTTGATCGTCATCTTCTAATGAAAGCATTACATCAATTGAATGATCGTGAAAAACAAATTATGGAACTTCGGTTTGGGCTCGCTGGAGGAGAGGAAAAGACGCAAAAAGATGTAGCGGATATGCTTGGGATTTCACAGTCATACATTTCGCGTTTGGAAAAAAGAATCATAAAAAGGTTACGAAAAGAATTTAATAAAATGGTGTAAAGAATAAGACCAGCCGTTATGTAGGCTGGTCTTATTCTCTTTCGTTGTATGAGGAGAGACAACGAAAATGAAAAATGAAGAGAAAACCGCATGCATAAAATCCCCTTCAAAGGAAATACTTTACACTGTACAGCAACTCCCGATAGGAGGGAACACTTTGACGAGAAACAAAGTAGAAATTTGCGGTGTTGATACAGCTAAACTTCCCGTACTAAAAAATGATGAAATGCGTAAATTATTTCGTGAAATGCAAAGTGGAGAGATAAGCGCAAGAGAGAAATTAGTGAATGGAAACTTACGTCTTGTACTGAGCGTCATCCAAAGATTTAATAACAGAGGAGAATATGTTGACGATTTATTTCAAGTTGGTTGTATCGGACTTATGAAATCCATTGATAATTTTGATTTAGGCCAAAATGTAAAATTTTCAACGTATGCTGTGCCGATGATTATTGGGGAAATACGCAGATATTTGCGTGATAACAATCCGATTCGCGTATCTCGCTCCTTACGAGATATTGCGTATAAAGCGTTACAAGTAAGAGAAAAGTTGATTGCAGAAAATTCAAAAGAACCAACAGCAATGGATATTGCAAAAGTGCTTGAAGTGACTCATGAAGAAATCGTTTTTGCTTTAGATGCAATTCAAGATCCAGTTTCATTATTTGAGCCGATTTATAACGATGGGGGGGATCCTATCTTTGTTATGGATCAGTTAAGTGATGAAAAACAAAAGGACGAGCAGTGGGTTGAAGAGTTAGCTCTAAAAGAAGGAATGAAGCGTTTAAATGATCGTGAGAAAATGATTATTCGAAAACGTTTCTTCCAAGGAAAAACACAAATGGAAGTTGCAGAAGAAATTGGGATTTCTCAAGCACAAGTGTCACGTTTAGAGAAATCAGCTATTAAACAAATGAATAAGACGATTCAAGGATAAGGTTTCACCATTTATGGTGAGACCTTTTTATATGTCATATAGTTTGTTTGCGCTCATAGTAGGATAGTTGTGTTCATATAATGAAAATAATATGAGGTTGGTAAGAGGGTGCTTCCTGTTCATTTGTGAAACAATGTTTTTTCGATTCGTCATATATAAGGGAGAGGATGAAAGTGATACAAATTTCGGAATTGCAGATGAAAGATATAATAAATGTTTCAGACGGAAAAAGGCTGGGGAATATTGGTGATATTGAAATTGATATGAACACAGGGAAGATCGATTCTATTATTATTTCTAAACAGGCACGTATGTTTGGGATTTTTGGGAAAGACGTAGAAATTGTAATTCCTTGGAAAGAAATTGTGAAAATTGGGGAAGATGTCATACTTGTTAGAGTAAATCCTGTTAATTCTGTAACAGAATCAATACAAACACCGACAATTTCATAAAGAATATTACAAATTCCTCTTTTTTTTCTGTTAGGATTATGAAAAAATAAAAGTATGGTAAAATAGACAGGAAGTACCATGCTTTTTTATGTTATTTTAATTAAAAGGAGCAGCCTTATGAGAGAACCATTTAAATATGTGGACGGTATACTGTATTTAGAAGCGTGGAAAGAACTTGGAAACATTACTGCTGGATTTACGACAAAAGATGGTGGGGTAAGTACGGGCTCCTTTCATGCAATGAATTTAGGATTACATGTGAATGATATTGCCGAGAACGTTCATGAAAATAGACGCATTTTAGCAAATAAGTTACAAAAACCATTAGAAAACTGGATTTGCTCTGAACAAGTTCATGATCATCATGTTGAAAAAGTAGGACAACAGGAAAAAGGAAGTGGCGTTTATTCATATGAAGACGGCATTTCAAAAACAGATGGCATTTATACGACTAATAATGATGTTCTTTTAACATCTTGTTATGCGGATTGTGTTCCACTCTATTTTTATGCACCATCACATGGTATGATAGGACTTGCGCATGCTGGATGGAAAGGGACTGTAAAAGAGATTGCAAAAGAAATGATTCAAAAATGGAATGCAGAAGGGATTTCGAGTGATGAAATTCATGTTGCGATTGGACCAGCAATTGGATCTTGTTGTTACGTTGTTGATGATCGAGTGTTAACAGCAGCAGAGCAAGTAGTAAACGGTTCTGTTCCTTATAAAAAAGTTTCAGACGGACAGTACGCAATTGATTTAAAAGAAATTAATCGTATATTATGTGTACAAGCAGGCATAAAAGAAGAGAATATTGTAATGTCATCTCTTTGTACAAGCTGTGAAGAACAACTGTTTTTCTCTCATCGTCGTGATCAAGGTAAGACAGGGAGAATGTTGAGTTTCATAGGTTTTAAGGAGGATGAAAGCAAGTGACAGTACAAAAAAATTTAACAACTGTAAACGAAGCAATTAAACAATCTTGCGCGCGAGCGGGACGTTCTTTGCAAGATATTAAACTCGTTGCAGTTACAAAAACGGTAGGAATTGAAAAAACAAACGAAGTAATTGAAGCAGGAATTATCGATTTAGGTGAAAATAGAAATGAAGGTTTCTTACAGAAGTATGAACATTTCGGTTCAAAAGTGAATTGGCATTTTATTGGATCATTACAAACGAGAAAAGTAAAAGAAATCATTAATGAAATCGATTATTTACATTCATTAGATCGTCTTTCACTTGCAAAAGAAATTCAAAAACGTGCGGATAAGAAAGTGAAATGTTTTATTCAAGTGAAAACATCATCTGAAGAATCAAAGCAAGGATTGGCAATAGAAGAAACCGTTTCTTTTATTCAAAGTTTGCAAGAATTGGATAAGATTGAAGTGGTTGGACTAATGACAATGGCTCCGTTTACAGAAGAAGAGGAAGAAATCAGACGCTGTTTTAAGACATTACGTATGCTACAAACAAAGGTGCAGGAGTTAGAATTATTACATGCGCCATGTAAAGAATTATCAATGGGAATGTCTAATGATTACACCATTGCAATTGAAGAAGGTGCTACATACATTCGTTTGGGGACGATTTTAGTAGGAAAAGCGTAAAAGGAAGGAGAATCTTATTATGAGTTGGTCAAAAGTAAAATACTTCTTTTTTGATACACCTGAAGAAAAAGAAGCAGCTCAATATAGTTATGAAAAGGAGCAAACGGACATGAAGAAGCAGCAAGATCCGCCAGAACAACAAGATGTTACGTTTCCAAAAGCGCAAACGAAACAAAATGTTGTGAGCATTGAAACAGCGAAGCAATCCTCAAAAGTTGTTTTATTAGAACCACGCACATATTCGGAAGCGCAAGGAATTGCGGACCATTTAAAAGGTAGACGAGCTGTTGTAATTAATTTACAACGAATGTCTACGGATCAAGCTGTACGTATCGTTGACTTTTTAAGTGGTACTGTATACGCTATAGGCGGGGACATTCAAAAAATAGGACCGAAAACATTTATGTGTACGCCTGAAAATGTAGATATAGTTGGTGCAATTTCAGAGTTATTCGGTGAAGAAGAAGACACAAATATAAAGAGGTGGTAATACGCCATGGAAACAGTTTTAAGGCTTTTAGTTACTGCTATCGAGATTTACTCGTGGGCACTTATTATTTACATTCTCCTATCATGGTTCCCAGGTGCAAAGGAATCAACTTTCGGAGATTTTCTTGCCCGTATTTGTGAACCGTATTTAGAACCATTTCGCAGATTTATTCCGCCGCTTGGTATGATTGACATCTCACCACTTGTTGCGATTTTTGCGTTGAGACTTGCTACAAGTGGTTTAGTAACTTTATTCGGCTATTTCTTATAGTAAGAGGTTAAATACATGAGCATCTACGAGCATTTTAGACCTGATGAAGTGGTCTTTGTGGATAAAGTGTTAGAGTGGAAGCGAGCAGCAGAGT
The DNA here is from genome assembly GCF_022662915.1 of Bacillus cereus group sp. BfR-BA-01453. NCBI lineage: Bacteria > Bacillati > Bacillota > Bacilli > Caryophanales > Bacillaceae > Bacillus > Bacillus cereus group sp. BfR-BA-01453. The sequence goes on along the minus strand of NZ_JAKUEN010000001.1, from coordinate 182,067 downwards.
ACCATCAAGTGAAGTTAACAGACTTTCTTGATCCAAGACAACAACAAATTGTCACGATGGTAATAGGACAAGGAGATGTTGCTGTACAATTTGATGGTGCAACGTCTCAAGCAGAGCGCAAAAGAGCACTCATTTATCCGGACTATCTAGTAATAAATGAAGAGGAATTTCAAGTAGAAGTATTGGAAATTGACTATCCTTCCAAGTTTTATACGCTAGAGCATAGGCAAATATTAGGTACATTTATGTCTCTCGGTTTAACGAGAGAAAAATGTGGTGATATTTTGCTTCAAGAAGATCGTGCCCAAATTGTAGTCGCGAAAGAAGTTGTATCTTATATTGAGATGAACTTACAATCTATAGGAAAAGTGAAAGTCTCCTTATCACCAGTGCAAGGGGAAAAAATTCTACAGATACAAGAAACGTGGGGGGAGAAATCCGGAACGGTTTCTTCACTTCGTTTAGATGTTATGTTAGCTGAAATGTTACATATATCTAGGCAAAAAGTACAACCTTTCATAAAAAATGGTTTAGTAAAAGTGAATTGGAAAACAGTGGAGCAAACCTCTTATGAATGTTATCCAGGAGATGTTTTTTCAGTGAGAGGATATGGACGCAGTAAATTGTTTTCTGTAGAAGGTAGAACAAAGCGCGACAAATGGAGAATTTTGTATGGTATACTAAAATGATTGGTTTTTTAGAAGGAAATCCTCCTATTTTGTCGAAGAAAAGATATAATTGAAAGAGGAAATTTAGATAACTACTTGGAGGTGGCGTTGTGCCGTTAACACCATTAGATATTCATAACAAAGAATTTGGTCGCGGATTCCGTGGCTATGATGAGGATCAAGTAAATGAGTTTCTTGATCAAATTATCAAAGATTATGAATTAGTCATTCGTGAGAAAAAAGCTTTAGAAGAACAAGTTGCGCAATTAGAAGGGAAGTTAGATCATTTCTCTAATATTGAAGATACGTTAAACAAATCTATCGTTGTTGCACAAGAAGCAGCGGAAGAAGTAAAACGTAATGCCCAAAAAGAAGCGAAATTAATTGTACGTGAAGCTGAAAAGAATGCAGACCGTATTATTAACGAAGCTTTAGTAAAATCAAGAAAAGTTGCTTTTGATATTGAAGAGCTAAAGAAACAAGCGAAAGTATTCCGCACTCGTTTCCGTATGTTATTAGAAACACAGCTTGAAATGTTAAACAACGATGATTGGGATAAACTAATTGAGTTAGAAGACGAAGTAGACGAGCTGTTGAAAAAAGAAGAAACAGTGTAAGCTTGACGTTTTTCTCATTATTACATATAATTTTAAACAACATATTTATTAAGAAAAACGAAGATAGGGATAAGTACCTTTTTCATACCTTATATAGCGAACTGAGGATGGTGTAAGCTCAGGATAAGGAGATAATGGGAATATCACCCTGGAGTTCCGCGCTGAACAAATAGAGTAAGCGTAGGCGTATATTCGCGTTAAGAATATAAAGAGGATTGTATACGTACGTATAGAATCTACTAGGGTGGTACCGCGGGAGACTTTCTCGTCCCTTTTTGGGATGAGAAAGTCTCTTTTTTATTCCGTTTTTTAGGTCTTTCTTTTATACATGTAAGGAGGAATTGAGCATGGAGTACAAAAATACATTACTAATGCCAAAAACAGAGTTCCCGATGCGTGGGAATTTACCAAAACGTGAGCCTGCAATGCAAGAAAAGTGGGCGGAAATGAATATTTATGAAAAGGTACAAGAACATACGAAAGGTCGTCCTTTATTTGTACTGCATGATGGACCTCCATATGCGAATGGTGACATTCATATGGGACATGCATTAAATAAAGTATTAAAAGACTTTATCGTTCGTTATAAATCAATGACTGGTTTCTGTGCACCATATGTCCCAGGTTGGGATACACACGGTTTACCAATTGAACAAGCTTTAACAAATAAAGGTGTGAAGCGTAAAGAAATGACAGTTGCTGAGTTCCGTAAGTTATGTGCAGAGTATGCATATGAACAAGTAGAACGTCAGCGTGAGCAATTTAAGCGTTTAGGTGTACGTGCTGATTGGGATAACCCATACATTACTTTAGAGCCAGCATATGAAGCACAACAAATTAAAGTGTTTGGTGATATGGCGAAAAAAGGTTATATCTATAAAGGACAAAAACCAGTTTATTGGTCACCAACGAGTGAATCAGCTTTAGCAGAAGCTGAAATTGAATACCAAGATAAAAAATCTGCATCTATTTACGTAGCATTTCCTGTAAAAGATGGAAAGAACGTATTAGAAGGTGATGAGAAATACATTATCTGGACAACAACGCCTTGGACGTTGCCTGCAAACTTAGGTATTTCTGTTCACCCAGAACTTGAATACGCTATTGTAAAAGTAAATGGTGAAAAATATATTATTGCTTCTGAACTATTTGAGACAGTTGCAAAAACGTTAGAGTGGGAAAACGCTGAAGTTGTGAAAACAGTAAAAGGTAGTGAGCTTGAGTATACAGTTGCAAAGCATCCATTCTACGATCGTGATTCATTAGTTATGCTAGGAGATCACGTAACAACAGATGCAGGTACAGGTTGTGTTCATACAGCACCAGGACACGGGGAAGATGACTTTATTGTTGGTAAAAAGTATGGCTTAGAAGTACTTTGCCCAGTTGATGATAAAGGTGTATTAACAGAGGAAGCACCTGGATTTGAAGGCTTATTCTATGATAAAGCTAACAAGCCAATTACAGAAAAATTAGAAGAAGTAGGCGCATTACTGAAGCTAACATTCATTACGCATTCATATCCACATGATTGGAGAACGAAAAAACCTATTATTTTCCGTGCGACAGCACAGTGGTTTGCATCTATTGAAGCATTCCGTAAAGAGTTATTAGAAGCTGTTGCGGAAACAAAATGGGTACCAGCATGGGGCGAAACTCGTCTTCATAACATGGTTCGTGACCGTGGTGACTGGTGTATTTCTCGTCAACGTGCATGGGGTGTGCCAATTCCTGTATTCTATGCTGAGAATGGTGATTCAATCATTACGGATGAAACAATTAACCATGTAGCTGATTTATTCCGTGAACACGGTTCTAACGTATGGTTTGAGCGTGAAGCGAAAGATCTATTACCAGAAGGATTTACACATCCAGGTAGCCCAAATGGTGAATTCCGTAAAGAAACAGACATCATGGATGTATGGTTCGACTCAGGTTCTTCTCACCAAGCGGTATTAGAAGAGCGCAATGACTTACAACGTCCAGCAGATTTATATTTAGAAGGATCTGACCAATATCGTGGTTGGTTTAACTCTTCATTATCGACAGCAGTTGCTGTAACAGGAAAAGCGCCATATAAAGGCGTACTAAGCCACGGTTTCGTATTAGATGGTGAAGGACGTAAAATGAGTAAGTCGATTGGTAACATCGTCGTACCGAAGAAAATTATGGATCAATTAGGCGGAGATATTTTACGATTATGGGTATCTTCTGTTGACTATCAATCTGATGTACGTATTTCGGATGATATTTTAAAACAAGTAGCAGAAGTGTATCGTAAAATCCGTAACACATTCCGTTTCTTGTTAGGAAACTTAGACGACTTTAAGCCAAGTGAAAATACAGTAGCTATAGCTGAACTTCGTGAAGTAGATCGTTACATGTTAGTAAAATTAAATGACTTAATTACAAAAGTAAAAGAAGCATATGAGACATACGACTTCGCTGCTGTATATCATGCAATTCATAACTTCTGTACAATTGATTTAAGTTCATTCTACTTAGACTTTGCAAAAGACATTTTATACATTGAAGGTGCGAACCATGAAGATCGTCGTGCAATTCAAACTGTATTATATGATGTTCTTGTTGCATTGACGAAACTTGTAACACCAATCTTACCGCATACAGCTGATGAAGTATGGCCATACATTCCAGGTGTAACAGAAGAAAGTGTACAATTAACTGATATGCCAGAAGCTGTACAATTAGATGGTGCAGAAGCATTAAAAACAAAATGGGATGCGTTTATGACATTGCGTGATGACGTATTAAAAGCGTTAGAAGTAGCTCGTAATGAAAAGGTAATCGGTAAGTCATTAAATGCAAGTATTACGTTATATCCAACTGCAGAAATGAAAGCTATGTTAGAGTCTATTAACGAAGACTTAAAGCAATTATTCATCGTTTCTGAGTACAAACTTGGTGGCATGATGGAAGAAGCGCCAGCAGATGCACCGAAGTATGAACATACAGCGGTTGTTGTTGTTCAAGCAACTGGTGAAACATGTGAACGTTGTTGGGTAGTTTCAGAAACAATTGGTAAAGATGCTGAACATGAAACATTATGTGAGCGTTGTGCAACGGTTGTTAAAGAAAATTATGTAAAATAATAAGGGGTGACTGCACGTAAAGTGCAGTCATTTTTTTGGTTAACAGTATATTGAAATAACTTTCACTCTCTTTCCTATGAAGGAAAAATGTGTGAGAGGTAAGCATATAAATTTCGGACACACTAATCGTACATTGCAACTGGGAGGAATGTACACGTGAATGAAATGTATATGGAAATCAAAGAAGAATTGCAATTGATGCGAAAAGAGTTACAAGAGAGGCTAGCTAAAGAGGTTATGTACAAATATAATACAGAGTTTAGCGAAGAGCTTGGGTATGAAATTAAGGAAGAGATAAAGAAAAAACTTTTATTACATGATATAAAAGAGGATTTAAAAGATGTAGAACGTGCATTATTTAAAATGGAAATAGATATGTATGGTATTTGTGAAGATACAGGGAGAGTAATGTCGGTAAAACAAATGAAAACGATGCCGACTGCACGTACCATTCATGAATTTTTCTATGAAAAAGTAAATGTATGAATGTGCACAACGATATTATATTACCTTTTTTTAATTTATTTTATTCTTCTATAAAGGTTCATTGTGAAAAGGTGGCAGCTATGCTAAAATTTTGAGGTACACTGTCTTTGTGGGGGAAATGAAAATGATATATTATGTAATAGCGTTATTTGTCATTGCCATCGATCAAATATCGAAATGGCTAATTGTAAAGAACATGGAATTGGGTACGAGTATTCCGATTATCGATAATGTATTATACATAACATCACATCGAAATAGAGGAGCTGCTTGGGGTATTTTAGAAAATAAAATGTGGTTTTTCTACATTATTACAGTCGTTTTTGTAGCATTTATCGTATTTTATATGAAAAAATATGCAAAAACAGACAAGCTTCTAGGAATTTCATTAGGTCTAATTTTAGGCGGAGCAATTGGTAATTTTATTGATCGTGTATTTAGACAAGAAGTAGTGGATTTCATTCACGTGTATATTTTCTCGTATAACTATCCAGTATTTAATATCGCTGATTCAGCATTATGTATTGGTGTTGTATTAATTATTATTCAAACATTATTAGAAGGCAAGAAAACGAAGGAGTAATTGAATGAGTGAAGTAGTACAAGTAACAGTTGCAGAAGAACAAAAAAACGAGCGAATTGATAAATTCGTTGCAGGAATAAATAATGAATGGTCACGTACACAAGTACAACAATGGATTAAAGATGACGTTGTTACAGTTAATGGAAAAGCTGTAAAAGGGAATTATAAAGTTAGAGAAAATGATGAAATTACAGTGACGATTCCTGAGCCAGAAGAGTTAGATATTCAGCCAGAAGATATGAACTTAGAAATTTATTATGAAGATGCAGATGTACTTGTTGTTAATAAGCCGCGTGGTATGGTTGTGCATCCAGCACCAGGTCATACAAGTGGTACACTTGTGAACGGTCTTATGCACCATTGTACAGACTTATCAGGCATTAATGGTGTGATGCGTCCGGGTATCGTGCATCGTATTGATAAAGATACGTCTGGTCTATTAATGGTTGCTAAAAATGATATGGCACACGAATCACTTGTAAATCAACTTGTAGCAAAAACAGTAACGAGACGTTACAAAGCGATTGTACACGGTGTTATTCCGCACGATAAGGGAACGATTGATGCTCCGATTGCTCGTGATAAGAAAGAACGCCAAAGTATGACGGTTGATGAAAATGGTAAGCATGCTGTTACGCATTTCCAAGTGTTAGAGCGATTCAAAGATTTCACACTTGTAGAATGTCGCTTAGAAACAGGGCGTACACATCAAATTCGTGTTCATATGAAATATATTGGCTATCCACTTGCAGGAGATCCAAAGTATGGACCAAAGAAAACATTAGATATGAACGGACAAGCACTTCATGCAGGTATTTTAGGCTTTGATCATCCTCGTACTGGTGAATATATTCAGTTTGAGGCACCGATTCCAGAAGTATTTGAAGATGCATTAAATATTTTACGAAAATAGTATTGACAAATCATAAGAAAACTGAGATACTGACAACAGTTAAATAATGATCCTTTAACACAGCCCCGTGAGGTTGAGAAGGTAACGGTTTGAAATGCATAGGGTATGCTATACCCTTTTTCAAAAGTCCTCTCGCACACGCTGAGAGGACTTTTTTTATACCATTACTCTCACGCAAGAAAAAAGCTTGGAGGTGTAGAGCATGCAAGAGAAAGCTGTCGTTTTAGATGACCAAATGATTCGCCGCGCTTTAACACGAATTAGTCATGAAATCGTGGAACGAAATAAAGGTGTCGATAATTGTGTTCTTGTCGGAATTAAAACTCGTGGAATTTTTATTGCACAACGTTTGGCAGAACGAATTGGTCAAATTGAAGGAAAAGAAATAGAAGTTGGAGAGCTAGACATTACGTTGTATCGTGATGATTTAACGCTACAATCGAAAAATAAAGAACCACTTGTAAAAGGTTCTGATATCCCTGTAGATATTACGAAGAAAAAAGTTATTCTTGTAGATGATGTATTATATACAGGCAGAACAGTTCGAGCAGCAATGGATGCTCTGATGGATTTAGGTAGACCATCACAAATCCAATTGGCGGTTCTTGTTGATAGAGGTCATCGTGAACTACCAATTCGCGCTGATTATGTAGGAAAGAACATTCCAACATCAAGTGAAGAGCGTATCGAAGTTGATTTGCAAGAGACAGATCAACAAGATCGAGTAAGCATATACGATAAGTAAAGCCCTTTTAAATGTAGTCCTGTGAGGCTGCCAAAGGGTCTTGGCTTTCATATGTCAAATTTGGCATACGAAAGTGTAGGACTCTTTGTGCACAGGCACAAAGAGTTTTTTTATTGCAAAGTTTTAAACTGAAGGAGGATGTAACAATGGAACAAAAGCCAGTGTTAGACGTTAATGAAGTACCGAAACCGGGAAAATGGTTATTTTTAAGTATACAACATTTGTTCGCGATGTTTGGATCAACAGTGCTTGTTCCGTTTTTAACAGGATTGAATCCGTCAGTAGCATTAATATCAAGTGGATTAGGAACGTTAGCGTTTCTTCTTATAACGAAAGGTCAAGTACCTGCCTATCTAGGATCATCATTCGCCTTTATCGCACCGATTATAACAGCAAAAACGGCAGGTGGACCGGGAGCAGCAATGCTTGGTGGTTTGCTAGCAGGGCTTGTGTATATCTTAATCTCAATCGGAATTAAGAAATCAGGATCAAAGTGGATTATGAAATTACTACCACCAATCGTAGTTGGTCCAGTAGTAATGGTAATCGGTCTAGCTTTAGCACATACAGCAGTTAACATGGCGATGAATGGTGCGGATGGCAAATATAGCTTTACACACTTTTCAGTAGCATTAGTAACATTAGCAATTACAATTATATGCTCAATATTCGGAAGAGGATTTTTCAGTATCATACCAGTGTTACTTGGCATTATCGGCGGATATATCTTCGCTTACTTCCAAGGGCTAGTAGACTTAAAGCCGGTAGCTGAGGCAAAATGGTTTGTTGTACCAGATTTCACAGTACCATTTGTAACATACACACCAGAGTTTTCATGGAAGATCGTACTCTTGATGGTACCAGTTGCACTAGTAACAATTTCAGAACATATCGGACACCAAATTGTACTAGGAAATGTTATTAAAAGAGATTTAATTGAAAAACCTGGTTTACACCGTTCAATCTTCGGTGATGGAGTAGCAACATTAATCGCATCACTAATTGGTGGACCACCGAATACAACGTATGGTGAAAACATCGGTGTGCTAGCAATTACAAGAGCGTACAGTGTATACTTATTCATCGGTTCAGCTGTATTCGCAATCATGTTCGGATTTATCGGTAAGATTTCTGCACTGATTCATTCGATACCAACACCAGTTATGGGTGGTGTATCCATCTTACTATTCGGTGTAATCGCATCAAGCGGATTACGTATGATGGTAGACGATAAAACAGATTTAAGTGACAAACGAAACTTAATGATTGCATCAGTAATACTAGTAATCGGTATTGGTGGAGCGGTACTTCACGTAGGAGAATCATTCCAAGTAGAAGGAATGGCACTAGCAGCAATTGTAGGTGTACTGCTAAATTTACTACTACCGGAAACGAAACAAATAAAACAATCTAAGCAGATTGCTTCATAATAATAACCTTTTAATTCAGTCCTGTGAGACTGGAAAGGGTGGCTTCTTTCTTGCACCCTAGTCTCACATGACTAGGGTATTTTTATGCAAAGGTTGTTATAAAAATACAAAAGTGGTAACATAAAAATCAGAAAGATGAGGGATGACGATGAGCCATTTGTTAACGATGAGTGAATTATCGGAAGTAGAAATTTCAGAAATCCTAAAAGACGCAGAAGATTTTGCGAATGGGAAAGAAAGCAAAACGACAGAGCAAACTTTTGTTGCAAACTTGTTCTTTGAGAATAGTACGAGAACAAGATTTAGCTTTGAAGTTGCTGAGAAGAGATTAGGACTTGATGTTTTAAACTTTTCAGCTGATGCATCTAGCGTACAAAAAGGAGAAACATTATACGATACGATAAGAACACTAGAATCAATCGGAACAAAAGCAGTGGTCATCCGCCACGAGCAAGATCGCTACTTCGATGAACTAAAAGATCAGGTGAATATTCCAATCTTAAACGCTGGAGATGGATGTGGAAACCACCCAACGCAGTGCTTACTCGACCTTCTTACAATTAAACAAGAGTTTGGAAGATTTGAAGGATTGAAGATTGCGATAGTAGGAGATGTTCGTCATAGCCGAGTAGCACGTTCGAATGCAGAAGCATTAACGAAACTGGGTGCAACAATTTACTTCGCAAGTCCAGAAGAGTGGAAAGATGAAGACAACACATTTGGAACATACAAACCATTAGATGAGCTTGTTCCAGAAGTGGATGTAATGATGTTACTTCGTGTACAACATGAGCGTCATGATCATTATGAAACAGACATTATGAAAGAGTATCATGAGAAACACGGATTAACAGTGGAAAGAGAACAGCGTATGAAAGAAGGAAGCATTATTATGCATCCAGCTCCTGTAAACCGAGATGTTGAAATTGCAAGTGAACTTGTAGAGTGTGAGCGTTCACGCATATTTAAACAAATGGAAAATGGAGTTTACGTAAGAATGGCTGTACTAAAACGCGCCTTACCAAATGTATTAGGAGGAATGAAACATGAATTACTTGTTTAAAAATGGTCGTTATATGAATGAAGAAGGAAAAATCGTAGCAACAGATCTTCTCGTACAAGACGGTAAAATCGCTAAGGTAGCAGAAAATATTACGGCAGATAATGCTGAAGTAATCGATGTGAACGGAAAGTTAATCGCACCTGGATTAGTAGATGTACATGTACACCTTCGTGAACCAGGTGGTGAACATAAAGAAACAATTGAAACAGGTACACTAGCAGCGGCAAAAGGTGGATTCACTACAATTTGTGCAATGCCAAATACACGTCCAGTACCAGATTGTAGAGAACATATGGAAGACTTACAAAATCGTATTAAAGAAAAAGCGCATGTTAACGTATTACCATATGGAGCAATTACAGTACGTCAAGCGGGTTCTGAAATGACAGATTTCGAAACGTTAAAAGAACTTGGAGCATTTGCTTTCACTGATGACGGTGTAGGCGTACAAGATGCTAGCATGATGTTAGCTGCTATGAAACGTGCAGCGAAATTAAATATGGCAGTAGTTGCGCACTGTGAAGAGAATACTCTTATTAATAAAGGTTGTGTACATGAAGGGAAGTTTTCTGAGAAACACGGATTAAACGGTATCCCATCAGTATGTGAATCTGTACATATTGCAAGGGATATATTGCTTGCTGAAGCGGCAGATTGTCACTATCACGTATGTCACGTAAGTACGAAAGGCTCTGTACGTGTAATCCGTGATGCAAAGCGCGCTGGAATTAAAGTAACAGCAGAAGTAACACCTCATCACTTAGTGTTATGTGAAGATGATATCCCATCAGCTGATCCTAACTTTAAAATGAACCCACCGCTTCGTGGAAAAGAAGATCATGCAGCATTAATTGAAGGTTTATTAGATGGAACAATCGATATGATTGCAACTGATCATGCACCGCATACAGCAGAAGAGAAAGCACAAGGAATTGAAAGAGCACCATTCGGAATTACTGGTTTTGAAACAGCATTCCCGCTTTTATACACAAACCTTGTGAAAAAAGGAATTATTACATTAGAACAATTAATTCAATTCTTAACAGAAAAGCCAGCTGATACATTCGGCTTAGAAGCAGGTCGCCTGAAAGAAGGTAGAACAGCTGATATTACAATTATTGATTTAGAACAAGAAGAAGAGATTGACCCAACAACATTCTTATCAAAAGGAAAAAATACACCATTCGCAGGTTGGAAATGCCAAGGATGGCCGGTAATGACAATCGTTGGTGGTAAGATCGCATGGCAAAAGGAGAGTGCATTAGTATGAAAAGACAACTTATCTTAGAAGATGGAACAGTATTAATTGGAACAGGTTTCGGAGGAGAAATCGAAAAGTCAGGTGAGGTTGTATTTACAACAGGAATGACTGGATATCAAGAAACATTATCTGATCCATCATATTGCGGTCAAATTGTAACATTCACGTACCCATTAATCGGAAACTACGGCATCAACCGTGACGATTTTGAATCGATTCACCCATCTGTAAATGGTTTAATCGTAAACGAAATTTGTGATCACCCATCAAACTTCCGTAATGAAATTTCGTTAAATGACTACTTAAAAGAAAGAAACATCCCAGGATTAGCAGGGATTGATACGAGAAAATTAACGAGAAAAATTCGTCAATACGGTACATTACGCGGACGCCTTTGTAATATGGATGCAGATGTAGAATACATCGTGAGTCAATTAAAAGCGACAGTATTTACAGATCATGTGAAACGCGTATCAACGAAAGATCCATACCCAAGCCCAGGCCGCGGACATCGCGTTGTACTAGTAGACTTCGGTATGAAACATGGTATTTTAAGAGAATTAAATAAACGTGATTGCGATGTGATTGTAGTTCCTTACAACACAACAGCTGAAGAAATTTTACGCCTTAGCCCAGATGGGATTATGCTAAGTAACGGACCTGGGGATCCAAAAGATGTACCAGAAGCAATTGAAATGTTAAAAGACATTATCGGTAAAGTTCCTTTATTCGGAATTTGCCTAGGGCATCAATTGTTCGCTCTAGCATCTGGGGCGAATACAAGTAAGTTAAAATTCGGCCACCGTGGGTTAAACCATCCAGTAAAAAATCTTGCAACTGGAAAAGTAGCAATTACATCTCAAAACCATGGTTACGCAGTAGAAGAAGAATCAGTTGAAAATACAGAACTTGAAATTACACATGTTGCTTTAAATGATGGAACAGTAGAAGGCCTTCGTCATAAGAAGTTCCCTGCATTTACAGTACAATACCATCCAGAAGCTTCAGCAGGACCAGAAGATGCAAATGATTTATTCGAAGATTTCTTAACAATGATTGAAAACTTCAAGAAAGAAGGGGAAGAGTTATGCCAAAACGCCTAGACATTAACACAATTTTAGTAATCGGATCGGGACCAATTGTAATTGGGCAAGCAGCGGAGTTTGACTACTCTGGTACACAAGCTTGTCAATCTCTTAAAGAGGAAGGTTACAAAGTAATCCTTGTTAACTCTAACCCAGCAACAATTATGACCGATACTGCAACAGCAGATAAAGTATACATTGAGCCTTTAACATTAGAATTCGTAAGCCGAATCATTCGTAAAGAACGTCCAGATGCAATCTTACCAACATTAGGTGGTCAAACAGGTTTAAACATGGCTGTTGAACTTGCAAAATCAGGCGTACTTGAAGAGTGCGGAGTTGAAATTTTAGGAACAAAATTATCGGCAATCGAGCAAGCGGAAGATCGTGATTTGTTCCGTACATTAATGCAAGATTTAAATGAACCAACACCACCAAGCGAAATCATTCATAACCTTGATGAAGCATATAGCTTTGTAAACGAAATTGGTTATCCAGTAATCGTTCGTCCAGCATTCACATTAGGCGGAACGGGCGGCGGAATTTGCCATAACGAAGAAGAGTTAATTGAAATCGTAACAAGTGGTTTAAAACATAGCCCAGTAACACAATGTTTATTAGAGAAAAGTATTGCTGGTTGTAAAGAAATTGAATATGAAGTAATGCGTGATTCAAATGATAATGCGATTGTAGTATGTAACATGGAAAACATTGATCCAGTTGGTGTTCATACAGGTGATTCTATCGTTGTAGCACCGAGCCAAACGTTAAGCGACCGTGAATACCAAATGTTACGTAACACTTCATTACGAATTATTCGTGCACTAGGAATTGAAGGTGGATGTAACGTTCAGCTTGCACTAGATCCATATAGCTTCCAATACTATGTAATCGAAGTAAACCCACGTGTAAGTCGTTCATCTGCATTAGCATCTAAAGCAACTGGATATCCAATTGCGAAATTAGCAGCGAAAATTGCAGTCGGCTTAACATTAGATGAAATCGTAAACCCAGTAACACAAAAAACTTACGCTTGCTTCGAGCCAGCATTAGACTATGTTGTTTCAAAAATTCCACGCTGGCCATTTGATAAGTTTGAATCAGCGAACAGAACACTTGGAACGCAAATGAAAGCAACTGGTGAGGTTATGTCAATTGGACGTAACTTAGAAGAGTCATTATTAAAAGCGGTTCGTTCTTTAGAGCTTGGCATTTATCACTTAGAATTAGACCACTTAAAAGAACTTGATAAAGAAACAATGAAAAAACGCATTATTAAAGCAGATGATGAGCGACTGTTTATCGTAGCAGAAGCAATTCGTCAAGGTGTAACGAAAGAAGAAATTAACGAATGGTGTGAAATGGACTTCTTCTTCTTACAAAAAGTTGAAAACATCGTAAATATGGAACGCGAAGTAAAAGCGAATGTAGGAAATATGGAAGTACTACAAACCGCAAAAGAAATGGGCTTCAGCGATCACTACATCGCAGCAGCTTGGAACAAAACGGAGCGCGAAATTTACGATATGCGTAAAGAAAATAATATGAAGCCAGTATTCAAAATGGTAGATACTTGTGCGGCAGAATTTGAATCTGCAACACCGTATTACTACAGCACATACGCTGAGGAAAACGAATCAATTGTAACAGATCGTAAGAGTGTAGTAGTTCTAGGATCTGGTCCGATCCGCATTGGTCAAGGTGTTGAGTTTGACTATGCAACAGTTCACTCAGTATGGGCAATTAAAGAAGCTGGATATGAAGCGATTATCATTAACAATAACCCAGAAACTGTTTCAACAGACTTCAGTATTTCTGACAAATTATACTTTGAACCATTAACGATTGAAGATGTAATGCACATCATCGATTTAGAAAAACCAGAAGGTGTTATCGTTCAGTTCGGTGGACAAACGGCGATTAACTTAGCGGCAAAATTAGAAGAACATGGTGTGAAGATTTTAGGAACATCACTTGAAGACTTAGACCGTGCAGAAGATCGAGATAAATTCGAAGCTGCTTTAACAAAACTTGGTATCCCACAACCAGTTGGTAAAACAGCAACGACTGTAGAACAAGCGGTAGCAATCGCAGAAGAAATTGGTTACCCAGTATTAGTAAGACCATCTTACGTACTAGGTGGACGTGCGATGGAAATCGTATATCGTCAAGAAGAACTACTGCACTACATGAAAAATGCAGTTAAAGTTCACGCAGATCACCCAGTATTAATCGACCGTTACATGGTTGGTAAAGAAATTGAAGTAGATGCAATTTCAGACGGTGAGAATGTATTCATTCCAGGTATTATGGAACATATTGAACGCGCTGGAGTTCACTCTGGTGACTCAATTGGAGTATATCCACCACAAAGCTTATCTGAAAAATTAAAAGAACAAATTATTGAACATACAATTGCACTTGGAAAAGGATTAAACATTGTTGGATTACTAAATATCCAGTTTGTAGTATTCGAAGATCAAGTGTACGTAATTGAAGTAAATCCACGTGCGAGCCGTACAGTACCATTCTTAAGTAAAATTACAGGTGTACCAATGGCAAACGTTGCAACGAAAGTTATTCTAGGGCAAGACCTAGTAGAGCAAGGATACGGAACGGGCTATCACCCAGAAGAGAAAGAAGTATATGTAAAAGCTCCGGTATTCTCATTCGCGAAACTACGCTCAGTGGATACAACATTAGGACCTGAAATGAAATCAACAGGGGAAGTAATGGGTAAAGATTTAACGCTTGAAAAAGCATTATACAAAGGGTTAGTTGCTTCTGGAATTAACATCCCAACGCACGGATCAGTAATCATTACTGTAGCGGATAAAGATAAAGAAGAGGCGATGGAAATTGCAAAACGTTTCCATGAAATCGGCTATAACTTATTAGCAACAGCTGGAACAGCAAAATCGTTAACAGAGCAAAATATCCCAGTACAAGTTGTAAACAAAATTGATTCTGAGGACTACAACTTACTAGATATTATCCGCCAAGGAAAAGCACAGTTTGTAATCAATACATTAACAAAAGGCAAACAACCAGCGCGTGATGGTTTCCGCATTCGCCGTGAATCAGTAGAAAATGGTGTAGCTTGCTTAACATCACTTGATACAACGAGAGCAATCTTACGAGTATTAGAATCTATGACATTCTCAGCTCATTCAATGAAAGAAATTACGCAAACAAAGCGTCACGAGGTGGTACATGCATGATGCAAAAGCAAAATATGATCGTCGTTAATCAAAAAGAAATCGCAAAGAACATTTACGAATTAGTGCTTCAAGGAACTTTAGTACAGCAAATGAACGAACCAGGGCAGTTTGTACACATTAAGGTAGCAGAGGGCATTGCGCCCCTTCTGCGCCGCCCAATTAGTATTTGTAATGTAGATCAAGAGAAGAACGAATTTACAATGCTATATCGTGCGGAAGGACAAGGGACAAAAACATTAGCAACTAGAAAACAAGGTGAAATGGTAGATGTATTAGGACCATTAGGACACGGTTTTCCTGTAGAAGAAGCAGAAGCTGGTCAAACAGCTTTACTAGTAGGCGGGGGGATTGGTGTACCACCACTTTATGAACTATCACAGCGCCTCGTTGCAAAAGGTGTACGTGTGATTCACATCTTAGGTTTCCAAACGAAAGATGTCGTTTTCTATGAAGAAAAATTTGCAGAGCTTGGTGATACGTACGTTGCGACAGTAGACGGTACACACGGTACAAAAGGATTTGTCACAGATGTAATTGATCATTATGGAATTGACTTTGATATTCTTTATTCATGTGGTCCGTTAGCGATGCTTCGTGCATTAGAAGGACGTTACAAAGAGAAAAAAGCCTATATTTCATTAGAAGAACGTATGGGCTGTGGTATTGGAGCTTGTTTCGCATGTGTATGCCACTTACAAGAAGATCCAAGTGGACATTCTTACAAGAAGGTGTGTAGCGACGGACCAGTATTTCCAATCGGGGAGGTTGTACTATGAACAGATTGCAAGTTGAATTACCAGGATTATCATTAAAAAATCCAATTATACCGGCATCTGGATGCTTTGGATTTGGTCGTGAATATGCACAGTTTTACGATTTAAGTGTACTAGGATCAATCATGATTAAAGCGACGACAGAACAACCACGCTATGGAAATCCGACGCCTCGTGTTGCTGAAACACCGGGTGGCATGTTAAATGCAATCGGACTTCAAAACCCAGGATTAGAAAAAGTAATGAATTCTGAATTACCATGGTTAGAACAATTTGACCTTCCAATCATTGCAAACGTTGCAGGTTCACAAGCTGAGGATTACGTAGCGGTTGCAAAGGAAATTTCTAAAGCGCCTAATGTCCATGCACTAGAATTAAATATTTCTTGTCCGAACGTAAAAACAGGTGGTATCGCCTTTGGTACAAATCCTGAAATTGCTGCTGATTTAACGAAGCGAGTAAAAGAGGTTTCTGAAGTACCTGTATACGTGAAGTTGTCACCGAACGTGGCAAACATTGTAGAAATCGCAAAAGCGATTGAAAATGCAGGTGCCGATGGTTTAACGATGATTAATACATTGCTTGGTATGCGTCTAGATTTAAAAACAGCTAAACCAATTTTAGCAAACCGTACAGGTGGATTATCAGGTCCTGCGATTAAGCCAGTAGCAATTCGTATGGTACATGAAGTAAGCCAAGCGGTTAACATTCCAATTATCGGAATGGGTGGTATTGAAACAGCGGAAGATGTAATCGAATTCTTCTACGCTGGCGCAAGCGCAGTTGCAGTAGGTACAGCGAACTTTATCGATCCGTTCGTATGTCCGACAATTATTGAAGAGTTACCAGCGTTACTAGATGAATTAGGATTTGATCACATTTCGGAATGCCAAGGAAGGAGCTGGAAGCAAACATGTCACAGTCGTTAATCGTTGCATTAGATTTTCCAGGGAAACAAGATGTAGAACAATTCTTGCGCCACTTTGAAGGGGAAGAGTTATTTGTCAAAGTTGGTATGGAGTTATTTTACAAAGAAGGCCCTGCGATTATTACGTACTTAAAAGAAAAAGGACATAAGATTTTTCTAGATTTAAAACTTCATGATATTCCGAATACAGTAAAAAGCGCTATGCGTAGCCTAGCTAGTCTAGATGTTGATATGGTAAATGTTCATGCTGCTGGGGGAAGCAGTATGATGAAAGCTGCGATTGAGGGATTAGAGGAAGGTAAGCAAGAAGGAAAAGAGAGACCGATTTGTATTGCAGTTACACAACTAACAAGCACTTCGGAAGCTATGATGAAAAAAGAGATCGGCATTGAGAAAACGTTAGAAGAAGCGGTTGCTCATTATGCAAAACTAACGAAAGAAAGTGGACTTGATGGCGTTGTTTGTTCAACACTTGAAGTTCCAAAATTACGTGAAGTATGCGGAAATGAATTTGTAACAGTAACACCGGGGATTCGTCTTGCGAGCGATGATGTAAATGACCAGGTGCGCGTAGCAACACCGAAACGTGCGAGGGAACTTGGCTCAAGCTATATCGTAGTTGGACGTAGTATTACAAAAGCAGAAAATCCGCTTGAAACGTATAAAACAGTAAAAAAACAGTGGGAAGGTGTAACAGTATGAAAAAAGAAATCGCATCGCATTTATTAGAAATTGGAGCAGTATTTTTACAACCGAATGATCCATTCACTTGGTCTTCAGGTATGAAATCACCAATTTATTGTGATAACCGTTTAACTTTATCTTATCCAAAAGTACGTCAAGCGATTGCAGCTGGATTAGAAGAGTTAATTAAAGAGCACTTCCCAACTGTAGAAGTTATTGCAGGAACAGCAACTGCTGGTATTGCGCATGCTGCATGGGTAAGCGATCGTATGGATTTACCAATGTGCTACGTACGTAGTAAAGCAAAAGGTCACGGTAAAGGGAACCAAATTGAAGGAAAAGCTGAAAAAGGTCAAAAGGTAGTAGTAGTAGAGGACCTAATTTCAACTGGCGGTAGTGCAATTACATGTGTAGAAGCACTTCGCGAAGCTGGCTGTGAAGTATTAGGAATCGTATCAATCTTCACATACGAGCTAGAAGCAGGAAAAGAAAAACTAGAAGCAGCTAACGTAGCATCATACTCTTTAAGCGACTACAGTGCATTAACTGAAGTAGCAGCAGAAAAAGGTATGATCGGACAAGCTGAAACGAAAAAATTACAAGAGTGGCGCAAAAATCCAGCTAACGAAGCTTGGATCACAGCGTAACACGAAAAAAGACGACTGCGGGGGAACGCGGTCGTCTTTTTATATCACTGTTAAAACTTCATGTAAAGAGCATATAGTAGGAATATTGTACTTGAGTTGCGAGTTATCCCGATTTAACCATATCCCTTGCATTCCAGCTGCTGTACTACTAATTGCATCTGTCTTTAATCGATCACCAATATAATAGCAATCTTTCATTTCAAAATTCGATTGTAATACAGTTCTTTGAAAAATTTCAGGGTTTGGTTTTGATATGCCAAGTTCACTAGAAGTAAATATATATTTAAAATATTGTAGAATGTTTAGAGTAGTTAACTTTTCGACTTGTTGCTCATAGTCACCATTGCTAATGATACCTAATGTGTGCCCTTCTTGCTGCAAGGCGTGTAATGTATAGTGTACATCTTCAAACGCCGTCCAGTTGTTCTTATATAGTTTTATATATTGATTGAATTTGTGCTGAGATTCTTCGGGTGATAAGTTTACTCCATATGTTTTAAATAAATGATACATTCGCATCCTTTGTTGTTCTTGAAAAGATAATTCCTTGGATAAAAATTTGTTGAAATATGCTTCTGATAATTCATGCCAGACTTCTGTCGCCTCTAATTCATTACCTGAAAAAATAGTACTATATACTTGAAAGAAATCTATAATACCGTTTCGTTCAGCAGCCTCATAATCAAGTAAAGTTCCATCAATATCAAAGAAAATCATATGATAATCTCCTTGCTAATAACTATTTAGCGTTTTCCGCAACCTCATATCCTCTTACAAACAATAGCGTCATATAAGAAATAATAAATGAAAAGATACTGTACATGCCAACCCAAAAGAAGAATTTTGGAGTAAAGGCGATAACACCTATTATTAAAAAACTAGCAAACGTTACAATCGGCATGACGTAATACGTTTTCGTCTTGCGGGTTCCAACAACAGAAACGATAAAGATAAGTAACGGACAAATTAATAAGACGAAAATCAATTCATTCATAGTTATGTCCCCTTTTCGAATGGAAGTAATCTGTTTCTCGTAAACGTTTTAAAAAAATACTCTCTTAATATAACTTCGCTAACATGTATATAATCCCTTTTGAAAGTCAGTAATAAATGCTGGATTTCACAATAAAATACGTAAGCAAGAGAAAACTTGCTTACGCTATAGAAGAAACATCGCAACGATCGTGGTGACAAGTAAACCGATAACAACCGGTAAAAAGTTTCGGCGTGCAAGTTCAAATGGATCCACTTTACAAATTGCAGCGGCAGGAATAAGTGCCCAAGGAATTAACGTCCCGCCTCCGGTCCATATGGCAGCAATTTGCCCGAGTGCTGTTAATGTAGCTGTGCCATGCCCAAGTGCTGTTCCGAAAAGATTGGCAATGGAACCAGCAAGTGATATACCAGAAAAGCCAGATCCATCTAAACCTGTTATGACACCAACGATAGTTAATGTTCCCGCCGATACATATTGATTTAAAGGAACTGTTTGAGACAAAGCGATTCCTAAGTCGTTAATGATTCCGTGCGAACCTTTCGGTAAATAGTCCCCGATAATTTTCACAAAGCCGCTATCCCCTAAATAAAAGAGTGCAGCGATTGGAATAACTGGTCCGAAAATTTTAAATCCAAATTGGAGACCTTCTATAAAATAATCGGTCGTTTTATTCAGTCCATTGCCTTTATAGGCGATGAGAGAAATGATGATAATCATAATAACAGTCGTCCCGCCGATAAGTGCAGTTGCATCGCTTCCTTGTAGTTTAAATTGAATCATGCAAAGGATATCAATGATATATACGATAGGGATACATATAGCGAGCCATTTCTTTATGTGAGGGGATAATAAAATAGTAGTTTTAGATGGTTCCGTTGATGAAACAGAGTCTTGTAACGATGGTCTTGTATGAAACTCTTTTCGTAAGAAGAAAAAAGCGACAGAAGTTGTCACAACCCCCATAACGATAACGAGTGGAACACTTGCAGAAACAACGCTAGAAACAGGAAGACCAGCAGCGTCTGCAGTTAATTTTGGTGCACCTTGTATAACGAAATCGCCGGATAAAGCAATCCCATGACCGAATAAGTTCATAGCAATTGCCACTCCAATTGGCGGAAGACCGACACGTACAGCAACCGGTAATAAAATCGCTCCCATTAAGGCAACAGCTGGAGAAGGCCAAAAGAAGAAAGAAATTGTCATCATTAAAAGGCCGATAATCCAGTAGGCGAGGGTAGGGGTACGAATCATCTTTGTAAATGGTGAAATCATCGTATCATTTATGCCGGTATGAACGAGTAAATTGCTCATGGATACGATAATGGAAATGATTAATATAGTTGGTAATAGCTCAGTAATAGCGTAAATAAAACTTTGAAAAATGCCGCTAACGGCAAGAGGGATAGAACTTGTAGCAGTTAATGCTAATAAAAAGATGAAAACGATACAAATAATCGTCGTATCCTTTCGGAAAATAAAAAAGATAATAATAGTGAGTAAACAAATAACATAGAGAGCGTGTAATAGCGTTAATTCAACTCCCATAACATTCACATCCTTAGGCAATCGTGTAGTTTATTGTATGAAAGTAGGGAAAGTATGTGAGTATAAGAAACAGAAAAAAAGTAAAATTTCATGTACTGCAATGGTAAGGATAAAAAATGGATGTTACAATACAATTAATCCTAAAAATGGAATTAAAGGAGGGCTTATGCGCAAAATAATTGGGTTTTGGGGCTTTATCCTCTCTTGTAGTCTATTAATCATTTTAAATATGTTTACAAGCAATGAATGGATCAGTATTATACCTGTTTTTGGGTTTGTACTTATACTTTTATATAACTGGGATGATATGAAACAATATAGCAAGAAAAGTATTGGAATTATGATAGGTATCATCGTTGTTTGTTCATTATTCGTAGGAGTTATTTTAATAGAGGGTCAGAAACAAATGGAGAAAATGTCTATTTTTCAAGAATGGATGTCGTCTGCAAAAAGTCTTTATATTGTAATTGTAGTAGTTATTTTTCTAAGAATTGTTATAAGCATAGCAAGTTACATATTAAAGGAGAAGTAGAATGGGGGAGTACGAATGAGAGAGAAAATAGGTTATTATGGTGTGCTCGTTTGTTTACTATTATCAGTTATTTCAGGGCAATTTTTTAAAAGTGAATGGGTACCAGTTATATTATGTATAGGAGTATTGATTTTTGCACCTATGTATCGCTGGAACGAATGGAAATCATATAGCAGAAAAAAGAAAATTGTTTTCAGCATCGAGTTTGGTATTATAATTAGCACGATTCCATTTTTGTTACTGAAGGGAAATGAAATAATAGATGGAATTGTAATGTTTCAAGGATGGTTATTTTTTGCGAAATTGTTATATTTAACATGCATTTTAATAGTGGTAGCGCTAGTCGTTAAAAAAGTAAATGAAAAGCTATTCGCTAACGAATAGAAAATGCCACCAAATAAGGTGGCATTTTCTCATTTTATTGAATGAGCTTTTTGCATCTTTTTAACTAAGCGAATTTGTCCGCGATGATTGATTTCATCTTCAAATACGTGAAACCACTTAAAGTAGTTATTTGCTGGTTTGTCATACCAAAAGTCTGTCGTTTTAAATAGCCATTCATCAGGTAA
Source organism: Bacillus cereus group sp. BfR-BA-01453 (assembly GCF_022662915.1). Taxonomy (NCBI): domain Bacteria; kingdom Bacillati; phylum Bacillota; class Bacilli; order Caryophanales; family Bacillaceae; genus Bacillus; species Bacillus cereus group sp. BfR-BA-01453. The sequence continues at coordinate 160,204 of NZ_JAKUEN010000001.1, read as the reverse complement.
CGATTGAAAAGTCTCGATCGTTTTCGAACGTACTTCTTGTAATGTGTTTATGTAAAATTCTATAGAGTTTCCTTTTATTTTCTCACGTCCAAGATCCCCTAACTCAATAGCAGGTAACCAACGTTCTAACTCAGCCTCCGTTGGTTCACGGTCTTCAAAAGTATGAATCTGGTAGTAAAATTCAATAGCGGCCATATGGTACAAAAGCATGCCAATTGAGTTTGCTTCCTCATCATATAAATAATCAAGTTCTTCAATTGTTAAACCTTCCACGGCTTGCATTGTTGTATAGCGAGCGTAATCCATCATGGAAACAAGTTTTGAAAATTCAGGCTGTAAACCATCTATTTTATCAATTACAAAGTTCAATTAAAATTCCCCCTCTTTAAACGATGACTCCAGAGAATGAATTCTATGTGCAACGAAAAACTCCTTTAAAAAAGGCTATGATTTCAACACGGAATAACAATTAGTTCCCGAGTTGATTTTGTAATCACTTCATATCCGTCTTTTGTAATGACGATATCATCTTCAATTCTACAGCCGCCCCAGTTCGGAATATAAATACCAGGTTCAACGGTAACAACCATACCTTCTTCTAAAGTAGCTTTACTTTCTTGGGATAGGCGAAGAGGTTCATGTATTTCTAACCCAAGACCATGACCAGTAGAGTGTCCAAAATATTGGCCATATCCATGCTCAGTAATGTAATCTCTCGTTATATCATCGATACTTTTCGCAGTTTCCCCAGGTTTAATCGCTTCAGTCCCGCGTTTTAATGCTTCCCGTACAACATTGTATATTTTTTTGAATTCTTCTGATGGTTCTCCAATTGCTACAGTACGTGTTATATCGGAACAATATCCGTCGTAAAGTGCACCGAAATCTAATGTAACGACGTCGCCTCGTTCGATTATTTTATTGGATGCAACTCCATGAGGAAGGGAAGAACGGACGCCAGAAGCTACGATGATTTGGAAGGAAGAGGATGTAGCCCCTTTTTTTCGCATGAAAAATTCTAACTCATCTCGTACATCATTTTCACTTATTCCTGGTTTTAGAAACGTAAGGATGTGGTGAAATGCTTCGTCCGCAATATTAGCTGCGATTTTCATTGTTTCTATTTCATGAGTGTCTTTAATAAGACGAATGTTTTCAATGATTTCACACACTTGAACCATTTCTGTATGTACATATTTTTGTAAGTTTTTATATTGTTGCAATGTCATATTATTTTCTTCAATTCCAAGTTTTTGAATGTTTAATTTTGATACTTGATTTGCAACTTCTTCCTCTAAATTTCCTTTATGCATAATAATTTCAGCATCTTTTATTTGTGATTTCGCTTGATCAACATAGCGAAAATCAGTTATAAAAACTGCTTTATCCGCAGAGAGTAAGACGACGCCAGCGCTACCTGTAAAACCAGTTGCATATTGGCGGTTTTCTTTTTTGGTAATAAGCAATCCGTCAATTTCGTAGTTTTGTAGTTGATTTTGGATTTTATTAATTTTTAAAGTCATGTTATTCCCCCTATTCACAGTATTGAATAAAGCAAAAAGTGTGCCAAGATGTATATTTGAAGAAAGTATGGTAGGGGCAACATATATTTTAGGGGAGGGGAGATAAAAATATTGATTGGAGTTGCACTTGTACGTTATTTACATGTTGTAAAAAAATTTATACAAATGTGAAATGAAACTGTCAAATTTTTTGACAATATGGAATGGATATAGCAACTAAATTGACAACATATAAAAAATGCGTTGCTTATAAGCAACGCATTTTTGTATTTACGCTTTTAATTTCATTACAGTATCAGCATCTGGTGTTACATAAACTGTTTGCTGATTGTCGTACGTAACAAAACCAAGTTTTGCACCACTCGGTTTTTTCACATGGCGTATTTTTGTGAAATCAACAGGTACAGAACTAGACTCTTTTGCTTTACTGTAATAAGCAGCAATTTTGGCAGCTTCTAGTAAAGTTTCTTCAGCAGGTTCTAAAGAACGAATGACAACGTGAGAACCAGGTATATCTTTCGTATGTAACCAAATTTCATCACGACGGGCAAATTTCGTTGTTAAATAATCATTTTGTTTATTGTTTTTACCGACGAAAATCTCTGTGCCATCACTTGCTACATATTTATCTAATACTGGTTTAGTAGGCTTTTTCTTTCCGTTTTTCGTTTTACGATTGCGCATATAACCTTCTTCAGCTAATTCCTCACGAATTTCTTCAATATCTTTTGAAGAAGCAGCTTCCATTTGTTGAAGTAAGCTATCAAAATAAAGAATTTCTTCCTTTGTTTTTTCGATTTGTTCTTCTACAACAACAACGGAATTTTTCGCTTTTTGGTACTTTTGGAAATAGCGTTGTGCATTTTCAGATGGCGTTTTTAAAGGATCTAATGCGATCTTTACAGTTCCACCATTTTCATCATAATAGTTAACGACTTCAATATCTTTATCGCCTTTTTTCAAAGCGTACATATTGGCTGTAAGTAGTTCTCCAAATAGTTGATATTTATCTGCTTTTCCAGCATCTTGTAATGTTTTTTCTAGTTTAATGAGTTTTTTCTCATTTTTATTTTTTTCGTTTTGCATAAAGCGCTCTAAATCATGAGCTTGTTGTTTTACACGGTCACGCTCTGCTTTTCCAAAAAAGAAACGGTCTAGCAATTCACTAACAGATGAGAATGTCTTGTCTTCTCCAGCTAAGTGCGCAAGAGGGAAAAGATAAAAGAATTCTTTCCCATTTGAAGTAGTCATTGTTGGTGAATATGTATGAGTTAATAATGGTTTTTGTATGGAGAAAAATGCGTCAGCTAATGCTTTTTCATTTACCATACCTGCTTTTTTCACTACTTCTTTTGCGAATAACGGTGATATTCCGGTAAAGGTTCCGACTAGCTGTTTATCCATGTTTCCAGATAGAAAGTCTAGCGGTCTAATAAATTCATCATTTGTTTCGATCTGAAGTGGGTTAATTTTATGTTGTGCTGGTGGTGCAATATATTCAGCTCCAGCGTATACAGTTCGATGTCGGTTTACTGCTAAGGAAACGTGTTTTAAGCTATCTAAAATATTGTTTGTTTTTGTGTCTACTAAAATGATGTTACTATGTCGTCCCATAATTTCAATTACTAATGTTTTTAGCGATTCATCACCAATTTCATTTCTGCTACGAACGGTAATTTGAATAATACGCTCTAAATCAATTTGTTCAATTTTTTCAATGAATCCACCTTCTAAATGCTTACGAAGAAGCATACAGAACATTGGTGGAAGTGCAGGTGAATCATAATTTTGATTTGTTAAGTGTAAACGTGCATATGTCGGATGAGCGGAAAGAATCAGTTTTTGATTTTTTCCGTTTGCTCGAATATGTAATAAAATCTCGTATTTTGAAGGTTGATATATTTTTGAAATTCTTCCCGTGTAAAGAGAATTTGCAATTTCATGTGTAATCGCTCTTGTAAATAATCCATCGAATGCCATAAATGAACACTCCTTTCTAACTAAAAGTTAATTATAGCATTTTTTTGGACGAGGCTGAATAAGCTTTCAATAGAGTATGTCTGGAATTAGGAGGTCGATAGCAGGATGAACTGGTATGGAATGCGTGCACATGAAGTGGAAGAAAGAACGAATACGAATGTGAAGGTTGGACTTACAGAGAAAGAAGCAGAAGGGCGAATAAAAAAATTTGGTACAAATGAACTAGATGAAGCAAAAAGGCCTTCTGCACTAATGGTATTTTTGGCGCAATTCAAAGATTTTATGGTGCTTGTTTTGTTTGGTGCAACAATCGTTTCGGCTTTTTTAGGGGAATACATTGATTCTATTGCGATTGTGGCAATTGTTATTATCAATGGTATTCTCGGATTTTTTCAAGAAAGAAAAGCTGAAAAGTCCTTGGAAGCTTTAAAAGAACTAGCCGCCCCACAAGTAACTGTACTGCGAAATGGAAAGTGGGTAAAGGCACCGTCTAAAGCACTCGTTTTAGGTGATGTTATTAAATTTTCTAGTGGCGATCGTATTGGAGCTGATGTACGTCTTGTTGAGGCGTCGAGTTTATATATTGAAGAATCAGCTTTAACAGGAGAGTCAGTTCCAGTGCAGAAGAAAGTAGAAGCGTTGCAAGGGCAAGATGTTTCAATTGGTGATCAAAAAAATATGGCTTTTATGGGTACGATGATTACACGAGGGTCTGGAACAGGAGTCGTTGTAGCAACGGGTATGAATACAGCGATGGGCCAAATTGCAAATATGTTGCAAAATGCAGAGCAAATGGAAACACCATTGCAAAGAAGATTAGAGCAACTTGGAAAAATATTAATTATTGTGGCTCTTATTTTGACAGCGCTTGTCGTGTTAGCTGGTGTGTATCAAGGGAATGAAGTATATCATATGTTTTTAGCTGGCGTGTCGCTAGCTGTTGCTGCTATTCCAGAAGGGTTACCAGCAATCGTTACAGTAGCTTTATCGCTTGGTGTACAGCGTATGATAAAAAAGAGAGCAATTGTAAGGAAGTTACCAGCAGTAGAAACGTTAGGCTGTGCTTCTGTCATATGCTCTGATAAAACAGGAACGATGACGCAAAACAAAATGATGGTAACACATATGTGGTCAGGTGGAGAATTGTGGAAAGTGACAGGCCAAGGGTATGAACCTAATGGCTCTTTTATGAAAGGTGAAAAAGAAATTAATCCAGCTAAGACGAAATCACTTTATCAACTACTTACATTTGGTTCGCTATGTAATAACGCAAATATTATTCAAAAGAAAAAGGCGTATGTATTAGATGGAGATCCAACTGAGGGGGCGCTTGTAGCTGCAGCAATGAAAGCGGGGATAACGCGTGAGGCGCTGAAAGGGAAATTTGAAATTATTCGTGAATTTCCGTTTGATTCAACTCGAAAAATGATGAGTGTTATTGTACGAGATCGAGAGGGGAAAAAGTTTGTCGTTACGAAGGGAGCACCAGATGTCCTTCTGCAAATGAGTCAAACGATTTTATGGGGGGATAAGCAGCAACCATTAAGTGAGTTGTATAGAAAAGAAGTACAGGCGGCTATTCATAGCTTAGGTAGTCAAGCACTTCGAACAATTGCAGTTGCTTTTAAGCCTTTAAAAGTAACAGACTCAATTGAACATGAAAGAGACGTTGAAAAAGATTTTATGTTAGTTGGAATACAAGGAATGATTGATCCGCCAAGACCAGAAGTAGAGCAGGCAGTAAAAGAGTGCAGAGAAGCTGGTATTCGAACAGTGATGATTACAGGTGATCATAAAGTGACTGCAATGGCGATTGCAGAACAATTAAGTATTTTACCACCAGGTGGACGCGTTGTTGAAGGGGTAGAACTCGCAACTATGGATGTAGAAGAATTAGAAAATGTTGTAGAAGATACGTATGTATTTGCTCGTGTATCACCAGAACATAAATTAAAAATTGTTAAGGCGTTGCAAAATAAAGGGCATATAGTGGCGATGACAGGTGATGGAGTAAACGATGCTCCGGCTATAAAAACTGCGGATATTGGGATAGCGATGGGAATTACAGGGACAGATGTTGCAAAAGAAGCTTCATCTCTCGTATTGCTGGACGATAATTTCGCTACGATAAAATCAGCAATTAAAGAAGGTAGAAATATATACGAGAACATACGTAAGTTTATTCGTTATTTATTAGCATCGAACGTTGGAGAAATTTTGGTCATGTTATTTGCCATGTTACTTGCACTACCGCTGCCGATGGTTCCAATTCAAATTTTATGGGTGAATTTAGTTACTGACGGTTTACCGGCGATGGCGTTAGGTTTGGATAAGGCCGAGGGAGACGTGATGAAGAGAACGCCGCGTCATCCGAAAGAAGGGGTATTTGCTAGAGGGCTTGCCTGGAAAATTATAAGCCGTGGCTTTCTAATAGGAGCAGTGACGTTAGTAGCATTTATTATTGCGTATAATCAACATCCAAATGAACTGAAATATGCACAAACTGTAGCGTTTGCAACATTGGTACTTGCTCAGCTGATTCATGTATTTGATTGCCGAAGTGAGCATTCTGTTTTCCACCGCAATCCGTTTGGAAATGTGTATTTAGTAGGAGCGGTTATCATTTCATTACTACTCATGCTAGTCGTTATATATTATCCACCGTTACAACCGATTTTTAGCACGATGCCAATACAAGCGAGAGATTGGTTGTTAATTGGAGGTTTATCGTCAATTCCGACCTTCTTATTAGTAGGCTCTTTATTAACAGGGAAAAAGGGGAAGAAAAAGCCAATATTATATAAGAAGGGATTAAACTTGAAATAGTCAATGATATGAAAATGTGATATAATTTACAGAAGGTAGTAGAGCCTTGTCTCTATTACCTTTTTCATTGAGTTATTTCATGGCTTGGATGTGATAAAAAATGATTTGTAGTATGACAGGATTTGGAAGGTCGAAAGTAGAGAGTGATACTTTTCAAATTACAGTAGAAATGAAATCGGTGAACCACCGTTTTCTAGAGATGAGTATTCGACTACCGAAGCAAATGACGGTATTTGAAGACAAAATTCGTAAAATAATTGCACAGCAAGTTCGCCGTGGACGTATTGAAGTGTCTATTAGTATAGCGGGTGAAGGGCTTGTTGAAAGAAAATTAAGTGTGAATTGGTCGCTTCTTGAGCAGTACCAATCAATTATGGAAGATATAAAAGGAAAATTTCAATTACAAGATTCTATTACACTCGAGCAATTAATGGCAATGCCAGAAGTAACAGCGATTGAAGAGGTAGAAAACGTAAATGAACAATTTGAGAACAGTTTATATGAGGCTGTTCGCCAAGCTGCTCATATGTTAAAAACGATGAGAGATGGCGAAGGAGAACGATTACATAAAGATATAGCGTATCGCTTACAAGAGATTCATAATTGTGTAAATGCTATTATTCCGCATGCACCAATTGTTACACAAAAATATCGTGAACGATTAGAAAATCGCTTAAAGGAATTACATAATCAAGATCTAGATGAACAAAGATTGCTAACAGAAGTTGCAATCTTTGCTGAGCGTTGTGATATTCACGAAGAGTTAGTTCGTTTGCAAAGTCATTTAGAACAATTCCGTGAAACACTGCAGATTGAAGAGCCTGTTGGAAGGAAAATGGATTTCATCGTGCAAGAGATGCATAGAGAAATTAATACGATTGGTTCTAAGGCAAATGACTTAACAATTTCAAAATATGTTGTAGAAATGAAAAATAACCTTGAAAAAATTCGTGAACAAGTACAAAATATTGAGTAGCTTTCAAAAAATATATAAAGTTATACGTGGTGGAGAAATCGGATAGACTTACTAGGAGGCGCAAACTATGGCCATGCGGTTTTTAAATATTGGATACGGAAATATTGTATCTGCTCATCGAATTATTGCTATTGTAAGTCCGGAGTCAGCTCCTATTAAACGAACAGTACAGGAAGCACGCGAACACAATGCTTTGCTTGATGCTACGTATGGGAGAAAAACAAGGGCGGTTATTGTTATGGATGATGGGCATGTTGTATTAAGTCCAATTCAGCCAGAGACGATTGCACATCGTTTGAATAATAAAGAAGATTTAAGTGAGGAAGGGTAGGTTTTACATATTTATGAGAAGTAGAAGAGGATTGCTCATCGTTCTTTCAGGACCTTCTGGGGTTGGTAAAGGAACGGTTCGAAAAGAGCTGTTTAGTCATGAGGATACACGTTTTCAGTACTCCATTTCAGTAACGACACGTAAGCCACGTGAAGGTGAAGTGGATGGTGTGGATTATTTCTTTAAAGAGAGAGAAGAATTTGAGGAAATGATTCGTAATGAAAAATTACTTGAGTGGGCTGAGTTCGTAGGTAATTATTACGGAACACCAATTGACTATGTTGAAAAAACATTACAAGAAGGAAAAGATGTATTCTTAGAAATTGAAGTGCAAGGAGCAATTCAAGTTAAGAAAGCTTTCCCAGAAGGTGTATTTATTTTCTTAGCACCTCCAAGTTTATCTGAACTAAAGAACCGAATTGTCGGTCGTGGTACAGAAACTGAAGATGTTATTGAAAATCGTTTAACGGTAGCGAAAGAAGAAATTGATATGATGGACGCTTACGACTACGTTGTAGAAAACGACCAAGTTGAACTAGCTTGTGAAAGAATTAAAGCAATTGTGGTTGGCGAACATTGCCGCCGCGAAAGAGTAGCAAAATATTATAAAGAAATGACGGAGGGTCTATAATTATGTTAAATCCATCAATTGATTCATTATTAACAAAAATCGATTCTAAATATACACTTGTAACAGTGGCTGCAAAACGTGCGCGCGAAATGCAACTTGCTAATAACTGTGTTGTAGAAAAACCAGTTTCTCATAAATGTGTAGGTAAAGCATTAGAAGAAATCGATATGGAAGCGTTAAGCTACGTACCAAGTGAAGATAAAGTAACTGAATAAGACTTTGTCTTCGACAATTTAAAACATAGACTTTATAATTTTCTATGTAACGGTAACAACCTATTTACAAGTAGGTTGTTATTTTTTTACGGTAGGGAAGAAATATTGATACTGATGAGCTGATAATCTTGTTTCAGTATTATAAGTTTGAAAAAGAAAGAGGACGAGCCATATGCTAAAAGGGAAAAAGATACTTTTATGTGTAACAGGAGGCATTGCGGTCTTTAAAGCGGCTGCGTTAACGAGTAAATTGACACAATCTGGTGCTATTGTAAAAGTAATGATGAGTGAGTCGGCAATGAAATTTGTTACACCTCTTACATTCCAAGCGCTTTCTCGCCATGATGTATATACGGATACATTCGATGAGAAAGACTCAGCTGTTATTGCTCATATCGATTTAGCAGATTGGGCAGATGTTGTACTTGTTGCACCTGCTACAGCCAATTGTATTGGAAAGTTAGCTAACGGTATTGCAGATGATATGATTACAACTACTTTGTTAGCTACTACAGCCCCAGTGTGGATTGCACCTGCTATGAATGTGCATATGTATGAAAATAAAATTGTTCAAAAAAATATGATGACGTTAAAAACGTTAGGATATACATTTATTGAGCCTGGAGAAGGTTTTTTAGCGTGTGGTTATGTAGCGAAAGGAAGATTAGAAGAACCTGAAGCGATTATCGCACGGTTAGAAGAGGCTTTTTCAGAACAAAAACCATTGCATGGAAAAAGAATATTAATAACTGCTGGTCCAACACGTGAAAAGATTGATCCAGTTCGTTTTATGACCAATTTTTCTTCTGGAAAAATGGGATATGCGATTGCGGAAGTGGCAGCGAACTTAGGCGCTGATGTTATACTCGTTTCGGGACCGACAGCATTACATCCACCATTACATGTAACTACGGTGCAAGTGGAATCTGCACAAGATATGTTAGAGGCGGTTATTCAACATTATGAAGACGTGGATGTTGTTATTAAAACAGCAGCAGTTGCAGATTATCGCCCGAAATACGTTCATGATAATAAAATGAAAAAGAAAAATGGCGATGCTGTAATTGAACTTGAGAGAACAGTAGATATTTTAAAAACGTTAGGTGAGATGAAAGACAAACAGTTACTTATCGGTTTTGCGGCTGAAACGACAAACGTAGAGGAATATGCAACGAAAAAATTACGTGAGAAAAATGCGAATATGATTGTTGCAAACGACGTAAAGGCGCAAGGAGCTGGATTTGGTACAGATACGAACATTGTAACAATGTATAGAAAAGATGGAGAAGTTATAGAGTTGCCACTTTTAACGAAGAAAGAGGTTGCTCGTGAAATATTAAAGCAAATTGAAATGATGTTAGAAGATGATCGTCTATGAAATTTGCAAGTGTAATTGTTGATGTACCTGCACGTCAGACAGATCGACCATTTGATTATATTATCCCTGAAAAATGGGAAGATATTGTCCAGACAGGCATGCGTGTAGTAGTTCCGTTTGGCCCAAGGAAATTGCAAGGTTTTATTATTGGGATTAAAGATTCGGTTGAAGTAGAAAGTAAGAAGTTAAAGACAATTCATGAAATTTTAGATGTAACACCCGTTTTAAATGAAGAGTTGTTAAAGCTAGGGTATTGGCTTACAAGTGAAACGTTATGTTATATGATTTCAGCTTTTCAAGTTATGCTTCCAACGGCGATAAAAGCAACATATAAAAAACGTCTACAACTTCGTAAACAAGAAGAAGTAGCACCTGAACTACTGTTTTTATTTCAGGACAAAGAAGCGATAGATTGGGAAGCGATTGAGACGCAGCCACAGCTATACCGCACGATTCAACAAGAAATTAAACATGGTACGATTGAAGTTGTTTATCAAGTAAAAGATAAAGTACAAAAGAAGAAACAAAGAGTCGTTCAACCGGAGTTGCCAGAAGATAAATTAGAATTAGCAGCATTTGAACTGAAAAGTAAAAAACAACAAGATGTCCTCTATTATTTTGTGGAAAATTATAAAAGTGTACCGTTGAAAGTAATAACAGAAGAGTTACAAATAACAGATGCTCCAATTAAAGCACTTGTTAAAAAGGGACTACTCTCAGAAAAGTATGTGGAAGTGTACCGAAATCCGTATGACGATGACGATTTTGAACAAACGAAACCATTCCCACTTACTGAGGAACAAAAGCAAGTTATTACACCGATTTTATCATCAATTACAAATGAAACTTACAATCCATTTTTACTATATGGTGTTACAGGAAGCGGAAAAACAGAAGTATATTTACAATCTATAGCAGCGGTGCTCGAGAAAGGAAAAGAAGCTATTGTACTTGTTCCTGAAATTGCACTAACGCCTCAGATGGTAGATCGTTTTAAAGGTAGATTTGGCTCACAAGTTGCAGTTCTTCATAGTGCGCTGTCTGTTGGAGAAAAATATGATGAATGGCGTAAGATTTTAAGAAAAGAAGTGAAAGTCGTAGTTGGTGCACGTTCAGCTGTATTTGCTCCTTTTGAAAATTTAGGGATTATTATTATTGATGAGGAACATGAATCGAGCTACAAGCAAGAAGATAATCCGAGGTATCATGCAAGGGATGTAGCTGTGTGGAGAGGACAATATCATAAATGCCCTATCGTTCTTGGTAGTGCAACACCGACGCTTGAATCGTTTGCAAGAGCGAAAAAAGGTGTGTATGAATTACTGACGATGGAAAAACGTATGAACGAACAAGCTTTACCGACAGTAGAGATTGTTGATATGCGTGAAGAACTTCGTGACGGGAATCGCTCCATGTTTTCAAAGGCACTGCATGAAAAAATAGCAGATCGGTTAGAAAAGAAAGAACAAATGGTGCTCTTTTTAAATAGAAGAGGTCATTCTACATTTGTTATGTGCCGTGATTGCGGGTATGTTGTACAATGTCCGCATTGTGATATCTCGCTGACATATCATAAAATGAATCATCGTTTAAAATGCCATTATTGCAGTTACGAAGAAAATATGCCGACTGCGTGTCCTGCTTGTCAAAGTACATACATTCGTTTCTTTGGTACAGGTACGCAAAAGGTCGAAGAAGAAATTACAAAACTATTTCCAGAGGCACGAGTCATTCGAATGGATGTAGATACGACGAGTCGTAAAGGGATGCATGAGAAATTATTAAAGGCGTTCGGGGAAGAAAAAGCAGATATATTACTTGGAACACAAATGATTGCAAAAGGGTTAGATTTTCCGAAAGTAACGCTTGTTGGTGTTTTAACTGCTGATACGATGCTTCATTTACCTGATTTCCGGGCGAGTGAAAAGACTTATCAGTTATTGACGCAAGTAAGTGGACGAGCAGGCCGACATGAATTGCCAGGGGAAGTTATCATTCAAACGTATACGCCAGAACATTATAGTATAGAGTTAGCAAAGAACCAACAATATGATGTGTTTTTTGATCAAGAAATGCAAATGAGGCGAACGAGACAATACCCACCTTATTACTATGTTGTACTTGTGACGGTATCTCATCCAGAATTATTAAAGGCAGTACAAGTGACGGAAAAAATTGCCTTGTATTTACGGACGCACTGTTCGCAGCAAACGATGGTGTTAGGACCGGTTGCTTCAGCAATTCCAAGGATAAAAGATAGATATCGTTATCAATGCATGATAAAATACAAACGGGAACCAAACTTAAAGAACGTGCTCAAAATGGTAAATGAACATTATCAAGCAGAAATGCAAAAAGAGCTACAAATCTCAATTGATTTTAATCCAACAATGTTAATGTAGCGGAGGGAAATATGGCAGTTTTAGAAATAGTAAAGCATCCAAATGAAGTGTTAGAAACACCGTGTGAAAGAGTAATTAACTTTGATAAAAAGTTAGTGAAATTGTTGAAAGATATGCATGAAACAATGTTAATTGCGGACGGAGTCGGTTTAGCTGCGCCTCAAGTAGGGGTAAGCTTGCAAGTGGCGGTAGTTGATATCGGTGATGATACTGGGAAAATTGAGTTAATCAATCCATCGATATTAGAAAAACGTGGTGAACAAGTAGGTCCCGAAGGCTGTTTAAGCTTCCCGGGACTTTATGGTGAAGTGGAACGTGCGGATTATATTAAAGTGCGTGCGCAAAATCGTCGAGGCAAAGTATTTTTACTAGAAGCAGAAGGGTTTTTAGCGCGTGCAATTCAACATGAAATCGATCATTTACACGGTGTGTTATTTACATCGAAAGTGACAAGATATTATGAGGAAAACGAATTAGAATAGGTATTAAAAGGAGCGGTTTTTAAATGATAAAAGTAGTATTTATGGGAACACCGGACTTTTCAGTGCCGGTGCTTCGTCGTCTTATTGAAGATGGCTATGATGTAATAGGTGTTGTGACGCAACCAGATCGTCCGGTAGGCAGAAAGAAAGTATTAACACCTACACCTGTTAAAGTGGAAGCAGAAAAACATGGTATTCCAGTGTTACAACCGTTAAGAATCCGTGAAAAAGACGAATATGAAAAAGTATTGGCATTAGAGCCGGATTTAATTGTAACAGCTGCGTTCGGTCAAATTGTACCAAATGAAATTTTAGAAGCACCAAAGTATGGATGTATTAACGTCCACGCTTCTTTACTTCCTGAACTTCGTGGTGGTGCACCAATCCATTATGCAATTATGGAAGGGAAAGAAAAAACAGGTATTACAATTATGTATATGGTAGAAAAATTGGATGCTGGTGATATTTTAACGCAAGTAGAAGTGGAAATTGAAGAGCGTGAAACGACAGGCTCGTTATTTGATAAGTTAAGTGAAGCAGGGGCACATCTTTTATCTAAAACAGTACCTTTACTAATTCAAGGTAAGTTAGAACCAATTAAACAAAACGAGGAAGAAGTAACGTTTGCATATAATATAAAACGTGAGCAAGAGAAAATTGATTGGACAAAAACAGGTGAAGAAGTATACAATCACATTCGCGGATTGAATCCATGGCCAGTTGCTTATACAACTTTAGCAGGACAAGTTGTTAAAGTATGGTGGGGAGAAAAAGTACCTGTAACGAAATCAGCTGAAGCAGGTACGATTGTTGCGATCGAAGAAGATGGTTTCGTTGTAGCAACTGGTAATGAAACGGGTGTTAAAATTACAGAATTACAACCTTCTGGTAAAAAGCGTATGAGTTGTGAGCAATTTTTACGTGGCACAAAACCTGAAATTGGAACGAAGTTAGGAGAAAATGCATGAGACAAAATGTTCGTGAATTAGCTCTTGATGGTTTAATTCAAGTAGAAAAAAGTGGTGCATACAGTAACTTACTTTTAAATAATCTAATTGAAAAAAGTACAATTGATAGAAAAGATATTGGTTTATTAACTGAAATTGTATATGGAACAATTCAACGTCGTGATACATTAGATTATTATTTACAACCTTTTTTAAAAAAGAAGGTTGAGGCATGGGTAAGGGTATTGCTTCGTTTATCGTTATATCAGATGATCTATTTAGACCGAGTACCAGAAAGAGCGGCTATTCATGAAGCCGTTGAGATTGCAAAGCGTCGCGGGCATAAAGGAATTGCTGGTATGGTGAACGGTGTATTACGTTCGATTCAAAGAGAAGGTGTACCTTCTGTAGATGAAATCAAAGATCCGGTAGAACGCTTGGCAACTGCAACAAGTCATCCAGTTTGGCTTGTCCAAGAATGGGCTTCAGAATATGGTTTAGAAACTGCTGAGAAAATGTGTGAAGTGAACATGTTACCGCCTGTACCAACAGCGCGTGTAAATGTTGATAAAATAACAGTAGAAGAAGCAATTACATTATTAGCTAGTGAAGGTATAGAAGCGAAGCGTGGCGATTTATCAGATGATGCAATTCAAATTGAAAGAGGGAATGTAGCGCACACAGATGCGTTTAAAAAAGGTTTTCTTTCTATTCAAGATGAAAGTTCTATGCTGGTAGCACGTGCCTTAGAACCAGATGAGGGAGATGTAGTTCTTGATAGTTGTGCTGCTCCAGGTGGAAAAACAACGCATATTGCAGAGCGATTAAAAGGAACTGGTCAAGTCATGTCCCTTGATTTACATGCACACAAAGTACGTTTAATTAAACAACAAGCAGAGCGACTTGGTCTAGGAAATGTCGAAACAAAGGCATTAGATGCTAGAAAAGTACAAGAACACTTTGCAAATGAAACGTTTGATAAAATATTAGTAGATGCCCCATGTTCTGGATTTGGTGTAATTAGACGTAAGCCTGATATTAAGTTAGGTAAAGATAAAGGCGATAGTGAAAGACTATCGACGATTCAACTTGCAATACTAGAAAAAATCGCACCGTTATTAAAACAAGGTGGTCGCCTTGTTTATAGTACGTGTACAATTGAGAAAATAGAAAATGAACAAGTAATAGAACGATTTTTACAAGAGCATCCTGAGTTCGAGTGGGATACTACGATAAAAGAGCGTATGCCAGAAAAGTTAAGTCCGTATATTGATGAAGGTCAAGTACAAATTTTACCGCATTATTTTGCAACAGATGGCTTTTATATTGCTTGTTTAAGGAAGAAGGTGTAGCATCGTGGAAACGACTGTGAGAAAACAAAAGAAAAATTTAGAAACGAAAAAACCATCAATTTACTCTTTACAACTTCATGAAATGCAAGATTGGTTAAAGGAGCAAGGAGAACCAAAGTTCCGTGCTGGACAAATTTTTGATTGGTTATATAAAAAACGTGTAAAAAATTATGAGGATATGTCAAACCTTTCTAAAGGATTGCGTGAAAAATTGTCGAATTCCTTTGATATTACTACTTTAAATACGTTAGTAAAACAAACGTCTTCGGATGGAACAATTAAATTCTTATTCCAATTATATGATGGATATTCTATTGAAACGGTATTAATGCGACATGAATATGGAAATTCCATTTGTGTAACAACACAAGTAGGTTGTCGTATTGGGTGTACGTTCTGTGCTTCAACGCTTGGCGGTTTAAAGCGAAACTTAGAAGCTGGAGAAATTGTAGCACAAGTAGTAGAAGTGCAACGTGCACTTGATGAATCAGAAGAACGTGTAAGTTCTCTTGTCGTTATGGGAATTGGAGAACCATTTGATAACTATGATAATTTAATGGGATTCTTACGCATCATTAATCATGAAAAAGGACTTCATATTGGTGCGAGACATATGACAGTTTCGACAAGTGGAATCATCCCGAAAATTTATAAGTTCGCTGAAGAAGATTTACAAATTAATTTTGCGATTTCACTGCATGCTCCAAACTCAGAATTACGTTCAAAATTAATGCCGATTAACCGTGCTTATAAGCTACCAGATTTGATGGAAGCTATTAAATACTATGTAAATAGAACAGGGCGTCGTATTACTTTTGAATATGGACTATTTGGAGGCGAAAATGACCAAGTTGAGCACGCTGAAGAGCTTGCTGCGCTCTTGAAAGGTGTAAAATGTCATGTGAACTTAATTCCGGTAAACTATGTACCTGAACGTGATTATGTACGTACGCCACGTGAACAAATTTTCTTATTTGAAAAAACGTTAAAAGATCGTGGAGTAAATGTAACGATTCGCCGTGAACAAGGTCATGATATTGATGCAGCCTGCGGTCAGTTGCGTGCGAAGGAGCGCAAAGAAGAGACGAGGTGACGAGATGAAAGCCGTGTTTCTATCAGATAAAGGAAAAGTTCGTCAACATAATGAAGATAGTGCAGGAGTTTTTCACAATTTAGATGGAAATATTTTAGCGGTAGTAGCAGATGGAATGGGAGGTCATCGAGCTGGTGATGTAGCTAGCTCGATGACCATTCAATTATTCCATGATTATTGGAAGCAAACGCATAATATGAACGAGCCAAAAAAAGTAGAAGAGTGGTTACATACTAGCGTGGGGATTATTAATGAGCGTATATATGAATACTCTAAGCAACATGTAGAATGTAATGGTATGGGAACAACACTTATAATAGCGATTTGTACACCAAATTTTGTGACGATAGGTCATATAGGAGATAGTCGTTGTTATATGGTATCAGAGGGAGAAATCTCGCTTGTAACGGAAGATCACTCACTTGTTAATGAACTTGTGAGACATGGTGAAATTTCAAAAGAAGACGCAGAATATCACCCGAAAAAGAATGTTTTGTTAAGGGCATTAGGAACAGAAGAGAAAGTCGGATTAGATGTGAAAACATTAGTGCTAGAGGAAGATGATCAGTTACTTCTTTGCTCTGATGGACTATCTAACAAAGTTTCTATTGCTGATATGCAACAAGTTTTACAGTTAAATGAACAGCTAGAAACTAAGGGACAACGTCTCATTCAATTGGCGAATGATCGTGGCGGGGAAGATAATATCACCCTTGTTCTCATTGATTATGCGGGTTCGACAAACGAAAGTAGGTGAAGTGCAACGTGCTGATTGGAAAACGCTTAAATGACCGTTATAAGCTACTGAAAATGATTGGTGGCGGTGGAATGGCCAATGTTTATTTAGCTCATGATGATATACTAGGCCGAGATGTAGCGGTGAAAATATTAAGACTCGACTATTCAAATAACGAAGAGTTTATTAAACGTTTCCATCGAGAAGCGCAGTCTGTTACAACGTTGTCGCATCCAAATATTGTGAATATGTATGATGTCGGAGAAGAAGATGGTATATATTATCTTGTAATGGAGTATGTACCAGGACAAACATTGAAGCAATACATAATTGAGCAAGGAATGTTACCGATAGGAGAAGCTCTTGATATTATGGAGCAGTTAACATCCGCCATGGCACACGCCCATCATTTTGAAATTGTGCACCGCGATATTAAACCGCACAATATTTTAATTCGAGCTGATGGAGTAATAAAAGTAACAGATTTTGGAATTGCGACAGCTACAAGTGCAACAACAATTACACATACAAATTCAGTACTCGGTTCGGTGCATTATTTATCACCAGAACAAGCACGTGGCGGGATAGCAAATAAACAATCAGATATTTATTCCCTAGGGATTGTTATGTTTGAGTTGTTAACAGGAAGACAACCATTTTCTGGCGAATCTGCTGTTGCTATAGCTTTAAAACATTTACAAAGTGAAATTCCGTCTCCAAAAAGATGGAATGAAAATATTCCGCAAAGTGTCGAAAATATTATATTAAAGGCAACTGCGAAAGATCCGTTTCATCGATATCAATCTGCTAATGCGATGAAACGAGATATTGAAACTGCGCTATATCCAGAGAGGATAAATGAGCAGCCATTTTACATACCGGAAGATATGGAAGCGACAAAAGCGATTCCGGTTATTCAACAGGAACAATTATTCGAAAATGTAACTGATGAAACAATTGTTTTACAAGGAAGTAAAGTGGATGAACAGATAAGAAAAGAAGAAACGGATTTAAGTAAGAAGAAAAAACGAAGTAATAAATGGCTCAAAATTTTAATTACAACATTTTTACTGTTAGCGATTGGAATAACGTTAGCGCTTACTGTTATTCCAGGATTCTTTATTCCAAAAGATGTAAAAGTACCTGATGTGGCTGGTATGAAATATACGACCGCAGTAAATACATTAGTTGAAAAGGGTTTTGAGGTTACGGAACCTAATATTGTATATACAGATGATGTTGAAACCGGTGATGTTATAAAAACAGACCCTGTGGCAGGAAGAGTCGTGAAAGAAAACTCTAAAATTACTATCTATCAATCAGGTGGGAAAAAGAAAAGTAAGATGAGTGATCTTACAGGGAAAGATTTTGAGAGCATAAGGTCTGAATTAGAAGAAAAATATAAACAAGTTACAATAAATTATATTGAAAATGATAGACCAAAAGGTGAAATCGTTGAGCAAATTCCGACGCCAGATCAAATGGTAGTAGAGGCGGAACAAGACCTGAAAATTTGGGTAAGTAAAGGTCCTTATCAAATTAGACCAGGTGACTTTTCAGGATGGACTGAAAATAGTGTCAATGGTTATTTGAATGAGAGGAAACTAACTCCAGATATAAAACGAGAGTATTCCGATACTGTTGATAAAGGACTTGTAATTTCGCAATCTCCAAAACCGGGAACGCCGTTAAAAGAAGGGGATAAAGTGACGATTATCATCTCAGAGGGCCCTAAGCCGAAAGTAACGAAAACCGTGAAAGTGGATAATATTTCTATTCCGTATGAGTCTTCTATAATAGGTGAGAAAAAACCGCAAACGATAGAAATTTATAAAGAAGATATGCAACAAAAAATGGATAGACCAATTGAAACTAGAACAATTTCAGAGTCGGCAACTATTTCATTAGAATTTGTAATTCAAGAAGGTACAAAAGGACATTATAAAATTGTACGAGATGGTGTAACGATTATCGACAAAGAAGTACCATACCCAACTCAATAATAATGAATTCCATTTTATCTCTAAATAGAATGGAATGTATTACTTCTGCCTGTTATGCTGTCTACATATAGTGGACTGTATAACAGGCAAAAATATATGATTCAAAAAGATATAAAAGTGATACTGTTATAAATAATATTTTAAATTTGATGGTAGATTAAATTTATTAATGTGTATATATGACGGGTTTTGAAATCTTTATTTAAAGAATGATAATCCATTCAATATGAATTCCAGCTTCACTTTATACAGAATAAAGGAGAATTATATGCCAGAAGGAAAAATTGTAAAAGCTCTAAGTGGATTTTATTATGTGCAGCATGAAGAAGGGATTACACAATGTCGCGGGCGTGGTGTGTTTAGAAAAAATAAAATTACACCACTGGTAGGAGACCAAGTTGTTTTTCAGGCTGATAATCCAAGTGAAGGATACGTACTTGAAGTATTTGATCGAAAAAATGAACTTGTTAGGCCTCCTATTGCTAATGTTGATCAAGCAATTCTTGTTTTTTCAGCAGTAGAACCAGATTTTAATCCGGGGCTGTTAGATCGATTTTTAGTGCTGATTGAATATCATAACATTAAGCCGATTATTTGCATTAGTAAGATGGATTTAGTTGATGAAAAAATGAGAGAAACTGTTGAATCTTATGCAAATGACTATCGTGAGATGGGATATGATGTATTATTTACTTCTATAAATACATCGGAAAGTATTGATATTTTAAAACCGTTCTTAGAAGGTTGTGTTTCCGTTGTTGCGGGGCAATCTGGTGTTGGAAAATCTTCTATGCTTAACGTCTTACGTCCAGAATTAGAACTGAAAACGAATGATATTTCCTCACATTTAGGACGCGGGAAACATACGACAAGACACGTAGAATTAATTGCGATTGGAAGCGGACTAGTTGCAGATACACCTGGTTTTAGTTCACTCGATTTCATAGATATAGAGGTAGAAGATCTTACATATTGTTTTCCAGAGTTGAAAGAAGCGAGCCAATACTGTAAATTTAGAGGGTGTACACATCTTTCTGAACCGAAATGCGCTGTGAAGGCTGCGGTTGAAGAGGGGAAGATTACAGAATATCGTTATAAGAATTACAAACAATTTGTAGAAGAAATTAGAGAGAGAAAGCCGAGGTATTAGTTATGATTAAAATTGCACCATCGATCTTATCAGCAGATTTTTCAAAATTAGGGGAAGAGATTAAAGATGTAGAAAAAGGCGGAGCGGATTACATTCACGTCGATGTAATGGATGGACATTTCGTACCAAATATTACGATTGGACCATTAATTGTAGAAGCAATTCGTCCGATCACATCGTTACCGTTAGATGTACATTTAATGATTGAAAATCCTGATAACTATATCCCGACTTTCGCAAAAGCGGGAGCGGATATTATTACTGTTCATGTAGAGGCGTGCCCTCATTTACATCGTACAATTCAGTTAATTAAATCTCATGGCATTAAAGCAGGAGTTGTATTAAATCCGCATACGCCAGTTTCAGTGATTGAGCATGTATTAGAAGATATTGATATGGTATTACTTATGACAGTAAACCCTGGATTTGGTGGGCAGAAATTTATCCATTCTGTATTACCGAAAATTAAACAAGTTGCAGAAATGGTTAAAGAGCGCAATCTAGAAGTAGAAATTGAAGTTGATGGTGGTGTAAACGCTGAAACAGCAAGACTTTGTGTAGAAGCAGGAGCAAATGTACTTGTAGCTGGGTCAGCAGTATACAATCAAAAAGACCGCGGTGAAGCAATTCGTGTCATTCGTGGATAATGAATGAACAAGTCTTTATCCCAGTGAATCTTCTAGTGTAGTAAGTTTTCACTATTTATAAAGGATAGAGAAAAAATATATAAAAAGGCAATCTACCGAATGGCAGATTGCCTTTTTACAATAGAAGGGGAAGGAAACATGATTATTCATATTTTAGCGGGAGGACCTGCGGAATATTGTGCAGATTTTTCTTCATATGAAAATGAGAAAGTAGTGTGGGCGGCAGTTGATAGAGGAGTATATCGTTTATTAAAAAGAGGTATTACTCCTGCTGTTGCGTTTGGAGATTATGACTCGGTTACTGAAGAAGAATTAGCATGGATGGGGCAACAAACAAATGATTTACATATTGTTCCTCGTGAAAAAGATCAAACAGATTTAGAAATTGCGATTAACTGGGCGTTAGAACAAAAGCCGGCACTCATTCGTATTTTTGGTGCTACTGGCGGAAGACTTGATCACGGTTTAGCGAATATACAAATGCTTTTAAAAGGATTAGAAGTAGGAATAGAGATGTGTATTGTAGACAATCAAAATGAAATAAGTGTAAAAAGAGTGGGTACACATATAATTGAAGAAAATAAAAATTTCCCTTATGTATCTTTTGTGCCTGTTACTGAAATAGTGGAAGGGATTACATTACTTGGTTTTAAATACCCTCTAATGAATAAAAAAATAGAGTGGGGATCCACACTTTGTATTAGTAATGAACTCGTTGAGGAAAAAGGTACTTTTTCATTTACTTCTGGCATATTAATGGTGATAAGAAGCACTGATTAAAGAAACAATTTTGCTCCTTACATCATATAGTGACCAAGTGGAGTAATGGGGATTAGGAGGGAAACCATGAGATTTTATACAATTAAGTTACCTAAATTTCTTGGTGGAATTGTTCGTGCCATGTTAAATACCTTCAAAAAAGATTAAAAAAAGCACCTATTACCGGTGCTTTTTCCATTGGTATAGTAAAAAAAGAGCCTAGCGGCTCTTTTTTTTATTATTAAACACGTTCGATTTTGCCAGATTTTAATGCTCTAGCAGAAACGTAAACACGTTGAACTTTTCCGTCGATGCGTACG
Organism: Bacillus cereus group sp. BfR-BA-01453; assembly: GCF_022662915.1. NCBI lineage: Bacteria > Bacillati > Bacillota > Bacilli > Caryophanales > Bacillaceae > Bacillus > Bacillus cereus group sp. BfR-BA-01453. The sequence continues at coordinate 138,453 of NZ_JAKUEN010000001.1, read as the reverse complement.
CGAACTTTTTGAAGGTTAGCGCCCCACTTACGTTTTGTAGCGTTCATTGCGTGAGAACGAGAGTTACCAGAACGAGCTTTTCTTCCAGTAATAGCACAAACACGAGCCATTTATATTTCCCTCCCTTGATACCTTACCATACGTAATTTTTCAATGTTAGTCTTTTATGCGATGCTAAAAACACTACTATAATTTAACACAACTAAAAAGAGAATGCAACACTGTAGAAAAAAGAAATCAAGAAAAATTACTTGACACTATATGTCAATGAAGAAAAGTTGAAATCAAGAAAAATTGCTTGACATATTATAGTGATACATGTTGTATAATAACAATGGACTATTTTGCTCATCATAAAAAAGTGTAGTTTTCAACATAAAATATGAGAGTGAAAAAGAAAGAACGATGGAATTTTCTTTAAAAAGATTATATGATAGTAACTAAAGTAGTCTAACTCACTTTCACCATTTATGAAGGGGGAAAACGAGATGTCAATTGAAATTAAAACGAAGTACGGTCAAATTGATATTAGTACAGATGTAATTGCAACAATTGCTGGAGGTGCCGCGGTAGATTGCTACGGTATCGTAGGTATGGCATCAAAAAATCAGTTAAAAGATGGATTAACAGACATTTTACGAAAAGAAAATTTCACTAGAGGTGTTATTGTTCGTAAAGATGAAGATGAAGTACATATTGATATGTATATTATTGTGAGCTATGGTACGAAAATTTCAGAAGTAGCACATAACGTGCAGACGAAAGTGAAATATACATTAGATCAAACTGTAGGACTAGCAGTAGATTCTGTAAACATCTACGTACAAGGAGTTAAAGTAATAAACTTGTAATGTGCATTAAGGAGGAAAATCTGTGTCAATTCAAAAAATTGATGGAAAACGTTTATCACAAATGATCATTCAAGGAGCGAATAATTTAACGAATAATGTTCAGCTTGTTGATGCATTAAACGTATTTCCAGTTCCAGATGGCGATACCGGTACAAACATGAACTTATCTATGACTTCAGGCGCACGTGAAGTGAAAGCAAATCCTTCACAACATGCTGGTAAAGTCGGCGTAAGTTTAGCCAAAGGATTATTAATGGGAGCTCGTGGTAACTCTGGAGTTATTTTATCTCAGTTGTTCCGTGGTTTCTCGAAATCCATTGAACAAAAAGAAGAATTAACAACAGTTGATTTTGCTGCAGCTTTAGAAGCTGGAGTAGAGGCGGCTTACAAAGCGGTTATGAAACCGATTGAAGGAACGATTTTAACGGTTGCAAGAGAAACGGGTAAATATGCAGTAACAGTTGCGAAAAAACAGCGCGACTTTGTTTTGTTTATGGAAGACGTTGTGAAAGAAGCAAATGCATCGTTAAATCGTACGCCAGATTTATTACCTGTATTAAAACAAGTTGGCGTTGTAGATAGCGGTGGTAAAGGTCTTGTAGTAGTTTACGAAGGGTTTTTAGCTGACTTAAAAGGAGAAACGATTTCTTCTGATGCACCTGCCCAACCATCTATGAATGAAATGGTGCGCGCAGAACATCACCGTAGTGTACAAAGCCAATTGAGTACAGAAGATATTAAGTATGGATATTGTACGGAGTTCATGGTGAAATTAGAAGCTGATAAAGTGAAAGAACATAATTTCTCTGAACAAAAATTCCGTGAAGATATTAGTGTGTATGGTGATTCACTACTAGTTGTATCTGATGATGAAATTGTAAAAGTTCATATTCATGCAGAACATCCTGGAGACGCTATGAACTACGGACAACGTTACGGTAGTTTAATAAAGATTAAAGTAGAGAATATGCGTGAACAGCATACCGCTTTATTAGATGAGCCTGCTATGATGCCTGAGCCAACTAGCCAGCCTAAAGAGAAACAACCATATGGTATCGTAACTGTAGCTATGGGATCTGGTATTAAAACTTTATTTGAAAGCATTGGCGCGACGAAAGTTATCGAAGGTGGCCAAACGATGAATCCAAGTACTGAGGATATCGTGAAGGCGATTGAAGAAGCAAACGCTGAAAAAATCATTATTTTACCGAACAACGGGAATATCGTAATGGCAGCAGAACAAGCAGCGTCAGTTGTGGATCAAGAAGTGATTGTAGTTCGTTCAAAAACAGTTCCTCAAGGTATGGCTGCAATGTTAGCATTTAATCCAGTTGGAACGCTAGAGGAAAATGAAGAAAACATGAAAGAAGCTTTATCTCATGTGAAAACAGGTCAAATTACGTATGCTGTACGTGATACGGAAATTGATGGTGTGGAAATTCAAAAAGATGATTTCATGTGTATCGCAGATGGAAAAATCGTATCAACAAATGCTGAAAAAGTAGGAGCTGCGAAGCAATTACTAGAAGCACTAATTGATGAAGATTCTGAAATCGTAACGATTCTACAAGGTGAAGATGCAACTGATGAAGAAGTAGCTGAATTAGTTGAGTTTGTAGAAGAGAATTTTGAAGATGCAGAAGTGGAAGTACATGCTGGAAACCAACCGGTGTATTCTTTCATCTTCTCTGTAGAATAAGAAAAAATTCGTTTTGAAAATAAATGGATTACTTACTTGCTAATGGATAATAAGTAGTAATATGAAGTTTATTACTAGTTTTTATTCAAAAGGCTAGCATATTGAAGATAAAAAAGAGCCTTGCTGCTAATAGTGAGGCTCTTTTCTTTCGTGTTGTTTATGAGGGATTTGAGTAGTTTCTCTTAGAATGCCTATGATAGAATATATAGGGTGAAAGAGAGCGATTACAGATGTCAATCATGTTAATGGATAATGAATCAAAAAATAATGTGACGGAGCGTGAGAATCTTGAATGAAGTTGTACAAGTTCCTGTTACGGATGTAAAGGGAATCGGAGGAGAAACATCTGAATTACTACACGAGATGGGAATTTATACAGTTTCTCATCTATTAGAACATTTTCCGTACCGTTATGAAGACTATGCGATGAAAGATCTTGCAGAAGTAAAGCATGATGAACGTGTAACAGTTGAGGGGAAAGTTCATAGTGCTCCTTTACTGCAATATTACGGGAAGAAGAAGTCGCGTCTTACGGTTCGTGTCCTCGTAGGTCGTTATTTAATTACAGCTGTATGTTTTAATAGGCCGTACTATAAGCAGAAGTTAAATTTAGATGAAACGGTAACGATTACTGGAAAATGGGACCAGCATCGTCAAACGATTGCGGTATCAGAACTTCATTTTGGACCGGTTGTACGTCAACAAGAAGTGGAGCCTGTGTACTCAGTGAAAGGGAAACTTACAGTAAAACAGATGCGCCGTTTTATTGCACAAGCGTTAAAGGAGTATGGAGACTCTATAGTTGAAGTGTTACCAGATGGATTGCTAAGTCGGTATAAATTACTGCCACGTTATGAAGCACTTCGGGCTTTGCATTTTCCATCGGGGCAGGAAGACTTGAAGCAAGCGCGTCGCCGGTTTGTATATGAAGAGTTTTTCTTATTTCAGTTGAAAATGCAAACGTTACGAAAAATGGAGAGGGAAAATTCGAAAGGGACGAAAAAAGAAATTCCTTCAGAAGAATTGCAAGAGTTTATCGATGCACTTCCGTTTCCATTAACTGGTGCGCAACGCCGAGTTGTAGATGAAATTATGAAAGATATGACATCTCCTTATCGAATGAATCGTCTGCTGCAAGGTGATGTAGGTTCTGGTAAAACGGTGGTCGCTGCAATTGGTCTTTATGCAGCGAAATTAGCGCATTATCAAGGTGCTTTAATGGTTCCAACAGAAATTTTAGCAGAACAACATTATCAATCGCTCGCAGAGACGTTCTCGCACTTTGGTATGAAGGTTGAATTGTTAACAAGTTCAGTTAAAGGTGTGAGACGCCGAGAGATTTTGGCAAAATTAGAACAAGGAGAAATAGATATCCTTGTTGGAACGCATGCTTTAATTCAAGATGAAGTTATTTTTCATAGGTTAGGTCTCGTGATTACTGATGAACAACATCGATTTGGTGTAGCGCAGCGACGAGTTTTACGTGAGAAAGGTGAAAGTCCAGATGTATTATTTATGACAGCAACACCAATTCCACGTACGTTAGCAATTACTGCATTTGGAGAGATGGATGTTTCTATAATCGATGAGATGCCAGCTGGTAGAAAGGTAATTGAAACATACTGGGCAAAACATGACATGTTAGATCGTGTTCTCGGTTTTGTAGAGAAAGAGATAAAAAAAGGAAGACAAGCATATGTTATTTGTCCTCTAATTGAAGAATCTGAGAAACTTGATGTACAAAATGCAATCGACTTACATAGTATGCTGACTCATCATTATCAGGGGAAATGTCAAGTCGGATTAATGCATGGAAGATTATCATCTCAAGAAAAAGAAGAGATAATGGGGCAATTTAGTGAAAATAAAGTGCAAATTCTTGTGTCGACAACAGTTGTTGAGGTGGGTGTGAACGTACCGAATGCGACTGTAATGGTTATCTATGATGCAGAGCGTTTCGGTTTATCACAGCTTCATCAGCTAAGAGGACGTGTTGGGCGTGGTAGTGAACAATCGTATTGTTTATTAATCGCGGATCCAAAATCGGAAACGGGAAAAGAACGAATGCGTATTATGACCGAAACGAATGATGGATTTGTATTGTCGGAAAAAGATTTAGAGTTAAGAGGTCCTGGAGATTTCTTTGGGAGTAAGCAAAGTGGTTTACCAGAATTCAAGGTTGCTGATATGGTACATGATTATCGGGCGCTAGAAACAGCTAGACAAGATGCGGCGTTACTAGTAGATTCAGAAGCATTTTGGCATAATGATCAATATGCGTCGTTGCGTACGTATCTTGATGGGACAGGTGTGTTCCAGGGAGAGAAGCTCGATTAAAGGGAGGCAACAAAAGTTTTTGTTGCATTCTACTTTTAATGATTATATACTACTGTTAGTACCTAGTCATAAAAATGGATGGTGCGGTATGAAAAAAAGAAGAAGTAAAAAAGAAAGACAGGAATTATTACAACAAACGATAGAAACGAATCCTTTTATTACGGATGAAGATTTAGCAGAAAAATTTCAAGTGAGTATACAAACTGTACGTCTTGATCGTATGGAATTATCTATTCCTGAATTAAGAGAAAGAATTAAACATGTAGCTACAAAGCAACATGAAGAAGATGTGAAATCTTTACCGTTAGAAGAGGTTGTCGGAGAAATTATTGATATAGAATTAGATAGACATGCGATTTCTATTTTTGAAGTGAAGGTAGAACACGTATTTAAAAGAAATCAAATTGCCCGTGGGCATCATTTGTTTGCACAAGCAAACTCACTAGCTGTTGCGGTTATTGATGAAGAATTAGCTTTAACTGCAAAGTCTACCATTCGATACATTCGTCCTGTAAAATTAGGAGAGCGTGTTGTTGCAAAAGCGCGCGTGGAAGATGTAGAGAATGATAAAGGGCGGACGGTTGTCAAAGTGCGTAGCTTTGTTGGAGAAGAACTTGTTTTTACAGGCACTTTTGAAATGTATCGATCTAGTAATTATAGTGAGGAAGGTAACAACTTATGAAAATCGCAATAGATGCAATGGGCGGCGATCATGCTCCAAAGGCTGTCGTACTAGGAGCAATGAAAGCTATTAAGGAATATTCTGATTTACATATTACGTTAGTAGGGAAAGAAGAGGAAATTCGTCAATACTTAACGAGTGAAGAACGAATTACTATACTTCATACAGATGAAAAAATCGAATCGACAGATGAACCCGTAAGAGCGGTTCGTCGAAAAAAACAAGCTTCAATGGTACTAGCGGCGCAGCAAGTGAAAGACGGTGTAGCGGATGCTTGTATATCAGCTGGTAGTACAGGAGCTTTAATGGCGGCTGGATTGTTTGTTGTAGGTCGTATGGAAGGAATTGAGCGACCAGCTTTATCCCCTACAATGCCAACTGTTGATGGAGAAGGTTTTGTTATGTTAGATGTTGGAGCGAACGTTGATGCAAAACCAATTCATTTATATCAATATGCAGTAATGGGATCTGTATACGCTGAGAAAGTAAGAGGAATTAAAAATCCTCGCGTCGGACTTTTAAATGTTGGGACAGAAGATGGTAAAGGTAACGAGCTTTCAAAACAAGTCTTTGCAATGCTTAAAGATGCCCCAATTAATTTCGTTGGGAACGTTGAATCAAGAGATTTATTGCAAGGTGTAGCAGATGTTGTTGTATGTGATGGTTTTACAGGGAATGTAGCACTGAAATCATTAGAAGGAACAGCACTTGCATTATTCTCTATGTTAAAAGAACAGTTAATGAGTTCGTTTACGAGCAAATTAGCAGCAGCGGTATTAAAGCCAAAACTTATGGTATTAAAAGATAAAATGGATTATTCGGAGTATGGAGGAGCGGCATTATTTGGATTGAAGGCTCCTGTCATTAAGGCTCACGGTTCTTCCAATGACCAATCGATATTTAGTGCGATTCGTCAAACGAGAGAAATGGTAGCGAAAGAAGTTATTCCTACTATTTCAAGCGTAATGGAGAAAGAGCCACTCCAATAAGAGGAGGGTTTGAAATGGGAAAACTAGCATTTCTTTTTCCGGGCCAAGGTTCACAGGCAGTTGGAATGGGTAAACAGTTAGCAGAGAATAATAAAGAGGTTGCAAATGTATTTGCAAAAGCAGATGAGGTGTTGCAAGACTCACTTTCAGAAGTGATTTTTGAAGGGCCGCAGGAAAAGCTTACGTTAACAACAAATGCCCAACCTGCTTTATTAACAACGAGTTTTGCTATTTTGACAGCTTTAAAAGAATATGATATTACACCAGACTTTGTCGCAGGGCATAGTTTAGGTGAGTATAGCGCTCTTGTAGCAGCGGGTGCATTAACTTTTGAGGATGCAGTATATGCTGTAAGGAAACGTGGGGAATATATGGAAGAAGCTGTTCCTGGCGGAGAAGGTGCAATGGCGGCTATTTTAGGTGCTGATCCACATATGCTGAAACAAGTTACAGAAGAAGTAACAAGTGAAGGGTATGCAGTACAAATTGCTAATATGAATAGTACGAAGCAAATTGTGATTTCTGGAACAAAGCAAGGAGTCGAGATTGCTTCTCAAAGAGCGAAAGAACATGGTGCAAAGAGAGCAATTCCGCTTAAAGTAAGTGGACCGTTCCACTCTGCGCTTATGAAGCCAGCGGCGGAGAAATTCCAAAGTGTCTTAAATGAAATTACAATTCAAGATACGAATATTCCGGTAATCGCAAATGTAACAGCAGACGTTATTACAAGTGGTGCGCATATTCAAGAAAAGCTAATCGAGCAGCTCTATTCGCCTGTCTTATGGTATCCATCCATTGAATATATGGTGAGTCAAGGGGTAGATACATTTATTGAGATTGGACCTGGGAAAGTACTTGCTGGACTTATGAAGTCAATTGATTCATCAGTGAAAGCATACGCGATATACGATGAAGAGACATTACAAGATACCATTTCAAATTTGAGAGGAGAAAACTGATGTTAAAAGGGAAAGTAGCATTAGTAACGGGTGCTTCACGTGGAATTGGTCGTGCAATTGCGATTGATTTAGCAAAACAAGGGGCAAATGTTGTAGTAAACTATGCTGGTAACGAGCAAAAGGCAAATGAAGTAGTTGATGAAATAAAGAAACTAGGTTCGGATGCAATTGCAGTAAGAGCAGATGTTGCAAATGCTGAAGACGTTACAAATATGGTGAAACAAACTGTAGATGTATTTGGACAAGTTGATATTCTTGTAAATAATGCAGGTGTAACAAAAGATAATTTATTAATGCGTATGAAAGAAGAAGAATGGGATACAGTTATTAATACAAACCTAAAAGGTGTATTCTTATGTACAAAGGCAGTATCTCGATATATGATGCGTCAACGTCAAGGACGTATTGTAAATATCGCTTCTGTTGTCGGAGTAACGGGAAACCCAGGACAAGCAAACTATGTTGCTGCTAAAGCAGGTGTAATCGGATTAACAAAAACATCAGCAAAAGAGTTAGCAAGCCGTAATATTACTGTAAATGCAATTGCTCCTGGATTTATTGCGACAGATATGACAGACGTATTAGATGAAAATATAAAAGCTGAAATGTTAAAATTAATTCCTGCAGCTCAGTTTGGGGAAGCGCAAGATATCGCAAATGCTGTAACGTTTTTTGCTTCTGATCAAAGCAAATATATTACAGGTCAAACGTTAAATGTTGATGGCGGTATGGTAATGTAATAAAAGAATCGATTTCAGCTAGTTTTTTTGGACAATATTTAATATAATATTTGAGGGGAGGTGAATGGAATGGCAGATGTTTTAGAGCGTGTAACAAAAATTATCGTTGATCGTTTAGGAGTAGAAGAAACAGAAGTAGTACCAGCTGCAAGCTTCAAGGAAGATTTAGGAGCAGACTCCCTAGATGTAGTAGAACTTGTAATGCAATTAGAAGACGAATTCGAAATGGAAATTTCTGATGAAGATGCTGAAAAGATTGCTACTGTTGGCGATGCTGTGACTTACATAGAGAGTCATCTATAATGCTTGAATGAAGTCCCGTTTTTTAGCGGGGCTTCTCGGCTTATATCTGGAGGGACCTATGCCGTACCGTAAATATAGAGAAAAAAAATACGAAACAAAATATCGTGAAGCGTTTAAAGTATTTCAAGAAAAAATAGGTATTACGTTTACAGATGAAAAATTATTGATTCAAGCATTTACGCATTCATCGTATGTGAATGAGCATCGAAAAAAACCGCATGAAGACAATGAGCGTCTCGAATTCCTTGGAGATGCAGTATTGGAACTTACTGTATCGCAGTATCTGTTTCAAAAATATCCGACAATGAGCGAAGGAGAGTTAACAAAACTACGTGCAGCTATTGTATGTGAACCATCTCTTGTTCGTTTTGCAAACGAGTTGTCATTTGGTAGCCTAGTTTTATTAGGAAAAGGTGAGGAAATGACAGGCGGACGTGAACGACCAGCTTTATTAGCGGATGTCTTTGAAGCGTTTATTGGTGCCCTTTATCTTGATCAAGGGTTAGAAACAGTATGGGGCTTCTTAAAAGAAATTGTATACCCTAAAATTAATGAAGGTGCTTTTTCTCATGTGATGGATTATAAGAGTCAATTACAAGAGTTGATTCAGCGTGATGGTAGTGGCAATATTGAGTATCAAATTTTGCAAGAAAAAGGACCGGCTCACAATCGAGAATTTGTGTCACGTGTTACGTTAAATAACGTGGCCTTAGGTCTTGGTAGTGGCAAGTCGAAAAAAGAAGCAGAGCAACAAGCTGCTGCAGAAGCGTTGAAAAAGTTAAAAGAACAACTATAAGGAATCCCCCTTTGAATGAGGGGGATTCCTTGTGCATAGAATGAAACTTTCCTTTCGTTTATAAATGTAAGGAAATGAAATCCGTATAATCGTTTGTTTTTGTATAAACAACATTTATAGCAACGGAGAATAGGAGGAAGGCCTTTCGTGTTTTTAAAAAGATTAGAAATAGCAGGATTTAAGTCTTTTGCTGAGCGTGTATCTGTCGATTTTGTCCCAGGTGTAACGTCTGTAGTAGGACCTAATGGAAGCGGGAAAAGTAATATTACTGATGCTATTCGTTGGGTACTTGGTGAACAATCGGCAAAATCATTACGTGGTGCAAAGATGGAAGATATTATTTTTGCAGGTAGTGATACGAGAAGAGCGGTTAATGTTGCTGAAGTAACATTAACTTTAAATAATGAAGATCAACGTTTACCGATTGAATATAATGAGGTGTGTGTAACGCGTCGTGTATCTCGTTCTGGTGATAGTGATTTTTATATTAATAAACAATCATGCAGGTTGAAAGATATTATCGATTTATTTATGGACTCTGGTATGGGAAGAGAAGCTTTTTCGATTATTAGCCAGGGGAAAGTTGAAGAAATTTTAAGTAGTAAATCAGAAGAACGTCGTGGTGTATTTGAAGAAGCGGCGGGAGTGCTGAAATACAAACTTCGTAAAAAGAAAGCTGAAGGTAAATTAGCAGACACACAAGAAAACTTAAATCGTGTACAAGATATAATTCACGAATTAAGTAGTCAAGTAGAACCTTTAGAAAGACAAGCTTCTATTGCAAAGGATTATCTCGAGAAAAAAGAAGAATTAGAGAAAGTAGAAGCGGCGCTTATTGTACATGAAATTGAAGAATTACATGAGAAATGGGAAGCGCTTCGAAATCAGTTTGGGCATAATAAAAACGAAGAAGCGAAAATGTCAACGCATTTACAAAAAGGTGAAGAAGAGTTAGAGGAATTACGAGGCCAATTACAAGCAGTAGATGAGTCTGTAGATTCCCTGCAAGAAGTACTTTTGCTTTCTAGTAAAGAGCTAGAAAAGTTAGAAGGACAACGTGAGCTATTAAAAGAGAGAAAGCAAAATGCAACGACGCATTGTGCACAACTCGAACAGTTAATTGTTGAATTAACAGAGAAAGCTACAAGTTATGATGGTGAAATTGAATCGAGTACAGAAGTATTGATGCAATTTGTAAATCATGTAAAAGAGTTGGAGACGAAATTGCATGATAATGAGCAATTACTTGCAACGTTTGCTGACAATTTAGAAGAGCAAATTGAGAATTTAAAAGGTGACTATATTGAACTTTTAAATCAACAAGCTAGTCATCGTAATGAGTTATCTATGATTGAAGAACAATCTAAACAACAAAACTCAAAAAATGAACGCCTTGATGAAGAAAATGCGAAATATGTAGAAATGCGTATGGAAATTACAGCGAAAAAGACAAAACTTGTGGAAAGTTATGAACAAGTAAAAGAAAAAGTAGCTGGAATCCTTTCGAATATACAAAAGACAGAAGCGGCACTTGGGAAATGCAAGGCGCAGTATAGTGAAAACGAAACAAAACTGTATCAAGCATATCAATTTGTACAACAGGCACGTTCTCGAAAAGAAATGCTAGAAGAGATGCAAGAGGACTACTCTGGTTTCTATCAAGGGGTACGTGAAGTATTAAAAGCTAGAGAAAATAGGTTGCAAGGTATTGAGGGTGCTGTTGCAGAACTGCTAACGGTACCGAAAGAATATGAAATTGCAATGGAAATTGCTCTAGGTGCAGCGATGCAGCATATAGTTGTACAAAAAGAAGAACATGCTCGTAATGCAATTGCGTTTTTAAAACAAAATAAACATGGACGAGCAACGTTTTTACCGCAAGCTGTTATTAAAGGTAGATCGTTATCATTTGAGCAATTACGTATTGTAAATCAGCACCCATCGTTTGTAGGTGTGGCAGCAGAACTCGTGCAATATAACAATAAATATGAAAATGTAGTTTCAAATTTATTAGGTACTGTTATTGTTGCAAAAGATTTACGCGGAGCGAATGAGTTGGCGAAACAATTGCAATACCGTTATCGCATTGTAACAATCGAAGGTGATGTAGTAAACCCTGGCGGTTCTATGACGGGTGGAGCGGTAAAACAGGCGAAATCATCTTTATTAGGACGTCAACGTGAACTAGAAGAGTGGACGAGTAAGTTAACTGATATGGAAGAAAAAACAACGAAGTTAGAAAACTTTGTTAAAGCAGTAAAACAAGAGATTCAAGAAAAAGAAGTGCAAATACGCGAACTAAGGCAAAGTGTAGAAGCAGAGCGTGTAGATGAACAGAAATTAAGAGAAGAAATTAGTCGCTTAGAATTAGAAGAACATCGTATTAATGATCGTTTATCTATTTACGATTTAGAGATTGAAGGGTTCTTGCAAGACCAAGTGAAAATGCAAGGCCGTAAAGAAGAGTTAGAAAAGATTTTAGCGACTCTTCAGGCAGAGATTACGGAATTAGATAGCAAAATCACAGCTTTAACAAAACAAAAAAGTGAGCAACATTCTTCGAAAGAAAAAGTTCAAAAAGAAATGACTGAGTTAAAAGTGTTAGCAGCTGAAAAGCAACAACGCTTATCTAATCAAAAAGAAAAAGTAGAACGATTGACGAAGGAAAAAGAAGAAACCGATGCAACGCTTGTCAAAACGAAAGAGGATTTAGCATTCTTAAAACAAGAAATGACATCGAATTCAAGTGGTGAAGAACAAATTACGAATATGATTGAGAAGAAAGCATATGATCGTAATCAAACTTCAGAGTTAATTCGCTCTCGTCGTGAACAACGTGTATCGTTACAAGAAAGAGTAGAACAGTTAGAGCGTAACCTGAAAGAAACAACAGGTAAACATAAATACATTCTTGAGATGTTGAAAGATCAAGAGGTAAAAATAAACCGACTTGATGTAGAGTTAGAAAATAGATTACAACATTTACGTGAAACATATACGATTTCATTTGAAGCGGCAAAACTGAAGTATACAATGGTGATGCCTGCTGAGGATGCACGTAAAAAGGTGAAACTAATTAAACTCTCCATCGAAGAGCTAGGTACAGTAAACTTAGGAGCAATTGATGAGTATGAGCGTGTGGCAGAGCGTCATACATTCTTACTAGAGCAAAAAGATGATCTAGAAGAAGCAAAAACGACATTGCACCAACTTATTACTGAAATGGATGAAGAAATGAAAAAACGCTTTTCTACTACGTTTGAAGGAATTCGAATGGAGTTTCAATCGGTGTTCTCTGAATTATTTGGAGGCGGTAGAGCGGATTTAGTTATGACGAATCCAGAGGACTTATTAAATACGGGTATTGATATCGTAGCGCAACCGCCAGGGAAGAAACTGCAAAACTTAGGTTTACTTTCAGGTGGAGAGCGTGCTTTAACGGCAATTGCGCTGCTATTTGGTATTTTAAAAGTGCGCCCAGTCCCATTCTGTGTATTAGATGAGGTAGAGGCTGCTCTTGATGAGGCAAACGTTGCCCGTTTTGCTCAGTATTTAAAGAAATTTAGTGATGAGACACAGTTTATTGTAATTACACATAGAAAAGGTACAATGGAAGAGTCTGACGTATTGTACGGTGTAACAATGCAAGAGTCAGGGGTATCTAAACTTGTTTCTGTTCGTTTAGATGATGGAGAAGAACTAGTTGCAAGCAAATAGAAAGGATGGGACAGTATGAGCTTTTTTAAAAAACTAAAAGAAAAAATTTCAAAACAAACAGATACGGTAACAGAGAAGTTTAAACAAGGATTAGAAAAAACGAGAAATTCGTTTGCAGATAAAGTAAATGATTTAGTCTTTCGTTACCGTAAAGTAGATGAAGATTTCTTCGAAGAATTAGAAGAAATTTTAATCGGTGCAGATGTTGGCGTTTCGACAGTGATGGAATTAATCGACCAGCTGAAAGAAGAAGTACAACGTCGTAATATTCAAGATCCAAAAGAAGTACAAGCTGTTATTTCGGAAAAATTAATAGAGATTTATAAAGGTGACAGTGATTTTACTAATGAAATTAATGAGCAAAAGGATGGCTTGACAGTTGTTTTATTTGTTGGTGTGAATGGTGTAGGTAAAACGACAACAATTGGTAAGATGGCTCATAAGTTTAAATCAGAAGGTAAGTCTGTCTTATTAGCAGCAGGAGATACATTCCGTGCTGGAGCGATTGAACAATTAGAAGTATGGGGCGATCGCGTTGGGGTAGAAGTGATTAAACAAGGATCAGGGTCTGATCCAGCAGCGGTTATGTATGACGCTGTACAAGCTGCAAAAGCACGTAAAGTAGATGTATTACTATGTGATACAGCAGGACGTTTACAAAATAAAGTAAACTTAATGAAAGAGTTAGAGAAGGTAAAGCGTGTAATTGAGCGTGAAGTACCAGGAGCTCCTCATGAAGTATTACTTGTTATTGATGCAACAACAGGACAAAACGGTTTAAGTCAAGCGAAAACATTCCGTGAAGCAACGAATGTGACTGGTATTGTTTTAACGAAGTTAGATGGAACTGCTAAAGGTGGTATTGTATTAGCAATTCGTAACGAAATGGATGTACCGGTGAAATTCGTTGGATTAGGAGAGCAAATGGATGATCTGCAACAGTTCGATCCAGAACAATATGTATATGGTTTATTTGCGAACTTAGTAGAAACAGAAGAAGTATAAGTGAAAGAAGCGGTATTTTCCGCTTCTTTTTCCATAAAAATATGAGATGTTAAGAAAAAAACTTGACACTCTTTTGTACTCCATGTAAACTAATTCATGTAAAGGGAAATCACTTAACAAAGGATGATCCAACATGCTCGAAAAAACAACGAGAATGAACTATTTATTTGATTTTTATCAATCGTTGTTAACGCAAAAACAAAGAAGTTATATGTCGCTTTATTATCTAGATGATTTATCTCTTGGTGAAATTGCGGAAGAATTTGATGTGAGTCGCCAAGCCGTGTATGATAACATTAAACGGACTGAAGCGATGCTTGAAGAATATGAAGAAAAATTAGTATTACTTCAAAAGTTTCAAGAGCGACAGCGACTTGTTGCAAAGCTAAAACAGCTAATCAGCGAAGAAGAGCATGTGAATGAAGAAATGAAACAAGTTGTTGAAGCTATCGAAAAATTAGATTAGGAGGGCGGCAATATGGCATTTGAAGGATTAGCCGACCGACTTCAACAGACGATGCAAAAAATCCGCGGCAAAGGAAAAGTTTCTGAAGCCGATGTGAAAGAAATGATGAGAGAAGTTCGTCTAGCTCTTTTAGAAGCGGACGTTAACTTTAAAGTAGTAAAAGATTTTGTAAAGCGTGTATCTGAACGTGCTGTCGGACAAGATGTAATGAAAAGTTTGACACCTGGACAACAAGTAATTAAGGTTGTACAGGAAGAACTTACAGAACTTATGGGCGGAGAGCAAAGCAAAATTGCTGTTGCTAATAAGCCACCGACTGTTATTATGATGGTTGGTCTGCAAGGTGCAGGTAAAACAACGACGACAGGTAAGCTTGCGAATTTGCTTCGTAAAAAGCATAATCGTAAACCAATGCTTGTTGCGGCGGATATTTACCGTCCTGCAGCGATTAAACAGCTTGAAACATTAGGGAAGCAATTGGACATGCCTGTATTCTCTTTAGGAGATCAAGTAAGTCCTGTTGAAATTGCGAAACAAGCGATTGCAAAAGCGAAAGAAGATCATCATGATTATGTTTTAATTGATACAGCAGGTCGCCTGCATATTGATGAAGAACTAATGGATGAATTAGCGAAAGTGAAAGAAGTTGCGAAACCGGATGAAATTTTCCTTGTTGTCGATGCGATGACAGGACAAGACGCGGTTAATGTTGCACAAAGTTTCCATGAACAGCTAGGTTTAACAGGGGTTGTATTAACGAAGCTGGATGGTGATACGCGCGGTGGTGCGGCATTGTCTATTAAAGCTGTTACAAATACGCCAATTAAATTTGCTGGTATGGGTGAAAAACTAGATGCACTTGAAGCGTTCCATCCAGAACGTATGGCATCCCGTATTTTAGGGATGGGAGACGTCTTAACATTAATTGAAAAAGCGCAAGCTACAGTTGATGAAGAGAAAGCAAAAGAACTTGAGCAAAAAATGCGTACGCTTTCGTTTACACTTGACGATTTCCTAGAACAACTTGGACAAGTGCGTCAACTTGGACCGCTTGATGAATTGTTAGGAATGCTTCCTGGTGCAAATAAAATTAAAGGGCTGAAAAATGCACAAGTTGATGAAAAACAAATTGGGCATATTGAGGCAATTATTCGTTCTATGACTAAATTAGAGCGAGAACAACCGGAAATAATCAATGCTAGTCGCAAAAAACGCATTGCCAAAGGTAGCGGTACAACGGTACAAGAAATCAATCGTTTAATCAAGCAATTTGATGATATGAAAAAAATGATGAAAACGATGACTGGAATGCAAAAAGGTAAGAAAAAAGGACTAGGTGGATTGAAGTTTCCATTCATGTAAGGAAAAAAGATGGCTCTGTTAAGAAAAAATACTTTACAAAGCAATAGTCTTTTTGCTAATATAATTATCTGTGTGAAATAAATTCGGAGGTGCTTTATAAATGGCAGTTAAAATTCGTTTAAAACGTATGGGAGCTAAAAAAACTCCTTTCTATCGTGTAGTTGTTGCAGATTCTCGTTCTCCTCGTGACGGACGTTTCATTGAGGAAATCGGTACTTACAATCCGGTTGCTCAACCAGCTGAAGTTAAGATCAACGAAGAAGCAGCATTAAAATGGTTAGGAAATGGTGCTAAACCATCTGATACAGTTCGTAACTTATTCTCTAACCAAGGTATCATGGAGAAATTCCACTTATCTAAACAAGGTAAGTAATTGAGGCAATGACTATGAAGAAGTTAGTCGAGACGATTGTCAAGCCTCTTGTCGATTATCCTGAAGATGTAAAAGTTACACAGGAACTTTACAACGGAGAGATAAAGTATCGATTAACTGTACATCCTGAGGATGTTGGAAAAGTCATTGGAAAACAAGGGAAAGTTGCGAAAGCAATTCGAATGCTCTTGTATTCAGTGGGACATCACAATAGTGAAAAAGTAACACTGGAAATTCAATAAACGTAAAAAGGGCGAGGAGTTATTCCTCTCCCTTTTTTAACATTTAAAGAGAAGTTGCATGTTCCATATGTGAAATGGGGATGCTTAATTTATATAGAAACCAGGGGTGACATACTGTTTATGACAAAATGGTTTAACGTAGGAAAAATTGTAAATACTCATGGCGTAAAAGGAGAAATTCGTGTGGTTTCTCGTACTGATTTTCCAGAAGAGCGATATAAGGTAGGGAATACGTTATACATATCGAATGAAAAAGGTGGAGAGCCTTTCCCAGTAAAGATTACTTCTCATCGTCAACATAAAACATTTGATTTATTGACATTTGAAGGATATGGGAATGTAAATGAAGTAGAACAGTTTAAAGGTTCTCTTTTAAAAGTACCTGAAGATCAATTAGGCGAACTAGCTGAAGGTGAATACTACTATCATGAAATTATTGGTTGCAACGTTGTAACGGAAGAAGGAGAAGCGCTAGGGACAATAAAAGAAGTTCTATCTCCTGGTGCAAATGATGTTTGGGTAATTAAACGTCCAAAAGGTCAAGATTTGTTAATTCCTTATATTGATGATGTTGTGCTTCAAGTTAACATTGAGAATAAATTAGTAACCATTCATGTAATGGAAGGGCTACTATAATGAAAATTGACATTTTAACTTTGTTTCCAGATATGTTTACAGGTGTGTTTGGATCTTCAATTTTAAAGAAAGCACAAGAAAAAGAAGCGGTAGAGCTTCGTGTTGTCAATTTCCGCGATTATACAACGAGTAAGCATAATAGTGTGGATGATTATCCGTATGGTGGCGGCGCTGGGATGGTGTTAACTCCTCAGCCTATTTTTGATGCTGTAGAAGATTTAACGAAAGAGACAGAGCGGAAGCCGCGAGTTGTCTTAATGTGTCCGCAAGGTGAAAGGTTTACTCAGAAGAAAGCGGAAGAGCTTGCAGAGGAAGAACATTTAATCTTTGTATGTGGGCATTATGAAGGATATGACGAACGAATTCGTGAACATCTCGTAACAGATGAGATTTCTATCGGTGACTATGTATTAACGGGTGGAGAGTTAGCCTCTATGGTTATAACTGATAGTGTCGTACGTCTCCTTCCAGGAGTACTAGGAAATCATGCTTCACAAGTCGAGGATTCGTTTAGTACAGGTTTATTAGAGCATCCTCATTATACACGTCCAGCTGATTTTCGTGGTATGAAAGTGCCAGATGTATTAATGTCGGGAAATCATAAAAATATTGATGAATGGCGACATAAAGAATCACTACGTCGTACGTACACGCGTAGACCGGATTTACTAGAAGAACGAGAATTGTCTAAGCAAGAAAAGAAGTGGCTAGAACAGATTAAAGAAGGCAAATAAGTGCTTGATATATTTTCTATTGCAACAGCCTTAGCAATATGCTATTATAACACTTGTGCTGCTGAAATCAGTAGCCGTATTAACGATGTTCCGCTGTAATTTATTTAGACTTTATAAGAGCATCTGTTTAAAGGAGAGAATTTAATATGCAACAATTAATCGCAGAAATTACAAAAGGCCAATTAAAAACTGACCTTCCTTCATTCCGTCCTGGAGACACTTTACGTGTACACGTAAAAGTAGTTGAGGGAACTCGTGAAAGAATTCAGCTTTTCGAAGGTGTTGTAATTAAACGTCGTGGTGGCGGAATTAGTGAAACATTCACAGTTCGTAAGATTTCTTACGGTGTAGGTGTAGAGCGTACATTCCCAGTTCACACGCCAAGAATCGCGAAAATCGAAGTACTTCGCCGTGGTAAAGTACGTCGTGCTAAGTTATACTACTTACGTAACCTTCGCGGTAAAAAAGCACGTATTAAAGAAATTCGATAAGACATGTATGGGAGCTTGTAAATGCACAAGCTCCCTTTTTCCAATCTATATAAAATTTTGATATAATACGATCAGCTTACATAATCGTGGAGGGGAAAAGCATGAAGAAAGAAAAGAGTTCACTTTGGGAATGGATCAAGGCAATTTTGATAGCTGTTGTATTAGCAGGTGTTATTAGACAGTTTTTCTTTGCGCCAATTCTCGTAGATGGAGTATCGATGGCGTCTACATTACATGATCGCGATCGAATGATTGTTAATAAAATTGGTTATCACATAGGAGATCCGAAACGATTTGATATTATTGTATTCCGAGCAACGGAAGATAAAGATTATATTAAGCGTATTATCGGCCTGCCAGGCGATGAAATAGAGTATCGTAATGATAAACTATATGTTAACGGAAAGGCTTATGAGGAGCCGTATTTAGACAAGCAGAAAAAACAAATTGCTGACGGACCGCTTACATATGATTTCACTCTTGAAGAAATGACAGGGAAGAAAACTGTTCCAGAAGGTCAATTATTTGTTTTAGGCGATAATCGTCGTTTTAGTAAAGATAGCCGTTCGATTGGTACAATTTCAATGGACCAAGTGATTGGAAAGGCAAATATACTATATTGGCCGTTAAAAGATGCTCGTATTGTGAAATAAAAGAAAAAGAAGGTGGCAACATGGTAATTCAATGGTTCCCGGGACATATGGCAAAGGCTAGACGCCAAGTAACAGAAAAATTAAAGTTAATTGATGTTGTAATTGAGCTTGTAGATGCTCGATTACCTTTATCTTCTCGAAATCCGATGATCGATGAGATTATTACACATAAACCGAGGCTTGTTGTTTTAAATAAAGCGGATATGGCAGATGATCGTTTAACAAAGCAATGGATCGCATATTTTAAAGAAAAAGGCCATATGGCAATTTCAATTAACGCACAGGCTGGACAAGGTATGAAGGAAATTGCAGCGGCTTGTAAAGTGTTAGTGAAAGAGAAATTTGATAAAATGGTTGCAAAAGGTATTAGACCGAGAGCGATTCGTGCATTAATTGTGGGGATACCGAATGTTGGTAAATCTACGTTGATTAATAAGTTAGCAAAGAAAAATATTGCTAAAACAGGAGATCGTCCTGGTGTGACAACAGCTCAGCAATGGATTAAAGTTGGGAAGGAAATGGAATTACTTGATACACCAGGTATACTATGGCCTAAATTTGAGGACCAATTAGTTGGATTACGTCTAGCTACGACTGGTGCAATTAAAGATTCTATTTTAAATCTACAAGACGTAGCTGTTTATGCGCTACGTTTTATGGAGAAACATTACCCAGAGCGATTAAAAGAGCGCTATAATTTAAATGACATTCCAGAAGATATCGTGGAGTTATTTGATGCGATTGGAAAAAATAGAGGCTGTTTAATGGGCGGCGGAATGATTGATTATGATAAAACATCTGAACTTGTACTTCGTGAGCTTCGTGGTGGCAAACTTGGAAAAATGACGTTTGAAACACCAGAAGAGTTTGCAGAGCAGACAGAAGATGCAGAAAAAGTAGAAGAAGTATAAGACGTGCGTTTGTACGTCTTTTCTTTTTTGTATATAAAGGGAGTGGCATGAATGCAAAAAGTGACGATTCAAGAGGCGGAACATTTACTGCAAGAGATTATAAGTGAAGAGGACGACCGCTTTCAGATATTAATGAAAGATGAACGTAAAGGGGTACAAAAGCTCATTTCGAAGTGGTATAAACAAAAAGAGTTAGCACAAAAGGAAAAAGAAAAATTTCTAGAAATGTCTAAATATGAAAATGCGTTACGTGAAAAAGGTCTCACATATATCGCGGGTATAGATGAAGTAGGTCGTGGACCGTTAGCTGGGCCTGTTGTGACGGCAGCTGTCGTTCTTCCGGAAGACTTTTATATTCCAGGGTTAAACGATTCGAAAAAGCTGAGTGAAGCGAAACGTGAGCGTTTTTATGATGAAATTAAAGCGCAAGCAATTGCAATTGGAGTTGGAATTGTATCACCGCAAGTTATTGATGAAATAAATATTTATCAAGCGACGAAACAAGCGATGTTAGATGCTGTTGCGAATTTATCTTGTACACCACAATATTTATTAATTGATGCGATGAAACTCCCTACACCAATTCCGCAAACATCTATTATTAAAGGTGATGCAAAAAGTATTTCTATTTCAGCTGCATCCATTATTGCGAAAGTAACGAGAGATCGTATGATGAAAGAGCTTGGAGAAAAGTATCCTGCATATGGATTTGAACAACATATGGGATATGGCACAAAACAACATTTAGAAGCGATTGAAGCGCATGGCATATTAGAAGAACATCGAAAATCGTTTGCGCCAATTAAAGATATGATTCAAAAATAAGCTGCGAAAACGCAGCTTATTTTGTATTTTGACATATAAACATTACTATTTCCCAAAAAGAATAAAGCGATTTCAGTTTTCTGACACTTTATTGTAGACAGCGTGCCAATCATCTTATACAATGGCAATGTAATGTTTTTTAAACATTAAAAAACTTTTCGAGTAAAACAGGAAAACAGGGGAGGATGGGACCATGAATATCCATGAGTACCAAGGTAAGGCAGTCCTTAGAAGCTATGGGGTTAGCGTTCCGAACGGGAAGGTTGCATTTACAGTAGAAGAAGCTGTAGAAGCGGCGAAAGAATTGGGAACGGATGTATGTGTAGTGAAAGCACAAATTCACGCTGGTGGACGCGGCAAAGCTGGCGGAGTAAAAGTTGCAAAAAATTTAGATGAAGTTCGTACATATGCAGAGAGCATTTTAGGAACTACACTTGTGACACATCAAACAGGTCCTGAAGGTAAGGAAGTAAAACGCTTACTTATCGAAGAAGGTTGCGATATTAAAAAAGAATATTATGTAGGTCTTGTTTTAGACCGTGCAACTTCTCAAGTTGTTTTAATGGCTTCTGAAGAAGGCGGAACAGAAATTGAAGAAGTAGCAGAAAAAACACCTGAAAAAATCTTTAAAGAATATATTGATCCAGCAGTAGGCTTACAAGGCTTCCAAGCACGCCGAATTGCATTTAACATCAATATTCCAAAAGAGCTTGTAGGACAAGCTGTGAAGTTTATGATGGGCTTATACCGTGCTTTTATCGAAAAAGATTGCTCTATCGCAGAGATTAACCCACTTGTTACAACAGGTGATGGTAAAGTTATGGCATTAGATGCGAAATTAAACTTTGATTCTAATGCTTTATATCGCCATAAAGACATTTTAGAACTTCGTGACCTTGATGAAGAAGATGCAAAAGAAATCGAAGCTTCTAAATATGACTTAAACTACATTCCTTTAGATGGAAATATCGGTTGTATGGTTAATGGTGCAGGTTTAGCGATGGCTACTATGGATATCATTAAACATTACCATGGCGATCCAGCTAACTTTTTAGATGTTGGTGGCGGTGCGACAGCTGAAAAGGTTACAGAAGCATTCAAAATTATCCTTTCTGACAAAAATGTAAAAGGTATCTTCGTTAACATTTTTGGTGGCATTATGAAGTGTGATGTTATCGCAGAAGGTGTTATTGAAGCAACGAAACAAGTAGGTCTTGAGTTACCTTTAGTTGTACGTCTTGAAGGTACAAACGTAGAGTTAGGTAAGAAAATTTTAAATGAGTCTGGCTTAAATATTGTTGCAGCAGAATCTATGGCAGACGGTGCGCAAAAAATTGTTTCACTAGTGGGCTAATAGAAAGCGGGGGAGAAAAATGAGCGTATTAGTTAATAAAGATACAAAAGTTATTGTTCAAGGTATTACAGGTTCTCAAGGGTTATTCCACACAAAGCAAATGATAGAATACGGTACGAAAATTGTCGGTGGTGTAACGCCAGGTAAAGGTGGCACTGATATTGAAGGTGTACCAGTATTTGATACTGTAGAAGATGCAGTGAAAGCAACAGGCGCAAACGCTTCAGTTGTATACGTTCCACCCGCTTTTGCGGCTGATGCAATTATGGAAGCAGTTGATGCAGAAATTGATTTAGTAGTATGTATTACTGAAGGAATTCCTGTATTAGATATGGTAAATGTAAAGAGATATATGGCTGGTAAACATACACGTTTACTTGGACCGAACTGCCCAGGTGTTATCACACCTGATGAATGTAAAATTGGTATTATGCCAGGGTACATTCATAAAAAAGGTCATGTAGGTATCGTATCTCGCTCTGGTACATTAACGTATGAGGCTGTACATCAGTTAACACAAGAAGGTATTGGTCAATCTACGGCTGTAGGTATCGGCGGAGACCCTGTTAACGGTACAGACTTTATTGATGCGTTAAAAGCATTTAATGAAGATGAAGAAACACATGCTGTAATTATGATTGGTGAAATCGGTGGTACAGCGGAAGAAGAGGCAGCTGAATGGGTGAAAGCTAATATGACAAAACCTGTTGTAGGCTTCATTGGCGGCCAAACAGCGCCTGCTGGCAAACGTATGGGTCATGCTGGTGCAATCATTTCTGGCGGTAAAGGAACTGCTGCAGAAAAGATTAAAACGATGGAAGCTTGTGGTATTAAAGTAGCGGAAACTCCAGCAGTTATGGGTGAAACGCTAATCTCTGTCTTAAAAGAAAAAGGTCTATTTGAGACTTGTAAAAACTACTAATCTGTTGAAAGACACCTTCTTGCTTGAAGGTGTCTTTTTACAAACTTCTTGTTAACATAATAAAAATTATGGGTAAGGAGAATTGGGATGAAAAGAGAACGATTATTACATCTTCATTACTTGTTAGCAGACCATTGGAAGGCGATAGAGAGGCTATTACATGTCGATCCAGAATTGAAGGAAATATACAATTTTAATGCAAAACAAATTGAATGTTACACTGGAATATCCTCGAAAAAATCTTCAGAATTAGTAAATTTTCTTCAAAGTTCAAATCTCCCACAATATATATCTTATTTAGAGAAAAATCGATTCTTTTATATGACAATATGGGATGAAGATTATCCAAAATTATTACGTGAAATACAAGATCCTCCCTTTGTATTATATGGAAAAGGAGAAAAAGATTTTCTCAATAAAGTGAATAAATTAGCGGTTGTTGGAACAAGAGAACCGACTTTATATGGATATGAAAGTTTGAAATTTATTTTACATCCATTATTAGAAAAAGAATGGCTTATTGTCAGTGGATTTGCAAGAGGGATAGATGCGATGTCTCATGAAATTACAGTAAGACGGCATTGCCCAACAATTGCGATACTAGGACATGGATTATCGTATATATATCCAAGAGAGAATCGATATTTATATGAAGTGTGGAATGAATATATATTGTTATTAACAGAGTATCCTCCGCACTATGCACCGAAAAAATGGTATTTTCCAAAAAGGAATCGAATTATTAGTGGCATAAGTAAAGGTGTTTTAGTTGTAGAAGCGAAATCAAGAAGTGGAACACTTATTACCGCAGACCTTGCTCTAGAGCAAAATAGAGAGGTATTTGCACTGCCTGGACCTATATTTATAGATAGTGCATCAGGAACAAATCATCTCATTCAACAAGGAGCGAAACTAGTAAGAAATGCAGAAGATATACTGGAAGAGATTTTAAATTAACCTTATATTTTTATGTTTTTATTAAACAATTATTGACAAATGGTAGATAGGCACTGTATGGTATATTCATTCTTGATTGACAAAAACAAGAGAAATCAATAAGATTAATGAAGACTTGAATCCACCTCTTAAGGAGGCACTAGCATGTCAGATTACCTCGTAATCGTGGAGTCGCCTTCTAAGGCGAAGACCATTGAGAAATATTTAGGGAAAAAATACAAAGTTGTCGCGTCTATGGGACACGTTCGCGATTTACCTAAAAGCCAAATGGGGATAGAAGTAAAGAACAACTTCACCCCGAAGTATATTACCATTCGTGGTAAAGGTCCCGTCTTAAAAGACTTAAAATCAGCAGCAAAAAAAGCAAAGAAAGTCTATCTCGCGGCCGATCCAGACCGCGAAGGGGAAGCTATTGCTTGGCATTTAGCCAATACGTTAAATGTGGACGTTGAATCAGATTGCCGAGTTGTGTTTAATGAGATTACAAAAGATGCAATAAAAGAATCATTCAAACATCCTCGCGCGATTAACATGAATTTAGTAGATGCACAACAAGCAAGACGTATACTAGATCGTCTTGTTGGTTACAATATTAGTCCTTTATTATGGAAGAAAGTAAAAAAAGGATTAAGTGCAGGACGCGTACAATCTGTAGCAGTTCGTTTAATTATCGAACGTGAAAGAGAAATACAAAGTTTCGAGCCTGAAGAATTCTGGACAATTAAGACAGAATTTGTGAAAGGGAAAGACACATTTGAAGCAAGCTTTTACGGTGTAGATGGTGAAAAAGTTCAATTAACGAATGAAACACAAGTGAATGAAATAATTGAACGGCTGAAAGATAATGCGTTCTCAGTTGAAAATGTAACGCGAAAAGAGCGAAAACGTAATCCAGCATTACCATTTACAACATCTTCCTTGCAACAAGAGGCGGCGCGTAAGTTAAACATGCGAGCAAAGAAAACGATGATGCTTGCGCAGCAATTGTATGAAGGAATTGATCTTGGAAAACAAGGAACTGTAGGTCTTATTACGTATATGAGAACTGATTCAACACGTATCTCAGAAACAGCTCAAACAGAGGCACGTACGTACATTACTGAGGCGTTTGGTACGGAATACATAGGAACAGAAAAGAAGAAAGAAACGAAGAAGTCGAACGCACAAGATGCGCATGAGGCAATTCGTCCTACTTCGGTAATGAGAAAGCCAGAGGAACTAAAGAGTTTCTTAAGTCGTGACCAACTTCGATTGTATAAATTGATTTGGGAGCGATTTGTTGCAAGTCAAATGGCGTCTGCTATAATGGATACTGTGACAGCGAGACTCATTAATAATAATGTTCAGTTCCGTTCAAGTGGATCGGTTGTAAAGTTCCCAGGATTTATGAAAGTGTATGTAGAGTCGAAAGATGATGGGGCTGAAGAAAAGGATAAGATGTTGCCACCTTTAGAAGTAGGGGAAACCGTATTTTCGAAGGATTTAGAACCGAAGCAACACTTTACACAACCTCCGCCGCGCTATACAGAGGCTCGTTTAGTAAGAACACTTGAAGAGCTTGGAATTGGAAGACCGTCGACTTACGTACCGACACTTGAAACGATTCAAAAACGTGGATATGTAGGTTTGGATAATAAACGCTTCGTTCCAACTGAACTAGGTGAAATAGTAATTGAACTTATTTTAGAGTTTTTCCCGGAAATTATTAACATTGAATTTACTGCTAACATGGAGCAAAGCCTCGATGAAGTAGAAGAAGGAAATGCGAATTGGGTAAAAATTGTTGATGATTTCTACGTAGGATTTGAACCGCGTTTAGAAAAAGCGGAAAAAGAAATGCGTGAAGTGGAAATTAAAGATGAACCAGC
This sequence comes from Bacillus cereus group sp. BfR-BA-01453, assembly GCF_022662915.1. NCBI lineage: Bacteria > Bacillati > Bacillota > Bacilli > Caryophanales > Bacillaceae > Bacillus > Bacillus cereus group sp. BfR-BA-01453. The sequence goes on along the minus strand of NZ_JAKUEN010000001.1, from coordinate 112,581 downwards.
TGGGGAAGATTGTGAATTATGTAATCACCCAATGGTCTTTAAAATGGGTAAATACGGGAAATTTATGGCTTGCTCGAATTTCCCAGATTGTCGTAATACAAAACCGATTGTGAAAGAAATCGGTGTTACTTGTCCGAAATGTGATAAAGGTCAAATTATTGAACGTCGTAGTAATAAAAAGAAACGTCTTTTCTATGGGTGCGGTACGTATCCAGAGTGTGACTTTGTATCTTGGGATAAGCCGATTGGCCGTAAATGTCCGAAGTGTGAAGGTATGCTAGTAGAGAAGAAGTTGAAAAAGGGCGTACAAGTACAATGTATTTCGTGTGATTATGAAGAAGAACAACAAATGTGAGCGTAACTGCTCACATTTTTTTCGGGAAGAAAAGGAAAGGTGATAAATATATGACAACACAAGTAGTAAACGTCATTGGCGCAGGTCTTGCAGGAAGTGAAGCAGCTTACCAAATTGCAAAACGTGGTGTCCAAGTAAGATTATACGAAATGAGACCGGTAAGGCAAACGCCAGCTCATCACACAGATAAATTTGCAGAATTAGTATGTAGTAACTCGCTTCGCGCAAACACATTAACAAATGCTGTTGGTGTTATTAAAGAAGAAATGCGTTTAATGGATTCTGTTATTATTCGTGCAGCTGATGAGTGTTCTGTACCAGCAGGAGGGGCTTTAGCGGTAGATCGTCATGAATTTGCGGCAAAAGTAACGGAATATGTGAAAAATCATCCGAACGTAACTGTGGTGAATGAAGAAATCACTGAAATTCCAGAAGGTCCTACTGTTATCGCGACAGGTCCACTTACGTCGCCTGATCTTTCTGCGCAATTAAAAGAATTAACGGGTGAAGACTACTTTTATTTCTATGATGCAGCAGCACCGATTGTTGAGAAAGACAGCATTGATATGAATAAAGTGTATTTAAAATCTCGTTACGATAAAGGTGAAGCGGCATATTTAAACTGTCCAATGACAGAAGAGGAATTTGACCGTTTTTACGAGGCTTTAATCGCTGCTGAAACAGTACCTTTAAAAGAATTTGAAAAAGAAATTTTCTTTGAAGGTTGTATGCCGGTAGAAGTTATGGCAAGTAGAGGAAGACAAACACTAGTATTTGGACCGATGAAACCTGTTGGATTAGAAGATCCGAAAACAGGGAAAACGCCATATGCTGTTGTTCAGTTACGCCAAGATGATGCAGCGGGAACGTTATACAATATCGTAGGTTTCCAAACGCATTTAAAATGGGGACCGCAAAAAGAAGTGTTACAGTTGATTCCAGGACTGGAAAACGCAGAGATTGTACGTTATGGTGTAATGCATCGTAATACATTTATTAATTCACCTAACTTGCTTCGTCCAACATACCAATATAAACAACGTGATGATTTATTCTTCGCTGGTCAAATGACTGGAGTGGAGGGATATGTTGAATCAGCGGCTTCAGGATTGCTAGCAGGTATCAACGCTGCTCGACTTGTAAAAGGTGAAGAGCCGGTTGTATTACCACCAGTAACTGCGATGGGAAGTATGGCGAATTATATTACTGCGACAAATGCAAAAAACTTCCAACCGATGAATGCAAACTTCGGCCTGTTTGCACCGTTAGAGAAGAAAATTAAAAAGAAAGCAGAACGTAATGAAGCATATGCAACACGCGCTTTAGAAACGATTCGAAATTTTGTAAATATTTAGTTAAATTTCTTGCAAAGGCTACTAAGTTGTGATACGATTTAGTAGCCTTTATTGAGGTGAATTGTGTGAATGTGAAGAAATTGTTACAATTATTCGTTGGATATTTACAAATTGAAAGAAATTATTCAAAATATACAATTGCAAGTTATCAAAATGATTTAGAACATTTTGTGCAATTTATGGAGCGAGAAGGCATATCCTCTTTTTTAGATATTACATACGCGGATGTTCGTTTGTACTTAACGACGTTGCACGATGAAAAGTTAGCCCGTAAATCTGTCGCAAGAAAAGTATCAAGCTTACGAAGTTTATATCGTTTTTTGATGCGTGAAGGTTATCGGAAGGATAATCCGTTTGCACTTGCGTCACTCCCCAAAAAAGAATTGTCAATCCCAAAGTTTTTATATGCTGAAGAATTAGAGGAATTATTTGAAGTTTCTGATACGGAAACCCCGTTAGGTCAAAGGAATCAAGCTTTATTAGAGTTGATGTATGCGACCGGGATCCGTGTGAGTGAATGTGTCAATTTACAACTTACCGATATTGACTTTGCGGTGGGAACAATTTTAGTAATGGGAAAAGGAAAAAAACAAAGGTATATTCCGTTCGGGAGCTATGCACAAGATGCTTTAATTACTTATATAGAGAACGGGAGAAAACAGTTAGCCAAGAAAACTGAAGAACAATCTCATATGGTATTTTTAAATGCGAAAGGCACGCCGCTGACAAGTCGAGGGGTACGCTATGTATTAAATGAACTCATTAAGAAAGCTTCACTGACAATGCGAATAAGTCCTCATATGTTAAGGCATACATTTGCTACACATATGTTAGATGAAGGGGCAGATTTACGTACTGTACAGGAGCTACTCGGTCATGAAAATTTGTCTACGACACAAATTTATACGCATGTCTCTAAAGAAAGATTGCGTTCTGTCTACATGAAGCATCACCCACGGGCATAAATTGCTTTTAAAGCTATAAAAACATATAAAGGAGTTTTTTCTATGGGAAATTTCCACGCTACAACGATATTTGCAGTTCATCATAATGGAGAATGTGCAATGGCTGGAGATGGCCAGGTGACAATGGGAAATGCTGTTGTAATGAAACATACAGCTCGTAAGGTTCGTAAACTTTTTCAAGGGAAAGTTTTAGCTGGTTTTGCAGGTTCAGTTGCTGATGCATTTACTCTTTTTGAAATGTTTGAAGGGAAATTAGAAGAGTATAATGGAAACTTGCAGCGTGCTGCTGTTGAGATGGCGAAGCAATGGCGCGGTGACAAAATGTTACGTCAGCTAGAAGCGATGCTCATTGTCATGGATAAAACAACGATGCTCCTTGTTTCAGGTACGGGAGAAGTGATTGAACCGGATGATGGTATTTTAGCAATTGGATCTGGCGGAAATTATGCGCTTTCAGCAGGTCGTGCTTTAAAACAATATGCAAGTGAACATTTAACAGCGAAGCAAATTGCGAAAGCGAGTTTAGACATTGCAGGCGATATTTGTGTGTATACAAACCACAATATAATTGTGGAAGAATTGTAGAATCGTAAGGGAGGCATTTTATATGCATTTACATTTTACTCCGCGTCAAATTGTGGAAAAATTAGATCAATACATTATCGGTCAAAAGGATGCGAAGAAAGCGGTTGCTGTAGCTTTAAGAAATCGATACCGCCGAAGTAAATTAGCTGAAAATCTACGTGATGAAATTGCACCTAAAAATATTTTAATGATTGGACCGACAGGTGTTGGTAAAACAGAGGTAGCACGACGAATGGCGAAACTCGTTGGAGCACCTTTTATTAAGGTTGAAGCTACGAAATTTACAGAAGTTGGATATGTAGGTAGAGATGTAGAATCGATGGTACGTGACCTTGTGGAAACGTCAGTTCGCATTGTGAAAGAAGAAATGGTAGTAAAAGTACAAGACAAAGCAGAAGAACAAGCGAACCAACGTCTTGTTGAAATTTTAGTGCCGAGTCCGGAGAAGCAATCTGGATTTAAAAACCCATTAGAAATGCTATTTGGTGGCGCTCAAAATTCGAATCAAACAACAGATTCACAGGAAGATGTTGAAATCGAAAAGAAACGTCAAGATGTGGAAAGAAAGCTTGCTGCAGGACTTCTTGAAGATGAAATTGTATCGATTGAAGTGACTGAACAACAGTCTTCCATGTTCGATATGCTGCAAGGAACTGGCATGGAACAAATGGGGATGAATTTTCAAGATGCATTAGGAAGTTTTATGCCGAAAAAAACAAAAAAACGTAAACTTTCTGTAAAAGAAGCAAGAAAAGTCTTGACAAATGAGGAAGCACAGCGCTTAATTGATATGGATGAAGTTACACAAGAGGCTGTTTATCGTGCTGAACAGCTCGGGATTATTTTTATCGATGAAATTGACAAAATTGCTGGTAAGCAGTCGAATAGTGTAGATGTATCACGTGAAGGTGTGCAACGTGACATTTTACCAATTGTAGAAGGATCAAATGTTGCGACAAAATACGGATCAGTAAAAACGGATTATATTTTATTCGTTGCAGCTGGAGCGTTTCATATGTCTAAACCGTCAGATTTGATTCCGGAATTACAAGGGAGATTTCCGATTCGAGTAGAATTAACAAAATTATCGACGGATGATTTTGTTAAAATATTAATCGAGCCTGACAATGCGTTAATTAAACAATATATTGCTTTATTAGCGACTGAAGGTATAGAAATTGAATTTTCAGACGAAGCTATTCGTAAGATTGCTGAGATTGCTTATCAAGTTAATCAGGATACAGATAATATTGGAGCAAGAAGACTTCATACGATTATGGAGAAGCTCCTTGAAGATTTATCGTTTGAAGCATCTGAAATTACGTTAGAGAAAATAACGATAACGCCTCAATACGTTGAGGAAAAATTAGCAACGATTGCTAAAAATAAAGATGTGAGCCAGTTTATTTTGTAATAGTGTCATCAGGTGACTCGCCCTAGTTTCCAAGTGATGAAAAAATATGTGAGTAACATGTAGGAGGAACTTTTGAAATGGAATTATTAGCAAAAACAAGAAAATTAAATGCGTTATTACAGAGCGCAGCAGGAAAGCCTGTAAACTTTAGAGAAATGTCTGACACAATGTGTGAAGTAATCGAAGCGAACGTATTCGTAGTAAGCCGTCGTGGTAAATTACTAGGTTATGCAATTCACCAACAAATCGAGAATGAGCGTATGAAACAAATGCTTGCAGAGCGTCAATTCCCAGAAGAGTATACACAAAGCTTATTCAACATTACAGAAACATCTTCAAACTTAGATGTAAACAGTGCTTACACAGCATTCCCAGTAGAAAATAAAGAATTATTTGGTCAAGGCTTAACTACAATCGTACCGATCGTTGGTGGCGGTGAGCGTCTAGGTACATTAGTTTTAGCTCGTCTTGGTCAAGAGTTCTTAGATGATGATTTAATTCTTGCTGAGTACAGCTCAACTGTTGTAGGTATGGAAATTTTACGTGAAAAAGCAGAAGAAATTGAAGAAGAAGCACGTAGCAAAGCTGTTGTTCAAATGGCGATCAGCTCATTATCTTACAGTGAGTTAGAAGCAATCGAGCACATCTTCGAAGAATTAAACGGAACAGAAGGTTTACTTGTTGCAAGTAAAATTGCTGACCGCGTAGGAATCACTCGTTCGGTAATCGTAAATGCACTTCGTAAATTAGAAAGTGCTGGTGTAATTGAGTCGCGTTCTTTAGGTATGAAAGGAACATACATTAAAGTATTAAACGACAAATTCTTACATGAACTTGCTAAATTAAAAACAAACTAATTTATAAAACTCTTCTCATTTTTTGAGGAGAGTTTTTTTGTATAACAGATTGATGTTGTTCGTACATAGCGTCATAATCGCATTTTTTTGAAAAGCCATGAATTGCATTTCAATTTTTGCTTAAAAGAAATGCAGGTTGGTAATACTAGAATTTAAGTATGAACAAAGAAAGTTTTACATTGTTCGCATTTTCGACTTGATTGTAATATTTCAGTATGATATAGTAAGCAGTGGTGTCAGTACAAAGTACACACGTTTACTGATTTAAGTGTTGGTGCTACGTTTGTAGTTTCGCTTAGAGATGAAGTAAACGGAGGATATCAAAAACCATTTAGGAGGAACTATATTATGTCAGTAATTTCTATGAAGCAATTGCTTGAAGCTGGTGTTCATTTTGGACATCAAACTCGTCGTTGGAATCCAAAAATGAAGCGTTACATTTTCACAGAGCGTAACGGTATCTACATCATCGACTTACAAAAAACTGTGAAAAAAGTTGAGGAAGCTTTCAAAGTTATGCGTGACATCGCTGCTGAAGGCGGAGACATCTTATTCGTAGGTACTAAAAAACAAGCACAAGAAGCTATTAAAGAAGAAGCAACTCGTGCTGGTATGTACTTCGTTAACCAACGTTGGTTAGGTGGAACTTTAACTAACTTCCAAACAATCCAAAAGCGTATCAAGCGTCTTAAAGACATCGAAAGAATGCAAGAAGATGGTACTTTCGAAGTACTACCTAAGAAAGAAGTTGTTCAACTTAAAAAAGAGTTAGAGCGTCTTGAGAAATTCTTAGGCGGTATTAAAGATATGAAAGGTCTTCCAAGTGCATTATTCGTAGTAGACCCTCGTAAAGAGCGTATTGCAGTTGCTGAAGCACGCAAATTACACATTCCAATCATCGGTATCGTTGATACAAACTGTGATCCAGACGAAATCGATCACGTTATCCCAGCGAACGATGATGCAATTCGTGCTGTAAAACTTCTTACATCTAAAATGGCAGACGCGATCCTTGAAGCAAAACAAGGTGAAGAAACTGTTACTGCGTAACAAAGTTGGAAAGGTGATAAGGGGTTCGGCCTTTTATCACCTTTTTTAAGGTATAAACACCTTTATAAAAGGTATAAATACATATTTTAGGAGGATGAAAAGTATGGCAATCACTGCACAAATGGTAAAAGAATTACGTGAAAAAACTGGCGCAGGTATGATGGACTGCAAAAAAGCTTTAACAGAAACAAACGGCGACATGGAGAAGGCAATTGACTTCTTACGTGAAAAAGGTATCGCGAAAGCTGCTAAAAAAGCAGACCGCATCGCTGCTGAAGGTTTAACTTTCATCGAAACAAACGGTAACGACGGTTTAATCTTAGAATTAAACTCTGAAACTGATTTCGTTGCGAAAAACGAAGGTTTCCAAACATTAATTAAAGAATTAGCTGCTCACTTATTAGCTAAGAAGCCTGCTAACGTTGAAGAAGCTATGGCTCAAACAATGGAAAACGGTAAAAAAGTTGAAGAGCACATCAACGAAGCAATCGCTAAAATTGGTGAAAAGCTTACACTTCGTCGTTTCGAAATCGTATCAAAAACTGATGCAGATGCATTCGGTGCTTACCTACACATGGGTGGACGCATTGGTGTTCTAACAGTTCTTGAAGGTTCTACTGATGAAGCGGCTGCTAAAGACGTAGCAATGCACATCGCTGCAGTTAACCCAAAATACATCGATCGTGATGCTGTAACAGCTGAAGAAGTTGAGCATGAGCGTCAAGTATTAACACAACAAGCATTAAACGAAGGCAAGCCTGAAAAAATCGTTGCTAAAATGGTTGAAGGCCGTCTAGGCAAATTCTTCGAAGAGATTTGCTTACTTGACCAAGCATTCGTTAAAAACCCTGATATGAAAGTTCGTCAATTCGTTGAGTCTAAAGGCGCAACATTAAAAGGATTCGTTCGCTATGCTGTTGGTGAAGGTATCGAAAAACGCGAAGACAACTTTGCTGAAGAAGTAATGAACCAAGTAAAAGGTAGTAACTAATACAGATTAGGGAACACATTGTGTTCCCTTTTTTAAAATAAAGATGTAAGCAATTGGAGGTTCATTATGAGTAAACCGAAATATAATCGTGTCGTTTTAAAGCTGAGTGGAGAAGCTTTAGCTGGCGAGCAAGGATTTGGAATCAACCCAGCTGTTATTAAGTCAGTTGCGGAACAAGTGAAAGAAATTGCAGAACTAGATGTAGAGGTTGCTGTTGTTGTTGGCGGCGGTAACATTTGGCGTGGAAAAATTGGAAGTGAGATGGGCATGGATCGTGCAGGAGCGGATTACATGGGCATGTTAGCGACAGTTATGAATTCATTAGCTCTTCAAGATAGCTTGGAGAACATCGGAATTCAAACTCGCGTACAAACTTCAATTGAAATGCGTCAAGTGGCAGAGCCTTACATTCGTCGTAAAGCAGTTCGTCACTTAGAGAAAAAACGTGTTGTTATCTTTGCAGCAGGTACTGGTAACCCATACTTCTCTACAGATACAACGGCAGCGTTACGTGCAGCGGAAATTGAAGCTGACGTAATTTTAATGGCGAAAAACAATGTGGATGGCGTATATAATGCAGATCCATCTATTGACCCAACAGCTACGAAATACGAAACACTTACTTACTTAGATGTATTAAAAGAAGGTTTAGGTGTAATGGATTCTACAGCTTCTTCTCTATGTATGGATAATGATATTCCATTAATTGTATTCTCAGTTATGGAAAAAGGGAATATTAAACGTGCCGTGTTAGGCGAAAATATCGGAACAGTTGTAAGGGGGAAATAAATATGGGACAACAAGTATTGAAGTCTGCAAATGAAAAAATGGAAAAAGCGGTTGCTGCTTATTCACGCGAATTAGCAACAGTTCGCGCTGGTCGTGCAAACGCGTCTGTATTAGATAAAGTACAAGTTGATTACTATGGTGCACCAACACCAGTTGTGCAATTAGCGAACATTACAGTTCCAGAAGCACGTTTACTTGTAATTCAACCGTATGATAAAACTTCTATCGGTGATATCGAAAAAGCAATTTTAAAAGCAGATTTAGGCTTAAACCCTTCTAATGATGGAACTGTAATTCGTATTGCATTCCCTGCATTAACAGAAGAGCGTCGTCGTGATCTTGTAAAAGTTGTGAAAAAATATGCTGAAGAAGCAAAAGTTGCTGTTCGTAACGTACGTCGTGACGGTAACGATGATCTTAAGAAGCTTGAAAAAGCTGGCGAGATTACAGAAGACGATTTAAGAGGATATACTGAAGATATCCAAAAAGAAACAGATAAATATATTGCAAAAGTTGACGAAATCGCAAAAAACAAAGAAAAAGAAATCATGGAAGTGTAATAGCGATACTTTCGCAAATATGACCCTCTTCTTAAGGGGGTCTTTTTACACTTTTAGGCATACGTCTGCTTGTTGGAGGGTATGAATGATGTTTAAAAACTTTCCTTTTTTTAAAGGTAAAAAGGACACATCGTTTGATCATCTCGTTGAAGAAGTGAAAAAAGGATACATCCCAGAACATATTGCCATCATTATGGATGGTAATGGAAGGTGGGCAAAGAGGAGAGCGATGCCTCGTATTGCGGGACATCATGAAGGCATGCAAGTTGTAAAGAAAATCACAAAATTTGCAAGCAAACTTAATGTGAAAGTATTAACTCTTTATGCTTTTTCAACTGAGAACTGGAAAAGACCAAAAAAGGAAGTTGATTATTTAATGAAGCTTCCAGAAGAATTTTTAGGTACATTTTTACCAGAATTGATTGAAGAGAACGTACAAGTCCGTGTAATAGGGCAACAAGATCGTCTTCCTACGCATACACGCAGAGCGATGGAGAAGGCCATGGAAGAGACGAAAGAGAATACGGGATTAATTCTGAATTTCGCGTTAAACTATGGAAGTCGAGATGAAATCGTTTCTGCTGTGCAACATATGATGAAAGATCGTGAGGAAGGAAAAGTTCGTGTTGAAGATGTAAGCGAAGAAATGCTTTCTTCCTACTTAATGACGAGTTCTTTACCTGACCCAGAATTGTTAATCCGTACGAGCGGAGAGCTACGTATTAGTAATTTCATGTTATGGCAAATTGCATATTCGGAATTTTGGTTTACAGATGTGTATTGGCCAGATTTTACCGAGGAACATTTGCTAAATGCGATTACAGACTTTCAACATAGAGGGCGCAGATTCGGAGGCGTGTAGAAAGAGAGGGTTTGGTAGTGAAACAGAGAATTATTACTGGAGTGGTTGCTGCCGCGCTATTCATTCCCATCGTAATTTACGGTGGCGTGCCTTTTACGGTTTTAGTGTATGCACTTGCTTCTATAGGTTTATATGAATTAATTCGTATGAATAAGCTTACGCTTATTTCAGTACCAACAGTTTTAGCTGCAATATTATTATGGATTATTTTAATTCCAAGTAGTGCATCAGAACTGTTTACTTGGATTGGATTAGGTAAATTAGAAATCACATTTGTGATTGTTTTATTACTTTTATCATATACAGTCCTTTCTAAGAATACATTTACTTTTGATAATGCTTCATTTTTACTAATGGCAACAACATATGTTGCAATGGGATTCTTATATTTGAATGAAACGAGGATATTAGGAATTAAATATGTGTTTTGCGCATTATTTGTTATATGGGCTACTGATTCAGGTGCATATTTCGTAGGAAAAGCATTAGGAAAAAGAAAATTATGGCCAGAAATTAGTCCAAATAAAACGATTGAAGGTTCATTAGGCGGCATCGTTTGTGGAATTGTTGTGGCACTTGTTTACAATATGTTCTTCCCAGTTCAGGCTAATGTAGGGATTTTAATTGTGTTGACAATTATCATTTCTATTTTTGGACAAATTGGTGATTTAGTACAATCTGCATTTAAACGTCATTATGGCGTAAAGGATTCAGGTACAATTTTACCTGGACATGGTGGTATATTAGATCGAACAGATAGTTGGTTATTCGTTTTACCAATTCTCTACTTCTTATTACAATACAATTAATAAATGAACGAGGGGTTGGAGTCATGAAAAACATTAGTTTATTAGGTGCAAGCGGATCAATTGGTACACAAACTTTAGATGTATTACGCTCGCACCCAGACCAATTCCGTCTCGTTGCTTTTTCTGTAGGGAAAAATATTGACTATGCAGTAAAGGTCATTCAAGAATTTTCTCCGCAAATTGTCTCTGTGCAAAGAGAGGAAGATGTTTTAAAATTACAAGCTGTCTCTGGTAATACAAAAATTGTATATGGTAGTGAAGGACTTTTAGAAGTAGCATTACATCCAGATGCAGAGATAGTAGTAAATGCTGTTGTAGGTAGCGTAGGGTTGTTACCAACACTTCGTGCAATTGAGGCGAAAAAAACAATTGGAATTGCAAACAAAGAAACGTTAGTAACTGCAGGGCATCTTGTAATGGAAGCAGCGCGAAAACATAATGTTTCGTTACTTCCAGTAGACAGCGAACATTCAGCTATTTTTCAATGCTTGAATGGTGAAAATGAAAAAAGAATTTCTCGACTAATTATAACGGCTTCTGGTGGAAGTTTCCGTGATAAAACGAGAGATGAATTGCATCATGTGACCGTAGAAGATGCGCTTCGACATCCAAACTGGTCAATGGGTTCGAAAATTACAATTGATTCTGCTACAATGATGAATAAGGGGCTAGAAGTAATTGAAGCACATTGGCTTTTTGGTATCCCTTATGAGCAAATCGATGTTGTTTTACATAAAGAAAGTATTATTCATTCTATGGTTGAATTTGAAGATCGTAGTGTGATGGCACAGCTTGGCTCACCTGATATGCGAGTGCCAATTCAATACGCACTTACATATCCTGATCGATTACCTCTTTCAGACACAAAGCAGTTAAACTTATGGGAAATAGGAACGTTGCATTTTGAGAAGATGAACCAAGAACGTTTCCGTTGCCTACGTTTTGCGTATGAAGCTGGAAAAGCAGGTGGAAGTATGCCAGCTGTAATGAATGCAGCGAATGAAGTAGCTGTTGAAGCTTTTTTACAAAAGAGAATTGGTTTCTTAACAGTGGAAGACCTCATTGAAAAAGCAATGAACCATCACAATGTCATTGCACGTCCAAGCTTAGAGGAAATTCTGGAAATTGATGCAGCCACAAGACGGTTTGTGATGGAACAAATTTAGCAAAGGTGGTATGGAATTGAATACAGCGATTGCCTTTATATTAATTTTCGGTGCACTCGTATTTTTCCATGAGCTAGGGCATCTATATTTCGCAAAACGAGCAGGTATTTTATGCCGTGAGTTTGCGATTGGTTTTGGTCCGAAAATATTCTCATTTGAAAAGAATGAAACGGTGTATACGATTCGATTACTGCCCCTTGGCGGCTATGTAAGAATGGCTGGCGAGGATGCAGATACAGTTGAGTTAAAGCCTGGGAAAAAAGTTGGCCTTGTATTAAACGAAAAAGACGAAGTTGCAAAATTAGTTTTTGATGGATATGAAAAGTATCCCAATGTTCGCGTTATTGAAGTCGAACAATCTGATTTAGAGCATAATTTAACAATTTCGGGTTATGAAGAGTACGAGGAAGAGCTTCAAACATTCCGAGTGAATGAGAAGGCTCGTATTATTACTGCCGGTGAAGAAATTCAAATTGCTCCGTATAATAGACAGTTTGGCTCTAAGAAATTAGGTCAACGTGCTTTAACGATCTTTGCGGGTCCTGCAATGAACTTCATTTTAGCATTTGTTATTTTTGTGATTCTTGGATTTGTACAAGGTGTTCCTGTTGACAAACCAATGGTCGGAAAAGTGATGGAGAATAGCGCAGCAGAGCAAGCTGGGTTAAAAGAAAATGATACAATTCAAGCTATTGATGGGAAAAACACAAGTACATGGAAAGATGTTGTTACCATTGTACGTGAAAACCCGAATAAAGAACTTACGTTACAAGTAAAGCGTGATAGTGAACAGTTTAATGTGAAAGTAACGCCAACGCTTGATAAAGAAGGTAAAGAAGAAGTTGGTAGAATCGGTGTCTACTCTCCTGTAGAGAAAACAGTGATGGGGTCTATTAAATCAGGTTTTGAACAAACATACCAATGGACGAAACTAATTTTTGAGTCTCTTGTGAAATTAGTAACGGGCCAATTCTCTATTAATGAGTTGTCAGGTCCAGTAGGAATTTATAATCTAACAGATCAAGTAGTAGATTATGGATTTACGCGTGTATTAAGTTTAGCAGCAGTTTTAAGTATTAACCTTGGTTTATTTAATTTACTACCAGTTCCCGCTTTAGACGGTGGACGTTTGTTCTTCTTCTTAATTGAGGCATTGCGCGGGAAACCAATTGATCGCCAAAAAGAAGGAATGGTTCACTTTATTGGTTTTGCATTATTAATGTTACTTATGTTAGTTGTAACTTGGAATGACATTCGTAAGTTTTTCTTGTAAAATAAAGTGAAACTTATAATGAAATAGAGCTCGTAGAATAAAATCCCTCACCTAACTCGAGGTGAGGGGTTTTCCTGCGTGTAAGAGTAAAATGAAGAGGTGCGAATAAATGAAACAAAGTATGGTATTCAGTCCTACATTACGTGAAGTTCCAGCTGATGCGGAGATTAAGAGTCATCAGTTATTACTTCGTGCAGGTTTTATGCGTCAAAATGCTTCTGGTATTTATAGTTTTCTACCATTTGGTTTAAAAGTACTACACAAAGTAGAACGTATCGTTCGAGAAGAAATGGAGCGCGCAGGTGCTGTAGAATTATTAATGCCAGCGATGCAAGCTGCAGAATTATGGCAAGAGTCAGGTCGTTGGTATTCTTACGGATCTGAATTAATGCGTATGAAAGATCGTAACGCTCGTGAATTTGCATTAGGAGCGACACATGAAGAAGTAATTACGGATCTTGTACGTGATGAAGTGAAATCATATAAAAAATTACCGTTAACATTATATCAAATTCAAACAAAATTCCGTGATGAACAAAGACCTCGTTTCGGTTTATTACGTGGAAGAGAGTTTCTAATGAAAGATGCATACTCTTTCCATGCTACACAAGAGAGCTTAGATGAAGTATACGATCGCTTATACAAAGCATACTCTAACATTTTTGCTCGTTGTGGTTTGAATTTCCGTGCGGTTATTGCTGATTCTGGGGCAATGGGTGGAAAAGATACACATGAATTTATGGTATTATCTGATGTTGGTGAAGATACAATTGCATACTCTGATACATCTGATTATGCAGCGAACATCGAAATGGCTCCTGTTGTAGCTACGTATACGAAGAGTGACGAAGCAGAAAAAGCGCTTGAAAAAGTAGCAACACCAGACCAAAAAGCAATTGAAGAAGTATCTGCATTCTTAAACATCGAAGCTGAAAAGTGCATTAAGTCTATGGTATTTAAAGTAGATGAGAAATTAGTAGTTGTACTTGTTCGTGGTGATCATGAAGTAAATGATGTAAAAGTGAAAAATGTATACGGTGCTTCCGTTGTTGAGCTTGCCTCTCATGAAGAAGTAAAAGAATTATTAAATTGTGAAGTTGGTTCATTAGGTCCAATTGGTGTAACAGGTGATATCGAAATTATTGCTGATCACGCTGTAGCATCAATTGTCAACGGATGTTCAGGAGCGAACGAAGAAGGGTTCCATTATGTAAATGTAAATCCAGAACGTGACTTTAAAGTAAGTCAATATACGGATTTACGATTCATTCAAGAAGGAGACCAATCTCCAGACGGAAACGGAACAATTCTTTTCGCACGCGGAATTGAAGTTGGTCATGTATTTAAATTAGGAACTCGTTATAGTGAAGCAATGAACGCAACATTCCTAGATGAAAACGGAAAAACACAACCACTTATTATGGGTTGTTACGGCATTGGTGTGTCTCGTACAGTGGCAGCAATTGCAGAGCAGTTTAATGATGAGAACGGTTTAGTTTGGCCAAAAGCTGTTGCACCGTTCCATGTGCATGTAATTCCAGTAAATATGAAATCTGATGCACAACGTGAAATGGGTGAAAACATCTATAACTCATTACAAGAGCAAGGATATGAAGTACTACTAGATGATCGTGCAGAACGTGCAGGTGTTAAATTTGCTGATGCTGATTTATTCGGCCTTCCAGTTCGCGTGACAGTTGGTAAAAAAGCAGACGAAGGTATTGTAGAAGTGAAAGTACGTGCTACAGGTGAGTCTGAAGAAGTAAAAGTAGAAGAACTTCAAACATATATTGCTAATATTTTAAAATAGGAAGAGGTACCTCGTAATGAGGTACCTTCTCTTTCTTTGTAAACGTATTTTGTAAAAGAAGAAGGGAGAAATCTTTCTTTGTAGTACGTTTCAATTTATAATAGCAAATGGAAGGAGAGTGCTTATGTCTTTAACAAATGAACAAAAAGAGCGATTTCAAATTTTGCTCCAGCAGTTGCAAATACCAGACGACCTTATAAATCAATATTTACAAGGCGGTGGTATTGAAAGGCTCGTTATCGATAAAGCGAATAAAAGTTGGCATTTTAATTTACAAGTGCCACGTATTTTGCCTACAGAATTATATGAATTGCTAGAAACAAAGCTTAAGCAATCATTTTCTCATATTGCAAGAACAACATTTGCATTAGAAACAGAGAATAAACAATTTACTGAAGAAGAAGTGAGGGCGTATTGGCCACTTTGTACGGAACGAATTACATTTTCACCTATGTTTGCTTATTTAAAGAAGCAGCTTCCGCAGGTCAATGGAGTGAAGTTACTTATAAATGTGAATAATGAGCTGGAATCTACTGCTTTAAAGAAAAACGTTGCGAAACCAGTAGGGGATCAATACGAAGCTTTTGGATTCCCCCGTTTCCAGTTAGACACACATATAAAGCAAAATACAGAAGAAATGCAAAAGTTTCGTGAGCAAACGCAGCAAGAAGATCGCGAACGTGTTATACAAGCTATGGAAGAAATGGCGAAGAAACAAGCTGAAGAAAGCAGCGTTGTGCACGAAGGACCGATTACACTTGGGTATCTTATTAAGCCGGATGAAGAGATTACACCGATGCGAGAAATTCAAGATGAAGAAAGAAGAAAAACAGTTCAAGGATATGTCTTCCATGTAGAAACGAAAGAACTTCGTAGTGGCCGTACGTTATTAACTTTAAAAATAACGGATTATACGGATTCTATTATGATCAAAATGTTCTCTCGTGACAAAGAAGATATTCCAATGCTGCAGTCCTTGAAAAAAGGAATGTGGGTAAAAGCGCGTGGCTCTGTTCAAAATGATACATTCGTTCGAGATTTAGTAATGATTGCAAATGATATTAATGAAATAACAGGACCGTCTCGTAAAGATAAAGCGCCAGAAGGTGAAAAACGAGTAGAGCTTCATCTCCATACTCCGATGAGTCAAATGGACGCTGTTACTCCAGTTTCTAAGCTTGTTGCTCAAGCTGGTAAATGGGGACATGAGGCGATTGCCATTACAGACCATGCTGTTGCACAGTCATTCCCAGAAGCATATTCAGCTGGGAAAAAAGCCGGAATTAAAGTTATATACGGTGTAGAAGCGAATTTAGTGAATGACGGTGTACCAATAGCGTATAACGAAGCGCATCGTTTACTTGCAGAGGAAACGTATGTTGTTTTCGACGTTGAGACGACAGGTTTATCAGCTGTGTATGATACAGTTATTGAGTTAGCTGCTGTAAAAGTAAAAGGTGGCGAAATTATTGACCGCTTTGAATCTTTTGCAAATCCGCATCAACCGTTATCGGCAACAATCATTGAGTTAACAGGCATTACAGATGATATGTTAACCGACGCACCAGAAGTAGACGAAGTGTTTAAAAAGTTTGAGGAATGGATGGGTGACCATACACTTGTTGCTCATAACGCAAGTTTTGATATGGGCTTTATTAACGTAGGATTTAAAAAAGCTGGTTTAGAAAAAACGAAAAATCCAGTAATAGATACGTTAGAACTTGCACGATTTTTATTCCCAGAAATGAAAAACCACCGTTTAAATACGTTGTGTAAAAAGATGGATATCGAATTAACTCAGCATCACCGTGCGATTTATGATACAGAAGCAACGGGATATTTACTTGTAAAAATGTTAAAAGATGTGATTGAAAAAGGTTTTGAATATCACGATCAATTAAACGATAGTATGGGACAAGGGGATGCATATAAGCGCGGGCGTCCAAGTCATATGACATTACTTGCTACATCGGATGTTGGATTGAAAAATTTATATAAACTTGTTTCATATTCTCATCTAAATTACTTTTACCGTGTACCGCGAGTACCAAGATCACTATTAAAAAAATATCGTGAAGGTATTTTAGTAGGAACGGCTTGTGATAAAGGTGAAGTGTTTGAGGCAATGATGCAAAAAGCTCCTGAAGAGGTAGAAGAAATTGCGCAGTTCTACGATTACATTGAAGTAATGCCACCAGAAGTGTTACGTCATTTAGTAGAGCGTGAACTTGTTCGGGATGAGGGGCAATTAAAAACAATTATTTCAAACTTAGTAAAACTAGGTGAGACGTTAGATAAACCAGTTGTCGCTACCGGAAACGTGCATTACTTAAATCCAGAAGATGCAATGTATCGTAAAATTTTAGTTAGTTCGCAGGGCGGAGCCAATCCGTTAAACCGACATTCATTACCACCTGTACATTTCCGTACAACCGATGAAATGTTAGAGTGTTTCTCATTTTTAGGTGAAGACGTAGCGAGAGAAATTGTCGTAACAAATACACAAAAGATTGCATCATTAATTGGCGATGTTCATCCAGTAAAAGATGATCTATACACACCGAAAATTGAAGGTGCAGATGATGAAACGCGTGATATGAGTTATAAAATGGCGCGTAGTATTTATGGTGAAGAGTTACCTGAAATTGTAGAAGCGCGTTTAGAAAAAGAATTAAAAAGTATCATCGGGCATGGATTCGCCGTAATTTATTTAATTTCACATAAGCTTGTGAAAAAATCATTAGTAGACGGATATCTAGTAGGTTCGCGTGGATCGGTAGGTTCATCATTCGTTGCAACGATGATGGAAATTACAGAAGTAAATCCATTACCACCACACTATGTATGTCCGAAGTGTAAGCAATCAGAATTCTTTAATGATGGTTCTGTAGGTTCTGGTTTTGACTTACCGGATAAAGAATGTCCAACTTGTAATATTCCATATGTAAAAGATGGACATGATATTCCGTTCGAAACGTTCCTTGGATTTAAAGGAGATAAGGTACCCGATATCGATTTGAACTTCTCTGGGGAATATCAACCACGTGCCCATAACTATACGAAAGTACTGTTCGGTGAAGATTATGTATATCGTGCAGGAACGATTGGTACAGTTGCGGAAAAAACTGCTTATGGATATGTAAAGGGTTATGCAAATGATCATAACTTAACGATTCGAAATGCAGAAATTGACCGCTTAGTAGCAGGATGTACCGGTGTAAAACGTACAACAGGACAGCATCCAGGTGGTATTATCGTTGTGCCAGATTATATGGACATTTTTGATTTCTCACCAATACAGTATCCAGCAGATTCAATAGGTGCTGAGTGGAGAACGACACACTTTGACTTCCACTCTATTCATGATAATTTATTGAAGCTTGATATATTAGGACACGATGATCCTACAGTTATTCGTATGTTACAAGATTTAAGTGGTATTGATCCAAAAACAATCCCAACGGATGATCCAGAAGTAATGAAAATTTTCTCAGGGCCAGAATCGTTAGGCGTAACGGAAGAACAAATTAACTGTAAGACAGGTACACTTGGTATACCAGAGTTTGGTACGAAATTCGTAAGACAGATGTTAGAAGAGACGAAACCGACGACGTTCTCAGAGTTAGTCCAAATTTCTGGATTATCACATGGTACGGACGTATGGCTTGGTAATGCGAACGAGTTAATTTATAACGGTACATGTACGCTGAGTGAAGTTATCGGTTGTCGTGATGACATCATGGTATATTTAATCTATCAAGGTTTAGACCCATCATTAGCCTTCAAAATCATGGAGTCAGTACGTAAAGGTAAAGGTGTACCAGAAGAATGGGAAGAGGACATGAAAAGTAATAATGTACCAGGTTGGTATATCGATTCATGTAAGAAGATTAAGTACATGTTCCCGAAAGCCCATGCGGCTGCTTACGTACTTATGGCTGTGCGTATCGCATACTTTAAAGTACATTTCGCGCTTTTATTCTATGCGGCATACTTTACGGTTCGTGCAGATGACTTTGACGTAGAAGCGATGGCAAAAGGTTCAGCATCTATACGTGCAAGAATCGATGAAATTGCGCAAAAAGGTTTAGATGCAGCACCGAAAGAGAAGAGTTTATTAACGGTACTAGAAATGACACTTGAAATGTGTGAGCGTGGATACTCATTCCAAAAGGTCGATTTATATCGCTCACATGCAACAGACTTTATTATTGATGGAGACTCATTAATCCCTCCATTTAATGCGGTGCCTGGTCTTGGTACAAACGCAGCTTTAAGTATTGTGGAAGCACGTAAAAATGGAGAATTCTTATCAAAAGAAGACTTGCAGCAGCGTAGTAAGGTTTCGAAAACAATTATTGAGTATTTAGATAGTCAAGGTTGTTTAGGTGATTTGCCGGATCAAAACCAGTTATCGCTGTTCTGATAGGTAGGAAAAGTCTTTGCAAATCAACATTTGGTATGGTATACTATTAACCGAGATAACCATGTCATGTATATTGTGTGAAAAGAAGAGTGGGGAAACCCACTCTTTCGTGTTACTATCTACATTTTATTGATGTGGAGAGGTAAGAAATTTCTGTCGTATATACATATTTTGTTACAAGTTTTACTTCTTAAATTTGGTAATACTAAGACAGATATTCCCTGCTTAACGGCAGGGGCTTTTGTTAGCTAACGAGAAAGAATAAGATAGACCGTTCTATGGACGGGGTCTTTTCTTGTGAATGGTACATGGCGGCAGGAAGGAGGCTGTTTATGGATAAGAAAGTCACAGAAGTTGTAGAAGCATTTGCGCAGCCAATCGTTGAAGAGTTAAATCTTGAACTTGTAGATGTAGAGTATGTGAAAGAAGGACAAGACTGGTTCTTACGCGTATTCATCGATTCTGAAAAGGGAGTCGACATTGAAGAATGCGGTGCGGTGAGTGAACGTTTAAGCGAAGCTTTAGATAAAGAGGATCCAATTCCTCATCTTTACTTTTTGGATGTGTCATCTCCTGGAGCAGAACGTCCATTAAAGAAAGAGAAAGACTTCCAGCAAGCGGTAGGAAAACAAGTGGCAATTAAAACATATGAGCCGATTGATGGTGAAAAGATGTTTGAAGGAAAAATGCTTTCCTACGATGGTACTACAATTACACTATTATTAACAATTAAAACACGTAAAAAAGAAATCCAAATTCCAATGGACAAAGTTGCAAATGCGCGACTTGCTGTTACGTTTTAGTTAGAAGGGGGATCTTCATGAGCACTGAGTTGTTAGATGCCTTGCTCGTATTAGAGTCAGAAAAAGGAATTAGCAAAGATATTATTATTGATGCGATTGAAGCAGCGTTAATCTCTGCTTATAAACGCAATTTTAACCAAGCACAAAACGTTCGTGTGAGCTTTAACCCACAAGTGGGAACAATCCAAGTTTTAGCACGTAAAGACGTTGTTGATAATGTGTTTGATCCACGTCTTGAAATTTCTGTTGAAGAAGCAAGACAAATTAATCCAAACTATCAAGATGGTGACGTACTAGAAATTGAAGTAACACCAAAAGATTTCGGTCGTATTGCAGCACAAACTGCAAAACAAGTTGTAACACAACGAGTGCGTGAAGCAGAGCGTGGTGTTATTTACTCTGAGTTTAGTGATCGTGAAGAAGATATCATGGTTGGTATCGTACAACGTCAAGATGCTCGTTTCATCTATGTAAGCTTAGGGAAAGTAGAAGCTTTATTACCTGTAAGTGAGCAAATGCCGAACGAACAGTACAAACCACATGATCGTATTCGCGTATTCATTACAAAAGTAGAAAAAACAACAAAAGGACCACAAATTTACGTATCACGTACACATCCTGGTCTTTTAAAACGTTTATTCGAAATGGAAGTTCCTGAAATTTATGATGGAACGGTTGAAATTCGTTCTGTAGCACGTGAAGCAGGAGATCGTTCTAAAATCTCAGTACATGCAGAGAACATTGATGTTGATCCAGTAGGTTCTTGTGTAGGACCGAAAGGACAACGTGTACAACGAATTGTAGACGAACTAAAAGGTGAAAAGATTGACATCGTTCGCTGGTCAAATGATCCAGTAGAATATGTTGCCAATGCTTTAAGCCCATCACAAGTTGTGAAAGTACTTGTAGATGAAGAAGAGAAAGCAACAACTGTTGTTGTTCCAGACCACCAACTGTCATTAGCTATCGGTAAACGTGGACAAAATGCACGTCTTGCAGCTAAATTAACAGGTTGGAAAATTGATATTAAGAGTGAGTCTGATGCGAAACAACTTGGAATTGTAACAGAAGAAGATAGCGTAGTCGCATTCGGATTCGATTCAGTTGAAGACGAAATCGAGTAGAGGTGATGAGTATGAGCAATCGAAAAGTTCCGTTACGAAAATGTGTTGCAACGCAAGAAATGAAATCAAAACGAGAGCTCGTTCGCATTGTTCGTTCCAAAGAGGGAGAAGTGTCTATTGATTTAACTGGAAAGAAATCAGGACGAGGTGCTTATTTATCAAAAGATAAAGAGAGCATTCTTCAAGCTCAAAAGAAAAATGTTTTGGAACATCATCTAAAAGCGAAAATCGACAGTTCTCTTTATGAAGAGCTTCTTGAGCTTGTTGAGAAGGAGTCGAAATAAGTGTCCGATTGGAAATCGTTTTTAGGACTAGCAAACCGGGCTCGAAAAATTATTTCGGGTGAAGAACTCGTTTTAAAGGAAGTACGAAGTGGCAAAGCAAAACTTGTGTTGCTATCTGAAGATGCGTCAGTAAATACTACAAAGCGTATCACAGATAAAACGACGTACTACAACGTACCAATGAGAAAGGTC
Source organism: Bacillus cereus group sp. BfR-BA-01453 (assembly GCF_022662915.1). Taxonomy (NCBI): domain Bacteria; kingdom Bacillati; phylum Bacillota; class Bacilli; order Caryophanales; family Bacillaceae; genus Bacillus; species Bacillus cereus group sp. BfR-BA-01453. Next base: position 90,911 of record NZ_JAKUEN010000001.1, on the reverse strand, counting down.
GAAAATCGACAACAATTAGGGCATGCGATTGGGAGAGATGAGCGAGTCGTTGTAGCTGTGTTAGATGAGGGCTTTGCGAAAAAGCTGCGTAGCATGCTCGATACAAATTACCGGGGGTGAAGGTATGAGTAAAATTCGAGTGCATGAATATGCGAAAAAACATAATATCTCAAGTAAAGATCTTATGACAAAACTAAAAGAAATGAATATCGAGGTTTCGAATCATATGACAATGTTAGACGATGAAGTAGTAAACAAATTAGATAATGAGTATCAAGCTGAAAAACCTTCTGTTGCAGATGAGTTTGAAGTAGAAGAAAAAGTTGTTCGTAGTAAAAAGAACAGCAATAAGAAAAAGAAAAAAGGCAAAGGAAACGAAGACAAGCGTCAAGAGAACTTTGCTGGAAGACAACAAACACAAACTGTAGAAACACCAGATAAAATTACTTTCTCTGGAAGCCTTACAGTAGGTGATCTTGCTAAGAAATTAAGCAAAGAGCCATCTGAAATTATTAAGAAGCTCTTCATGCTTGGAATTATGGCAACAATTAACCAAGACTTAGATAAAGACACAATTGAGTTAATTGCTAACGACTACGGTATTGAAGTAGAAGAAGAAGTAATTGTCAGCGAGACTGAGTTTGAAACATTTATCGATGAGCAAGATGATGAAGAGAACTTAAAAGAGCGTCCAGCTGTAGTTACAATCATGGGACACGTTGACCATGGTAAAACAACATTACTTGACTCTATCCGTAACTCTAAAGTAACTGCTGGCGAAGCAGGTGGAATTACTCAGCATATTGGTGCATACCAAGTTGAAGTAAATGACAAGAAGATTACATTCTTAGATACACCTGGTCACGCGGCGTTTACAACGATGCGTGCTCGTGGTGCACAAGTAACGGATATTACAATCCTTGTTGTTGCAGCTGATGACGGTGTTATGCCACAAACAGTTGAAGCAATTAACCATGCGAAAGCAGCAGGAGTACCAATTATTGTTGCTGTGAATAAAATGGATAAACCAGCTGCGAATCCTGATCGCGTAATGCAAGAACTAACAGAATATGAATTAGTTCCAGAAGCATGGGGTGGAGATACAATCTTCGTACCAATCTCAGCGATTCAAGGCGAAGGAATTGACAACTTACTAGAAATGATTCTTCTTGTAAGTGAAGTAGAAGAATATAAAGCAAATCCAAACCGCTATGCAACTGGTACTGTAATTGAAGCACAGCTTGATAAAGGTAAAGGAACTATCGCGACATTACTTGTTCAAAACGGTACGCTTCGAGTTGGAGACCCAATCGTTGTTGGTACTTCATTCGGACGTGTTCGTGCAATGGTAAGTGATATTGGTCGTCGTGTAAAAGTTGCTGGTCCATCAACTCCTGTTGAAATTACAGGTTTAAACGAAGTACCACAAGCGGGAGATCGTTTCATGGCATTCGCTGATGAGAAGAAAGCTCGTCAAATCGGTGAATCACGTGCACAAGAAGCGTTACTTGCTCAACGTGGTGAAAAATCTAAATTAAGCCTTGAAGATTTATTCCAACAAATCCAAGAGGGCGATGTAAAAGAAATTAACTTAATTGTGAAAGCAGACGTACAAGGTTCTGTAGAAGCAATGGCAGCATCACTTCGTAAAATTGATGTTGAAGGTGTTAAAGTTAAAATTATCCATACAGGCGTAGGTGCGATTACAGAATCTGATATCATTTTAGCTTCTGCATCTAATGCAATTGTAATTGGATTTAACGTACGCCCAGATGTGAATGCGAAGCGTACAGCAGAATTAGAGAACGTTGATATTCGTTTACACCGTATTATTTATAAAGTAATCGAAGAGATCGAAGCAGCGATGCAAGGTATGTTAGATCCAGAATTCGAAGAAAAAGTAATCGGTCAAGCAGAAGTACGTCAAACGTTTAAAGTAACAAAAGTTGGAACAATCGCAGGTTGTTACGTAACAGACGGTAAAATTACACGTGATAGTGGCGTGCGTATTATCCGTGATGGCGTAGTAATTTTCGAAGGACAACTTGATACGTTAAAACGTTTCAAAGACGACGTAAAAGAAGTTGCACAAAACTATGAGTGTGGTATTACAATTGAGCGATATAATGATCTTAAAGAAGGGGACATTATTGAAGCATACATTATGGAAGAAGTGAAGCGATGATAATCGCTTCACTCTCATTCGAGTGTATGATTTACGATGTGCATTCTTTAAAAGAGAAACGAGCAATTTTGCAACGGGTGCTAACTCGAGTGAAGCAGCGTTATAACGTAGCTGTTTCAGAAGTAGGGCATCAAGATGTATGGCAACGTACGGAAATTGCAATTGTTTCTGTATCCTCTAATCGTGTTATTTGTGAAAAAGAAATGAATCGTGTACTTGAGTACATCGATTCATTTCCTGAAATTGAACGTACGATAACACAATTGGAATGGTATTGAATGAGGTGAAGAGTTATGAAATTACGTGCAAACCGTGTAGGCGAGCAAATGAAAAAAGAATTAGGCGACATCATCAGTCGTAAAATTAAAGATCCACGTGTCGGATTTGTTACTGTAACAGATGTACAAGTGAGTGGAGATTTACAAATTGCTACAGTGTATATTTCTGTTTTAGGTGATGAAGAACAGAAAGAAAGTACACTAAAAGGTTTAGCGAAGGCAAAAGGCTTCATTCGTTCAGAAATTGGCCAACGTATTCGTCTTCGTAAAACACCTGAAATTTCCTTTGAATTTGATGAGTCTATCGGATATGGTCATCGAATTGATACACTTTTACATCAAATTAATAAAGACGGTAAACGTGAAGAATAATGGATAGACATTTGTCTATCCATTTTTTCAATGTAAAATAAGTTTTAGGTAATGATTATGAAAGAATTACGATGAGGTGAACATATATGGAAGGTGTAGTATTATTACATAAGCCAAAAGGCATGACATCACACGATTGTGTATTTAAATTAAGAAAGATATTGCGTGAAAAACGAATTGGTCATACAGGAACATTAGATCCAGATGTAACAGGAGTATTGCCGATTTGTGTTGGGCGAGCAACAAAGATTGCACAATTTTTAACAAGTGAAACGAAAACATATGAAGGTGAAGTGACATTAGGATTTTCAACAACAACTGAAGATGCTTCTGGTGAAGTTGTGGAAACGAAACATGTAGATCGTGTTATTACTCGTAAAGAAGTGGAAGAGGTTCTTGCGGCATTAACAGGTACGATTGAGCAAATGCCTCCGATGTTTTCGGCTGTAAAAGTTAACGGAAAAAAATTATATGAATATGCAAGAGCAGGACAAGAGGTTGAACGTCCAGTTCGTACAATTACAATTCATGAATTTGTATTACTAGATGACCGTGAAGTGTTTGAAGGAGAAAATATTTCATTCCGTTTCCGTGTAACGTGTAGTAAAGGAACATATGTAAGAACGTTAGCCGTAATGATTGGTGAAAAACTTGGTTTTCCATCCCATATGTCTCACCTTGTAAGAACAGCTTCGGGTGAATTTTTATTAGAAGATTGCATATCATTTGAAGAAATTGAAGAAAACGTGCAAAATGAAACAGTAGAGTCTATCTTCATTTCAATTGATGAAGCATTAAGTAAATTCCCAAAAATGGTTGTAGATGAAAAGCAAGCAGAAAAAATAAAAAATGGTATGTTCTTAAAAAATGAATCGCAAATAACGGCGCCATTTATAACAGTGTTTGATAAAAACAATCGCTGCCTTGCAATTTATGAGCACCATCCAAAACACCCTGGTATGCTAAAGCCGATGAAAGTACTTGTGAATAATCAAGAACTAAAGCTATAATGAATTATTGGAAGGATTATTACAGAAAAAGGTGAATTCAAGCGTGAAACTTATTCATTTAACTCATCCACATGAACAAAATAAATTAGAATTACCACCTACTGTAATGGCATTAGGATTTTTTGATGGCATTCATTTAGGACATCAATGTGTGATTCGAACTGCGAAACAAATAGCGGATGAAAAGGGATATAAAAGTGCAGTGATGACATTTTATCCGCATCCATCTGTTGTTTTAGGTAAAAAAGAAGCGCATGCCGAGTATATTACACCGATGTGTGATAAAGAAAAAATAGTCGAGAGTTTAGGTATCGATATATTATATGTTGTTAAATTTGATGAATCATTTGCAGGCTTATTGCCACAACAATTTGTAGATGATTATATTATTGGTTTAAATGTAAAGCATGTAGTAGCAGGATTTGATTATTCATATGGACGTTTAGGAAAAGGAAAGATGGAGACTTTACCATTTCATGCAAGAGGGGAGTTTACACAGACTGTGATTGAAAAAGTTGAATTTCAAGAAGAGAAAGTAAGTTCTACAGCATTACGAAAGTTAATTCGAAATGGCGAAATGGAGCAAATTCCATCTATTTTAGGTAGAGCATATACAGTAGCGGGAACGGTTGTACACGGTGATAAACGTGGACGTCAAATTGGTTTCCCCACAGCTAATGTAGGTTTAAGTGATGAGTATCTATTACCACCTGTAGGTGTTTATGCAGTGAGATTACAAGTTCACGATGAATGGTACGATGGTGTATGTAATATTGGATATAAACCAACCTTTAAAGAAGATGAGCGCCAACTATCCATTGAAGTGCACTTATTTGAATTTAACAAAGACATATATGATCAAAATGTTACAGTAGAGTGGCATATGCGTATAAGAGAAGAGAAGAAATTCAATGGCATCGATGAGTTAGTTGAACAAATCGCAAAAGATAAGAAAACAGCACAAGAATATTTTGCGAACGAAAATAATATACTTGCTTTTTCAAATGAAAAGTAGTATTCTATGTTATGTACTTTATGACAACCATTGCTTGGCATTGCGACTCACCGACGCTTGCTAGGTAATCGGGGGTTTAATTAATAGGAGGTGAAATAGGATGGCTTTAACACAAGAGCGTAAAAATGAAATCATTGCACAATTTAGAACTCATGAGACTGATACTGGTTCTCCAGAGGTTCAAATTGCTGTCCTAACGGAGCAAATTAACACTCTAAACGAGCACTTACGTACTCACAAGAAAGATCATCATTCACGTCGTGGTCTATTAAAGATGGTTGGTAAACGTCGTAACTTACTAACTTACCTTCGTAATAGCGATATCACACGTTACCGTGAATTAATCACAAAGCTTGGCTTACGTCGATAGTCAAAGAAGCGGGAATATTCCCGCTTTTTTGTTAGGTAAAAATATATCTTCTACTCTTTATAGCTTACTTCATTTTCGGTAATACTAGAGGTAGAATATTGTGATATACTATCCATTTACATAGAAGAATTGAATACTTTAAATTGAGAGGGGTACTTAAATGAGTCAAGAAAAGCAAGTCTTCTCGATAGATTTAGCTGGTCGCCAGCTAACAGTTGAAACAGGTCAGCTTGCAAAGCAAGCGAACGGAGCAGTATTAGTAAGATATGGCGATACAGCGGTTCTATCTACAGCAACTGCATCAAAAGAAGCAAAAAATGTAGATTTCTTCCCACTTACAGTAAACTATGAAGAGCGTTTATATGCAGTCGGAAAAATTCCTGGCGGTTTCATTAAACGTGAAGGTCGTCCAAGTGAAAAAGCAATTTTGGCAAGTCGTTTAATCGACCGTCCAATTCGTCCACTTTTCGCAGATGGTTTCCGTAACGAAGTACAAGTTGTCAGCATCGTAATGAGTGTTGATCAAGATTGTTCTTCTGAAATGGCAGCTATGCTTGGTTCTTCATTAGCGTTATCGATTTCAGACATTCCATTTGAAGGTCCGATCGCGGGTGCAACAGTTGGTCGTATTAACGGCGAATTCGTTATCAACCCAACAGTAGAACAGCAAGAACAAAGTGATATTCACCTTGTTGTAGCTGGTACGAAAGATGCAATTAACATGGTTGAAGCAGGAGCAGATCAAGTGCCTGAGGAAACAATGTTAGAAGCAATTATGTTTGGCCATGACGAAATTAAACGTCTAATTGCATTCCAAGAAGAGATTGTACAAGCTGTAGGTAAAGAGAAATCAGAAGTGAAACTTTATGAAGTTGACGCTGATCTTAACCAAGCTGTACGTGAAATGGCTGAGAAGGATATGCATTCTGCAATTCAAGTACATGAGAAACATGCACGTGAAGATGCAATTAACGAAGTGAAAAAGCGTGTAATTGAGCATTACGAAGCGCAAGAAGCTGATGCTGATACATTAGGACAAGTAAATGAGATTTTATATAAAATTGTAAAAGAAGAAGTACGTCGTCTTATTACAGTTGAGAAAATCCGCCCAGATGGCCGTAAAGGTGACGAAATCCGTCCATTAGCATCAGAGGTTGGCATTTTATCTCGTACACACGGTTCTGGTTTATTCACACGTGGACAAACACAAGCATTAAGTATTTGTACATTAGGCGCATTAGGCGATGTGCAAATTTTAGATGGCCTTGGTGTAGAAGAATCAAAACGCTTTATGCACCATTACAATTTCCCATCATTTAGTGTTGGTGAAACAAGACCGATGCGTGGACCAGGTCGTCGTGAAATTGGTCACGGTGCACTAGGAGAACGTGCTCTTGAGCCTGTAATTCCGTCTGAAAAAGATTTCCCATACACAGTACGTCTTGTATCTGAAGTATTAGAATCAAATGGTTCTACTTCACAAGCAAGTATTTGTGGTAGTACTTTAGCAATGATGGATGCTGGTGTTCCACTTAAAGCTCCAGTTGCAGGTATTGCAATGGGCCTAGTTAAATCAGGTGAGCATTACACAATTTTAACTGATATTCAAGGTATGGAAGATCATTTAGGTGATATGGACTTTAAAGTAGCAGGTACAGCACACGGTGTAACTGCACTACAAATGGACATTAAAATCGATGGTCTATCTCGTGAAATTTTAGAAGAGGCATTACAACAAGCGAAAGTTGGTCGTATGCACATTCTAGATCATATGTTATCTGTAATTGCAGAGCCACGCACTGAATTATCAGCGTACGCTCCAAAGATTATTACAATGACAATTAACCCAGATAAAATCCGTGACGTTATCGGACCAAGCGGTAAACAAATCAATAAAATTATTGAAGAAACTGGCGTTAAAATTGACATTGAGCAAGATGGTACAGTATTCATTTCTTCAATAAATCAAGAAATGAACGACAAAGCTAAGAAAATTATCGAGGATATCGTTCGCGAAGTACAAGTAGGTGAAATCTACGAAGGAAAAGTGAAACGTGTTGAGAAATTCGGTGCTTTCGTTGAATTATTCAGCGGTAAAGATGGATTAGTTCACATTTCTGAACTTGCACTTGAGCGTGTAGGTAAAGTAGAAGACGTTGTGAAAATCGGTGATGTAATTACAGTTAAAGTTATCGAGATTGACAAGCAAGGTCGCGTGAATTTATCTAGAAAAGTATTGCTAAAAGAAGAGCAAGAAAAAGAAGCTGCTAAAGAAGAAAACAAACAAGAGCAGCAATAAGCAAAAGCCAGTTTAACTGGCTTTTTTTGTTATGTAAAAATATGATTTGCATATATTTTTATGTCAGTATAGGTATAGTTTTCATTATAACGCTCAAATTAACAAAGATAAGAAGGAAAATGGTTTTTTATATAGTTAATGGGAGGGTTTATATGAAAACTCGTATATTGGCATACATATGTATATTCTTTTTATATGTCAGTGCAGGTTCTTATTCTGTTTTTGCACAGGATCACTTATATGAAGAAATTCAAAAGCATGCAAAACAATATGAGATTGCACCGCAAAATGCGATGATTGATAAGATATGGAAAGCAACACCAGGATATAATGGAAGACAAGTTGATATGGAAGCATCCTATAACAATATGAAGAAATTAAAGCAGTTTGATCAAAAACATCTTGAATTCAAGGAAGTATCACCGAGTGTCCACTTAGAAGATTTATCACCAGCACCAATTTATAGAGGTCATCCGGATAAAAAGATGGTCGGGTTAACAATAAATGTGGCATGGGGAAATGAGTATTTGCCTCGTATATTAGAAATATTGAAAAAGCATGATGTGAAGGCGACTTTCTTTTTAGAAGGACGTTGGGTGAAAGAAAATTTACGATTTGCAAAAATGATTGTCGATGCAAATCAAGAAGTTGGAAATCATTCTTACACACACCCTAATATGAAAACGTTATCGTCTGATGAAATAAGAGATCAGTTACAAAAAACAAATCGAATGATCGAAGCAGCTACGAATCAAAAGGTAAGATGGTTTGCACCGCCGAGTGGAAGTTTTCGGGATGAAGTCGTGAAAATTGCAGATGATTTTCAAATGGGAACGATTATGTGGACTGTTGATACAATTGATTGGAAGCGACCTGAGCCAGGTGTACTATTGCAGAGAGTAATGAGAAAAATACATCCAGGTGCTATCGTATTAATGCATCCTACTTCGTCCACAACAGAAGCATTAGATACAATGATTACAAAATTGAAGGAACAAGGATATAAAGTAGGGAATATAACAGAATTACTGGATGAAAAACGTGTAGATTAAATACATTTGCATGACATTCATCCTTAAACTTGTTATCATTAAATAATAGCACTTATTTAGAGAAACTGGCAGTAGGAGGAAAGTTTTTGATTAAAAAATATACTTGTAAAAATGGTGTAAGAATAGTTATGGAGAATATACCAACTGTAAGATCGGTTGCGATTGGTATTTGGATCCATGCAGGATCAAGAAATGAAAATGAAAAAAATAACGGGATTTCTCACTTTTTAGAGCATATGTTCTTTAAAGGAACAGAAACACGTAGTGCACGTGAAATTGCAGAATCATTTGATAGCATTGGTGGGCAAGTGAATGCTTTTACTTCAAAAGAATACACTTGTTACTATGCAAAAGTGCTAGATGAGCATGCTAAATATGCTTTAGATGTATTAGCAGATATGTTCTTTAATTCAACATTTGATGAAGAAGAACTGAAAAAAGAGAAGAATGTCGTATGTGAAGAAATTAAAATGTACGAAGATGCTCCAGATGATATTGTGCATGATATGTTAACGAAAGCAACATATGAAACGCATCCGCTTGGATATCCTATTTTAGGAACAGAAGAAACGCTTAATACGTTTACAGGTGATACGCTACGTCAATATATTAAGGATCATTACACACCTGAAAATGTAGTTGTATCAATTGCAGGAAATATTGATGAAGCCTTTTTACAAACAGTAGAGCAATATTTCGGTAGTTATGAAGGAACGACAAACCGTGAACAAGTACATAGCCCAATTTTCCATTTTAATAAGGTAGCACGCAAAAAGGAAACAGAACAAGCTCATTTATGTTTAGGATATAAAGGCTTACAAATGGGACACGAAGATATTTATAACTTAATTGTATTAAATAACGTTTTAGGCGGTAGTATGAGTAGCCGTTTATTCCAAGAAGTACGTGAGCAACGCGGGTTAGCTTACTCAGTATTTTCTTACCATTCTTCTTATGAAGATACAGGTATGTTAACGCTCTATGGTGGAACAGGTAGCCAACAATTAGATACACTGTATGAAACAATGCAAGAAACATTAGAAACATTGAAAAATACAGGTATTACAGAAAAAGAGCTTATGAATAGTAAAGAACAATTAAAAGGAAACTTAATGTTAAGTTTAGAAAGTACGAATAGTCGTATGAGCCGTAATGGTAAAAATGAATTGCTACTTCGTAAGCACCGTTCACTTGATGAGATTATTGAAAGTGTAAACACTGTAACGAAAGAAAATGTAGATGAGTTAATTCGTAACATGTTTACAGATGAATTTTCTGCAGCATTAATTAGTCCAGATGGAAAACTTCCAAAAGGAATAAAACTGTAATTACTATATATGATTTAAAAATAACCGTATCTCTTTTAAATGAGATACGGTTATTTTTTGTGGGTATATAGAATAGGTACTAATTATGGATAACTTAAATGAATAATTTGGGTAGGGGGAGAGAGTATGCGATTAAGTGAACTAAGTGGGAAAGAAATTGTTAATTTAGAAAGAGCAGAAAAAATGGGGGTTTTAGGTTATGTGGATTTAGAGATTGATGAGAAGGATGGACAAATACAGGCTCTTATTATACCTGCTGGGAAATGGGGAGGTTTTAAAAAGGAACCACAAGAAATAAGAGTAGCATGGAGTCAAATAAAAAAAGTGGGTCATGATATGATTCTTTGCGATATTACAGATCGTTCAAATTCGAAGTGAAAGATGGCCATTTTGGTCATCTTTTTTTGTTCATTTTACTCAGAGCAAAATCCAACAGAATATCTTTTCCTATGCCGAATTTTGAGGTAGGGCCTTCCCACATACAAATAGCGGGATACATGATAGGTGCTTTTTGTTTTTCAATCACCTAAAACTCGTACATTACATATGATGTGGAGGAAAAAGAAAAAGTAGGCACTTTTCTTATAAATGACAGAAAAAGAAGGTGAATTAGGGAATGTTGACTGAGATGCATATTGCTGTCATAGGAGGAGATGCAAGACAGCTAGAAGTAATTCGCAAACTAGTTGAATTGGATGCGAAACTTTCATTGATAGGGTTTGATCAGTTAGATCATGGCTTCACAGGGGCAGCAAAAGAAAGTATACAAAATTTAGATTTCACTTCTGTAGATGCAATTATTTTGCCAGTTGCAGGTACAAATGCCAAGGGAGAAGTAGATACTATTTTTTCAAACGAAAAAGTTTCTATAACGAAAGAACAAATTGAAAATACACCAGAACATTTTACTATATATTCAGGTATTGGTACGCCTTACTTGGAAAATCTCGTATCTACTACAAACCGCAAACTTATTAAATTATTTGATCGTGATGATGTGGCAATCTACAATTCTATACCAACTGTAGAAGGTACATTAATGATGGTAATTCAACATACCGACTATACGATTCATGGTTCTAATGTAATGGTTTTAGGATTTGGTAGAACAGGGATGAGTGTTGCCAGAGCATTTCAATCATTAGGAGCCCATGTCAAAGTTGGAGCAAGACGATCGGAACATATTGCGCGTATTACAGAAATGATGTTTACTCCTTTTCATATGCAGAACATTGAGCAAGAAGTAGGGGATATCGATATTGTCATTAATACAATTCCGCATCTCGTTGTGACAGCGAATGTCATTTCAAAAATGCCGGCTCATACGTTAGTAATTGATTTAGCCTCTAAACCAGGTGGTACCGACTTTAGATATGCGGAAAAAAGAGGAGTCAAAGCGCTATTAGCACCTGGGCTACCAGGTATTGTTGCTCCAAAAACAGCAGGGCAAATTTTAGCGAATGTTCTTTCTCAGTTACTGGCAGAAGACGTAATCGCAAGAAAGGAGAATGGGGAATGAATTTAAAGGGGAAAAGAATAGGGTTTGGTTTTACTGGCTCACATTGTACGTACGAAGAAGTAATGCCTCATTTAGAAAAGTTAATTGCTGAGGGAGCAGAAGTACGCCCCGTTGTTTCTTACACTGTTCAATCAACAAATACGAGATTTGGCGAAGGAGCAGAGTGGATTAAAAAGATTGAAGAAGTAACAGGCTTTAAAGCAATTAATTCAATCGTTGGCGCAGAACCACTAGGACCTAAAATTCCACTAGATTGTATGGTAATTGCACCGCTAACAGGAAATTCTATGAGTAAATTTGCAAATGCAATGACAGACTCTCCAGTATTAATGGCAGCGAAAGCGACGCTAAGAAATGGCAAGCCTGTCGTATTGGCTGTTTCGACGAATGATGCTTTAGGGCTTAATGGGGTAAATCTCATGCGCCTAATGGCAACAAAAAACATCTACTTCGTCCCATTCGGTCAAGATGCACCAGAGAAAAAACCGAACTCAATGGTAGCTCGCATGGAGCTGCTTGAAGATACAGTATTAGAAGCGCTGCAAGGGAAGCAATTGCAACCGGTTGTCGTAGAAAAATTCAGATATATGAATTAAAAAACGAAAAAAAACGGACAATTTTCGATGAAACCATCATTCTTACTGTAGAATATGATAAAATTAACGTTATTAAGATTAGAAGGGGTATTGTATACTCCTTCTCATTCTAAGTTATAGAAGGATTGGTATCTAGAAAGGGGCATAGTGATGGAAAAGCAAAAAACTTTTCATGTCGCTGTAGTTGGAGCAACCGGCGCAGTTGGTGAACAAATGTTAAATACTTTAGAGAAACGAGAATTTCCAATTGGGAAGTTAACGTTACTTTCATCTAAACGATCTGCAGGTAAGAAACTTGTATTTAAAGGCGAAGAATTTACAGTTCAAGAGGCAACTCCTGAAAGTTTTGAAGGAGTAGATATCGCACTATTTAGTGCTGGTGGATCTGTATCAAAACAATTAGCGCCAGAAGCAGCAAAGCGCGGTGCGATTGTTGTTGATAATACAAGTGCATTCCGTATGACAGAAAACGTGCCACTTGTTGTACCTGAAGTAAATGAAAACGACTTAAAAGAACATAACGGTATTATTGCAAATCCAAACTGTTCTACAATTCAAATGGTAGTAGCTCTTGAGCCAGTTCGTCAGCAATATGGTTTAAAACGAGTAATCGTTTCCACATATCAAGCTGTATCAGGTGCTGGTGCGGCAGCGATTGAAGAACTTCATGAACAATCACAAGCAATCTTAAATGGTGAAGAAGTAAAGGCGAATGTTTTACCTGTATCAGGTGATAAGAAACATTTCCCGATTGCTTTCAACGCGATTCCACAGATTGATAAGTTCCAAGATAATGGATTTACATTTGAAGAAATGAAAATGATTAATGAAACGAAAAAAATTATGCATATGCCAGAGCTAGAAGTAGCGGCAACATGTGTACGTTTACCAGTTGTATCAGGTCACTCTGAGTCTGTTTACATTGAAGTAGAAAAAGAAGGCGTAACAGTAGAGGAATTAAAGAACTTACTTGCAAATGCGGAAGGTATCGTTCTGCAAGATAACCCAGAAGAGCAATTATATCCAATGCCAGCTACTGCAGTAGGTAAAAACGAAGTATTCGTTGGAAGAATCCGTAAAGATTTAAATAACGATAAAGGATTCCATCTTTGGGTCGTATCTGATAACTTATTAAAAGGCGCTGCATGGAATTCTGTTCAAATTGCAGAGCGCTTAGTAAAATTACAATTAGTGTAAACGGCTAAGAGAAGGTGCAAAATATGAAAATTATTGTTCAAAAATTTGGTGGCACATCTGTACGTGATGAAAATGGACGTAAGCATGCGCTTCATCATATAAAAAAATCGCTAGATGCGGGTTATAAAGTAGTTACAGTCGTATCTGCTATGGGCCGTAAAGGTGAACCATATGCAACTGATACGTTGTTAAGTCTTGTAAATCAAGAGGAATCTCACATTTCTAATCGTGAGCAAGATTTATTATTATCATGCGGAGAATTAATCTCAGCAATCGTTTTCTCTAACATGTTAAATGAGAACGGTATAAAAGCGGCGGCATTAAATGGTGCACAAGCTGGTTTTGTAACAAATGATGATTTTACAAATGCTAAGATTATTGAAATGAATTGTGATCGTATACACGAAGAGCTAGAAAATGTAGATGTAATCGTTGTGACAGGATTCCAAGGACAAACGAAAAAAGGTGATACGACAACACTTGGACGCGGAGGTAGTGATACTTCAGCTTCAGCTTTAGGTGTTGCGCTTCATGCTGAATATATCGATATCTTCACAGATGTAGAAGGTGTGATGACTGCAGATCCTCGCATTGTAAAAGATGCACGTCATCTTCAAACTGTAACGTATAACGAAATTTGTAACATGGCATACCAAGGTGCAAAAGTCGTTCATCCACGTGCAGTTGAAATTGCGATGCATGCAAAAGTACCGCTTCGTGTACGTTCTACGTACTCTGATAGTGAAGGTACGCTTATTTCAGCATCTGACGGCGCTACAAAAGGCCGTGATGTAGAAGAACGTCCTGTTACAGGTATTGCACATGTATCAAATGTGACGCAAATTAAAGTACTTGCAAAAGAAACAGCATATGATTTGCAGCAGCATGTGTTTAAAGAAATGGCGAATGAAGGAATCAGTGTCGATTTAATTAACATTTCACCTACTGGGGTAGCTTATACGGTGAGTGATAATGTATCAAATCGTGCAGTTGAACTATTACAAAACCTTGGATATGAGCCAATTGTGACAGAGCATTGTGCGAAAGTATCTATTGTAGGAGCTGGAATGGCAGGATACCCAGGGGTTACTGCGAAAATCGTTACAGCTTTAGCTGAAAAAGGTATTCAAATTCTGCAATCAGCAGATAGTCATACAACTATTTGGGTTCTTGTAAAAGAAACTGATTTAGTGGAGGCTGTAAATGCATTACATAGTGCGTTTGAGCTTTCAAAAGAAAAGCAACTGGAACAATAAGGAGTGAGACCATGATAGATTTTGGGACAATTGCAACCGCGATGGTAACACCGTTTGATATAAACGGCAATATCGATTTTGCAAAGACAACGAAATTGGTAAATTATTTAATTGATAACGGTACAACAGCAATCGTGGTAGGAGGAACGACAGGAGAATCTCCTACATTAACTTCAGAAGAAAAAGTAGCGTTATATCGCCATGTCGTATCTGTTGTCGATAAAAGGGTGCCCGTAATCGCTGGAACAGGTAGCAATAATACGCATGCTTCTATTGACTTAACGAAAAAAGCAACAGAGGTTGGTGTTGATGCAGTAATGCTAGTAGCACCGTATTATAACAAACCGAGTCAAGAAGGAATGTATCAGCACTTTAAAGCAATTGCTGAAAGCACGCCACTTCCGGTTATGCTATATAACGTTCCAGGACGATCTATTGTACAAATCTCCGTTGATACAGTTGTTCGTTTATCAGAAATAGAAAACATTGTTGCGATTAAAGATGCAGGCGGCGATGTGTTAACAATGACAGAAATCATTGAAAAAACAGCGGACGACTTTGCAGTATACAGCGGTGATGACGGTTTAACGTTACCAGCTATGGCAGTTGGAGCGAAAGGTATCGTTTCTGTAGCATCTCATGTTATCGGAAATGAAATGCAAGAAATGATTGCAGCATTCCAAGCAGGTGAATTTAAGAAGGCGCAAAAATTACATCAATTACTTGTAAGAGTAACGGATTCATTATTTATGGCGCCAAGCCCAACACCAGTAAAAACAGCATTACAAATGGTTGGATTAGATGTAGGTTCTGTACGTTTACCACTTCTTCCGTTAACAGAAGAAGAGAGAGTAACGTTACAATCTGTTATGCAATCTATCCCTCGTTAATAAAAAATGACCTAGTGTAGAACTAGGTCATTTTTTATTTGTATGAAAGTCTTTCCCTCTCTTTTCTTATCTTACCTATATATGTTTTTATAAGATCATTAACTGGTTTTTTATTATATATTGCAACATGTAAAAGAAAATAATCGTAACTCTTTAAAGGAATTAAAAAGTCATAGTTATTTATAGAATGAACGCTTATATAAACGTAATAAAGTACCAATTCTATTTTTGAGAGTAATTACTTCAAATATGACGTAATTCATAAAAAAACTCCATTTTATAAGTTTTTTTGTTCAATTCTAGAAAAATAAGTCTTGAAAATCTATATTATGAAATAAATTTAGAGTATTTATAGCTATTTCTTCAAAACGATATGGGGTACGAAATCGGAGTAAATATAAAGGACATCAGTTCGATAAGTTTGTTGGGAATGCGTTCTTTTCCTTTTTCTTTCGCACGATTTAACTTGTGTTCTATTTCTTGTATCAGGTATAATATGGCTAAGTAGCTTAGTACGGGTATGCTTAGCAAAATTGGTAAAAATTATAATTTGATTACATTTTCATATCATATCGAATAAGATATTTGATTTATATAATGAAAGAGAGGTGAAACCTGGTTTAAAAAATAAACAAGGACATGATATCGCATAACGGTAAGGACATTCGTCTTGGACGGTGAATATATGGTGGTTGTAGAGTTTCCCCTGGTGTCTCTGCAATTTTAGTGAAATCAGTGTTTGAAAGATTTTTAAACCAGGCAACAACATGAAGAGAAAAGAGAATGAGTCTGTTAAAGTATTTGCTCTTGGTGGAGTAGGTGAAATCGGGAAAAACATGTACTGTGTTGAAATTGATTCTGAAATCTTTATTGTAGATGCAGGGTTAATGTTCCCGGGAGATGAAATGTTTGGAATTGATATCGTTATTCCTGATATTACATATTTAGTAGAAAACCAAGAGCGAGTAAAAGGTTTATTTATTACTCACGGTCATGAAGATCATATTGGTGGCATTGTTTACGTACTTCGTAAATTATCAATTCCAGTGTATGCAACGAAATTAACGGTAGGACTTATACAAGAAAAACTTGGCGAAGCGGGTATGTTAGGCCGTGTAGATTTAAAAACAATCGATTCAAATTCAACAGTAGAATTTAATACTACAACGGTGTCGTTCTTTGGAACAACACATAGTATTCCAGATTCTGTTGGTGTTTGTTTCCATACATCAAAAGGTGCGATCGTATATACGGGAGACTTTAAATTCGATCAAACTCCAATTGGAAATAGTGGAGCAGACCTTGGGAAAATGGCTCAAATCGGAAATGAAGGCGTTCTATGCTTATTATCTGATAGTACAAATGCTGAGCGTCCAGGCTATACAGGTTCTGAAAAAGAAGTTGGTGTAGAAATTTCTAAAGTGTTTTACGGCGCAGAAGGACGTATTATCGTTGCTTCATTTGCATCGAATGTACATCGTATTCAACAAGTATTTGATGCAGCTGCTGAAACAGGACGAAAAGTAGCGGTTGTAGGACGTAGTATGGTGAAAGTGGTAGATATCGCAAGACGTCTTGGTTATTTAGATGTTCCAGAAGGTATGGTTATTTCACTACAAGAAGTAGACAATTTCCCAGAGAAAAAGGTAGCTATTTTAACGACAGGTAGCCAAGGTGAACCGATGGCAGCCCTTTCTAGAATGGCAAAGCAAGCTCATAAACAAATTTCAATTCGTAAAGGTGATACGGTTATTATCGCGGCATCTCCAATTCCAGGTAATGAAATATCTGTATCGAAAATTATTGATTTGTTATTTAGAGCGGGAGCTGAAGTTGTTTATTACGGTGAAAGAAAAGTTCACGTTTCAGGTCACGGTAGCCAAGAAGAATTAAAATTAATGTTAAATTTAATGAAACCGAAATATTTTGTACCCGTACATGGTGAGTTCCGTATGCAAAAAGCACATGCATACTTAGCTGAAGATGTAGGTATTGCAAGAGAAAATATCTTTATTGTAGAAAAAGGCGATGTAATTGGTTTTGGTGATGATGAAGCGAACTTAGTTGGCAAAGTGCAAGCTGGCAATGTGTTAATTGATGGATTAGGTGTAGGTGATGTTGGTAATATCGTTCTGCGAGATAGAAAAATGTTATCTCAAGATGGAATATTAGTAGTTGTTGTAACACTGGGTAAAGATGAAAAGAAAATTATCTCTGGTCCAGAAATCATTTCACGTGGATTTGTATATGTACGTGAATCAGAAGCGTTAATTGACCGTTCTACAGAGATTGTACGTATGATTGTTGAGCAATCAATTAAAGAATATTCAATTGAATGGTCTATGTTAAAACAAAATATTCGTGAATTATTAGGACAGTTCTTGTACGAAGAGACGAAGAGAAAACCTATGATTTTACCGATTATTATGGAAGTATAAAAAAGATCACCTTTACGGGTGATTTTTTTTTCTTTTTCACTCTATCGAATGAAATTTATAACTTAAGAAATACTAATTATATACGAGTGAAAGGGGATGCGATATGACAGAACGTGATCGTTATACAAATGAAGAGAAAGAGGCTGAGCCGAAAGAAACCGGAAAAGAAGCTTCAATAGTGGAAAAAATTCAGCAGCTTGGACAAACGAATGTACCGCAAATGAATGAATCACGTATTCATTGTTTAACAATTGTTGGACAGGTGGAAGGTCATGTTCAGTTGCCACCGCAAAATAAAACAACGAAATATGAGCATATTATTCCGCAAATTGTTGCGATTGAACAAAATCCGAAAATTGAAGGCTTGCTTTTAGTGTTAAATACAGTTGGAGGTGACGTTGAAGCTGGGCTAGCAATTTCTGAGATGGTCGCTTCACTTTCAAAACCGACAGTATCTTTAGTTTTAGGTGGAGGGCATTCTATCGGTGTACCGATTGCCGTTTCTACAGACTATTCATTTATTGCAGAAACTGCGACGATGACAATTCATCCGATTCGTCTAACAGGTCTTGTTATAGGTGTGCCGCAAACATTTGAGTATTTAGATAAAATGCAAGAAAGAGTCATTCGCTTTGTGACGAAGCATTCGAAAGTAACGGAAGATCGTTTTAAAGAGCTTATGTTTGCGAAAGGGAATTTGACGCGAGATATTGGTACGAATGTAATTGGTGGAGATGCAGTGAAGTACGGTCTTATAGATGATGTCGGTGGTATTGGAAATGCGATTCGAAAATTAAACGAATTAATAGATGGTCGCGCGGATGATCATGCAGAAGGGACAATGTTACAATGATTTTATATACAATTATGCCAGAGCAAATCGTGTATCCAGCCGATTATTCGCAATGTGAAAGTCAAAAAGTCGTAAATATAAATGGTGTTGAATTAATGGTTTCAGAAGAAGAACATGGGTATTATTCTATTGTACGCGTGTTAAGTACGGATCCGCTTCACTACTTAGAGTTTGAGCCGGGACAGAAAATAACCTTTTAGCAAAAAGAAGGATTTTGTTTAGAAGCTATGGTATAATATAAAAAACAAGACGGTTGAGCAGCCATGAGAGGGCTGCTTTCTTCTGTTTATTTAACATTTTACAAGAAGTGTAAAAATAGAAGATATAAAGACCTGAAAAAATAGAGAAAACAAACATATAAGCAGAGTTTTTTAGGAAGTTTTACTTATATGTAGAACACGAGGTGAAGAAATGGCAAAACAAAAGCAAAGAGGGACGAAGGCAAAGGCAAGACGTACGATAAAGCCAACTTTGTATTATGAAATCGTCGGTTTAACTCTTTTTGCACTTTCAATCATTACGATTTTACAGCTAGGCGTTGTAGGAAAATCGTTTGTGTTATTTTTTCGCTTCTTCTTTGGTGAGTGGTACATAATTGGTGTGTTAGGTGTAATAGCTTTATCCGTTTCATTCGTTATAAAACGTGGATGGCCGAACCTACTGAATAAACGGCTAATCGGTTTTTATTTAATAGTATTGGCGATATTAATGTTTAGTCATATTACATTATTTAACCTTCTTACGAAAGATGGAGCAGTGCAAAATACTTCTGTTATTGTAAGTACGAAAGATAATTTCTTTCTTGAAATGAAAAAAGGGCCAGATAGCGTTCATTTAGGTGGTGGCATGTTTGGTGCACTTATGTTCGCCACTTGTTACTTCTTATTTGACGAAGTAGGAGCTTATATTATTGGTATTATTTTAGTTATTCTCGGTATACTTTGTATAACAAATAAGCATATTGGAGAAGTGTTAGCTCCAGTTGGTAGAATTCTTAGAAGTCAATTTCAAGTGATGCAAGGGGACTATAAAGATTGGAGAGCCAAAAGAACGGCTGAACAAACAGAAAAGAAAAAAACAACAAGAAGCACAAGGAGCAAACGTGCGGCAGAACATGAAGAAATTATTGAGCCGATGGAAGAAATCTCAATTGATCCTCCGATTATTTCGAATTTCACTGAGAATTATCCTGTAAATGAAGAAGAGGATAAACGAATTGAAGTAGAGGAAGAAGAGTTAATCACTTCACCGTTTATTGAAGAGGCTCCACCAGTTGAAGAGCCGAAGAAAAAGCGTGGAGAAAAAATCGTTGAATCGCTAGAGGGGGAAACACAAGCACCTCCTATGCAATTTTCAAATGTAGAAAATAAAGATTACAAGCTTCCTGCGCTTGATATATTGAAATTTCCAAAGAATAAGCAAGTTACAAATGAAAATGCGGAAATTTATGAGAATGCTCGTAAATTAGAACGTACTTTCCAAAGCTTTGGAGTGAAAGCGAAAGTAACAAAAGTACATAGAGGTCCTGCAGTCACAAAATATGAAGTGTATCCTGATATGGGAGTAAAGGTAAGCAAAATCGTCGGTTTAAGTGATGATTTAGCGCTTGCTTTAGCTGCAAAGGACATTCGTATTGAAGCTCCAATTCCCGGGAAATCAGCTGTAGGGATTGAAGTTCCGAACTCAGAAGTTTCTATGGTAACACTTAGGGAAGTTCTTGATTCTAAGGCTAATAATCATCCAGAAGAGAAGTTGCTGATTGGTCTTGGACGAGATATTACAGGTGAAGCTGTATTAGCCCGCTTAAATAAAATGCCCCATTTACTAGTGGCAGGTGCTACAGGTAGCGGGAAGAGTGTATGTATTAACGGTATTATTGTTAGTATTTTAATGCGTGCAAAACCACATGAAGTAAAATTAATGATGATTGATCCGAAAATGGTAGAGTTAAATGTATATAACGGTGTGCCTCATTTGTTAACACCAGTTGTAACGGATCCGAAAAAAGCATCACAGGCATTGAAAAAAGTTGTAAGTGAAATGGAGCGTCGTTATGAGTTATTTGCTCATAGTGGCACGCGAAATATTGAAGGATATAATGATTATATAAAAGAGCATAATAATCAATCAGAAGCGAAACAACCGGAATTACCTTATATTGTCGTAATTGTGGACGAGTTAGCAGATTTAATGATGGTTGCTTCGTCGGATGTAGAGGATGCGATTATGCGTCTAGCGCAAATGGCTCGTGCTGCCGGTATTCATTTAATTATTGCAACGCAACGTCCATCAGTTGATGTAATTACGGGAGTTATTAAAGCGAATATTCCGTCACGTATTGCATTCGCTGTATCTTCTCAAACAGATTCTCGTACAATTCTTGACGGCGGTGGTGCAGAGAAACTGCTAGGTCGTGGGGATATGCTATTTATACCAATTGGTGCATCGAAGCCTGTACGTGTACAAGGTGCGTTTTTATCAGATGATGAAGTTGAGAGAGTTGTAGAATATGTTATTGGTCAGCAAAAAGCGCAATATCAAGAAGATATGATTCCGCAAGATGTTCCTGATACGAAGCAGGAAGTAGAAGATGAATTATATGATGAAGCAGTTCAGCTCGTAGTGGAAATGCAAACAGCCTCTGTTTCTATGTTGCAACGTAGGTTTAGAGTTGGTTATACCCGTGCTGCCCGATTAATTGATGCAATGGAAATGAATGGTGTAGTAGGACCGTATGAAGGTAGTAAACCACGAGAAGTGCTCATTAATGATGTACAAGAAAAAAGTTCATAAAAAAAGCCTAATTGTTTTTACAATTAGGCTTTTTTATATGCTGGTTTTGTTATATACTATATTCAGCGATAAAGAAAGGGCTTACATTTAAGGTGATTCTTTAGAATACGAATACTTTGGTGTGGTTTTTTGTGAACGTTCGATATTTAATGTAGAAAAATGTTAAATTTTGTTGACACGTATGGGAGCAAGTGGTAAGATTACTTCGAAAAGAATCACTGCCTCATATAATCTTGGAGATAAGGTCCATAAGTTTCTACCTGGCAACCATGAATTGCTAGACTATGAGGGGAAAAGTGTGTAACAAAGGATGTAAGAGATCTTTGTGCCGAACTTTTTCTCGCTATGAGGAATGTTTGTGGTGCAAAGTTTTTTTTATGCAGTAAAGAGTGAAAATTTCATCTTAAAAAATTATTAATATTTATTCGACAATTATGCCTGTTTTTAGTATTTAGCAATTTTTATTATGTTGTAAGTTGAAAAAAGAGAAAAGAAGTCTTACATCAGAGGTCGAATAATTGAAATGCGGGGGAGTCTTATGTCAGTAAAATCTGATAGTCGTCACCTATATTTACGGGTGATTGATCACATCAAAGAAAAAATTAAAGATGGGGCTTACAAAGAAAGACAAAAGTTACCATCAGAGTTTGATTTAGCGAAAGAACTTGGTGTAAGTAGAGCGACTTTAAGGGAAGCGCTGCGTATTTTAGAAGAAGAAAATGTTGTCATTCGCAGACATGGTGTAGGAACATTTGTAAATGCAAAGCCGTTATTTTCTTCTGGGATTGAGCAACTTTCTAGTATTACAGATATGATTTCTAGTGTGGGGAAAACACCAGGAACTATCTTTTTATCATCATCTACAACAAGTTTAACAGAAGAAGAAAAAGAGAAGTTTAATAGTGAAGATGGTTTTAATGCAGTGATGATTGAGCGTGTGCGTACAGCAGATGGGGAACCTGTTGTATATTGTATCGATAAACTTGCAAAAGAGATATTGCCAGATTTATCGGGATACAACGAAGAATCATTGCTTACAGTGATACATAACAATACGCACAAACGTATCACATACGCAGTTGCTCACATTGAGCCGATTGGCTATCATCCGAAAATCTCACCGATTTTGGAATGTGAACCAGAAACGGCACTGCTAGTGTTAAAACAAATGCACTATGATCAAAATGATGAGCCAATCTTATATTCTATCAATTACTTTAGAGCTGATAAGTTTAGCTTCCACGTATTAAGAAAACGTATGTAGGTGAGTTCCTTTTTAGGGAGGTGACAGCAAGAAGTTAGGGACAGCGGCGTATAAAAAAATAGACAAATCATTTCAGGAGGGGTTTCTAGTATGAAGAAAAAAACAGGTCTTTTATTATCATTAACATTAGCAGCAAGTGCGGTGTTAGGTGCATGTGGTAACTCGGATAAAGCGAGTAGCGACAAAAAAGAGTTTAAGGTTGGTATGGTTACAGATGTTGGGGGCGTTGATGACAAATCATTTAACCAATCAGCTTGGGAAGGTTTAACGAAGTTCGGTAAAGACAATGACTTAAAGAAAAATGAAGGATATCGTTATCTTCAATCTAGTAAAGATGCGGATTATATCCCGAATTTAACGAAATTTGCGAAAGATCATTATAACACAACATTTGGTATTGGTTACTTAATGGAAAAATCAATTGCAAAGGTAGCTGAACAATATCCAAAAGAGCAATTTGCGATTGTAGATACAGTTGTAGAGAAGCCAAACGTAACAAGTATTACATTTAAAGACCATGAAGGTTCATTCCTAGTTGGTGCTGTAGCAGCGATGACGACAAAATCAAATAAAGTTGGGTTTGTTGGTGGTGTAAAAAGCCCATTAATTACAAAATTTGAATCAGGCTTTAAAGCTGGTGCAAAAGCAGTAAATCCAAATATCGAAATCGTATCACAATATGCTGATGCATTTGATAAACCAGAAAAAGGCTCTGTATTAGCTTCAGCAATGTACGGTGGTGGAGTTGACGTAATTTATCATGCTTCAGGTGCAACTGGTAACGGTGTATTCACAGAAGCGAAAAACCGTAAGAAAAAAGGTGAAAACGTTTGGGTAATCGGTGTTGACCGTGACCAAAATCAAGAAGGTATGCCTGAAAACGTAACTTTAACATCAATGGTAAAACGTGTTGATATTGCAGTAGCAAAAGTAGCACAAGAAGCGAAAGATGGTAAATTAAAAGGCGGTAAAGTAGAAGAATTCGGATTAAAAGATGACGGTGTTGGTATTGCGAAATCTACTGACAATGTGAAAAAAGTAAATCCAGAAATCTTAACAAAAGTAGAAGAGCTTGAGAAGAAAATCACTGACGGTGAAATTAAAGTCCCTGCAACTGACGAAGAATATAAAACATATGAAGCTTCTCTAAAGAAATAATAATAGAGAAATAGCAAAGGTTAGTTCGTAGAACTAACCTTTGCATATATAAAAATACTTTTAATAGAGTGTAATTAGGGAGTGTTCCCTGCTAAAAGGAGGAACAAAATGGAATACGTAATTGAGATGAACAATATTACAAAAGTATTCCCAGGCATTGTAGCGAATGACGATATTACGCTGCAAGTAAAACAGGGAGAAATACATGCTTTACTTGGAGAAAATGGTGCAGGGAAATCCACATTGATGAATGTACTATTTGGTTTGTACCAACCAGAACAAGGTGAAATTAAAATTAAAGGAAAACCTGTAAAAATTACAAATCCGAATATAGCAAATGACCTTGGTATTGGGATGGTCCATCAGCATTTTATGCTTGTTCATAATTTTACAGTTACAGAGAATATTATTCTTGGAAATGAGCCGAAGAAAAACGGGAAAATTGCTGTTGAAGAAGCGGCAAAAGAAATTAAGCAATTATCTGAACAGTATGGTTTGGCTGTTGATCCACATGCGAAAATTGAAGATATTTCTGTTGGGATGCAGCAAAGGGTTGAAATATTAAAGACTCTTTATCGTGGTGCTGAGATTTTAATATTTGATGAGCCAACCGCGGTGTTAACTCCTCAAGAAATTCATGAGTTGATTCAAATTATGAAAAAGCTTGTGCAAGAGGGGAAATCTATCATCCTTATTACACATAAGTTAAAAGAAATTATGGAAGTTTGCGATCGTTGTACAATTATTCGTAAAGGTAAGGGGATTGGTACTGTTGATGTAGCGGAAACGGATGAGCATAAACTTGCAGAGTTAATGGTCGGACGTCAAGTGAATTTTAAAACAGAAAAAATAGAAGCTAAACCAATGGAAGAAGTACTATCTATTGCAAACCTAATTGTTCATGATACGCGCAAGTTACCTGCTGTAAAAGGCCTTGACTTAACTGTTCGTGCAGGAGAAATCGTTGGGATTGCAGGGATTGATGGAAATGGTCAAAGTGAATTAATAGAGGCGATTACTGGTTTACGAAAAGTTGAGTCAGGTTCTATTGCAATTAAAGGAAAAGAAATAACGAATTGGCCTGTTCGAAGAATAACAGAAGAGGGGATTGGTCATATTCCTGAAGACCGCCATAAACACGGACTTGTTCTCGATTTTTCTGTTCGGGACAATATTGTTTTACAAACATACTATAAAAATCCATTTTCAAAGAAAGGGATTTTAAATTTTAGTAAAATTACAGAAAAAGCGAAAGCACTTATTGAACAGTTTGATGTACGTACACCTAGTGAACAAACGTTAGCTCGTGCTCTATCTGGTGGAAACCAACAAAAGGCAATTATTGCACGTGAGGTAGATCGTAATCCAGATTTATTAATTGCAGCACAGCCGACACGTGGTTTAGATGTAGGTGCGATTGAATTTATTCATAAAAAATTAATTGAGCAGAGAGATAATGGTAAGGCAGTATTGCTTTTATCTTTAGAACTGGATGAAATTTTAAATGTAAGCGATCGAGTGGCTGTTATATATGAAGGGAAAATTGTAGCGATTGTCGATGCGAAAGAAACAAATGAACAACAGCTTGGATTATTAATGGCCGGCGGGACAGGGAAAGAGAAGGTGAACACAAATGGCTAAAAAATTTTTAACAGAACGAACAATTAATATTTTAGTACCTGTGTTATCCGTAGTTTTCGGTTTACTTGTTGGTGCCATTGTAATGTTAGTTAGTGGATATGATCCAATTGTTGGATATGCCGCGCTTTGGGAAGGGATGGTTGGCAATCCACAAGCTATCGGTGAGACGTTGCGTACGATGATTCCGCTTGTATTAGCTGGTCTTTCAGTAGCATTTGCATTTCGTACAGGTCTTTTCAATATTGGGGTGGAAGGACAGTTATTAGTTGGGTGGCTCGCTGCTGTTTGGTTTGGATATGCAGTGTCGTTACCAGCAATTTTGCATATTCCGTTATCTATTTTAGTGGCGGCAATTGTCGGCGGTTTATGGGGTTTTATACCTGGATATTTAAAAGGGAAACTTAAAGTAAATGAAGTAATTGTTACAATTATGATGAACTACATTGCACTTTATGTTACGTATGATCTTATTAAACGTTTTATCCACGAAGGTAATGAAAAATCTTATGACGTACAAGCAAGTGCTTCGTTAGCTTCTGATTGGTTATCTTCATTGACAGATGGATCTCGTTTACACTGGGGAATTGTTGTGGCTATTATCATTGCGATTGTAATGTGGTTCTTATTAGATAGAACAACGTTAGGGTATGAATTAAAATCGGTTGGTTTTAACCAAAATGCCTCTCAATACGCAGGAATGAAAGTATCGCGTAATGTTGTATTATCAATGACAATTGCTGGTGCTTTTGCAGGAATTGGTGGAGCTATGGAAGGATTAGGGACATTCCAAAGTATGACAGCAATGTCTTCGTTTACTGGTATTGGATTTGATGGGATTGCGGTAGCACTTTTAGGCGGAAATAATCCATTTGGTATACTATTAGCGGCTTTACTGTTTGGTGGTTTGAAAAGTGCAGCACCACAAATGAATTTCGAAGCAGATGTACCTTCGGAGTTAATTAACGTTATTATTGCATGTATTATTTTCTTTGTAGCGTGCAGTTATGTTTTACGCTGGGCACTTACACGCATGAGCAAGGAGGGGAAATAAATGAGCTTTTTAGATATTTTAGCCATTCTTGTGACGGGTACGTTATATACGGCAGCGCCACTTATTTTTACGGCGTTAGGTGGAGTGTTCAGTGAACGTTCTGGAGTTGTAAATATAGCGTTAGAAGGTTTAATGTTATTTGGTGCATTTATTGGTATTGTTACAACGTTATTAATGGGTGATACGTGGGGATCGATGACTCCTTGGATTGCATTATTATTTGCAGCAATTGGTAGTGGATTGTTTGCACTTCTTCACGCAGTAGCATCCATTACATTCCGTGCAGATCAAGTAGTGAGCGGAGTAGCAATTAACTTCTTAGCACTTGGTTTAACAGTATTTGCGATTAAGAAAATCTTTGGCAAAGGACAAACTGATTTCATTCAATACCGCATTGAAAAAATCGATGTTCCGGGTCTTTCGGATATTCCGGTAATCGGAAAAATCTTTTTCTCTAATGTACCGTTAACATCATATATTGCTATTATTTTAGCGTTTGTCGTTTGGTATATCATTTATAAAACGCCGTTCGGTCTTCGTCTTCGTGCGGTTGGTGAGCATCCAATGGCAGCGGATACGATGGGGATTAACGTATATAAAATGCGTTATATTGCAGTTGCTATATCTGGAATGTTTGCAGGAGTTGGTGGAGCGGTCTTCGCTATGTCGATTTCTGGTAACTTCTCAGGTGCTACAATTACTGGACAAGGTTTCTTGGCGTTAGCAGCAATGATTTTCGGTAAATGGAATCCACTCGGTGCTCTTGGAGCGGCTCTGTTCTTCGGATTTGCTCAATCATTAGGAATAACAGGCGGTACAATTCCAGTACTAAAAGAAATTCCAAGTGTATTCTTAACGATATTGCCGTATGTATTCACAATATTAGCGCTTGTTGGTTTTGTAGGTCGTTCTGAAGCTCCGAAAGCATTAGGAACTCCTTATGAAAAAGGAAAACGATAAGTATAAAAAAAGCTCGCACATTAGTGCGGGCTTTTTTACATAGACTATATTTAATACGGAATTTTACTATGTTCCTTACATATTACAGTTTTTAGAAAGGGCCTAATGTAAGTATAGTGAGGAAGAAAAGTTGATTTTTTATTTCTAAAAACTGTATATTGAAGAGGAATATTCCTATATACGTAAAGGAGGGCTATAAATGAAACTGATGGAACAACAGTTACATGAGCTAGGTGGTTTACGAGTACATATTATTCCAACTGATAAATATAAAACAAATACATTTGTATTTCGTTTGAAAGCACCTTTAAATGAGGAGACGGTGACAGAGCGTGCCCTATTGCCATACGTATTGCAAAGTGCGACGGAAAAGCTTCCTTCTGTAATTCGTCTTCGTCAATATTTAGAAGAATTATACGGATCTTCTTTGGCAGTAGATGTAAGTAAAAAAGGAGAAGACCATATCATCTCTATTTATGTAGACATTGCAAATGAAGTATATTTACATGATGCACCACCGTTATTTGAAAAAGCGCTTTCTATGTTATCGGATATCGTTTTACATCCAGCGAAAGAGGGGAATGGTTTTTTGCCTTCTATTGTAGAAAGTGAAAAGAGAGCGCTCTTACAACGAATTGAAGCGACGTATGATGATAAAATGCGTTATGCAAACGAGCGTTTAATTGAAGAAATGTGCAAAGTAGAACCATATCGTTTAAGCGCAAATGGGAAAAAAGAGAGTGTTTCTTCTATTACAAATGAAAGTTTGTATCAATATTATCAAAAAGTGTTAGCGGAAGATGAAATGGACCTATACATTATTGGTGATATTTCAGAAAACGCAGTTGATCTTGTAAGTAAGTATTTTTCTATTTCAGCACGTCCTGTGAGGGAAAGAAATGTACTTCTTCATAAGAGAAATAATGAAGAAAAAGAAGTTGTGGAAAAACAAGAATTAAAACAAAGTAAATTACACATCGGATATCGTACATTTATTACGTATAAAGACGAAGATTATTTTGCGCTGCAATTGTTCAATGGATTGTTTGGAGGATTTTCTCATTCGAAGTTATTCGTTAATGTTCGTGAAAAAAATAGTTTAGCGTACTATGCAGCATCTCGCTTTGAAAGTCATAAAGGTTTATTATTTGTCATGTCAGGAATCGAAGCGAAAAATTATGAAAAAGCGGTTGAGATTATTAAAGAGCAAATGCTTGCAATGCAAAATGGTGATTTTTCTGAAGAAGAGATGCATCAAACGAAAAGTGTCATTCAAAATCAAATATTAGAAGCAATTGATACACCGCGCGGATTTGTGGAAATGCTGTATCATGGTATTATTTCAAATCGTACGCGTCCGGTTGAAGAATGGCTTACAGGCATTGAAAGTGTGACGAAAGAAGAGATCGTAAAAGTTGCTAAAAATATTGAACTAGATACAATTTACTTTTTACACGGAACGGAGGGAGAATAAATGGAGAAAATTGTTTATGAGCAATTAAAAGAGACACTCTATTATGAAAAACTTCCTAATGGATTAGATGTATATATTTTACCGAAGCAAGGATTTAATAAAACATTTGCAACGTTTACGACAAAATATGGTTCTGTGGATAATACATTCGTACCACTAGGTAAAGAAGAAATGATTCGTGTACCTGATGGGATTGCTCATTTTCTTGAGCATAAATTATTTGAAAAAGAAGATCATGACGCTTTCCAATTGTTTAGTAAACAAGGGGCATCCGCGAATGCTTTCACGTCTTTCACAAGAACAGCTTATCTTTTTTCGTGTACATCAAATGTAGAACAAAATTTAAATACATTGTTAAACTTCGTACAAGAGCCTTACTTTTCTGAAAAAACAGTTGAAAAAGAGAAGGGTATTATCGGGCAAGAAATTCAAATGTATCAAGATAATCCAGATTGGCGCTTATACTTTGGATTAATAGATAGTTTATTTGTAAAGCACCCGATTAAAATTGATATTGCGGGTACAATCGAGTCTATTAGTAAAATTACGAAAGACCTACTATATGAATGTTATGAAACGTTTTATCATCCAAGCAATATGTTAATGTTTGTTGTAGGGGCAATTGATCCAGAGAAAACGATGGATTTGATACGTGAAAATCAAGCGGAAAAAGATTATAAAAACCAACCAGAAATAATACGTTCATTCGAAGAAGAACCAGATGAGGTAAATGAAAAGAAGAAAATTATTTCAATGCCTGTACAAACTCCGAAATGTTTAGTTGGTATTAAAGCGACAAACTTAAAAGAAAAAGGGGAAGCCCTTTTAAAACAAGAAATTGCGCTTACGTTACTTTTAGATTATTTATTTGGGAAAAGCTCCGTTCATTACGAATCTTTATATAATGAAGGGCTCATTGATGATTCGTTCTCGTATGATTATACAGAAGAGAATAACTTCGGTTTTGCAATGGTTGGCGGCGATACGAAGCAACCTGATGAGCTGGAAGAGCGTTTGAAAGGTATTTTATTAAATACAAATTATGATCAATTAGATGAGGTGGCATTAGAACGAGTAAAGAAAAAGAAAATAGGTGGCTTTTTACGTTCCTTGAATTCACCGGAATATATTGCAAATCAATTTACACGATATGCGTTTAATGAATCGAGTCTGTTTGATGCATTGACTGTATTAGAAAGTTTAACTGTTCAAGATTTACAAGAAGTAGCTCAATTACTGTCATCAGAAGAGAAAATGAGTGTTTGTCAAGTTTTACCGAAAAAATAAAAGGTTTCATAATAATACCCTCATCTTATCATTGATAAATTGTAAGATGAGGGTATTATTTATTTGTAGGGAAAAGATTTTGTTGAGATAAGAGAGGAATTGTATGAAAAAGTATGCATTAGTAACTGGAGGGAGCGGAGGGATTGGCTCTGCTATTTCGAAACAATTAATTCAAGATGGATATACAGTATATGTTCATTATAATAACAGTGAAGAGAAAGTGAATGAGTTGCAGAAAGAATGGGGTGAAGTAATTCCTGTTCAAGCGAATTTAGCTTCTACTGATGGAGCAGAGCAATTGTGGAAACAAATTGAACATCCTCTTGATGTTATCGTATATGCAGCTGGGAAGAGTATTTTTGGACTCGTAACAGATGTAACGAACGATGAATTGAATGATATGGTAGAACTTCAAGTGAAGAGTATCTATAAATTATTATCGATGGCATTGCCATCTATGATTCAACGGAGAAGCGGTAATATTGTACTTGTTTCATCTATATGGGGACAAATTGGCGCGTCATGTGAAGTGCTTTACTCGATGGTAAAAGGTGCGCAAAATTCATATGTGAAAGCTTTAGCAAAAGAGGTTTCATTAAGTGGAATAAGAGTGAACGCGGTGGCGCCAGGTGCAATTGAAACGGAAATGTTAAACGTATTTTCAGAAGAGGATAAGAATGAAATTGCGGAAGAGATTCCGTTAGGACGATTAGGATTACCGGAAGAAGTAGCGAAAACAGTGTCATTTCTTGTATCTCCAGGTGCATCTTATATAACGGGACAAATTATCGGAGTGAACGGCGGTTGGCATTGCTAAAAATTTCTTACATAAAAAATGAAAAACTGTACAAATTAAGCATGATTCTATTACTAAGTAGTGAGGTGCTTACACATGTCAGTTTTAGATAATTTTGATCAATGGAAGAGCTTTTTAGGAGAACGTTTAGAGCAAGCGCAAGGAAAAGGTCTTGATGGTGGTGCTGTATCAGATATGGCATTTCGTGTTGGTGACTATTTAGCGAATGAAGTAGAAGCACGCAACGATCAAGAGAAATTATTAGCTGAGCTTTGGAAAGTTGCTGACGAACAAGAGCAGCATACAATCGCAAACTTAATGGTAAAGTTTGTACAACATAAGTAAAAAATAGAGAGGGGATTCTCCTCTCTATTTTTTTGTATAATAATTGAAAGGGATAGATTATACATTTAGCTTCCCTATTAAGGTGAAATCATATAATATAGTACGTAGGTGTAAAGTAAGCAAGGGGAGTGATCTTGGATGATTGAATGGTATTTTGAATATGAAATACATAAAAACCGACCTGGCTTGCTTGGTGACGTTTCTTCGTTAATCGGTATGCTCGGCATTAATATTGTCACAATTAATGGTGTAGATAATGCAAGGCGTGGATTACTCCTTATGTGTGATAATCAAGAGCAAATCTCTAGACTAGAATCAATTTTAAATACGATGGATAACATAACGGTAACGAAATATCGTCCGCCAAAGCTAAGAGATAAGCTAGCGGTTAGACATGGTAGGTACATACAACGAGATGCAGATGATAAGAAGACATTTCGGTTTGTGCGTGATGAATTAGGGTTACTTGTAGACTTTATGGCTGAAATAATGAAAAAAGAAGGCCATAAGCTAATTGGTATACGAGGAATGCCTCGTGTTGGAAAAACAGAATCCATTGTTGCCGCAAGTGTTTGTGCAAATAAAAGATGGTTATTTGTATCGTCTACTCTTATTAAGCAAACTGTTCGTAGTCAATTGATTGAAGATGAGTATAGCGACGACAATATTTTCATCTTAGATGGAATCGTGTCAACAAAGCGTGCTAACGAAAGGCATTGGCAGCTTGTTCGTGAAATTATGAGATTGCCTGCAACGAAAGTTGTGGAACATCCTGACGTATTTGTGAGTCAGTCAGAATACACATTGGATGATTTTGATTATATTATCGAGTTGCGTAACGATTATGATGAAGAAATTCAATATAATTTAGTAGATGAAATTGAGCAAGGTACGCAAAATAATTTCTCTATGTTTGACTTTTAAAGAAATATTGAGGTGTTAGTAGTGACAGAATTAGGACAAAAGCTGAAAGAAGCAAGAGGAACGAAAGGCTTGTCTATTGATCAGCTGCATGAGATTACAAAAATTCAAAAACGCCATTTAGTAGCGATTGAGGAAGGCAATTATGATGTATTGCCAGGAGCTTTTTATGCGCGTGCATTCATTAAACAATACGCAGATGCGGTTGGATTAAATGGAGAAGAACTGCTTGTGGAATATCAGAGTACGATACCGCAATCTGAAAAACGTGACGTTCCACAAGTATCAACTGGACAAAAAACACAAGAAACAATGCAAAAGTCTTCATCATGGCCAATTGCAGATCATATGCCAAAAATCTTAGTTGCGCTGTTAGTTATTGCAATTGGAGTAGTAATTTGGTTTGTTTTCCAAGCGTTGACTGGAAAAGATGATGAGAAAGTTCCGAATGCTCAAAGCGAGAAAATTGAAGTTAAAAAAGCGGAAAACTCTCCGTTAGATACGAAAAAAGATGAAGTGAAAGCGGAAGAGCCAAAGAAAGAGGAACCAAAGAAAGAAGAACCGAAGAAAGAGGAACAACCAGCACAGCCAACTGGACAACAAGAAATCAAAGTAGTTGGGACAACTGGTAAGGAGTCCACTTTGGAAATTCATAACAATAAAACGTTAGAATTAGAAATTACAACAAAAGGTGCAAGTTATGTAGGTATTAAAAATGAGGCAGGAAATGATATCTTTAGTGGAACAATAGAGGAAGGTCAAACTCAAAAATATGATTTATCAACAGCGAAAGTGGTAAACCTTAATATAGGAAGTGCACCGAATGTTGAATTTAAATTAAATGGCCAAGTGGTTACATTCCCGTTGAATCCAGAAGAGAATTATCATCAAAAATTCTTGATTAAAAATCTAGGGATAGAGCAACCTGCACAATAACAGTCATCGCTTCGATGACTTTTTTCAATGAACAAATGTTTTTGATATGATGGAGGAATAGCTGTGAATTTACCAAATAAAATTACGATATCTAGAATCTGCTTAATTCCAATTTTTATGGTAATTATGTTAGCACCCTTTGATTGGGGTTCATACACAATTGGTGATGTTGATTTACCAATTCAACATTTAGTAGGAGCGATTATCTTTATTGTTGCTTCGGCTACAGATTGGATTGATGGACATTACGCAAGAAAGTATAATCTTGTAACGAATTTAGGAAAGTTCCTTGACCCGTTAGCTGATAAATTACTTGTTTCAGCAGCACTTATCACGTTAGTTGAGATGCAATACGTACCTGCTTGGATCGTTATTGTTATTATAAGCCGTGAGTTTGCGGTAACTGGTTTACGTCTTGTACTTGCTGGAACAGGGGAAGTAGTTGCGGCAAATCAACTAGGGAAAATTAAGACATGGACACAAATCATCGCGATTGCGGCATACTTATTACACGATGTACCTTTAAATTTAATCCATATTCCAGTTGCTGATATCTTTATATGGATTGCATTAATTTTTACTGTTATTTCAGGATGGGATTATTTCTGGAAAAATAGAGCTGCTTTTGTAAACTCAAAATAGAAGTTTATGGGGGAATTGGGATGAACGCTGAAATCATTGCGGTTGGAACAGAATTATTACTTGGACAAATTGCAAATACGAACGCCCAGTTTTTGTCTGAAAAGTTAGCTTCAATTGGAATTAACGTGTACTACCATACTGTAGTTGGTGATAATAACAAGCGACTGCAGCAGGCGATTGAAGTAGCAGAGGAACGTGCGGATATGCTCATTTTCACAGGTGGATTAGGACCGACAAAAGATGATTTAACGAAGGAAACAATTGCGTCTAGCTTAGGGGAAGAGCTTGTATATGACGAAAATGCATTAGCATTAATAAGCAATTATTTTAAGCGTACAGGTCGTGAGTTCACTGAAAATAATAAAAAGCAGGCACTCGTTTTGAATGGAGCAAATGTGTTTGCAAATGATCACGGTATGGCACCTGGTATGGGATTAAATAAGAACGGAAAAGTTTATATTTTATTACCAGGACCACCGAAAGAAATGAAACCAATGTATGTAAGTTATGTGGAGCCTTTTTTACGTAACTTTACAACAGGAGAAAACATTTATTCTCGCGTGCTTCGCTTTTTCGGAATTGGGGAATCTCAATTAGAGGTGAAAGTTCAAGATTTAATTGATGGACAAACGAATCCGACAATTGCCCCGCTTGCGAATGATGGAGAAGTGACATTACGTTTAACTGCTAAACATCAAAATGCTCATGAAGCGGAGAAACTCATTCAGCATGTGGAAGATTTGATTTTAGAAAGAGTAGGAGAATTTTTCTACGGGTATGACCAAGAGTTTCTGCATTATAAGGCGATAGAGTTATTGAAGAAAAAAGGATTGACTTTAGCGTGTGCGGAAAGTTTAACAGGTGGTCTCTTCGGTAATCAAGTAACAGAAAGTGCTGGTGTGTCTTCCGTATTTAAAGGCGGTGTCATTTGTTATCATAATGACGTAAAGCAGCATGTTTTACATGTACCTGAGGAAGTGTTGTTTACTGACGGTGCAGTTAGTAAAGAATGTGCTCGTTATCTTGCTGAAAATGTTAAAGAATTATTAGAAGCGGATATCGGGATTAGTTTCACTGGGGTAGCAGGACCGGATGCTTCAGAACATAAAGAACCGGGAACAGTATTTGTTGGATTGGCGATTAAAGATGAACCAACTGTAGTCTTTCCTCTTAATTTAAGTGGAAGTCGCCAACAAATTAGAGAACGCTCAGCGAAATATGGATTTTATCATTTATATAAAAAGCTAGAAGAAATATAAGTTTCTTCTAGCTTTTTTAATGGTTAAATGCAGTTCTATTTAATGGAAAATAAAAAAATCGAATAAATGTTCGATTTTTGTTGGCAAATTGAATTGAAAATAGGTATAATAAGATTAGCAATTCAGTTAAGGAGGAATTTTGAATGAGTGATCGTCAAGCAGCGTTAGATATGGCGTTAAAACAAATAGAGAAGCAATTCGGTAAAGGTTCAATTATGAAATTAGGAGAACAAGCAGAGCGTAAAGTTTCTACGGTTTCTAGTGGTTCTTTAGCACTTGATGTGGCATTAGGGGTAGGCGGATACCCACGCGGCCGTATTATCGAAATTTACGGACCTGAAAGTTCAGGTAAAACAACAGTTTCATTACACGCAATTGCAGAAGTACAGCGCCAAGGTGGACAAGCAGCGTTCATCGATGCTGAGCATGCAATGGATCCTGTATATGCACAAAAACTAGGTGTTAACATCGATGAATTACTATTATCACAACCTGATACAGGGGAGCAAGGTTTAGAAATCGCAGAAGCACTTGTACGAAGTGGTGCGGTTGATATTATCGTAATTGACTCTGTAGCAGCTCTTGTACCAAAAGCTGAGATTGAAGGAGACATGGGTGACTCACACGTAGGTTTACAAGCTCGTCTAATGTCTCAAGCACTTCGTAAACTTTCAGGTGCAATCAATAAATCAAAAACAATCGCAATCTTTATTAACCAAATTCGTGAAAAAGTTGGGGTTATGTTCGGAAATCAACTACAAGTTGCTTAATCGTAAAGATTAAGGAGTTTACCATGGGTTTCCCTTGCTAGTGATAGCATGTTAAAAACCTTGTGAACCTTATTGCCTAAGGGTGTAACTATCCATATAGTTGCTAACGGTGAAGCCCACCATTATTTAGGGTAATACCGTGCCAAGCTCCATAGTGATATGGGGAAGGTGTAGAGACTACCGAAAAGAACTTTTAGTTAACTGAGTAGGGTACGGCAGATGATAGGCTACTGCTGGAAGTGCAAGGCTCTCTGTAAAGAGATGAAGAGATAGTCCGGACTATAGAGATGGAAAATCTATAGATAGTGCCAGAAACAACTCCAGGTGGTCGTGCATTGAAGTTCTATTCAACTGTTCGTCTTGAAGTGCGTCGTGCGGAGCAATTAAAACAAGGTAACGACATTGTTGGTAATAAAACAAAAGTAAAAGTAGTTAAAAATAAAGTGGCACCACCATTCCGTGTTGCGGAAGTTGATATTATGTACGGAGAAGGTATTTCAAGAGAAGGTGAAATCTTAGATATGGCTTCTGAACTTGATATCGTTCAAAAGAGCGGTGCTTGGTACTCTTATAATGAAGAACGCTTAGGACAAGGTCGTGAAAATTCGAAGCAGTTCTTAAAAGAAAATACGGATTTAAGAGAAGAAATTGCCTTCTTTATTCGTGAGCATCACGGAATTAGCGAAGATTCAGGTGCTGAAGATATGGAAGATCCAAGTCTTCTTGATTAAAGTGGGATAAAAGACACGGCTTCGTGTCTTTTATTTTTGTATCATTATGAAAGCGTTGTATATCGTTGGAGATAAAATATTTAATCCATCTAAAACATTATGTGTACAGAGGGATATATGCGTGTTTTACATGAATAAACTGGAATTTACTAAGGTTTTCCAGGATAATATGCTCTCTGCTTTTTAAATTCCTATATAAATTAGAGCTGAAGGTAAAGAAAGTAAAAGTAGACAACGCTTGACAATGAAAATTGCGATAGATACAATGAGAATGTATATTTTTTCTTATATACGAAACACTCTTCTCAAGAAGAGAAGTAATATTCGGAGTAAGACTTAAATCTTGCCGAAATAATAATATGACATTTTAATTGTGAAATGAAGAAAGTCCCTTAAAAAAGCGGGACGACGGTCTTTGCTGTATGTTGGTATTCAATGTACATGCCGACAGTCTTTTTTCATTCATAGCAAGGGGAGGTGAAATCATGAGTAGTACAGTTTGGATACTCATCTCCATTTTGCTTGCAACAGTCGGTGCAGTTGTTGGCTTTTTTGTTCGAAAGTCTATTGCTGAAGCGAAGATTAATGGTGCAGTCAATGAAGCGAAACGTATTCTAGACGAAGCGAATCGTGAGGCTGAAGCACTTAAGAAAGAAGCGCTTTTAGAAGCAAAGGATGAAATTCATACACTTCGTACAGAAGCTGAATTAGAAATTCGTGACCGTAGAAGCGAATTACAAAAACAAGAAAATCGTTTAATGCAAAAAGAAGAGAACCTTGATCGTAAAGACGAAACGCTCGATAAACGCGAGCAACAGTTAGAAAAGAAAGAGGATTCTCTTGTAGCGAGACAACAACAGATTGAAGAGTTGGAAAGCAAAGTGGGAGAGTTAGTTCAAAAGCAACAAACAGAATTAGAGCGCATTTCCAATCTGACACGCGAACAAGCGAAAGCAATTATTCTTGGTAAAGTAGAAAGTGAAGTTTCTCATGAAATTGCCGTAATGGTAAAAGAAAGTGAAGTTCGTGCGAAAGAAGAAGCAGATAAGAAAGCAAAAGAGATTTTATCTCTTGCAATGCAGAGATGTGCAGCTGATCATGTTGCTGAAACAACCGTTTCGGTTGTAAATCTTCCAAATGACGAAATGAAGGGACGTATTATCGGACGTGAAGGTCGAAATATTCGTACGTTAGAAACGCTAACAGGTATTGACCTAATTATCGATGATACACCAGAAGCGGTTATCCTATCTGGATTCGACCCAATTCGTCGTGAAACAGCTCGTATCGCTCTTGATAAACTAGTACAGGACGGACGTATTCACCCAGCGCGTATTGAAGAGATGGTCGAAAAATCAAGACGTGAAGTGGACGAGTATATTCGCGAAGTCGGAGAGCAAACAACGTTTGAAGTGGGTGTTCACGGATTACATCCAGATTTAATTAAGATTTTAGGTCGTTTGAAATACCGTACAAGTTACGGGCAAAACGTCTTAAAACACTCTATGGAAGTGGCATATTTAACTGGACTTATGGCAGCAGAGCTTGGTGAGGATGAAAAACTAGCAAGACGTGCTGGTCTATTACATGATATCGGTAAAGCGATTGACCATGAAGTAGAAGGTAGCCACGTTGAAATTGGTGTTGAACTCGCAACGAAATATAAAGAGCATCCTGTAGTTATAAACAGTATTGCATCTCACCACGGAGACACAGAACCAACTTCTATCATTGCAGTTTTAGTTGCAGCAGCAGATGCATTATCAGCTGCAAGACCTGGAGCTCGTAGTGAAACACTTGAGAACTATATTCGTCGTCTTGAAAAGTTAGAAGAGATTTCAGAGTCTTATGAAGGCGTAGAAAAATCTTTCGCAATTCAAGCAGGACGAGAAGTTCGTATTCTGGTAAAACCAGATACAATTGATGATTTAGAAGCTCATCGTTTAGCTCGTGATATTCGAAAACGTATTGAAAATGAACTGGATTACCCAGGGCATATTAAAGTAACTGTTATTCGTGAAACACGTGCAGTGGAATACGCAAAATAAAGTGGTGAAACACCACTTTATTTTTTTGTGTTGGAATTGGTTAAAATAAAGGAAATTAGTTATACCTAGCATACAAGTGAAACAAACTTATAATAAATATATTGTAAGATAATTACTTGAAGCTATAGTAATAAAAAATGTAGTACATAGGAAGGGTAAGACATATGAGAATATTATTTGTTGGGGATGTAGTAGGATCTCCTGGTAGAGGTATGATTCAACAATACGTACCGGCATTAAAGAAGAAATATACACCTACAGTAACCATTATTAATGGGGAAAATGCAGCAGGTGGACGTGGAATTACGGAAAAAATATACCGAAACTTTTTAGAATGCGGAGCACAAGCGGTTACACTTGGAAATCACGCTTGGGATAACCGTGAAGTATTTGAATTTATTGATGATGCAAAATATCTTGCAAGACCAGCTAACTTCCCAGAAGGCACTCCAGGAAAAGGGCTTATTTTTGTGAACTGTAATGGAACAGAAGTTGCAGTTATTAACTTACAAGGACGTACGTTCCTTCCTCCAATTGATTGTCCATTCCGTAAAGTGGATGAATTAATTAACATTGCGAAAAAACGTACGAATATTATTTTTGTTGATTTCCATGCGGAAACTACAAGCGAAAAACAAGCGTTA
Source organism: Bacillus cereus group sp. BfR-BA-01453 (assembly GCF_022662915.1). NCBI lineage: Bacteria > Bacillati > Bacillota > Bacilli > Caryophanales > Bacillaceae > Bacillus > Bacillus cereus group sp. BfR-BA-01453. The sequence continues at coordinate 51,533 of NZ_JAKUEN010000001.1, read as the reverse complement.
GGTTGGTATGTAGATGGTCGTGCTACAGCGGTAGTAGGTACACATACGCATGTTCCTACAGCAGATAATCGCATTTTACCAAGCGGAACGGCATATATCACAGATGTTGGTATGACAGGGCCGTACGATGGAATTTTAGGTATGGACCGAGAAGCAGTATTGAAGAAGTTTTTAACAAACTTACCAGTACGATTTGAAGTGACAAATGGTAGAACACAATTAAGTGCAGTGCTAATTGATGTGGACCCTAATACGGGAAAAGCTAAGAAAATTGAGCGTATTTTAATTAATGATGATCAGCCATTTTTTGAGTAATTCCTATTAAAATTTAGATAAGTTATTATTTTTTAATTTTTTAGAAAAATTACAGAAATTTAGCAGGAATACGTGTCATTCCTCGTGAATATAAGTTAAAGTGAAATAATTGCTAATACTTTTTATAGAAACGAGGAGGAAACGCGGAATGGAAATATTAAAAGTTAAAGCAACGTCGGTCCCTAATTCTGTAGCTGGTGCACTTGCAGGTGTTATTCGCGAACGCGGAACAGCAGAAATTCAAGCCATTGGTGCAGGTGCATTGAACCAAGCGGTAAAGGCAGTAGCAATTGCAAGAGGATTTGTAGCGCCTAGTGGTTTGGACCTGATTTGTATCCCAGCGTTTACGGATATTATGATTGATGGGGAAGAGCGTACAGCAATAAAATTAATTGTAGAACCTCGTTAAGTTTAAACAACCTGTTTGCAGTATGCAAACAGGTTGTTTTTATAATGGAGGAATGAAATGAAAATTTTTGATGCCCATTGTGATGTACTCTTTCAGTTATGGAATGCGAAGGGGAAAAAGGATTTTAAACATGATTCGCAATTACATATTACGTTTGAACAGTTAAAGAGAAGAAAAGGAAGTATACAATGTTTTGCTATATATGTGCCAGAAACAGTGGCATATGAAAACCGATTTGAAGTGGCATTACAAATGGTAGATATTTTTTATAATGAAATTTTATCCCTACCAGGTGTTAAGTTTATTCAGACAAAAGATGATATGAACATGTTAAAACAGGACGAGATTGGAGCGATATTAACACTAGAAGGATGTGAAGCACTTGGAAAAGATGCAATGAAATTACGGTTGTTGTATCGCCTAGGAGTACGTTCTTTTGGACTAACATGGAATTATGCCAATCTATTAGCTGATGGTGCGCTAGAGACACGTGGGGCAGGTTTAACGACTTCTGGTAAATATGTTGTACAAGAACTGAATGCGTTACATGTATGGACTGATGTGTCTCATTTGAATGAAAGAAGTTTTTGGGATGTTATAGAAATTGCAAAAAATCCTATTGCTTCCCACTCAAATTGTATGAAACTTTGCCAGCATCCACGTAATTTAAACGATGAACAACTTAAAGCTCTTATAAAGCGAAATGGCATGATCGGTGTCACTTTTGTACCGCAGTTTCTAACAAATGAAAAACAAGCGAATGTAGCAGATATAGTAAGACATATCGAATATATTTGTTCATTAGGTGGAGAGAACAATATAGGGTTTGGTTCGGATTTTGATGGGATAGTAGAAACAGTTGTAAATGTATCAGCGTATCGAGATTATGAAAATGTAATTAACGAGCTTTGTAAACACTATGCTGCATCTACTGTAGAGCGATTTTTATATGATAATTTTGTTGAACATATAAGCTTTTAAAATTTTTGTTTTAAAAATCCAGAAAAATTAGAATTAATTCATTTGATATTATTGCTTTTTTTAAGACCTAATACTAGAATGAAAAACAAAATAGCTTTATACTAAAGATTCAGGGAAATCAGAAGAGGCATAATTTGCGTCCATTGTAGTTTATTTGCATAAAAAATGCTAAACTATTACTGTAAAAAATACACTACAATGAATGCAGCCAAAAGGGGTGTAGGAGATGATTAGTCAACTTTCATGGAAAGTTGGAGGCCAACAAGGTGAAGGAATTGAAAGTACAGGAGAAATCTTCTGTATTGCATTAAACCGATTAGGATATTACCTATACGGTTACCGCCACTTCTCATCACGTATAAAAGGCGGCCATACAAATAATAAAATTCGTGTAAGTACAACAGAAGTACGCGCGATCTCAGATGATTTAGATATTTTAATTGCTTTTGATCAAGAAACAATTGATTTTAACTTCCACGAACTACGTCCGGGCGGGATTGTAGTTGCAGATGCGAAATTTAATCCGACAATACCTGACAATACAGATGTAAATCTATATGTGATACCGTTTACAGATATTGCTTCAGAATTAGGCACATCATTAATGAAAAACATGGTTGCTGTTGGAGCATCAAGTGCGGTATTAGGATTAGATGAAACAGCTTATTTAGATGTTGTTGAAGAGATCTTTGGTCGTAAAGGAGAGCAAGTCGTTCAAAAGAACATGGACGCAATTAAGCGCGGCTCTCAATATATGAAAGAGTTACTAGGTGAGAAAGTAAACATGATGCAGCTTGAAAAAGCTGATGGTCAGAAGCGCATGTTTATGATTGGGAACGATGCGATCGCATTTGGTGCAGTAGCTGGTGGTGCTCGCTTTATGTCTGCATATCCAATTACACCTGCATCTGAAATTATGGAATACTTAATTAAAAAATTGCCAAAAGTCGGCGGAACAGTAATCCAAACTGAGGATGAAATTGCAGCTTGTACAATGGCAATCGGTGCAAACTATGCTGGTGTTCGTACATTAACTGCATCTGCTGGTCCAGGTCTATCTTTAATGATGGAAGCGATTGGTTTAGCAGGTATTACAGAAACGCCATTAGTAATTGTTGATACACAACGTGGTGGTCCAAGTACAGGATTACCAACGAAACAAGAGCAGTCTGATTTAATGGCAATGATTTACGGTACGCACGGTGAAATTCCAAAAATCGTAATGGCGCCAAGTACAGTGGAAGAAGCTTTCTATGATATTGTAGAAGCGTTTAACTTATCTGAAGAATATCAAGTACCTGTTATTTTCTTAACAGATTTACAGCTTTCTTTAGGGAAACAGACAGTAGAACCACTTAAGTTAGATAAAGTGGAAATTCGTCGTGGTAAGCTTGATTTAGAAGCGGAATTACCAGAACGTGAAAATAAAGCATACTTCAAGCGTTATGAAGTAACAGAAGATGGCGTTTCACCACGTGTTTTACCTGGTATGAAAAATGGTGTTCACCATGTTACAGGTGTAGAACATGATGAAACTGGTAAACCATCTGAATCAGCATTAAACCGTAAAGATCAAATGGACAAACGTTTCCGTAAAATGGAGAACTTGAAGTTTAATACCCCTGTTTATAAAAATGTTAAGCATGAAGAAGCAGACGTATTGCTTGTTGGATTTAACTCAACTCGTGGTGCGATCGAAGAAGCAATGGAGCGCTTAGAACAAGAGGGTATGAAAGTAAACCATGCTCATGTGCGTTTAATTCACCCGTTCCCAACAGCTGAAATCGATCCACTTGTGAAAAATGCGAAGCGTGTTGTAGTGGTAGAAAACAATGCAACAGGTCAACTTGCTAACATTATGAAAATGAATCTTGGTAACGGTGAGAAAATTTCTAGTCTTTTAAAATATGATGGGAACCCATTCTTGCCGAAAGAGATTTACAACGAATGCAAAAAAGGGGTTGTATTAAATGGCAACATTTAAGGACTTTCGTAACAGTGTAAAACCAAACTGGTGCCCAGGTTGCGGAGACTTCTCGGTGCAAGCTGCAATTCAACGTGCGGCAGCTAACGTTGGCTTAAATCCAGATGAACTTGCTGTTATTTCTGGTATCGGCTGTTCAGGTCGTATTTCAGGTTATATTAATTCATATGGTGTGCATAGTATTCATGGTCGTGCCCTTCCAATTGCACAAGGTGTAAAAATGGCAAACCGTGATTTAACAGTTATCGCATCAGGTGGTGACGGTGATGGATTTGCGATTGGTATGGGACATACGATCCATTCTATTCGTCGTAACATTGATATTACGTACATCGTAATGGATAACCAAATTTACGGATTAACAAAAGGGCAAACTTCACCACGTAGTGAAGCTGGATTTAAAACGAAAAGTACACCACAAGGTTCAATTGAACCGTCACTAAATGTTATGGAAATGGCTTTAACAGCTGGTGCAACATTTGTGGCGCAAAGCTTTTCAAGTGATTTAAAAGAATTAACACAAATTATTGAAGCTGGTATTAACCATAAAGGATTTTCATTAATTAACGTATTCAGCCCATGTGTTACTTACAATAAAGTAAATACTTACGATTGGTTTAAAGAGAATTTAACAAAACTAAGTACAGTAGAGGGATATGATCCGTCTAATCGCATGATGGCTATGCAAACATTAATGGAAAACAACGGATTAGTAACAGGGTTAATTTATCAAAATACAGCGCAGCCTTCATACCAAGAACTGGTAAAAGGATATAGTGAGAAGCCTTTAGTGCAATCTGATTTAAACATGGATCAGAAAATGTTTGATGAGCTTGTTGCTGAATTTATGTAATGTAAGAAGAGGAGGTTGCCATTTGGCAGCCTTTTTTAATAAGTAAAAATATAAAGCAGTCTTATTTACTTGGAAAATTCAGAATGGTAAAATAATATGTAAATCGTTGTATGAAAATTGCATGTTCATTAACTAGGAAATGTAATAATAGGATAAGCCTTCTTCTTTGTAAAAATTGGCGAAACACTTCATACTATGGTAATGTGTATAGGGATAAAGCAATATGCTTTTGAGTAGGACAAAAGAAATACAAAAAGGGAATGTCTATTTGTGTGGGGAAGACTTCATTCTTATAGATGATTAGATTGATTACTCAAGTTTCAAAGGACAAGTATCTCTCAAGCTATCTAACCATTTTTGAGGTGGGTCTAAGCGCATTAAAATGGACTATAGAGTGTGTATAGTTAAGGGTGAAAGGAGATTACCGATGAACGAGCAACAACGATTAGCAAGTCAACAAGTGAATTCCTCTACGAAAAAAGAAGAGAAAGATTATAGCAAATACTTTGAAAGTGTATACCAACCACCTTCCTTAAAAGACGCGAAAAAGCGAGGGAAAGAAGAAGTTAAAATTGAACGGGATTTTGGCTTACCTGAAGAGTTTCGCAATTTCGGTACAGGAAGAAAGTTTTATATTCGTACATATGGTTGTCAAATGAATGAGCACGATACAGAAGTAATGGCGGGTATTTTCACTGCACTTGGATATGAACCAACCTTTTCAACTGAAGAAGCAGATGTAGTATTATTAAATACTTGTGCTATTCGTGAAAATGCTGAAAATAAAGTGTTCGGTGAACTAGGGCATTTAAAGGCACTAAAACGAAGAAATCCTGATCTTTTAATTGGTGTATGTGGTTGTATGTCCCAAGAGGAATCTGTTGTAAATAAAATTATGCAAAAAAATCAGCATGTAGATATGGTGTTTGGAACGCATAATATTCATAGATTACCGTACATTCTAAAAGATGCAATGTTCTCGAAGGAGACGGTAGTTGAAGTTTGGTCCAAAGAAGGAGACGTAATTGAAAATCTTCCGAAAGTACGTCGTGGTGATATTAAAGCTTGGGTAAATATTATGTATGGCTGTGATAAGTTCTGTACATATTGTATCGTACCGTATACACGCGGAAAAGAGCGAAGCAGACGTCCAGAAGACATTATCCAAGAGATTCGTCATTTAGCTGCGAATGGTTATAAAGAAATTACGTTACTTGGACAGAACGTAAATGCATATGGTAAAGACTTTGAAGATATAGAATACGGTCTTGGCGATTTAATGGACGAGCTCCGTAAAGTTGATATTGCCCGTATTCGTTTTACAACGAGCCATCCACGCGATTTCGATGATCACTTAATTGAAGTGCTTGGAAAAGGTGGCAACTTAGTAGAACATATTCACTTACCAGTTCAATCTGGAAGCACAGAAATGTTAAAAATTATGGCGCGTAAATATTCACGTGAGCATTATTTAGAGCTTGTAAGAAAAATTAAAGAAGCGATTCCAAACGCGGTATTAACAACTGATATTATTGTCGGTTTCCCGAATGAAACAGATGAGCAATTTGAAGAAACGATGTCGTTATATCGTGAAGTAGGGTTTGATACTGCCTTTACCTTTATTTATTCTCCGCGTGAAGGTACACCAGCTGCAAAAATGAAAGACAATGTACCGATGGAAGTAAAGAAAGAACGTCTTCAACGCTTAAATGCATTAGTAAATAAATTGGCAATTGAAAAGAATAATCGTTATAAAGGTCAAATTGTAGAAGTGTTAGTTGATGGAGAGAGTAAAAATAATCCAGAAGTACTTGCAGGTTATACTCGTACAAATAAACTTGTAAACTTTGTTGCTCCAAAGTCTTTAATTGGTCAGCTTGTGAAAGTAAAAGTAACGGATGCAAAAACTTGGTCTCTTAACGGAGAATTAGTTGAAGAGCCGATTGAGGTGGAATAATAGATGAAAGTATATTCGAAAGATGAAATTGTTGAGCAAGCGAAAGAATTGGCAAAAATGATTTCTGAAACAGAAGAAGTTGATTTCTTTAAGAAAGCAGAGGCACAAATTCATAAAAATGAAAATGTGAAGCGCGCAATTGATGAAATTAAAGCACTGCAAAAACAAGCAGTAAACTTGCAACATTACGGGAAATGGGAAGCTTTGAAAAAAGTAGAAGCTGAAATTGATGCCCTGCAAGATAAGTTAGATAGCATCCCAGTTGTACAAGAATTTAAATCTTCACAAACGTATGTAAATGACTTATTACAGCTAGTTGCAAGTACGATTTCTAACAACGTAACAGATGAAATATTAATTTCAACTAATGGCGATGTATTGAAGGGTGAAACGGGCGCAGCGGTAGAAAGTAAAAAAGGAAATTGTGGTTGTTAAAGAGATGTCGAATTGACATCTCTTTTTTTAGTGGATTAAACGTAAGTTCTTCTCAAAAAAAGAATGACACATTCCGCTATTGTCACGCATATGATTAAGTGAATAGTGATTGAGGAGGGTTACGAATGTCCGAATTTAGAGAGATTATTACAAAAGCAGTGGTTGGAAAAGGACGTAAGTATACAAAGTCAACGCATACATGTGAATCGAATAATGAGCCAACAAGTATTTTAGGGTGCTGGGTAATTAACCACTCGTACGAAGCAAGAAAGAGTGGAAAACATGTGGAAATTGAAGGTTTCTATGATGTGAACACTTGGTATTCATTCGATGGCAATACAAAGACAGAAGTTGTAACAGAACGTGTAAACTACACAGATGAAGTAAGCATTGGATATCGTGATAAAAACTTTTCTGGTGATGATTTAGAAATTATTGCTCGTGTCATTCAGCCACCAAATTGTTTAGAAGCTCTTGTATCACCAAATGGTAATAAAATTGTTGTAACGGTAGAACGTGAATTTGTAACAGAAGTAGTTGGCGAAACGAAAATTTGTGTAAGTGTAAACCCTGAAGGTTGTGTAGAATCAGATGATGCTTTCCAAATTGAAGATGATGAGTTTGAAGAGTTAGATCCGAACTTTATCGTTGATGCAGAAGAAGAGTAATAGAAAGCTAGGGAGAAGTTCTTCCTAGCTTTTTACTTTACATAAGTGGTGCTTAGATGAACATGATTGCTAATGAAATGTGCTATAATGAAGAAAGACTCCTGAAATAGGAGATAAGAGTGTCCGTGAAATGTGACATATATGAATATAGATTATTATGTAAGAATTATGGAGGATAAGTATGACGCAATATACGCCTATGATACAGCAATATTTAAAAGTTAAGGCAGACTATCAAGATGCCTTTTTATTTTTCCGCTTAGGTGATTTTTATGAAATGTTCTTTGAGGATGCGGTTAAAGCAGCCCACGAACTTGAAATTACATTAACGAGCCGAGACGGTGGTAGTAGTGAACGTATACCGATGTGCGGTGTACCGTATCATGCGGCTAAAAACTATATTGAACAACTTGTTGAAAAAGGATATAAAGTAGCGGTTTGTGAGCAAGTAGAAGACCCAAAAACAGCTAAAGGCGTAGTGCGCCGTGAAGTAGTACAATTAATTACGCCAGGAACGATGATGGAAGGGCGTACGATTGATGAGAAAGAAAATAACTTTTTAGCCGCATTAACACATTTTGAAGATGGATCATATGCGTTAGCTTGTAACGATTTAACGACTGGGCAAAATACAGTAACGTTATTGACTGGTTCAGTAGAAGATATTTTATTAGAAGTGTATGCAACTGGTTCGAAAGAAATTGTTGTAGATTCTTCCTTTTCTAAAGATGAACTAAACAAGTTAACGGAAACGTTAAAAATGACGATTTCATATGAAGATGCAACGGCAATTCCTGAAGGGCTAGAACATCTTGTGAAAAATGTTTCACAAGCAAAGTTAATTAAAGCAGTTGGGCGCTTATTTAACTATGTAATAAGAACGCAAAAACGTTCATTAGATCATTTACAACCAGTGGAAATTTATTATACGAATCAATTTATGAAGATTGATGTGCATTCAAAGCGAAATTTAGAGCTGACAGAAACACTTCGAACGAAAGAAAAAACAGGATCATTACTATGGCTATTAGATAAGACGAAGACTGCTATGGGTGGTCGTATGTTAAAACAGTGGATGGAACGTCCACTTATACAGAAGGAACGAATTGAAGAGCGTTTAGAAATGGTTGAAACGTTTGTAACTGATTACTTCTTGCGTGAAGATTTAAAAGAAAAGTTAAAAGAAGTATATGATTTAGAACGTTTAGCAGGGAAAGTTGCATTTGGTAATGTTAATGCACGGGACTTATTACAGTTAAGACGCTCGTTACTACAAGTGCCAGCTATTTTAGAAGCGATTAGTTTGTTAGATAACGCGTATGCAGCGAGATTAATTCAAGGTGCAGATCCATGTGAGAGCTTAACAGAATTACTAGGAAGAAGTATTCAAGAAAATCCACCGCTTTCTATTAAAGATGGAGATATTATTAAAGATGGTTATAATGACAAGCTTGATCAATATCGCTATGTGAGTAAAAACGGAAAAACGTGGATTGCTGAGCTTGAAAAACGAGAGCGTGATATTACAGGAATTAAATCGTTAAAAATCGGATACAACCGTATTTTCGGTTACTACATTGAAGTAACGAAAGCGAACCTTGGAGCATTACCAGAAGGCCGCTACGAGCGTAAACAAACGCTTGCTAATGCGGAACGTTTCATTACAGATGAACTAAAAGAAAAAGAAACATTAATCTTAGAAGCTGAAGAAAAAATTGTACAACTAGAATACGATTTATTTACAGCGCTTCGTGAAGAAGTAAAAGTATTTATTCCGAAATTACAGCATTTAGCGAAAGTAATTAGTGAATTAGACGTACTGCAAAGTTTTGCGACAGTGAGTGAAGAGGAACAGTTTGTAAAACCTGTACTAACAACGAAGCGTGAAATTTTCATTAAAGATGGTCGTCATCCTGTCGTAGAAAAAGTATTGAACGGGAAATTGTATGTACCGAATGATTGTATTATGCCAGAGAATATGGATGTATTTTTAATTACAGGACCGAACATGTCTGGTAAAAGTACGTATATGAGACAATTAGCACTTGTAACGGTTATGTCGCAAATTGGTTGTTTCGTACCAGCAACAGAAGCAGTATTACCTGTATTTGACCAAATCTTTACGAGAATTGGCGCGGCGGATGATTTAATTTCAGGTCAAAGTACATTTATGGTCGAAATGTTAGAAGCGAAAAATGCCATTGCAAACGCATCAGAAAGAAGTTTAATTTTATTCGATGAAATTGGACGCGGTACATCTACGTATGATGGTATGGCACTTGCACAAGCAATCATTGAACATATTCATGACCAAATTGGTGCGAAAACGTTATTCTCTACGCATTATCATGAATTGACCGTGTTAGAAGACAGTTTAGATCAACTGAAAAATGTACACGTTTCAGCTATTGAAGAGAACGGAAAAGTAGTATTCCTTCATAAAATTCAAGACGGGGCAGCTGATAAAAGTTACGGAATTCATGTTGCGCAACTTGCGGAGCTTCCAGATAGCTTAATCGCTCGAGCGAAAGAAGTGTTAGCGCAATTAGAAGGACAGGAAGAAATTATTATTCCGAAGCGTGTAGAAGTGAAAGCGCAAGAGCAAGAGCAAGAGCAAGAAGTAATTCCAGAACCTGTAGTTGTAAAAGAAGAACCAGTAGCAATAGAAGAAACGAAGGTAGACAATGAAGAAGAATCACAACTATCATTCTTTGGCACAGAGCAGTCTTCGAAAAAACAAGACAAGCCAGTTCTAGATGCAAAAGAAACAGCAGTACTTACGCAAATTAAAAAAATTGATTTACTTGATATGACACCTTTAGAAGCGATGAACGAACTGTATCGCTTACAAAAAAAGTTAAAGAAAGGATGAGTAAGTAGATGGGGAAAATTCGCAAACTCGATGACCAACTCTCTAACTTAATTGCGGCAGGGGAAGTAGTAGAGCGCCCTGCCTCAGTCGTAAAAGAACTTGTGGAAAATTCTATCGATGCGAATAGTACATCTATTGAAATCCACTTAGAAGAAGCTGGTTTATCGAAAATTCGCATCATTGATAATGGAGATGGCATTGCAGAAGAAGATTGTATCGTCGCTTTTGAACGACATGCGACGAGCAAAATTAAAGATGAAAATGATCTGTTTCGCATAAGAACACTCGGTTTCCGCGGTGAGGCATTGCCGAGTATTGCCTCAGTTAGTGAATTAGAATTAATCACTAGTACAGGTGATGCACCTGGTACACACCTTATTATTAAAGGTGGAGACATTATAAAGCAGGAGAAAACAGCGAGCCGAAAGGGAACAGATATTACAGTACAAAACTTATTTTTTAATACACCAGCGCGTCTTAAATATATGAAAACCATTCATACAGAGCTTGGTAATATTACAGATATTGTGTATCGTATTGCAATGTCGCATCCAGAAGTGTCATTAAAGCTGTTTCATAATGAGAAGAAATTGCTTCATACATCAGGAAATGGTGATGTAAGACAAGTACTTGCATCGATTTATAGCATTCAAGTTGCAAAGAAGCTTGTTCCAATTGAAGCGGAATCTCTAGATTTCACAATTAAAGGTTATGTAACATTACCAGAAGTAACGAGAGCATCTCGTAATTATATGTCAACAATCGTAAATGGCCGTTACGTTCGAAATTTCGTATTAATGAAAGCTATTCAGCAAGGATATCATACATTACTGCCAGTCGGACGATATCCAATCGGCTTCTTATCAATTGAAATGGATCCAATGCTTGTTGACGTTAACGTACATCCAGCGAAATTGGAAGTTCGTTTTAGTAAAGAACAAGAATTACTAAAGCTGATTGAAGAAACATTGCAAGCAGCATTCAAAAAAATACAGCTCATTCCAGATGCAGGTGTAACAACGAAGAAAAAAGAAAAAGATGAAAGTGTGCAAGAACAGTTTCAGTTTGAGCATGCGAAGCCGAAAGAACCATCTATGCCGGAGATCGTTTTACCGACGGGAATGGATGAAAAACAAGAAGAACCGCAGGCTGTGAAACAGCCTGCGCAGCTTTGGCAACCACCGAAGCAAGAATGGCAACCACCACAGTCGCTCGTGAGAGAAGAACAAAGTTGGCAACCATCTACAAAATCGATAATAGAAGAACCGATTCGAGAAGAGAAATCGTGGAACAGTAACGATGAAGACTTTGAATTAGAGGAATTGGAAGAAGAAGTTCAGGAAATAGAAGAAATCGAAATGAACGGTAATGATTTACCGCCGCTTTATCCAATTGGACAAATGCATGGAACATATATTTTCGCTCAAAATGATAAAGGCTTATATATGATTGACCAACATGCCGCGCAGGAACGTATTAATTATGAATACTTCCGTGATAAAGTAGGACGAGTAGCACAAGAAGTACAAGAACTACTCGTACCATACCGTATCGATTTATCTCTTACCGAATTTTTACGTGTCGAAGAGCAACTAGAAGAACTAAAAAAAGTTGGACTATTTTTGGAGCAATTCGGCCATCAATCCTTTATCGTTCGCTCGCATCCAACGTGGTTCCCGAAAGGGCAAGAAACAGAAATTATCGATGAAATGATGGAGCAGGTCGTTAAACTAAAAAAAGTTGATATTAAAAAATTACGTGAAGAAGCAGCCATCATGATGAGCTGTAAAGCTTCAATTAAAGCAAATCAATATTTAACGAACGATCAAATATTTGCTTTACTGGAAGAACTTCGTACAACAACAAACCCATACACATGCCCGCACGGAAGACCAATTCTTGTGCATCATTCTACTTATGAATTGGAAAAGATGTTTAAGAGGGTTATGTAGGGATACTGTCAAAAAGGAAAAATTAATTAGACTAGAGAAAAAGCAAAAGGAAATAATAATCCGTACCATTTGTAAAGGACATTTTAAAAAAAGTTAGGCGGCATCAAGAAGATGATTTCTGTATTCTACAGGAGTCATCTTCTTTAAATTCCACTGATATCTGTATAGAAAATATTTGTTTCAATTTTTTTTTACCATTAGGGGTAACTTTGATTGCTCTTGATTTTGGGACTCTCTGAATCCAATTTAATTGTAATAATTTTTCTAAAAGTACATTTCCTAAACTCCCAGCAAGATGATGTTCTCTTTCTGTCGAATCTAAGCAAGCCTTCGCAAATATCCTTTTCTTTTGTTTAATTGCATTGACATCAATATCGAATTCCGCCAAAAATACTTGACCAGATTTTGTTATATGAAAATACAGGTCTTTTTTCACTAAATACCCTTTATCTAGTAGAGAATTTGTAATAGCAACACCTAAAGTTCCAGCCAAATGATCATAACAGGTACGAGCATACCTTAACTCACTTGATTGAGAGGGTTGACGAAAAGGCGTGTCTTTTTCTTGAGGAGTAATTACAAGAAGTAATTTGAGAATTTGTGATATTTCGGAATTAGAAAGTCTATAATAACGATGTTTGCCGTGCTTTTCTATAGAAATTATTCCTTTTTCTATCATTCTTGACAGGTGATAGATAGCTGTTTTAGTTTGTATCTTGGCAACATGAGCTAATTCGCTAGCAGGATAGGCTTTACCGTCTAGCAAATAGGTTAATATTTGTGCTCTTAATTTAGAACGAATTAATAAAGCCACTTCAGAAACATTCATTTTTTACCCTCCTAAAAAATATTCATATTTTCATGATAATCGAATTTTCAAAATGATAAAATTGTTATAAGGTAGATTTTGGGGAGGAGATAAAATGAAAGACATGTTAATTAAATCAAAAATATTTAATGATTATCATCATGATTCTTCTATATTAATCTTACCAAATGCATGGGATGTTATGAGTGCAAAAGTATATGAAGACTTACACTATAAGGCTATTGGAACAACTAGTGCAGGAATTGCAGCATCTTTAGGTTATCGTGATGGAGAACAACTACCATTTGAATCCATGCTTGATGTTATCAGGAAGATTACTCAATCTGTAAATATTCCTGTTAGTGCGGATATAGAATCTGGATATGGTGAAACTATTGAAGAAGTATTAGAGAATGTAAGAAAAATGATAGCTAACGGTGTTGTAGGAATAAACTTAGAAGATAGTAAGAAAAATCATACATGTTCCTTATATGATACAGCATATCAGCAAAAGAAAATTGAGAGTATTAAAAATGTGTCTATTTCAGAAGGGATTCCTCTGTTTATAAATGCACGTACGGATGCATACATACTTAACAACAATAGAGTTGATGAGACAATGAAACGTGCACAAGCATACAAAGATGCTGGCGCAGATGGTATTTTTATCCCTGGATTAGCTCAGAAAGAACATATTCAATTGTTTACTAAAGAAATAGATTTACCACTTAATGTTTTAATTCATAGCTCGACACCATCCATTTCAGATTTAGAATATTTAAACGTTAGTAGAATAAGTTTTGGATCTGGGGCATATAGAGCTACTATTTCTACTTTACGAAAACTTGCATCTGAAGTAATTACAAAAGGGCAGTATGGAACCATAACTAATGAAGTTATGTCATATGAAGAAATGATGGAATTTCTTCATAAAAACTAAGCAACATTTAATGTAAGTATTTATAAATTTCGTTAAATAGGACATTATAACACAGTTAATTAAACAAAAACCGATTTATCCTTAGGTAAATCGGTTTTTGTTATTGAAAACTTTCTTACCACCTTAAGATTTGCGATATCTTAAAAAACACAAGATATTAAAGAGTAATAATCCCCCTGCGATATACCATGAATATCGAAAAGCTTGGATAAGCCCATCTGTTCCTAAATGGCTTTGTGTACTCATGAATGTTGCGGCAACTGCTGCACCAAAGGCAATTGCAACATTTTGTAACATGCGTTGTATAGCTCCAATAGATCCCTGTTTTTCTTTTGAGACAGATGCCATGACTGATGCAATATTAGATGGTTGGAAAATTCCACCTCCAATACCATATAGAAACAATAAACTAGCTAATATATACGGCGACCACTGTGCTTCAATAAAACTTAAACCGACAAACGCTATAAACATAATACCTAAACCTATACTCATAAATAAATTTGTTCCAAAACGTCCCATGAACTTTCCAGCTATCCTTGAGAAGATTACTAAACCAAGTGGAGCTGATAATAAAACAAAACCTGTTTGTAAAGGAGTTAATGACGTGAATTTTTGTAAAAAATATGGGGGGATGATAAAAATAATTGCTGATGCCACCCCAAACCCTATCGTTGCAAGTATTGGAACGATAAAGGTCGAATGAAGAAATAAATGTACATCTATAATTGGATGCTTAGCTTTGGATTCATGAAATATGAAAATACCTAATAAAATAATAGAAGCAATTATATACCCCCAAGTAGGTACACTTCCCATTACTTCATTTTCTCCATGCGATAAGCTAAAAAGAAACAACAAAGCACTTAAAGTAAAGTATATATTTCCTAGAACATCAATAGGAACCGGATGTTTTTCCTCTTTTATAAATCGTGAAACTTTATAACAAGCCCATAATCCAATTAAACACAATGGGATGTTAATCCAAAAAATCCATCTCCAACTTCCTAATGAAATGAAAAACCCTCCTACTGTAGGTCCCAAAATAGGCCCTAAACCTATCATTACCCCTAGAGTTCCTAATGCGTGATTGCGATTTTCAGGGCTGACAAGAGTTGTAATAAGAGCAGCTGATGTAGCTTGTAATGCAGCAGCTCCAATCCCTTGAACAGCGCGGAATACAATTAAGTGCCACATCTCTTGAGACAATCCGCATAGTATAGAGCTAATTAAAAATATAAAAAAACCATATAAACATATTTGCAAACGACCTACACGATCACTGATTTTTCCAAATAAAAGGATCGTTGCACTCAGTGCCATAACGTATATCGTAACACTCCATGCTGTTATAGTTACTGTTGAATGAAACTCTTTTTCTAAAAAAGGTAAAGCAATGTTAATAATACCCGTATCTAAAGTTGATAAAAACATCCCGATACCAGCAATCAGGATTACTAACTTTTCACTAAAAAGAGAAAGTTTGCGATTTATAACAACATTCGTATTATCCATTAAATTGACACTACCTGTTTATGTTGATTTTGTTCATTCACTTGTGTGCTGGTAGATAAAGTTTCTTTTATAATCATTTGTAAATGAATCCATCCATCTTTAGTAGAAACAAGTATTTTATCGTTATCTTCACAAAATACACCAATGGCTTGAATTGGTAGTGGATAGTCTGTAATTTCAGCTTTTAATATTCTAATTTTCTGGTTATGTTGATTAAATGCAAAAGCCCCCTGTGGATACCCTGCACGAATTGTGCGAAGTATAGTTTCTATATCTTGCTCCCAATTTATGAAATAATCTTCTTCTTTTGGTTGACCAAAATAGGTTCGATTAGATAATAACTGTGATTTTGAAGTGAAATCCTTATTTTTAATTTTCGGAAGAACTTGTTTCAGTAAAATAATGGATTGTTTAAAATGGATGTCTCGAATTTCCAAGGCTGTTTCAGTTCCTGACATAACAACTGGCATTTGAGCTAAAATAGGGCCGGCATCAATTTCTGGTACGACTTGGATACATGAAACACCACCTTCTTTTTCTCCATTTTTAGCCATCCAGAAAAAAGGTGCTAATCCAGCATACCTAGGTAATGGGCTTGGATGAAAATTTATAGTATCTTCTTTTGGGATAGATAAAATATCTTCTTTTAAGATTTTTTGGTAATTAGCAATAATAAAATAGTCAGCATTATAATTTTTTAATAATTCTACTGTGTTAGAATCATTCAATTTATCCGGTCGTAACACGGGAATTCCAATATCTTTGGCTTCTTTTTCTAAATCAACTTGATCAGGTTCGCCAATATAATAAGAACATAACTTTCCTTCAGGACTAGTTACAAGAGCCTCTACGGAAATAGAAGGCTCTTGTATTAATTCCTGAAGAAACGGTAAACCAAATTTTGAATTAACTTCTGAGAATAAAATAACTTTCGTTACAGGTCGAATCATTCAGACCACCACTTACCATAAACAATTTTAGATTGCCAAGCCATAGTATCAAACATAGCGTATCCAGGTTGAACTGGTAATTGTTGAACACCTGGCAATTGATCAAGTTCTGTAATAGCCAATGCTAGTCGTTCTGCTAAAACACCTTCTGCAAGTGGTGGACAGCCAGCAAAAATAGGCATTCTTTCTAAATCGATAAACCAATGATCTAACATTTCTTTGCTTGGATATGAAGGCATTTCAGGAATGAGACGCTCCATAAGGCGCTTAATAACCTCTGGAGTCATTTCAGCATCTTCAGGAATTCCATATACTTCTTCAATAGGCATAGAATCTTTTGTGTATTTATAAATATATGTACCATGAGCAACTGTAGGGACCTTTAACATAAATTTACAACGGTCTGATTTTCGAAAAGCACGATGTAATGCATATCGGTTACGAATTTCGTAAAAATCCATCTGGTCTAAAACATAATCACAATCCTTCATAAATTCCTCAGCACTTTCAGGAGTAATCCCCTCTGGATATACCTCTATGTTCACATCTTTTGTAAGGTTGTAAGTCATTTCGGCAACGACTTCAGCTTTATTTTTTCCTAGATGATCTAAATCCGCACCCATTTGTCTATTCATATTTGTAACATCAAATGAATCTGGATCTGCAAGTTTTAGATTCCTTACCCCCATTCTAACAAGGCGTGCAGCAAGAGCTCCTCCAATACCACCAGTTCCTGCAATTCCAATAACAGCATCTCTTAGTTTTTTCTGTCTCTGTACTTGTTCTTCTTCTGTGCTTCCTAACCACCCAAGACTTCGGTTTACACGTTCCCAATACATCTCGTTAACATATGCTTCAGATTTGTACATAAGTCTTTCAGTTTGCTTCAACATAATAAAATTCCTCCTTAAATGGTTTTCCTTTCAATGTAATGATAAAATAAAATTATCTTAATAATCTATCGATTTCGTTTTTATCCAATCGTTTAAGGAGAGATCATTGAAATGGGAATTGAAATTATATTTCCGCCGTATATAGCAAATAACAAGGAAACGCTGTTACAACGTATTCAATTTTCTTTTTCACCTTTGAATGAAATGTTTCGAAGCATGCATGTATTAAACAATCCAAAACATCATGGGATTCATTTACCCTGGGTTATTGAAGCTAAAAAATGCCTAACAAGTGATATGCAGAAGGATTTACAATATTTTAATTTATGTTTTGAATTAGGAGTTCCACCTACACTTCTTCCTGGAATCTACAAATCTGTATTTTCAATTGAAGAGGAGATAGAATTACTTGCTCAAAAATTAACTGTAAAAAATGCTCGTAAAATTCTTCACGAGTTAACACTTGTATCTGAACATAGGGAAAATCGTTTTATACCTAGTCTAGCTAAAGGGATTGAATGGACAGATTTTGCTTTCAGTGACAAAAGTGACATACTTGAAGATTTAAAGAGAAGACCAAACTTTGTTTTTTGTAGGTTACTTCATTTTCTAGCAGACTATTATAAAAAAGTTTTTTCAACTATATGGGAAGATTTGAAGTGTGAACTATTAAATGAAATTGTAGAGCAAACTACCTTGCTCAAAACAAGAGGATTTTCATCATTTATTGATTCCTTATCATCAGAGCGCATTTCCTGGATGGATAACAAAAATAAATTGTATCTTCATAAACCATTTAAGACAACTTATCACATGAAAAGTGACGAATCCATTATTTTTATACCTAGTTATTTTGTTTGGCCTCATTTTTTTGTAGATGAAATAAAAGAAGGTGTCGTCATTGTTTATGATTCTTCCATAGCGAGAGAACAGGCCTTTCCAGAGCAACCTATTGAAAAGATGGTAGATACGTATCGTGCTTTAGGAGAACCTTCTAGGCTACAAATTTTAAGAATGTTACAAGAACGTTCATTAACAACACAATCTTTGGCGCAAATTTGCCATTTAAGTGAAGGTGCGGTTTCTAGACATCTTCAGGTACTAAAAAAGGCAAAATTAGTAACTTCCAGAAAAGAAGGGAAATATGTACTATATAAAAGTCGACAAAATATCATTCAAATCCTTTCAAAGTTAGTTATGGAAGCCACAGTAACTTAATTCAACAAAATTATTCTTATGAAATTATTAAAAAGATAAAGGTTTGTGTTTAATTATTAATCGTAAGTACAACGTCCTTAAGTAATTTTGTTAGTAGTAAACCTTTCTCTTTTGACAGTAATATTAATAATATAAAATAATTAATAAGACAGGAGATTTATAAACTGTACCCTATAGAATAGACACTTTGAAAAAAGTCTATTCTATAGGGTATTTCTTGTATAATAAGAAGAAAATGAGGATCGGAGAACATTCAAAATGACAAAAAATTATGCCGCTTTAATGGGCAGTAAGACCCCCACCTCAAAATTCAGCGAAAGCAAAGAAGTTAGGTGGGGGTCGAGCTGCTCATTAAAGTCCGATTGGTGAGGGCTAATAATCAGTGGGGGATGAAGAAAAACCCCGCTGATTAAAGTTTCACTTTATTTATAAATAGTAAAGAACAAAAAAGTGCGGAAAATATCCATGCCTTTTTTGTTCTTCCATTATCTATGTATAAAAAAGCGCTGTATATCAGCACTTTTTAAAAGTACATGAGTTGTATAAGAAAGATTTATTAACTATACAAGGCCTAATATAGGTTATTATTTGATTCATTGCTATAAGGGTCTATAAGGTTATTTGTTTTTATTATTATTAATTTTTTCCGTATATAGCACCTGTTCCTTATAGTGCTTTTTAATTGGGAAAGTATGTGTACCAGAGCCGTTTTTGAAATTTTTATTGATGGGGTTTTTTAGAGGGATTGTTGTAGTTTCAGTAAATTCATACGGGTAGTTTATTTTAGATTTATCTTCAAACATGAAAATGCCTCCTTTTTACGATTTCCTGAATTCTTTACTATAACATGATATGCATATAGATTTTTTTTGGACTAGTTATTTATAGAGGTTAATGGAATTTAATTACGTAACTACTGAAGTGTTCTAAAGGAAAACAATTCGAGAAAGATATTGTATGAATAGCTGCTCACTATTGTTGTTGTTTAAATTATCATGGTGTATGTGAAATTCTGAAGAAACTTAGTATATATGTCTATCAAACAAGCACTATGTGATGAACTCTTTTATGTTAGGTGAAGTGATTTTTGCATATATATTCGTTATAAATTGTTTTTATAATATGTTTCATATAGGGTTTTCCTGATAATATAATGCGGGATATTATAGTGTTATTATGTTATTAGGAACATTTAATGCTGTTTCATAACTGAAAGGGAATTGAAAAAAAACTGAAACTTTTCTCATAAAAATTCAATCTTACTTGAAAAATGAAAGGAAAATGAAATTTTCCAAAAGATATTCTTTGTTAAGATAAAAAGCATACATAAATAAAGTGTTGACATATCTTAAAAATGTATTTTCAAGATATAGTGGGGGAAAAGATGAGAATAGAAAAACAATTAATAAAAAAGATGTATTATGAAACATTTCTAATGGAGAATGTAACAAAATCACCTCTTGACGTACTTGGAGAAGCTTATGTAAACGAAGAAAAAAATGAGGTTTCTGATGGATCTTATATTCGTTTTGCGCAAGGTGAATTTTATTATCGCCATCAAGATTTTGAAGCAGCTATTTTTAAATGGGAGAAGGTTAGTAATGAATTAGCACCGTGGGCACAAAAAAATATTGCGGATGCGTATTTCGAACTGAATCAATTATCAATTGCTGAAAATGTATATACTTCCATTACTACTGATAATAAAATATTGATGACTGAAATTAGACTACAATTACTTTCTCTTTACATAGAGCAAAATAATTTTGATTCAGCTTTCGCTGTTATTAAAGAAGCGGTTTCTTTAAATCCAGACTATCCGAATGTTACAAAAATTGCCCGTTCTTTTTATGAGGAACAACAAGATTTTGATAGTGCAGTAGAGCTTGCTGTGAATGAGTTAATTCGAACAGAATCTTATCCGTGGTTTGAGGTGTTAAAAGGATATATCGATAAAGGATTTACTAAACATATTTCACCAGATTATTTTTATGATGCATTAGTTACATTAAATAATGTAGATCAAGTACAATTTACGCAAATGGTTTCATCACTTTGGAACAGTTATAAAAATGAACAAAATTACTTATTGTGGCTTAACACAATAAATGAATTTTTCTTACATATTGAAATAGAGTCTTCCGATATATGGGACAAAATTTCTTCTCTTTACGAAGAAACATACTTTGCATTAATTCAAGGGAAATATACGCTTAGACAATTACACGATATCATTCCAAGTCTTTTAACAAATTGGTTAAAAGTAGTCAATCCGTCTTATGCTGTATTTCCATCAGCAGCTGTATTGGCATGGGATGAAATTTTTCCTAACCAAATAGATTCATCAAATATAAAACATGCGGAAAACCTACTGTCATATTCTATGAATCATGTGAATGCTTTAGAGTACAGTCTACATCTTTTTGAATCTATTACACAGTGGGCACAAAAGCACAATATAGAAATAGGTCACCGATTTAGATGGTTAGTTGACGAACTTGCGGATTTAAGAACAAATCGTATTTTAGTAACGGGAACTTCAGGGAACGGAAAAACTACATTTATTAACTCTATATTAGGAGAAAATATAGTAGAAAAATCAATTTCAAATGTAGTAGTTTTAAAAAATGATGCTCATACAGAAATTAACGCCATAACAGACGCTGCAATTACAACAACGGAAGATATCTCTGATTATCATAATATGATGTCTCAGCATCATCAAACGTATAGAGATAGAGCATGTGTTGAATTTAAATTACCATGTAGATTTTTAAATGAAAATAAACTTACATTTGTAGTTACACCTGGATTTAATAGGAATAATGACACTAGGGATGAAGTATTTGAATATCTAAATTCTGTGGATGAATTATTGTTTGTATTGAATGCGGATTCACCGTTTACTGATAAAGAGCGTGATATTTTATTAAGCATTCAAGAACATACACCAAATTTACAAATTCATTTCTTATTAAATAAAATTGATAACATTTACAGTGAAGCAGAAGTGAAAAGAGTATTACAAGATACGGCAGCGAGAATAAACACATATTTCCCGCAAGCGAGAATTTTTCCTTATTCTTCGTTATATACAAGTAGTCAACAATTAAATGAGTTAACTGAGTTTATTCATTTTAACTTTAATCATAAAAATATTGATGCAGAACGTACTGAAAAGCTATTGTTCTTCATCCGAAAAACAATTACATATCTTTTAAATAAACGTGTTGAAAAAGAAAACAATCTCGTGGATGCTATTAATTGGAATGAAGATATGCTAGTGAAACTAAACGGTAGCATGAATAACCTTACTGCGTTTGAGAGGGAAAAAATTCATTTCATTACACAGTCATATCGTACAATGAAAATGGAAATTACGAACGAACTTACTGAAAATATACCGAAGATATTACAGAGTTGTTCTGATTTAATGAGTGAAGACAGTGATTTCGGTCACATGGATACAGAACTAAACAAAGCAATGAACGAAAGAGTGCATAAATATTTAGAACAAACTGTATTACCTCATCTTGCTCTTTCTATGCAAAATTGGATTGCCACTTCTCATAATGAGCTCCTTCAAAGTCAATCGTACTTAGAAGAACTTAGTGAAGGACTTAATTCTTTATTTGGAGAAAATCGAATACAGTTAGAATGTGACTTTAAAGTGCTTGATGACTGGCGCAGAGATACTGACAGAATGACGAATAGCATACAAATGGATGAAGTAAATATTTTACGTCGATTTACGCCAGCACAATTTTTATTGAAAAGTGCCGGTAAATTATTTGGAGTTCTTCCGAAAAACAAAACTATGCTATATAACAAATACAAACAGTATGTAGAAAATGAAGATTATACCGAGGTAACGGATTCTATTATGAAGAAATTTTTCTTGCAATTTGAGCTATTCGAAAACACACAAGAGCGAGATATTCATATATTCTTTAGGAATCCATTTAACTCCTTGAAACAAGCTGTAGAAAATATGCAATTCGAAATACAAGAAAAACAAGAGATGTTACATAAAATGAAATCAAACCCTGAAGTTTATCATGATTCTATCATGCTCTTTGAATTGAGATTACGTCAATGTGAAGTAATTTTACATATGGGTGATGATCATACTTATACAGATGTAATTTTAGAAACAAGTGCAGAATAAAAGTAAAATATATAAGATTTTTTATGTGAAATTGCATCACATGTTATAAGAGAGTAAAAGGGAGCAACTGTAACGAGTTGCTCCCTTTTCATATTAAGATTATTTTTCAGTCTCTTTAATTTTAGTTTGTACTTCACCAGTTTTAATTTTATTACTTTCTGAGAAACGTAATAAATCGCCTTCAATAATTTTGTCAGACATTCGTAATTCATTTTGTGCACGGTTAATGAGTGCTTGAGCTTCTTTTTTTGGTAAATTTACAATTTCACCTGTTATGCGGTCATAGAAAGTGTTGTTTTTGTATGCGTATTTGTCTGTAATGAAGCTACCATCACGTAAAACGACAAAACCGGTATATTTATCTGAAAACATATCATGACCAAAATGAATATCGTTCGTAGTATCAATCCCTAATAAATTGAGAATAGTAGGTTTTATATCGATTTGGCCCGTAGGCTTTGAAATCGTTTCACCTTCTGTTTGACCAGGCATATGAATATATAAAGGTGTACGTTGTAAATTTAAAGTGTCAAATTCTGTTATTTGATCTTTTTCTAAAAACTGTGCCATTGCGCGATTATGTTTTTCAGAAATGCCATAATGATCACCATATAAAACAATAATAGAATCATCATACATTCCCTCGGCTTTTAAACGCTCAATAAACTTTTTAATGGATTCGTCTAAGTAACGTGCTGTTACGATATAACGATCAAATACGCCATTACCAGAGTCATATGGTTCAATGAATTTAGTATCTTCATCATACGTAAATGGATAATGGTTCGTTAAAGTAAGGAAACGAGCGTAAAATGGTTGATCAATAGTTTTTAATATATCTACTGATTGATCAAAGTACTCGATATCTTTTAAGCCCCAATTTAAATTTGTTTCAGGCGTAATTTTGTAATCAAGTTCATTATAGTAACGATCATAACCGAGAGCAGAGTACATGATATTACGATTCCAAAATGTTGCATTATTCGCATGGAATACAGAAGTGAAATAACCTTGCTGACGTAAAATTTCTGGAGTCGCAGTATAATCATTGTTACCGTGTGTGAAGAATACAGCTCCTCGATTTAATGGATATAACGACGTATCAATTAGAAATTCAGAATCGGATGTTTTTCCTTGCCCAGTTTGGTGGAAAAAGTTATCAAAGTAATAGCTTTCATTTATGAATTCATTCAAAAATGGTGTAACTTCTTGTCCGTTAACTGTTGCGCCTATTAAAAAGGTTTGTAAGGATTCAAGAGTAACAACAATTACGTTTTTTCCTTTCGCTATACCAAACATGTTAGGATTCGGCTCACTTTCGTTTGCCTTCACGTAGTTTTCTGTTTCTTGTAATTTACTACTATCAGCAAGTGCCTTTTGTGATCCTGCTTTTACTTGTAGTGTTAAATCATATACTTGATGCGTGTATAGTCCTAAATTTTTAACAAGCATGACTCGGTCGAAAGATCTCGTTAGTAATTCAGGTCGCTCTTTTTCTGCAAGATGTAGATTTGCAAAAAATACACCAATCGTTAAGAGAAAATATAACAAGCGTGCCGAATGAGTTACGCGCCCCGTTTGGAAGACTAGTGCCTTCTTCTTTAATAAAATAAAGAAGAAAATAATGTCTGCGAATGCGAGTATAATTTTGTAGTTCAATATTTCTATAATACTACCGCCTAATTGGCCAAAGTTTGATGTTTGTCCAAGTACTGGTAACGTAACGAAATCACTATAAAAATCATAGAACATTACATTCCCAACAAGTACAATTGTTAATAAGAAATTAATACATAGCGCGATATAATTTCGCTTTTCACCGGTTGCAAATAATGCGAATCCGACAAAAGCTAATGAAGCAGCGAGAGGGCTAATAAACAAAATAAGCTCTTGTGTAGAAGATTCAATTTTTAAATCAAAACTGAATCTTGTAATAAGATATGTTTTTAACCATACTGCTAAAGCAATTATTAAAACAAAGCTTATATTTTGCATTTGTAAATTGATTTTATTTTTCATTTTTACACCTTCTTTATATAATTTATTTAACTTGTGTTATATATTATATTTTTATAACTATTAGGGTGCGATAAAACATTTAGCCAATGGTTTCTAAAGGTAATAATATGAAGTATTCATATACGTACAATAGGAAATTTTAAAGTATAAATCTATTTTTTAGAACAGAGCAGAAAAAGTCATAGTTGTAGTAAAAAATACTTATAGACATCCTAACATATTAAACACTATGATGATGTTACAAAATATCGAACAAATGAAAGTAGAAATGAATAGAGGCTTGTAAAACGATTGACATTCAATTTATTAGAATTGAATGTCAATCGTTTTACATACATAGTTATGTTACATATGTATCTCGTAAAATCCCGATTTTTTACGGGGTAGTCGTTAGGGGGAAGGATAAGGTACATAAATAAAGCGTTGTGAAATTTAAAATATTTAATTGGTATCTTAAAAGAATTTAAACCATAGATAAATATTTTCCAACATACAATCCACTTGCAGCAGCTTGAGATAATGAATGAGTGACGCCTGAACAATCCCCAACTAAAAATAGTCCATGTATACTTGTTTCAAAATGATTATTGAGTTTTATCGTAGGAGCATAAAACTTTCCGTCAATTCCATATAATAAAGTATCTTTATCGATCGGTTCTTGGATAAATTGTTCTAAGCGTAATAAAAATTCTTTAAGTCCTTCAATATATAATGGAGGAATTTCTGTATGCAAATCTCCATAATCTCCTTGTAGTGTAGGCTGTATACGGTTATGTTTCATGTTGTTCGCTGTTGTAGGTTCTTTTTTTAGTAAGTCCTCTAAGCGCTGTATAACAATTCGCTCTCGTCCTTGGTTAATGTTTTTAATAATTGAGCTTGCATACAGATTTGCTTCTTTGAGAGTTGGAAAATAGCGCGGGATAAATAAAGTGAAATTTAAGTTAGGTGTGCCAGTTCCTTTCTCTCGAAAATTTTGACCGTCAGGCATAACTAAACCTTCTTCGTACTTTCTAATGATGCGTCCTTTTGGATTCATACAGTACGTAGTTGCTGTGAAATCTTCCTGCTCATAAGAAAGTTTCGTCTCGAATGTATCTTTTAATATAGAGCGTAATTGGTGTTCTTTCATCTCTACTCTAATACCTAAATCTACACGAGTTTGTTCTTGAGAAATATTTAGAGAAGTACACATTTTTTTTAACCAGTTTGCTCCGGAACGCCCAGTTGCAAATACTAGTTGTTTAGATTGAACTGTTTCTTCATTTATCTCTATTGTAAAATGATCTTTCTGTTTCATAATATGTTGCACATCTATATGAAATTGTATATTTATTTTCGTAAGTAAAAATTCATAGAGTTGCTGAAAAATGTCACTTGAAAGTGTAGTACCAAGATGCCGTACTTCTGTTGTTAGCATTTGCAAACCACAAGCTTCAGCCCTCTTATTGAGAGTTGGATTTTCTGTAGAATATTTTGAAACAGAGCTTCCTCCGAACTGACATAGAATTTCATCTACTTCAGCCATAAGTTGTTTAAAGCCTTCTTTGCCGACTTTTTGCTCAAGTTCTCCGCCAAATCCGTTTGTATAATTAAATTTCCCTTCAGATTTTCCTAGCCCGCCAAACCCAAAATATTTATCACATGTAGTACAAGTACACACTTTTCCTTCGTCTAAAGGACAATGGCGATCTTCTAGCGCTTTCCCTTTATCCAGAATTAAAACCTTTTTGTTACTGTTAGCTAGTAAATAAGCCATAAAAATGCTACTTACTCCAGCGCCGATAATTGTAACATCATACATATTCTTTCACCCGCTAACGAATAGTTTGTTTTTTATTTTTCTAGTGTATAACAATTTTATGAAGTTAAGAAATAGCTTTTATGAATAAAGAGGGAGTTTTTGAACTTGATGCTTTCTTAATTTTTCAGAGTGGTGGAGTAAATACAAATTTTTTATTTGAAAGAAGAGATAGTTTTAAAAGATCACTATGTCATATGATTAATAAAATCTTACATATAAAAAAACAGACCTTTTAAGTGAAGAGGTCTGTTAATGATTTTAAATGTTATTTAGCGAAGACGTGGTTACCAATTACTGCTACTGTTTGACGTGTCGTAATCCATTTGTCTGTTGATGTTTTTGGATTGTAGAAATAAAGCCAATCAGAATGTATTCCATTTGTGGAGATAGCCTCATCTACTGCCATTTTTGCTTCTGGGCTTGCAGGATGATTAATTCTTCCATCTGTAACAGGAGTAAATGCATATCCATATGTAATAGGTTCATAAATAACGCCTGTTATTGTATTTGGAAACCCGTTTGCATTTACACGGTTTAGGATAACTTTTGCTACAGCCACTTTTCCTTTATATGATTCTCCACCTGCTTCAGCGGTAACTAAGCGTGCCATTAAGTCTTTTTCTTTTTCTGAAATGCTTGAGTTGATTTTCAAATGTTGTCCTGCATAGAGCTTGTTTCCCACTGTATTGTTAATTTGTTTTATAGATTGAACGGTAACATTGTAACGCTTTGCTATCGTTTCCAATGAATCTCCCGGTTGTACTTGATAAATAATTTGCTCAGAAATGTTCGCAGGTTTGGCGTTTTGGTGAACAGTGATTTCATTTGAGTTGACGGAACCTGGAATATGTAACTGTTCGCCAATGAAAGTTTGATCGTTTCCTTTATGGTTAGCCTGTTTAATGGATTGTATTGAAACGTCGTATTGTTTACTAATGCCCCAAAGTGTATCATTCTTTTTTACTGTATGAATGGTAGAAGCCTCAGCTGTACTTTGACTACATACGAATGTAATTGCAGCCGCAGATAAAGGGATTATATGTTTTATTTTTAATAATTTCATTGTAAATCCTCCTAAGAAAAAATTAAGGTGAAGCTGTTCAGTAATCTAGTTTTGGATATTTATATACTTAATATATTAATGTAAGTATATTAGCACATATAAAATAAATAATCATTATAAGTTTCTTATTCATGTATTGTAGAGTTCTAATATGAAATATTGCATATGAAAATACATTGAAGTTCATATTGCTGATTACTATAATCTATTTAGTAGAAAGGGAATATGTTATATAAATAAAATCACTATAAATTAATATAATGATTAATTGTTGTTAATAGGAGGATTGGAGTAATGAAAATATTTCGAAAAATGTGTGCGTCAACTGTAATCATTACAACACTTTTAGGAACAGGAGGCACTATCAATAGTGTACATGCTGATTCTATAGAGCAGCAGAGTAAATTAGGAATAGATCAAGAAACAGATAAGCAAATCATTGTAAAATTTAAAGCGGATTTGAAATTTCCATATGAAGATGGTATTGAAAAACAAATACAATCTCAAACGAACGACAAAGTACTAGAAGATCTTTTGGTAGAATATCCAGATGTAACATTCACGCGTTTATTCACATCTGTAAGTCCAGAGGAAATAGAAGACCTTGAAGTGAAAGCACCCAATAATGTATCTACAAATTTATTAAACTACTATATTCTTCAAACTCAAAATGGTGAGCAGAAAGAAGAACTAGTAGATAGGTTAAAGAAATCTTCTTTAATAGAAGATGTGTATATGAAGAAGCAAGAAAAAATAACGCCACCAGAAGTGCGACCATCAAGTGTATCTCTTAGTCCTAATAACAATCCTAGATTTAAACAACAAGGTTATTTAGAAGCAGCACCATACGGTATTAATGCGCCCTTCGCCTGGGAAGTTCAAGGCGGTAACGGAAATGGTATAACTTTTGTTGATATGGAATATGGATGGTTATTAAATCATGAGGATTTAGTACATCAAAATATTGAATTAATGTCTGGAATAAATATAGATCAACATGTCGGTCATGGGACGTCTGTACTAGGAATTGTATCCTCTGAGGACAATGAAGTTGGGAATATTGGGATTGCGCCAAAAGCGAAAGCAAAGGTGATCTCTCAAATAAGAGATAACGGACAGTATAATACAGCTGATGCAATATTAAGTGCTGTGAATCAGTTAGAAGCTGGGGATGTTTTATTATTAGAGGCACAAGCTTCCTTTGATGGATATGGTGATAAATATTTACCTGTTGAAGTACAACCAGATATCTTTGATGCAATTCGTGCCGGTACAGATAAAGGTGTTGTCATTATAGAAGCTGGAGCAAATGGTTGGAATGATTTAGACCAATTTAAAGATAGAAATGGTAAACAAATTTTAAATCGTAATAGTAAAGATTTTAAAGATTCAGGTGCAATTATGGTAGGAGCGGGCTCTTCATCTTTCCCTCATGAGCGTATGTGGTTTTCGAATTATGGCAGCCGTATTGATGTGTATGGATGGGGAGAAAACGTAGATACAACTACAGCAGAGCAAAGTCGAAGTGCTGTAAATCTTTATACATCTAGCTTTAGTGGCACGTCGAGTGCGTCACCTATTATTGCCGGAGCAGCGACTTTAGTACAAAGCATTGCGAAAGAAAATTTAGGACAACCATATAGACCGAGTGAACTAAGAGCAATATTAAGCAACCCGAACACAGGAACAAAATCTAAAGATCCATATGCAGATAAAATTGGTGTTTTACCAGATTTGAGGTCTATACTAGTTAACTTAGGGTATGGACAAAGAAAACCAAACGGTGGGAATGAGTTACAAGTAACAGAAAATGAACCAAATAATGAGCCTAGACAGGCAAATAAAGTTAACTTTCATACACCGGTGAAAGGAACGTTACATAATAGTGATAGAGTAGATGTATTTACTTTCCAAATTGACTCGCCGGAAAATATTAATATATCTCTACTAAATGAACAAAATATCGGAATGACATGGGTACTTCATCATGAATCAGATTTAAATAAATATGTAGCATATGGTGAAAATGAAGGGAATGTAGTGAAAGGAACTTATCATGCAAAGCCAGGTAAATATTATTTATACGTCTATAAATATGAGAATAAAGATGGTTCATATGTATTGAACATAAAATAAGCAAAAGGAACTTCAGATGAAGTTCCTTTGAATTTTTCTAATTTAGTATATGTGAATGATTTTTCAACTTTACTTCTATGCAATATTTCATATTGATGAAATGTTATTTATTTTTTATGAACTAGCTTATATTATATTCAATAAGTTTGATGTAAAAACGGAAAAAGAGAGGGATAATAATGAGCAATAAGAAGTTACTTTTGAAATTATTCATATGTAGTACAATATTTATCACATTTGTATTGGCTTTACATGATAAGAGAGTCGTTGCGGCTAGCTCTGTTAATGAGCTTGAAAATTGGTCAAAATGGATGCAACCTATACCTGATAATATCCCGTTAGCACGAATTTCAATTCCAGGAACACATGATAGTGGAACGTTTAAGTTGCAAAATCCGATTAAGCAAGTATGGGGAATGACGCAAGAATATGATTTTCGTTACCAAATGGATCATGGAGCTAGAATTTTTGATATAAGAGGACGTTTAACAGCTGATAATACGATAGTTCTTCATCATGGGCCATTATATCTTTATGTAACCCTACACGAATTCGTAAACGAAGCGAAACAATTTTTAAAAGATAACCCGAGTGAAACAATTATTATGTCTTTAAAAAAAGAGTATGAGGATATGAAAGGAGCAGAAGGTTCCTTTAGTAATACGTTTGAAAAAAATTATTTTGTTGATCCTATCTTTTTAAAAACAGAAGGAAATATAAAACTTGGAGATGCTCGTGGGAAAATTGTACTACTAAAAAGATATGGCGGTAGTAATGAATCTGGAGGATATAATAATTTTTATTGGCCAGATAATGAGACGTTTACGACAACTGTAAATCACAACGTAAATGTAACGGTACAAGATAAATATAAAGTGGGTTATGATGAGAAAGTAAAATCTATTAAAGATACGATCAATGAAACGATGAATAATAGTGAGGATTTACATCATCTATATATTAATTTTGCAAGCTTGTCTTCTGGTGGTACAGCATGGAATAGCCCATATTACTATGCCTCTTATATAAATCCTGAAATTGCAAACTATATAAAACAAAAGAGTCCTACAAGAGTAGGTTGGATCATTCAAGACTACATAAATGAAAAGTGGTCACCATTGCTGTATCAAGAAGTTATAAGAGCGAATAAGTCATTAATAAGAGATTAAAGATGATGAGAGTAAGAAGCGATAAAATACGTCGCTTCTTATTAAAAAACAGTGTATCTTGTAAATGGAACAATTTTTGAGTTATCTCAATCGATAAGAGGCTAAACTTTTAAACCGGATTAATTTTAAGTGAAAAATGAATATAATTAACTTTACGAAAAAGCAACTGATTATAAGTGATCAGTTGCTTTTTATTTTTAAAGTGGATGAGCAAAAAAACATAAAAGTGGTTGGTCCGTTTTTGGCAAACATCCATTATGATAAGAGAAGAAAGGTAGTATGTTATTAACGTTTTAAAGAGGAAGTTCTTAATAAAAATAGACTGGCCTTAGAGAGGTGAAAATACAATGAGCTTTGCGATTTCACTAGTCGTTATTATTGTAATTGGATCACTGTTTGGAACCGTACTAGTTGCACGGAATGTGGAGGAGAATTACGGCAAGTCTACAAAGAGAAATGTGAAAAACTTATCAACTATTTATATTATCCTTCTTTTCGTACTACTGCTAGGGGTAACATGGTATGCGGTAATAATTTGATAGTTTGTAACAGAACTGCAACGAGAGCATGAAGCTGGAATTTCAGAAGCTATCGAGTAATCAGAAACGGAGCTATTTTAATATATCCATTTTTGGATGAGAAAATGTGACTAATTAATACTATTTTTACGGTGAATACTGTTAGTAATAAATTGAGGATAGTTCGTTTTGAAAGGAGGTAACTATATGGAATGGAAACCAAATCGTGCAGATAAGACGCCTGTATATAAACAAATAGCGGATTATATTGAAAGAGGTATTTCTTCAGGTGAGTTTCCTTCTGACAGTAAGTTACCTTCTGAGCGTATGTTAGCAAAAGAATTACAGGTGAATAGGAGTACGATAGTAGCTGCATATGAAGAATTAAAATCACTTGGAGTAGTAGAACGGCAAAAAGGAAGCGGAACACGGGTGAATACAGACATATGGGGTGTTTCACATAAACGAATACCG
This sequence comes from Bacillus cereus group sp. BfR-BA-01453, assembly GCF_022662915.1. Classification (NCBI taxonomy): domain Bacteria; kingdom Bacillati; phylum Bacillota; class Bacilli; order Caryophanales; family Bacillaceae; genus Bacillus; species Bacillus cereus group sp. BfR-BA-01453. The sequence goes on along the minus strand of NZ_JAKUEN010000001.1, from coordinate 19,435 downwards.
AACTGGGGTAGGTACGTTGAGGATGGATCGTTCTTACCTAACGTACCACTCGTTCAACAAATTAGAACGGAAACACAAAAAGAAGACTTAATTAATTTAGCGAGTGGTGAATTGTCACCAGAATTAATTCCGAGTGATAGATTCCGAACAATTTTGTCGGAGAAAACATTTATGGAAAACCTCGGTTATGACCATCCACTTGGAAATGAAATGTTGAGAAAAACAATTGCGGCACATGTTCAGCAATATAAACAAATTGAAGCAGATTCGAATTCTATCCTTATTACATCAGGCGCACAACAGGCACTTAATCTTATCGTTCAATGCTTATTAAAACCTGGTGATGCGATTGCAATTGAGGACCCTTCGTATTGTTTTTCACTGCCGATGTTTAAATCTGCTGGCTTAAAAATATTCCATTTACCTGTTGATCAGCATGGAATGAATCCAGAAGACTTAATTGATTTGCATAAAAAGCATCGTATTCGTATGGTATTTTTAAATCCGGATTATCAAAATCCAACTGGAACTGTGCTTTCATTAGCAAGACGTAAAAAGATTTTAGAACTGTCTTCTGAATTTGGTATACCGATTGTAGAAGATGATCCGTATAGCTTAACTTCATTTAATGGAGAGGTGAATCCAACATTAAAATCAATGGATCAAAACGGCAATGTTCTTTATATAAGTTCATTATCAAAAATTGTTGCATCAGGATTACGTATTGGCTGGGTAATTGGCCCAATGCGTGTAATAGAACGTTTAGCGGATGCAAAGCAGCAAGTTGATTTTGGCCATAGCGTATTTACGCAGTGGGTGGCAAATCAATTTTTAGAATCAGAAGATTTTCATGCACATATTACAATGCTCCGTGGACAATTGAAGGAAAGAAGAGATGCGTTAATTAGAAAGCTTGAAGAAATATTAGGGGACCAGGTTGAATTCTTTGTTCCAGAGGGTGGAATACATTTATGGTGCAAAGTGCAAGGAACGTTTGATGAATATCATTTATTAGGTGAATCTATACGAAATGGTGTAGCGTTTGTCCCGGGGAGTGTTTTAGGTACTAAAAGTGAATATGTTCGTTTTACTTTTGGGAGAGTAAATGTCGAACAAATTCAGCTGGGAATGACGAGATTTGCGGAAACGTTAAATGAAATTTCATAATAGTAATGCGTAATATTGAAATGAGGGAAAGAAATGAAGTACGTGATGCTTTTACTTCAAGTAGGCGTGCTATATGTATTTAGCTTAGTTGGTACGTGGATTCAAGGGGTATTCCATCTATCAATGCCAGGAAGTTTAATAGGGATGTTAATGCTTTTTCTACTCCTTTCTATTCGTATTTTACCATTAAAGTGGTTTGAGGAAGGTGCGGAAAAGTTAATCGTATTTTTACCGTTATTTTTAATCCCTTCGACAACAGGACTGATGGAATACGGGTCTTTTCTTTTTAGTAAGGGAAGTAGTATATTCCTTTTAGTAGTTGCAAGTACGGTAGTAACTTTGATTGTTTCAGGGTATATAAGTCAATTAGTAGTAACATCCAAAAAATAAAATCGACAAGGTGCAAGATGCAAATGGTCTTAATTATTATTACAGTAGTAATTTATTTATTGGCGACAAAGTTATATGAAAAATTTACGTTTCCATTCACGTTACCGGTGTTAACAGTTACTACAATTATGATTTGTTTATTTTTGATTTTTGGTATTTCTCATCATGAGTATAGGGGAAATGGGGGAGACATTCTTTCAAGCTTATTGAGTCCTGCAATCGTAGCGTTAGCGATACCACTATTTAAAGAGCGAAAGATACTGATGAAAAACTTTTTATCGATACTAATCGGCGTAGTGACAGGTATACTGGCTTTAACGACTATGAATGTAGTGATTGGTGGAATGTTACATATAGATAAGGAACTTATACTAACCACCCTACCACAATTAGCAACGATGCCTATTGCTATTTCAATAGCGGAGCAAATTGGTGGCATTCCATCTATGACTGCTAGTTTTGTAGTTGTTGCGGGAATAACAGGTGCTATGATTGGACCAACAGTACTTAAGTTGTTCCGTATAACAAGTACGATTGGAAAAGGAGTGGGAATGGGCTGCGCATCACATATTATCGGGGTAAGTCGTCTCGTGAAGGAAGGCGAGGGAGAAGCGACAATCGGTTCGGTGACGATGATTGTTACGGGAATACTTATTAGTATATTCATACCGTTTGGAACGAAATTTATATTTTAACATGTAATGGAGATGATGAAAATGACAACATGGTTTATAGTTACATTATTTGTTTTTGGAGCTATTAAAGTATTAGTTTCTAGTATGCCGACTTCTGTTGTAGAATCAATTATTAGTAAATTTGAATTGCATCAAAAACTTGAGGAAGAGAATACCTCTATATCGATAGATGGAAAAAATATAGAGGGAGAAACGAAACTACAAGTTATTCATGAATTTAATGAGGCTTTATTTTTAGATAAGCATTATTTTCCGCCGCACGGGGAAGGAACACCAATCGTGATTAAAACGAAGAAAGGGAATAAAGAGATTAGCTTTTCTCTATATAGCCATGAAGAACATGTTGATGTAATAAAGCAATATAAAAAGAAAATTGTTGCCTATCGTTTACGTTCAAAAAGTCTTCAAACTCTTGCACCATTAATAATAACCGAAGAGTATGCTTAAGAAGAGATCTATAAGGATTTTTCAGACTGTAGACAAACTATTTTTTAAGAGTTCAGATGCTAAAAATAGTTTGTCTCTTACTTTATAGTAAATTTACCCAATGAGATATATACGTAGTGTTTTCTATGCTACAATTTACTATAAGTGAGGAAGGAAGGTGTCTTATGAAAATATCCGTTTATGTTGCAAGTGCATTTAGCAAGGAGCATAAAGGCGGAAATAAAGCAGGAGTGGTATTTACTGAGAATAATACATTGACCACAACTCAAAAAATGGCAATAGCTAAACAACTGGGCTATGCGGAAACCGCATTTATATCAGAATCTGAAATTGCTGATTATAAATTTGAGTATTTTACACCAAAAGAAGAAGTTGATTTATGTGGTCACGCTACAATTGGCTCTTTCGTGATACTGATGCATTTAAATAAACTTTGCCAGAATCGCTATACGATTGAAACGAACAGCGGTGTTCTTACTATTACCATAAAAGATGACATCATATTTATGGAACAAAACAAACCGATATTCTATGATGTTGTATCTCCAAACGAGTTCATCGACTGTTTTGACATGAAAGCTATAGACGATAAATATCCAATTCAAATTGTCTCCACAGGCTTAAAAGATATTTTAATTCCTATAAAAAGCGAAACACGATTACATACACTGCAACCTAATTTTGAAAAAATTAAAGAAATTAGCAAGTATTATAATGTTGTCGGAATGCATCTATATACTTTTAATGACAATCGAATTATATGCAGAAATTTTGCTCCACTATACGACATCAATGAAGAAGCAGCGACTGGAACTTCAAACGGTGCATTAGCTTGCTACCTTTATGAACAGCACAACTTGCAAAAAGAAGTCTATGTATTTGAACAAGGTTATTCTTTACACTCGCCTTCTGAAATATTAGTTAAATTAGCAACCAATAGCAACAATAAAGTAGAAAAAGTTTATGTTGGCGGCAAAGGCTACTACTGTGAAACTAAGTATTTAAATGTAGAAAATATTGATTGAAAATAAAGAGATCTATAAGGGTCTCTTTATTTTTGTATGAAATCATATACTTTCCAAATAAAAGAAAAGAAAATCATATAGCCAAATAAAGAATATGTATGATTCCAATCTAAGCAATGAATAAAGAAACCGAATCTTTCAGCAATCTGTTCAAAAATGCTAGCACAAATACCGATTGAAATAATAAAAAGAATTCTAGAAACTGTAGATAATCTTTTTGAAATTTGTATAAAAATCGTTGTTAAAATCGGTAGTACAAAGAGAGTAAAGCCGATGTTAACTGAAAATATGGAGGGAAAGGGTCTAACCGGAAAGGAATATAATTGTTTTGCAACAAAAAATGCATCTAAGTAAGTTCCGATAATAGAAGAGAGTAAGATTGTAATGACTAATGCGAAAAGGTTATTCGTCTTCTCGAAGGAGAACATTTTTCTTTGCAAGAATGGCAAGTTCAATTTTTTCGAGTGTTTTACAGTAGTCTTCTGTAATTTGTCCATTTATATTTTCCTCCTTATCCACTAAGTAATTTACGACTTGCCAGTCCGTAAACCAATCTTCACTGTCAACTTCTTCATGCTCTATATCTCGCCATGCGTAGATGAGTGCAGGACTGTATATACGATAAGCGCCATTACGCAACTGGCATTTCTTTATTCGGCGTTTATAAAACTCACGGGAAAAAGATTCATTCACACTTGAAAATAAATGAGGCCAGTAATCTTTCCTTGAGCCTGTATGAGGATGGTGTTGGGCCCAGCTTATTACTTGAGATAAAACATGTGTATCCCGAAATAATAATGAATACAACCTTTTTCCAATTAAGATCCGTTCGTGTAAGGAAGTGAAATGTTTCATTGTATCACCAAATAGTAATACGTTTTGTTTCTTATCATTTGCGTAGAATGGGAACAGGATATGATTAAACTGAAAGAAATCAAATAGTTTAAATCCAATACTATTTAGTACAGTCTTTTTAAAGTGTACATTTTGAATCACTCTTTTTTCTAAGTAGTTTTGTTCATTAATAATAGTTGCAATTGCTAATGTTTTTTTGTTACCTGTTTTCCAAAAATCGTTCCACATCGTTTCCATAAATGTAGAAACATTTAGGTGAGGGAGAAGGTGAAATAGCTTTTGTGTTCTTTTTACACTTTGTTCATAAAGCAGAAATTGAGGATAGACATCTTGAAAAATAAGCCAATTTCCTCTTTCTAAAAAAGAAAAAAATGTGATTTGCTCTTTCTCTGATAAAATTTTCGTATATAAATCTCCCCTTAAATCAGTCATATTCCAACCGCCGTTACGTGATACCATATGCCCAAGTAGTGCCCAATGTATTTCCGGATATTGAACGTAAAATTGGTAGTATGCACGTGTTCTTGTGACATTATTTTTATTTAGCTGTTCTGTCTGCATTTTTATGTTGTTGATGATGATTTGCTCTTCTTTCGTTAATTTATACATCGTGCCAGAATGAGTGAGTTTACTTTTTTGTTTCAATTCATTTTTCACATCAAATAGGGAGAGAGGCAGTGCCTTGGAAGGTCCGTTATATGTATGATTTGAATTGCTTCGGTACATTCCGTTACCTCCCTTTTTCATAAATTTAAACATGACTATTGGCTATGAATCATTCTATTTATTTTATTACGAGTATAAGAAATAAATGAGCGCTGTTTATTACAAGGAATTTATCATACAAACAGTATAAAAAATCTTACTGTTGTGAGGTGAAATGAAAAACAGAAACTATTTTTAATAGTTTCTGTTTTTTTATTTTGTCAATTAAATGTAACAAACGACGATTATGATTTGAATCAATTGAAAATAATTCAATAAATGTTAATTGAAATGCTTGGTAGGAGGAAAAGGAATGCTAAATAAAATAATTTTAATCACTGGTGGCACAGGTTCGTGGGGGCATGAGCTTATAAAGCAACTATTAGAAAAATCACCGAAAGAAATTAGGGTTTTTTCAAGAAATGAAACGGTTCAGTTTGAAATGCAGCAACAGTTTATAAATGATGATAGATTAAAATTTATTATTGGAGATATTCGTGACAAGGATCAATTAGTTTATGCATGCCAAGGTGTACATTATGTATTCCATCTTGCAGCTTTAAAACATGTTCCAGTATGTGAGTATTATCCTTATGAAGCTATAAAAACTAATATACATGGTACGCAAAATGTAATCGAAGCATCTTTACAGATGCAAGTTGAGAAAGTTATATATGTTTCAACGGATAAAGCAGCCGATCCATCAAATACGTATGGGATGACAAAAGCAATTGGTGAAAAGTTAATGGTTCATGCGAATGTACAAACGAAGAAAACAAAATTTATTTGTGTTCGTGGTGGAAATGTTTTAGGGACGAGTGGAAGTGTGGTACCGCTTTTTAAAAAACAAATTAAAAAATCTTCACAAGTAGGGATTACCGATGCGAATATGACTAGATTTTTCTTAACAATTGAAGATGCTGTTGGATTGTTATTTAAAGCCGTATATCAAGGCAGAGGCGGGGAGATCTTTGTTATGAAAATGCCGGCATGTAAAATAACAGATTTAGCAGAAGTGTTAATTGAAGATTCGAAAAAAGAAAATGTGAAGTTAAAAGAGGTAGGGATCAGGCCGGGTGAAAAATTAAGTGAAATGCTTTTATCTGAGGTAGAGAGTAAAACGAGTATAAGTTTTGATCAAAATTATTTTGTGGTACTACCTACTATTCCTATAGAAGGGCTTCAAGAATATTATGCTAGTTTTCCGCTTGTGGATGTGAAGAGTTTTAGTTCACAACAAGACTTACTTGCAAAACATGAAGTGAAACAAATGCTATTAAAAGGAGGATTTTTACGATGAAAAAAAATGCGAGCCTTTTAATAACTGGTGCAAATGGTTTTACAGGACGCCATGCTTGCCAATATTTTTTAGAACAGGGCTTTCATGTAATTCCTATGTTTCAAAATCGTACACATAGAGAAAAAAATGAAAATGGTATTACTTGTAATTTAACGAATAAGAGCGAAGTAATGAAGGTAATGAAACAAATAAAGCCAGATTATGTATTACATTTAGCCGGTAGGAATTCAGTCATAGAGTCTTGGACAGCTGCTCTTGAATATGTAGAAATTAATGCAATAGGGACGTTATATTTATTAGAGGCAATTAAGCAAGAAGCCTCGCATTGTAGAACATTAGTTATAGGATCTGCTTTGCAAGCAGATAGTATAAACGAAATAAAAATTTCAAATCCATATAGTTTAAGTAAAACGATGCAAGTCATTATTGCAGAGGCTTGGGGCGAATTAATGGGTTCAAATATTATCATTGCAAAGCCCTCAAACTTAATTGGTCCAGGAGTATCAAATGGCATTTGTTCGATTCTCGCAAAAAAAATGATAGATATAGAATCAGGTAGAAGTAAAGCCATTATTGAAGTAAACAGTTTGAAAGATAGTAGGGATTTTCTAGATGTACGTGATGCGGTTAAAGCGTATCATGTGTTATTACGAGATGGAATAAATGGAAAACAGTATAATATCGGATCAGGAGTGAAACGATCTTTATTAGAGGTACTAGAACAATATAAAGAATTAACTCAGCTGAATTTTTTCATAGAGGAAACAGAAAAAAGTGGGAGTGATTCAAATGATAGTTTAGTAATAGAGGAAATAAAAAGGTTAGGTTGGATCCCAGAAATTCAATTCCATCAATCATTAAAAGATGTACTTGAGTATGAGAAGTGTAGTGACATCTGCATGCAATGAAAAACAAAAAGGGTGTAAGAAATATATGAATGGCTATGAAACAATAAATAATCAAAATACACTATTTCTTTTAATTGTTGATACGCTGGACTGGAAGAATGAAGAAGAGCATGCTTTGCGTATCTATGAGGCGATAAATAAATGTCGAGCCTATGTGGAAGGGAAAAAGGGTGATCGAAAAAATCCAGTAATAGATGCAGGAACTAGGCCTGTAATCCGAGTTTTTGCTCAGTATGAATGTAGTGAGTATGGAAATGATTTTTATGACCTCATGAAAGATTTTTTGCAAGATATAGGATTTGAGTTAAAGGTTTATATAAATAATGCTAAGGTTACTTACATGTAATAGATTAGTATAAAATAAGATTTTTTAATCATAAAGGTGGATATAAATTATGAATAAAAAGATTCTCTTTACTGGGGGCGGTACAGCCGGACACGTAATGATTAATATAGTATTGATTCCTAAATTTATGGAAAAAGGATGGGGAGTTGAGTATATTGGATCTCAAAATGGAATTGAAAAACTATTAGTTCAAAATGTTAAATACAATATTGTTTCAACAGGAAAGCTTAGGAGATATTGGGATTTGGAGAACTTTAAAGATCCTTTTAAAATAATAAAAGGTTGCATTCAAAGCTATAAATTAATGAAACGAATAAAACCAGATGTTATTTTTTCGGCAGGAGGATTTGTTTCTGTTCCTGTAGTAATAGGAGCATGGATGAATAAAGTACCCGTAATAATACGTGAACCAGATAGTACGTTAGGATTAGCAAATAAAATAGCATTACCTTTTACTACAAAACTATGTACAACATTTCCTCAGACAGGAGAAAATGTAAGTAATGAGAAGAAGGTTTATGTAGGACCAATTGTAAGGGAAGAAATTGAGAGAGGCAACGTATTGCGGGGAAGAAGCTATTGTAAATTTAAGCAAGATAAACCGGTATTGTTAATTATGGGTGGGAGTCAAGGCGCTCAATGGATAAATGATATGGTAAGAAAAAGTTTGGAAACATTGTTGTTAAATTTTAATATTGTTCATATGTGCGGTAAAGGGAAGGTAGATTCATCTGTTGGCATGGAAGGTTATATGCAATTCGAATATATAGGGGAAGAATTGCCGCACATACTAAATATGGCGAGTGTTGTAGTTTCCAGAGCGGGTTCTACTGCTATTTCTGAATTGTTATTTTTGAAGAAACCGATGTTGCTTATCCCGTTAACTAACAGTTCCAGTAGGGGAGATCAAGTTTTAAATGCTGAATATTTTTCTCGGCAAGGATATGCGGAAGTTATACTCCAAGACAGAGTAAGTACGAATACATTTATACATGCAGTAAATAAGTTGTATACAAATAAGGAGAGATATATTCAAAACATGAATGGATATAAGAAAACTAATAATGAGGGGATTCATCAATTAATAGATATAATAAATGAAGTAGTGAAGTAATAGAAATGTAAATAAAAAACAAAAGGAAAGAAGATCTCTTCTTTCCTTTTTGCTATAGTTGTTCAAATTCATTATTACTTATAACAATTAGCCATGTACTATGGGTGAATCCCGATTTCTAATAGTTCAGTAAATGCATGCGTATGGATAGGTTTACTATAATAGTACCCTTGAATAAACTGACATTTATTTTTTTGAAGGAAACTCACGTGTTCTTTCGTTTCTACACCTTCAGCGATAACTGACATTCCTAATGTATTTGCTAATGTGATGATCGTTTTAATAATTTCCATTCCATCATCACATGTTTCAGACATTGTAATAAATTCTCTCGGGATTTTTAACGTATCGATTGGATATAAAGGTAAATAGGCTAGCGAAGAATAACCAGTACCAAAGTCGTCAATTGAAATGTGAACGCCTAAACTCTTTAGTGTACGCAGTTTTATTAATGTTTCTCGCTCATCCATCATTGCAATTCGTTCTGTTAATTCAAGATCAAGAGAACTTGCTGGTAAACCTGTATTTGTTAATGTAGCAGAAATAGACTTTACAAAATCTTCTTGTTCAAATTCTTTAGCAGATAAATTTACACCTATTTTCAAATGTGAATATCCGCTTGTGTGCCAACGTTTCATTTGCTCACAAGCTTGTTGTAGTGTCCATTTTCCTATTGGAATGATTTGTAGCGTTTCTTCTGCAATCGGAATAAACTCGTATGGAGAAATAACACCTAATTCAGGATGATTCCACCTAATTAAAGCTTCAGCACCGATAATTTTGTTAGACTTGCTATCAACTTGAGGTTGATATAAAAGGAACAATTCTTCATTTTGAATTGCATTTGGTAAATCTTTTTCTAATCGCAATCGTCTTTCAATTTTTTTTGCAATTACATCATCATAAATAGAGACAGAATTAAGTTCTTTTGCTTTCGCATCATACATTGCAACATTAGCGTTTTTCAGAAGTGTAGCGGTATCGATTCCGGAATGTGGATAAATAGCGATGCCGATACTTAGTGATAAAGTTAATGTATGTTCATATATGACAAACGATTTTTCCATGCATTCAAATAACTGGTTGCATAACTCGAATAAGGAATCTTCGTCAGTATAGTTTTCAATTAAGATTGTAAATTCATCGCCACCGATTCTTGATAGATGAGTATGTGATGGAAGACATGATTGGAATCGCTTCGCTACTTCTTCTAATATGTGATCTCCTGCCGAATGTCCAAGTGTATCGTTAATTGCTTTAAAGCGATCTAAGTCCAAATATAATAATGCAAACTCGCTTTCTGTCGTTTTAGCATTTTTTATAATTCTTTTTAATTTCTTATGGAAAAAGGCACGGTTCCCAATTTTCGTTACAGTATCATGGAATGCTAAATATTTTATTTCTTCTTGCTGTTTTTTTAGCGCAGTAATATCTTTCATCATAATATAGCTTCCTGAAATTTGCCCGTCTATCATAATAGGGACGATGGTAACGTATAAAGAATAAGTAAATCCATCTTTATATTGAGAACTAAGTTGTAAGGATGCTGATTCTTGTTGTTTCACTTTTTCTAATGCAGATGCTAGTTTATATTTGTCTTCATCTAAAATAATCGAAAAACAAGTTTCACCAAGTAACTCATCCGTTGGTACACCGAGTAGTATACTTCCAGCTTTATTTACATTTAAGAATACGCCATTTAAATCAATTGTAAAAATAGGGTCAGGATGATATTCATATAATGATTTGAATTTTTGTTGCTTTTGAGATAGAGCCTCAGATTTATGAACTAAATCTGAAGTCCGTAAAGTAACCTTTTCTTCTAGTTGAGCATTAAATGCCTGTAAACGTTTAGTTAGGGAATTGTTTTGCATACGTACAATAGAATGACGAATGAGTACGAAAATAAAAGTAATACAATTTCCCGTAATGAGAGTGGAAGATGATGTTTGTTCCTTTAATGTAAACCCGATTAGTATTGCAACAGCAAGATAGGGAAATACAACTAAAGCCTTTTTTCCTATTATAGGGTTTACAATGAAATAATTTTTATGACTATTACGATCTTCTGAAATAGATCCAGCTATTGCAATAAGTAATATAGGTATTCTATATAAAAGACGTAATAATGTTATCGCTTCAGTTGATAAATGGTTATTTAAGTAAAAATAAATATAGTTAAAAGTTGCAGAACTTATTAATACAAAAATAAAGATATAAATTTTCCGTTTAGAATTAAAAATTGTTGGACGGAAAAAGAGACTAACACCTAGTAGAAGGAATAATAAATCTGCAATTGGATATAGAAATGAAAGAAAAACATCTCCTAGTGAAAGAGAGAATATATTTAAATTTGGTTGATTAAATAAATACCACTCTAATGTGAATATGGAAGTAAGTACTATGCATATATCACAAATAAAGAATGCTTTTTCCCATTTATCGCATTCTTTTAGGATTTTATAGCAGAAAGCGATAAGACAGAAGAGTAGAAAAAGCATATAAAATACATCAGAAATAGTAAAACGATGTATTGGAATTTTGAAGAAGCTATCTTGATATGTATATACTATTTTTCCTAATAAAAAACTACCAATTGCTATCGTGATACATATCCAAAACGGATTTGAACTAACTTTTTTAGAATATATAGAATAAATGAGTGATACAAATGTAATGGCTTCAACAATAAGTGAAGCGAAGCGTACATCCGAATTTGAAAAATGAGTGGGGAATAGATAGAAAAACATAAAATAGATTGAATAACACATTAATGTTCCAATTAATATACATAGTTGTAAATTTTTATTTAATTTCAATAAAATCACCTTCTTTAATTATGTACCATATTCGTAATATCTATACATAATAATATTATTTAAGAATTGTATCAGATTTCCTTATAAAAATCATGTTTATAAGGAAGTTTTGAAAAGTATAATTGCTCTAAAAAATGAAAAATATTGCATTTGATAGTATATACTGCATAAAGATTTTAAATAGAAATTGTATATTTAGTCATCTTTTGAATTGTAAAGGTTTTTTAGTGATTTGAAAGTAGAGATGCAAAATTGCATATAAAATGATAAAGGCTTTTTTGAATTTTAATTTTTGACTGATAGAGGTTATTTTAAGTAAGACCTTTGTATGTATTTATTCTTATACTAATGAGTGATTTCAAAAATGTGTTACGTATGTACAATAATACGTAATCATGTATGAAATTTTTAGTATGGGAGGAAAATCATGAAAAATTTGGTGAAGTTTCGAATCGCACGTCCGACGAATAAGTTTGAAGAGGTTATAGCATTCTATGAAAAAGGATTAGGCTTAAAACGTATAGGTGAATTTTACGATCATGAAGGTTATGATGGGGTCATGTTTGGGCTCCCAGATGAAGAGTATCATTTAGAATTTACAAGACATATTGATGGGAGTCCTTGTCCAGCTCCGACAAAAGATAATTTACTTGTATTTTATATGAGTGAAGATAGTGAAATGAAGAAGGTGAGTAAAAGGCTGCATACATTGGGATACGATGAAGTGGAACCAGAAAATCCATATTGGAAAGATAAGGGGATAACGATAGAGGACCCAGATGGTTGGAGAATTGTGTTGATGAAAATAGAAGAATAAGGGGTAACAAAACTGATAAGAACAAGGTTTCAAATTGGATAGGGTAAAATAAATCAGCTTTCTTCTAGGAAATAAAAATAGAAGGAAGCTGATTTATTTTTAGTCTGAAAATTTAAATTTGACAATCAATTGTAGGGGATGTAAATTGGGAACGTGTATTCTTATAAATTTGATAGTGTTGCCATTCAAAAGGAATGTATAAATAGGGAGGATTTTTTATGTTATTTCGAATTGAAGATGCAGAAATATACTATGAAATTGTTGGAGAAGGAAAACCAGTCATTATCATACATGGCTGTGCTCCTGACCATAGGTTAATGATGAAATGTATGGAATCAGTATTTCAAAAAGATGAAGGTTATAAGCGAATATATATTGATTTACCTGGAATGGGAAAGTCGAACGCTCCAGATTGGATAAATAGTTCAGATCATATATTAGAAGTGTTAACTATGTTTATTGAAGAAATCATTCCAAAGAAAGATTTTTTACTAGTAGGAGAGTCTTTCGGTGGATATTTAGCTAGAGGGATACTTTCAAAAATGTTTGAGAGAGTCAATGGACTATTATTAATATGTCCTGTGGTTGTTGCGATGCAAAAAGAAAGACGTTTACCGGATAAACAGATAATTGTACAAGATAAGGAGTTTTTAAATACGTTAACTTCTACCGAAAGAGAAGAATTTAGCGAGTTAGCAGTAATAGCAAATGAATATACATATAAGCGATTTCAAGAGGAAATTAAGCCGGGGTTAGATGTTGCTAATTATGAGTTTATTGAAAGGTTGCAAAAAAATTACTCTCTTACTATAGATTTTCACCGTAAGAAATATGAGAAACCTGTTCTGTTATTAGCTGGAAGACAAGATATATCGGTAGGTTATCAAGATATTATAGAAATTATTGATGATTACCCAAGAGCGACATTAGCGGTGTTAGATATGGCAGGGCATAATTTGCAAATTGAACAGCCTGAATTGTTCGAGAGTTTAGTAGGAGAATGGATTAGACGAACAAATCAGCAAAGTTTATAAAAAACGAATGAATATTTTCAAGGAGGAAGTATGAATACGTATATTTATATGGTTAGGCATGGTGAATCACCAAAATTAGATGGCGGTGAAAGAGAAAGAACACGTGGTTTAACTAAAAAGGGAAGTTTAGACGCTCATAGAGTAACAAATATATTAAAAACAGAGGGAATCGATACTTTCATTTCAAGTCCGTATAAGAGGGCTGTATTAACGATAGAAAAAACAGCTAATCTCTATGAAAAAGAAATATTAATATATGAAAACCTTAAAGAGTGTATGTTTTCTAGTGGGGATCAAGTTATATCAGATAAAGAAGTGTATCCGCTTGTACAGAAGATGTTCTCTAATCCTGACTTTGCACTAGCGGAAGGAGAGTCGTATACGGATTGCCGGAGAAGAGTAGCGAAAGTATTAAAAGAAATCTTAATGGATTTTCAAGGACAAAAAATTGTAATTGGTACACATGGACTTGTCATGACACTCATGATGAATTATTTTGATAAGCAATATGGTTTCGAATTTTTAATGAATACGTCAAAACCAGATATATATAAGATGGAATTTAATGAAGAACAATTAATGAATGTAGAGAGATTATGGAAAGCGGAATAAAGTTGGTTGTATGGATTTTGTTGTAAAAGTTACTTTTATAGCAAAATCTTTTTTATTTCAATAGAAAGTATTTTTATCAACTATTTTTAGAATGTTAAATCAATAAGTAATTATTCGGTTTCTGAATAATATAATTGAAAGTTGGTTTAAGTAAACAATTTTAAATGTGACAAAACTCCAAACGTTGGATTTATATTCAATAGGAGAAAAAGATGTAGAATTTTGTCTTACTGTCCTCGTTTACTTTTTATTTCATTACATATAGGCTTTGTGGTGTAAGGGAGGACATCACCTTTACGCAAAATCTATAAGGAGGTCATTGTAATGAAACAAATTAAAAAGTTTGCGGGAGTTGCTTTAGCGGGGACGATTGGATTAAGTGGACTACTGTTTTTAGAACCAAGTGTAAGCGCTGCGGAAGTACAACAAGTGAAAGAGGAGAATTTCAATACTATTGATGTATCGATGAATCTAAATGAATTATATGTATTAAGTGGCAGAAGCATTGATGTTCTTTCTGGAGATAAAGAAGCAATTCAGCTAAATAAATACACAATTCGTTTTAGTAAACCCGGGAAGTATGTTATTAGGGTAAATGGTTGTATTTATAATGATGTATATACTTTTATTGTGAATGAGTAGCATATATTCTTAAATTGTGAGATGAAAAAGAAACACCCTATTTGCGGTGAGAATCGTAAATAGGGTGTTTGATTTGTATTAAGTTGTAATTTAAATATGCTCACTAACTTTATCTTTGTTTTGTAAAGTATGTAAAAGTGTTTGAAACACCTTAAATGATTGCTGAAAGATGGGACTTTGAATAAAAGTGTATAGAAAAGTTACGATAAAAACAGGACCACCGAGCATAAATCCAATAACTAGTACAATGCATTCTACAATGATTCGAGCACGGCTAATAGATAGACCTGTTTTGTCGGAAATAGTAAGCATAAATCCATCACGAGGTCCAGCACCAATTCCAGCCGCAACATACATACCTCCACCGATACCTGTAATGGCAATACCAGAAAATAAAATGAGTAAGTTTATCCATAAATAATCACTAGCGTTTGGAAGAATATTTGATTGTAAGAAAAAGTCCATAATGGGACCGATAAGTAGTGCATTTAAAAATGTTCCCACATTTATATATTTTCGATCTACTAGTAAAGAAATGAGAACGAGACATAACCCACATATGACACTCCACGTACCAATCGTCCATCCAAACCTTTGGTAGAGAGCCATATTTAAAACTTCCCAAGGATGTAAACCGAGAAATTTCACTTTGACTGCAAGAGCATTTCCAAGCCCAAAGAAAATTAACCCTAAGAAAAAAAGAAAATAGCGAAAGAGGGCTAGCTTCATCTTTCATACCTCCCATATTTATAATTATGTATGTTACATGTTAAAGTTTAAATGTACAAATATTATATCTTTTCAAATTTATTGTAAATCATTAAAAATGTGGATGGAATATAGATCTTTACAGTCAAAAAAGTTAAAATATTTCGTCTCAAGGATTATAATAGAGAAAGAAATATAAAAGGGAGTGAACGAGTTTGAAACAAGAACTTATTGAAAGATTTACGAGATATGTAAAAATTGATACGCAATCAAATGAAGAAAGTCATACAGTGCCAACAACACCTGGACAAATTGAATTTGGTAAGTTATTAGTTGAAGAGCTAAAAGAAATTGGGTTAACAGAAGTAACGATGGACGATAACGGGTATGTAATGGCAACACTTCCAGCTAATACGGATAAGGATGTTCCTGTAATCGGTTTTTTAGCACATTTAGATACAGCAACAGACTTTACGGGGAAAAATGTAAAACCACAAATTCATGAAAACTTTGACGGGAACGCAATTACGTTAAATGAAGAGCTAAATGTTGTGTTAACACCAGAACAATTCCCAGAGTTACCATCTTATAAAGGCCATACGATTATTACAACTGATGGTACGACACTTCTTGGAGCAGATGATAAAGCCGGTCTTACAGAAATTATGGTTGCAATGAATTATTTAATACATAATCCGCAAATTAAACATGGGAAAATTAGAGTTGCCTTTACGCCGGATGAAGAAATTGGCCGCGGCCCAGCGCATTTTGATGTAGAAGCGTTTGGCGCTTCATTTGCTTATACGATGGATGGAGGTCCATTAGGTGGTTTAGAGTATGAAAGCTTTAATGCTGCAGGTGCTAAGTTAACGTTTAACGGAACGAATACACATCCTGGAACAGCGAAAAATAAAATGCGTAACGCAACTAAACTTGCTATGGAGTTTAATAGCTATTTACCAGTAGAAGAGGCACCAGAATATACAGAGGGTTATGAAGGATTCTATCATTTACTTTCTTTAAATGGTGATGTTGAGCAAAGTAAAGCGTATTATATTATTCGAGATTTTGATCGTGAAAATTTTGAAGCGCGTAAACATAACGTTGAAAATATTGTGAAGCAAATGCAAGAGAAGTATGGACGAGATGCAGTCGTTTTAGAAATGAATGATCAATACTATAACATGCTTGAAAAGATTGAACCAGTGAGAGAAATTGTTGATATTGCATATGAAGCAATGAAAAGTTTAAATATCGAACCAAACATTCATCCGATTCGCGGTGGAACAGATGGATCACAATTATCGTATATGGGATTACCAACCCCAAACATTTTCACAGGTGGTGAAAACTATCACGGTAAATTTGAGTATGTTTCGGTAGATGTTATGGAAAAAGCTGTTCAAGTTATTATAGAAATTGCAAGAAGATTTGAAGAACAAGCTTAAAAAAGAACCAAGTAGTGCAAAAACGCTACTTGGTTTTTTAGTATAATACTCGCCACAAATAAAAAGTTGCGTAAGACTCCCAGTTGATCCAATTTGCCGCAAAATCTTTTATTTCCTGTTTAGTCGGTTTACTTTTAGAACCTGTTATATATTTAATTGCATTGTGCAAACCAACATCGTCAATTGGAAAAGCGGAAGGGAATCGTAAACAGCGCATTAAAACATAGTGAGCAGTCCACGGACCTATACCATGTATAGCAGTTAATTGTTTTTCAGCAATCTTTACATCTTGTGTTTGTAGTAAAGATTCTTTTGATAGTTTTCCTTCTGTAATAAGCTTTGCAATACCGATTAAATAATCACACTTACTAGTGGTCATTTTTAAGTTTTTGAGGTCCTCTACGTGTAAATTGGCAATTGTTTCAGGAGAAGGGAATATCCAATGCTTTCTATCGTTCCATTCTACATAACTTCCAAATGTCTCGACTAATCTTCTTTTTAGTGTATAAGCATATGTGAGGTTAATTTGTTGCCCGATAATTCCCCAGGAAAGTGCCTCAAATAAGTCTGGAATACCTAAAGTACGAAGGCCATAATATTGTTCAATTGGTCTTTGAAGGAGTACATCATGTTTAGCTAATGTATAAAAGGGAGCTAAATCAGTAGTTAAATCAAACCATTCAGTTACATAGTTAGCTACAGCATCGTGTATCGGTTTTACAGAGATATAGGCTTCTCCTAAAAAACGTATTTGAATAGTATCATCCGCATTCATACTAATTTCAACTAAAGGATTTACATCGTGAACAGGGATAACTTTATAAATTTTGTTATCTTCAATGTGGAACATACATTCATTGTTAGAACGGGATAGATAGCGTAAATTTTCTTGAAAACTAAATTCTGTTGGAACTGTTAAAGTTAATGCGTTACTATATTCGGCTGTCATATGAATTCCACCTGTAATTTTTCTAATGCAAGCAATTCTTTCTTCATTTCTAATCCCCCTCTAAAACCAGTTAGTTTACCATTCTTTCCAATAACACGGTGGCAAGGAATCGTAATGAGAATTGGGTTGGCAGCAATAGCAGACGCAACGGCACGTACCGCTGTAGGTTTTTGAATTCTATCTGCAATTTCTGTATAAGAATATGTTTTTCCATAAGGAATTTCACGTACCGTACTCCAAACAGATAATTGAAATGCAGTTCCGTAAGCATCGATAGGGGATGTAAAGGTTTCTCTCTTGTTTTCTAAATACTCGATAATTTCTTTTGTATATACTTGTAAGTAATCTGGACTATGGATCAATATATGTTGAGGCAATTTTTTTCTAGCCCATATATTTACTTCTTCAAAGGTTTCGTTTTGTGATCCAATGAAACATAGTCCAGTTTCAGTTGCAGCAATATGAAACTTCCAATTTGCATGTGTAAGTAGCGTCCAATATATATAATTATTTTTGTAAGAATTCATTATTGTATCCCTCTTTCATTTCATTCTTTTTTCGATATTCAGTAGGGGTAAATCCAGTTTTCTTTTTAAATAAAGTTGCGAAATATTCTGGGTTTTCTATCCCGACGGCAGTACTAATTTCTTTAATGGGTTGATTTGTGTGTAAAAGGTGTTCTGCTGCTTTAACAATTCTGAACTGCTGTATATATTCTATCGGACTTATTCCTGTCATTTTTTTGAAAGTGCGTTGTAAATGAAAGGGGCTACCATGGCACATTTCTGCAAGTATGTCTAGAGTTAATAATTCATCAAAGTGTTTTTCGATATACTCTTTAATTTGTTCTACCCACTCTTCATTAGGTAAAGTGAGCCCATTTGGTTTACAACGTTTGCACGGGCGAAAGTTTTCACTTAATGCTTGCTCTGCATGATGAAAAATTCGTACATTGTTTTTATTCGGTATTCTTGATTTGCATGACGGTCGGCAAAAAACCCTGGTTGATTTCACGGCATAAAAGAATTTGCTATCATAGGAAGAATCATTATGAATAATTGCTTGCCAATGCTCATTTGTTAACGTAACTCTTTCATTGTGCAAAGAACATCACCTCTGAAATTAGTATAACCTGAATAAAGTGTGTATGTATGTATTCATAAATGTAAGAGCAAGATTACAAAGGTGAAAATATTGGATGGCGTTTAGATTATTTTGTTGTTTCCGAGAGAATGAAAGACCAAATAACAGCGGCGAAAATTAATAGTGAAGTAATGGGGTCAGACCATTGCCCAGTTGAATTACATATAAATTTCTAAAAAAAGAAGTATCTACCTAACATTTGAACTGTACCCCGAATCATGGACACTAAAAAAAAGCCCCATGATTCGGGGTTTTTGTGTATTTTTATCAAAAAACCTCGTTATAATGGAATCAACGATAGAAATGAGGTA